>JAHDDU010000032.1 GCA_020629175.1 Flavimaricola sp. | reverse complement strand
CCCAATGATAGACCTCTACACCTGGACCACCCCCAACGGCCGCAAAGTCTCGATCCTGCTCGAAGAGTTGGGCGTGCCGTACACTGTCCACCCCATCGACATTACCAAGGACGAACAATTCGCGCCTGAATTCCTGAAAATCGCGCCGAATAACCGCATTCCGGCCATCGTAGACCATGACACCGGTCAGACCTTGATGGAGACCGGGGCGATCATGCTCTATCTTGCCGACAAGCATCAGAAATTCCTTTGCGACGGGGCCGAGTATTGGCGGATGATCGAATGGTTGATGTGGCAGATGGGCGGCTTTGGTCCGATGCTGGGACAGGCGCATCATTTTCTGAAGTACAACAAGGGCAAGTCGGACTATGCCGAAGAGCGCTATGGCGATGAGGCACAGCGTCTCTACCGGGTGCTCAACACCCGTCTTGAGGGCCGGGATTTCATCGCGGGCATCGGGCGCGGCACTTATAGCATTGCCGACATGGCCTGCTGGCCTTGGGCGTCACGATTTGAATGGCAAAATGTCGATCTGGCCGATTTTCCGAACGTCCGTGACTGGTACCTGCGCATTGCCGAGCGGCCCGCTGTCCAGCGCGGCTATCAGGTGCCGCATTACGTGACGGATATTCCACTCGCCTGACGGCGGAAAGCCGCCAAAGTCAGGTTTCCCTTACTAACGCCGCTTCACCCAATGCGCGATGTTCGAGGCGGACCTGGTGCCACTCACGCTTCCACCACTCACGGTTCTCGTTCGCCTTCCGTCCTCTCGCCCTCTTGGGCTGTGAGGCCGTAGGGAGCGACCAGTTCCCACACATGATCAGGGATCATCGCACGCATCCGCGCCGGACGCTCACGGCGCAGGTGGATGACGCTTTCAGCGGCCTTCATCTCAACCCGCGTGCGGGCGAACTCCATCCCGCGGGGGCCGACCTTGGGCATCAGCCAGCTGACAATCGGGCGCAACCAGCCCGGCATCCGCCGCAGCGGCAGCCCGCCTGCCGCGCGTTCGGTGTTGGCAATAAAGCCTTTCACCGCCCCATCGCGCTTGCCCTTGTCCCCTGGCTCTGACAGCGCGACCTCCTCCCCCAAAAGATCCAGCATCTCAGCCCCGCGGTCATTGCGAACGATCAACCATTGCTCCCCCTGCCCGCCCATATAGCCCACGGTGATGTCCGCCAGCGCGTTGGTGTAATCAACACAGGTGCGGCAGGTCAGCGGAAAGAAATCGGGCCGCAAATCCGAGATTGGCAGGCTGAGAAACGGCACCTCGCGCCGGCGGCCGTCATCAAAGCGCATCTCGACTTTGTAGTCCGCACGAAACTCCAGATAGCTGACCGTATCAGGCCGATCTGTCAGCAAGGCGAGAAAGTCGTGGAACCGCTCGGTTGTCGTGTTATCGGAACAGGGTGTGCCGATCACATAGAGCCGTTCAAACCCCAGCTCCCGCTCGAGCGCGCGCAAGGCGTAGACCTGACACGGGATGCCTATGATCGCGAGCCGTTTGTATCCCGCTGCTTGCGCCGGTTCGAGCAAAGCCAAAAGCGGCGCATAGCCCATACGCATTCCCCTCGCCTTGGCCATATCGACGGGGTTGGTGATCAGGGCAGGCACCGGTTTCCAACGATCGGCCTCATCCGGCACCATCGTTAGAACAGCATCGACCGCCCCGACTTCCAAGAGCCGTGCGGCAAGCCGCGTCGTGATCCCTGTCCATTGCGCCCCGGCAAGCGGCGCCTTCATCCGGGCGCGAAGGATCCGCTGAAACGGGCCAAAAAACACCTCATCCCCGGCGCCCCGCGCCTGCCCATGAACTTGCGCCTCTAGCCGAGGGTACTCAGGCTGGATGAACTGGCACGCGCGGCCACATCGCTTGGGATCGCTGCTGCGCGAGATGCCGCAATCCGTGCATAAATCCCGGTGCGGCGGTGCACTTGTGTCGTGATAGGTAAGAGGGCCTTGGGGCCGGGTTCCATCTGCCATGTGTCCAACTATACGGACAGATGGCATTGCACATCAAGGTTGACAGTGTGCGCCCGCGCAAACTCCGCCCAAACAATCCCGCCTTGACCGCTTGCCCCACCGAAGCCCGCCTGTCAAAAGGCAGCCATGAGCACTGCGACACTTTCCATCAATCTTGAGGCCCTGACAGCCAATTGGCGCGCCTTGGACCAGCACACCCACGTCGAGACGGCAGCCGTCGTCAAGGCAGATGGCTACGGCCTTGGGTCCGCCCGCGTTTGCCGTGCCTTAGCGGCAGCCGGGTGCAAACGCTTTTTCGTGGCGGTGGCCGAAGAAGGTGCCGCCGTGCGCAATGCCGTGGGTCCGGGGCCCGAGATCAACGTCTTTTCCGGCCATATGCGCGGTGACACGGATATGATCAGCGATCTGCAGCTGACGCCAATGCTCAACTCACTGGATCAGATCACCCGCCATTTCGAAGCGCTCCCGCGCCACCCGTTTGGCATTCAGCTCGACACCGGCATGAACCGCCTTGGCCTCGAATGGGGCGATTGGGCCAAGGTGGCGGAATTTGCGCTGTCGCAACGTCCCACGCTTCTGATGAGCCATCTGGCCTGCGCCGATGATCCGGCCCACCCAATGAACGCCTACCAGCTCGATGTGTTCCGCCAGATGACTGACGGCCTTGGCGCGCCGCGCAGCCTTGCCGCAACTGGCGGTACGCTGCTGGGGCCAGAGTATCACTTTGATCTTTGCCGTCCCGGCATCGGCATATACGGCGGCCTGCCCTTTGCAAACGCGCGCCCAGTCGTGCAGGTCGATCTGCCCGTCGTGCAGACCCGCAGCTTGGCCAAAGGCGAAGTGGTGGGCTATTCCAACGCCTGGCAAGCACCGCGCCCGTCGCGCATTGCGACAGTTTCGGCAGGCTACGCGGACGGATTGATCCGCGCGATGTCCGGCAACGCGACATTGTGGCATGCCGACACCCCCTGCCCGCTGGTGGGCCGGGTGTCGATGGATTTGATCACGGTCGATATCACCGATCTACCCGAGACACCGGACGCGCTTACCATCCTCGGGCCACAGCAAACCGTTGATGACCTTGCCAATACCGCCGGCACCATCGGTTACGAAATCCTCACCTCTCTGGGGCGGCGCTATCACCGGCGCACCGTCACCGGATGATCCGGCTGCTGGCCGCACTCGGGGCTGCGACGCTCCGCATGTTGGCCGCACTCGGGCGCGTGACACTCTTTGCCGGAGACGCCCTCAGCCACATCGCCCGCCCGCCGATCTACTGGCGGGCATTTGGCAGCGCGCTTTTGCAAATCGGGTTCTTCTCTCTGCCGGTCGTTGGCCTGACCGCGCTCTTCACTGGTGGCGCACTGGCGCTGCAAATCTACGCAGGCGGTGCCCGGTTTGAGGCCGAGGCCGTCGTCCCGCAGATCGTGGCCATCGGCATGGTGCGCGAGTTGGGTCCCGTGCTCGTTGGCTTGATGGTTGCGGCCCGTGTGACGTCTTCTATCGCGGCAGAGCTGGCCACGATGAAAGTGACAGAGCAGATCGACGCGCTAATCACCCTCTCAACCGACCCGATGAAGTACCTCACTACCCCCCGGGTCGTGGCAGCAAGCCTCGTCGTGCCGCTTCTCGTCGCTGTGGGCGATGTCATCGGCATCCTCGGCGGTACATTGGTCGCGACGCTGAGGCTGGGGTTCAACACCGCAAGCTACCTGCAAAACACCGTCGATTTCCTGACCGCGCTCGACATCGCTTCAAGCCTAACCAAGGGTGCTGTCTTCGGCTTTATCGCTGCACTCATGGGGTGCTACTATGGCCTGTCGTCCAGCCGGGGGGCAGCGGGGGTCGGCGTCGCAACCAAATCCAGCGTCGTGGCCGCCTCCGTCCTGATCCTGGCCGCCAACTTTGTGCTGACGGAGGCGTTTTTCTCCGCATGATCACTCTGACTGACATCCATAAATCCTTTGGCAGTACCCCGGTCCTGCAGGGCGCAACACTGACCGCACAGCGGGGCGAGAACCTCGCGATAATCGGTGGATCGGGTTCGGGCAAATCGGTCCTGCTCAAATGCATCTTGGGCCTTGAGACGCCAGACAGCGGAAGCATCGCGGTGGACGGTGTGCCGCTGACGGCCAAAACGCGCCCCACGTTTCTGAACGATTTCGGCATGTTGTTCCAAAGCGCTGCTCTCTTTGACAGCTTGCCCCTATGGCAGAACGTGGCTTTTCGTCTGCTGCACTCCGGGATGCCGCAGCCCAAAGCGCGCGATATCGCCTTGCGCAAACTGGCGCGCGTGGGCCTCGGCCCAGAGACCGCAGACAGATACCCCGGCGAGCTTTCAGGCGGCATGCAAAAACGCGCAGGCCTCGCCCGCGCTATAGCCACCGACCCTTCCGTCATCTTCTTTGACGAGCCGACAACCGGCCTTGATCCCATCCGTGCCCGTACGATCAACGCGCTGATCCGCGATATCGTTGCCGAGGCCGGGGCCACGACGATCACCATCACGCATGATATGTCCACCGTCCGGACGACTGCTGATCGCGTGGCGCTCTTACACGAAGGCCAGATTGCGTGGCATGGTGCAGTTGCGGATATGGACGCGGCACAAAGTCCGCAACTCAAGCACTTTATGATGGGCCCCGTTGACGCCATCGGCACCGATATGCGCTGATACAAGGCAACCAACTGAGAGGTTTCTTTTGGAAGAAATTGCAGCCCTTTTTGCCGCCGTGATCGGCGGCTTTGTCCACATCTGCATCAGCCTTGTTGGGGCGTTCTTTGGATCTGGCGTCATGGCAAGCCGCACAAAGGGCCGGGCGCGGCTTGGCTACAGCCTCATGCTGCTGGCCTGCGGGTACTTCCTGTTCGGCATTTTGCGCTTTTTCGTTGAGGCATTGGCCACCCCGGGGTTCTACGGGCTCTACACCATGCCGGTCTTTTTGGGCATGTGCGCGCTCTTCTTTGTCGGCGCGATCCTCGCAGGATCCGCTCAGACCGCAGATCATCCGAACAGAGATCCCGGATCGTTCACGTCCGCAGTGGAAGAGGCGTCCATCGCCCCCCTCATCGCCTTTGGGATATTCCTGCTGTTTGGCATCATTGCGGCCATCAGCTCCGCCAGCACAACGACCCAACACCAGCAAACTCTGCGCGACCGCGCCTGCGCAGAGTACGAGGAGCGCGTCCCCGAAGGATTGCGCGAGACTGCCTCTGCCGCCCGTGACCTGGCCGAGCGCTTCCTGGACCGCGCCATCGCGCCCTCAATTTCCTGCAGCGACGAAGGAACTCCATGATGCTCACCCTCCTCCGCATCGCCAACATCGCGCTGTTGATCGCCTTCCCGATCTCATGGTTCGCCCCCCTTATGGAAGCAGGGCTCAGCACGTGGTTTGGGCTGGACAAAATCAGCGTGGTGACCGGCCTGCAAAGTCTCTGGCCAGAAGACCCGGGCCTCGCCCTCCTCGTTACGGCCTTCGCACTCTTTGCGCCGATGATCAAAACCATCGGCCTCGCGCTTTTGCATTTCCACCTGCTTAGCCCCCGCCTGCTGCCCACCTTGTCTTGGCTGGGCAAGCTGGCGATGGCCGACGTGTTCCTGATCGCGCTTTATGTGGTCCTCGCCAAAGGCATTGGCTATGGTACAGTGCAGACCGCATGGGGCCTGTGGCTCTTCACCGCCTGCATCCTCTGCAGCATCGTGATCTCAACCCTCACCCCCCGCGCAATGGCCCCCGATCCTGACCCTCGGGTGCGCACCAACACCGGTCGCGCGTATGCGCCGGAACCGAAAGAGTGACACTCACCTTGCGACAGTCGCGCATGACCGACGCGGCTGCGATATCGCGCATCCTCGAGACACTTGCCGAACGGGGCCAGCGCAGCCTACCCACCTCAGAAGATTTCGTGCGCACCACCTATATCCGAAGCCGCGATTTGTGCGCGTCAACACTCGCCTGCGTTGATGGAGTGCCGACAGGGCTGCAAATCCTGCTGCAAGCCGGGCCAGACAACACATACGGAGCACCAGCGGGATGGGGCATTATCGGCACACATATTCACCCAGACGCACATCGCCAGGGCATTGGCCGCGCCTTGTTCAAATCAACCCTATCGGCCGCCCGTCACTCCGGCCTCGCAAAGATTGAGGCCGCCATCGGCGCAAAAAACGCAGCCGCTCTCGCCTACTATGCCGCGATTGGATTCGAGCCATACGCGCGCACTGGCCAAACCCTGCGCCACGTCTATCGGCTCTGACAAACCCACCCCTTCATCTGACCAAATAAACTCAAATTCCGGGACGGCGGGCGGGGCGATGCGGCCTTGGCCGCGAGCGGCGTCCCGCAGGCCATGGACAGCGCTCCAAAAATAGAACAAAAGGGGACCATGGCCAAAGATCTTACTTTCTCCTGCTCTGATTGCGGCGCGACAACCTCCAAATGGTCCGGACGCTGTGACAGTTGCGGTGCTTGGAACACCATCGCCGAGGACAAACCGCTCTCCTCCGGTCCAAAATCCAAGTCACTCGGCTCCAAGCGCGGCAGGGAACTCACACTCACCGACCTCGCAACGCAAGAGGCGGCCCCGCCGCGCACGCAGGCCGGCGTCGAAGAGTTGGACCGGGTCCTCGGCGGCGGGCTGGTTGCCGCCTCGGCCATTTTGGTGGGCGGCGATCCGGGCATCGGCAAATCGACCTTGCTGTTGCAGGCCGCAGCCCGGTTTGCCCGCAATGGCCTCAACGTCATCTATGTCACGGGCGAGGAAAGCACCTCTCAGGTGCAAATGCGCGCGCGGCGTCTGGGGCTTGAGCAAAGCCCGGTCAAGCTGGTCTCGGAAACCAACCTGCGCGATATCCTGACGACGCTGGATGCGCAAAAGCCGGATCTGGTGATCATCGATTCGGTGCAAACAATGTGGTCCGACACGGTCGACAGCGCGCCGGGCTCTGTGTCTCAGGTTCGCACGGCGGCGCATGAATTGACGACCTTTGCCAAAACCCGCGGTATTGCTGTGATCCTTGTGGGTCACGTGACCAAAGAAGGCGCCATCGCTGGCCCCCGCGTTGTTGAGCATATGGTGGATTGCGTCCTCTATTTTGAGGGCGAGCGCGGCCATCAATTCCGCATTTTGCGGGCGGTGAAGAACCGCTTTGGTCCGGCTGATGAAATCGGCGTCTTTGAAATGACCGGCAAAGGGCTGGCCGAGGTCAAGAACCCATCGGCCCTGTTTCTGTCACAACGCGGCACCCCCTCGCCCGGCTCGGTGGTCTTTGCAGGCATTGAAGGCACGCGACCGCTGTTGTGCGAGATACAGGCACTCGTCGCCCCAGCTGCCCCCGGAACGGCGCGCCGTTCGGTCGTTGGATGGGACGCGGCGAGGCTCAATATGATCCTCGCAGTTCTCGACAGCCGGTGCGGCATCTCTTTCACCGGTCTTGACGTCTACCTGAACGTCGCAGGCGGCATGCGCATCTCGGAGCCTGCCGCTGATCTGGCCGTGGCAGCGGCGCTTGTTTCCGCCCGCGAGGATGCGACTTTGCCCGAAACCTGTGTCATTTTGGGCGAGATCAGCCTCTCAGGTGCCCTTCGTCCTGTTGCACAAATGGAAAATCGGTTGAAAGAAGCCCAAAAACTTGGTTTCAGCGAAGCCATCATGCCACCTTTGGCAAAAAGAGCTGCTGACACCGGCCTCGCGTTACGTGAAATCCGTGATTTGGCCACATTTGTAAGCGACGTGTTCGGGTTAGACCCAGGCACTTAGGAAATAGAGACGGGCTCATGGAAGACCTCACCATTGTTGACGGCGTTGTTGCGCTGGTTGTTATCATCTCGGCCCTTCTGGCCTATTCGCGTGGATTTGTGCGGGAAAGCCTTGCCATCCTTGGCTGGATCGGCGCTGCAATCCTTGCGTTTTTGTTCGCCGATCAAGTGGAGCCGCTGGTCAAGCAAATCCCGGTGATTGGCGGGATTATCGGGTCGAGCTGTGAACTGGGCATTATTGGGGCCTTTGCCCTCGTCTTCGCCGTGGCGCTGGTCGTCTTCTCGATCTTCACACCGCTCTTTTCGTCCCTCGTGCAGCGGTCCGCGCTGGGGGTGATTGATCAGGGACTTGGGTTCCTCTTTGGCGTCGCGCGTGGCGTGCTGCTCGTCGCTGTGGCCTTTGTGGTGTATGATCAGGTGCTGTCTGCGCAGGACATTCCAATGATCAAAGACAGCCGGTCTGCCGAGATCTTCTCGAGCTTTAGCGACAATGTTGGCGATGAGGATCTGGGGGCCGCAACCTCGTGGTTGACGACACAGTACAGCCAGCTCGTCGGCGATTGCGGCGCACCGGCTGAATAAGGCCGACGTTCGAACACGCATTTGGATCGACGGCTGACGCCGCCGACCAACTGGGGGCGTTCCACGCCCCCAGACCCCCCAGGGGATATTTTTAGCCAGAAGAAGACAGAATCCGCGCGCAATAATCTGTGAAGGTTTGATGACACCGCGGACGCAAGCGTCTAAGAGTGAAGGCGTTCGTGACATCGGATTCGGAGCTGCCCCGTGCCAGACGACCTAGCCGCCCACTTGCCCCCCACCCATCCTTTTGATGATGACAAACTGCGGGAGGAATGCGGTGTCTTTGGCGTCATTGGCGTAACCTCTGCGGCCAGCTTTGCCGCCCTTGGCTTGCACGCGCTGCAGCACAGGGGGCAAGAGGCGGGCGGGATCGTCACACATGATCCTGAGACGGGTTTTTGTCAGCAACGTCGCATGGGGCTGGTGCGCGATAACTTTACCTCGGAAGAGATGATTGCCTCGCTGCCCGGCCCGATTGGCATTGGGCATGTGCGCTATTCCACCTCGGGCAACAAGGGGCAGACGGCGCTGCGCGATGTGCAGCCGTTCTTTGGCGAGTTTGCCATGGGCGGAGCAGCAATTGCGCATAACGGCAACATCACCAACGCAGTGGCCCTGCGACGCGAGTTGATTGAGCGCGGCTCGATCTTTCAGAGTTCGTCCGACAGTGAATGCATCATTCATCTGATGGCCCGTTCAATGGGCCGGAACATCCCTGATCGTATGGAAGAGGCGCTCCGCAAAGTTGAGGGCGCCTTTTCTATTGTGGCGATGACGCGGACCAAGCTGATCGGCTGCCGCGATCCTTTGGGCGTGCGGCCCTTGGTACTAGGCAAGATTGGCGAAGGCTATGCTCTGGCCTCTGAAACCTGCGCGTTTGACATCATCGGGGCGGAGTTTATCCGCGAGATTGAACCTGGCGAAATGGTGGTGATCAATGCGCATGGCGTGTCCAGCCATTTTCCGTTCCGGCCGCAAAAGCCGCGGTTCTGCATTTTTGAGCATGTCTATTTCTCGCGCCCGGATTCGTCGCTGGGCGGGCGGTCGGTCTATGAAACGCGCGAAAACATCGGGCGTGAGCTCGCCAAGGAAGCGCCGGTGGAGGCGGACCTTGTCTGCCCGGTTCCGGATTCCGGGACCCCTGCGGCCATCGGCTACAGCCTGCAATCGGGCATTCCTTATGCGATGGGGATCATCCGCAACAACTACATGGGGCGGACCTTTATTGAGCCGACCGAACAGATCCGCAACATGGGTGTGCGCCTGAAGCTCAACGTCAATCGGGCGCTGATCCGGGGCAAGCGGGTTGTGCTGGTGGACGATTCTGTGGTGCGTGGCACAACGACCGTGAAGCTGCGCGAGATGATCCTTGATGCCGGGGCGGCCGAGGTGCATTTCCGCATCGCCTCCCCCCCCACCGCCTGGCCCTGTTTTTACGGTGTCGACACGCCGAACAGGGAGAAGCTGTTGGCCGCGCGAATGTCCGAGGATGAGATGTGCGCGCATTTGGGCGTGGATAGCCTGAAGTTCATCTCGCTTGATGGGCTATATCGCGCTGTGGGAGAGGCCAAGGGGCGCGATGCCGTACAGCCGCAATATTGCGATGCCTGTTTTTCCGGGCAGTATCCGGTGACCCCTGCCGATATGGTGGAAAAAGGGTTCAAAATGGCGACCGCGGCTGAATAAGTACACGGGATTGTCATTCCAACTCGGGCATTCGCGGACCTAGACTTTGGCGTGGAGGGCAACCAATGGCGAAGAAACGGCAGACGCGGAAGAAGGCGTATTCGACAGAAACTGCTCAGGACCGGCCTGTGACCCGGCGCGGGGCGATGAGCTATTTGCAATGGGGCATCTTGGGCGCTGTCCTTGTCGGCGGTGTGGGCGGATATGCTGTGACCTCTGTCATGGCTGACATCGAAGAGCAGGACCTGAGCGTCATTGGCAACGGCACGCCAGCGGTGGTGCAAATCCATGATCCGGCCTGTGGGGATTGCGTCGTGCTCGAGCGTGAAGCCCGCGCTGCGCTGCGCAATTTTGATGAGGGAGATTTCTCTTACAGGATCGCGAGCCTCGTGAGCGAGGATGGCCTTGCCTATGCGCGGCAACACTCAGTCGGGCGCGTCACGCTGATGCTGATCGATGGCGACGGGCGCACGGTGGATATTATGACCGGGCCACGCAGCCGCGAGCAGTTGAGAATCAGGCTGGCGTCGTTCCTCGAAACCGGGCGGTAGTCTTGCCAGTCTGGGCGTTCCCCGCCATATGGAGCGGAACTCTAGCGCATATGGACGTCTGACATGCCCACAGCTTTGATCACCGGTGCCTCTCGCGGTCTTGGCCATGCATTGGCCCTCGCCCTTGCACCCACTCATCACATCATCGCGGTGGGCAAGACGGTGGGCGCGCTCGAAGAGCTGGATGATACGGTGCGTGCGGCGGGCGGTCAGGCCACGCTGGCGCCGATGGACATCACTATTGCAGAGGCGATGCAGCAGCTGTGCCAATCCATACATGACCGTTGGGGCACGCTTGATCTGTGGTGCCACACGGCCATTCATGCGGGTCCGCTCACCCCAGCGCAGGATATGACGGAGAAGGACCTGGCGAAATCCATCAACGTCAACATCACTGCGACTTCGCGACTGATTTCTTATGTGAACCAAGTGCTGCATCCCTCTGGCAAGGCTGTGTTTTTTGATGATCCGCAGGCAGGAAAAGCCTTCTTTGGGCATTATGGGGCGACAAAGGCTGCGCAGATCGCGATCGCGCAATCCTGGGCCGCCGAGACCCGGAATATGGAGCGCCGGGTGGAGATTTTGAGCCCTGCGCCCATGCCCACGGCAACGCGTGCACGGTTCTTCCCGGGTGAGGATGCTTCCAAACTGGCCAGCCCCAAATCCGAGGCTGCACGCCTCTTACCCACCATCCTGGCCTAGGCGCTTGTTGCCGGAATACGTCGCGCGGAAAACAACGTGCGGGCGTGCTTGCCGCCCCTTGCAGGCAGGGGTACCAAAGTGGGGACCACGCGGGGGCATTCATGCGCATTCTCATCACCAATGACGACGGGATCAATGCTCCGGGCCTGAGCGTGTTGCACGAGATTGCGACGAACATTGCCGGCCCTTCGGGCGAGGTTTGGACAGTCGCCCCAGCGTTCGAGCAATCGGGCGTGGGCCATTGCATCAACTACACCCGGCCCACAATGATCGCAAAAGTCGGGGACCGTCGCTATGCCGTCGAAGGCTCGCCCGCCGATTGTGTGCTGGCGGGATTGCATGATGTGATGGCGGGCAACGCGCCCGACCTGATCCTCTCAGGCGTTAATCGCGGCAACAATTCCGCGGAGAATACGCTTTATTCCGGGACCATTGGCGCCTGCATCGAAGGGGCGCTACAGGGGTACCGGTCTATTGCACTCAGCCAGTATTACGGACCTGATAACAAAGACTTACCGGACAGCTTTGAAGCGGCGCGCGTACATGGCACTGCCACGGTCCGGCGCATTGTGAACCACGGGGGCTGGACACAGGACGACTACCGCATTTTCTATAATGTGAACTTTCCCCCTGTGCCTGCCGCTGCGGTCAAAGGGATTGCCACCGTGGCGCAAGGCTTTCGGCGGGACACGTGTTTTGGGGTCGAGCCGCAGACCTCCCCTTCAGGGCGGAGGTATTTGTGGGTCAAGGGCGGGCCACAGAATGTGCCCACAGCACCCGGCACCGACGCGCATGCCAATTTAGCAGGCAAGATTTCGGTCACGCCGATGCGGGCGGATTTGACGGCGCATGACATGCTGCCTGCCCTCGCTGCAAAGCTTGACGGGCAAACAGCGTGACGCCCGCCGACACCACCGAGGCCGAACGCAAGATGCAGTTCCTCTTCGCCCTTCGCTCCAAGGGGGTGACGGACGCCAAGGTGCTGACCGTTATGGAAAAAATAGAACGCGCGATGTTTGTGCGGGGGATTTTTTCAGAACGCGCGCATGATGATATGCCGCTACCGATTGGCTGTGGTCAGACGATCTCACAACCCTCTGTCGTGGGGATCATGACGCAAGCGCTCGATCTGACGGGGCGGGAAAAGGTGCTCGAGGTGGGGACAGGCTCCGGCTATCAGGCCGCGATCCTGAGCCAGCTGGCCCGGCGCGTCTATACCGTAGACCGTTACAAGCGGCTGGTGGCAGAGGCGCGCCAGATGTTTGATCAGCTCGGTCTGCACAACATTACTGCGATCACCGCCGATGGCAGCCACGGATTGCCCGAACAGGCCCCGTTCGACCGTATCCTTGTGACCGCCGCCGCAGAGGATCCACCCGGCCCCCTCTTGGCGCAATTGAAAGTTGGGGGTATTATGATTGTGCCGGTTGGCCAGTCCGACACGGTGCAAAGCCTCATCCGGGTCAAGCGTCTGGACAGCGGCTATGATTACGAAGAACTCCGCCCTGTGCGCTTTGTCCCTTTGGTCGAAGGTCTGGGTCAAGATTAAGAAATGACGGTAAACCCCTCAGAACCCTGATAAAATAGGGCAAGTAGGACAGAGGATATGATGCAGAAAACACTCGCGCGGCCGACCCGGCTTGCGATGGCGACAGCCGGTCTTGCGCTTTTGGCGGCGTGTAATGGCAACGGTTTTGACTTTGATCTTCGCGATTTGGGCAACGGATTTGACACCACTTCCGCGCTCGCCAACGTGGAACCTCGCCCCGAACCGGATGATCGCGGGGTGATTTCCTACCCCAATTATCAAGTCGTTGTGGCCAAACAGGGCGACACGGCGCGTAGCATTGCGACGCGTCTTGGCCTCAATGCGGACACGCTGGCAAGCTACAACGGGATCGAGCCGGACGTCACGCTCCGCCGGGATGAGGTGATCGCCCTGCCCAGCCGCGTGGCCGAGCCCTCCCCCGCAACGGGGGCTGCGACGTCGGGACCAATTCAGCCATCGACGGTTGAAGTCACAACGCTTGCAGGCAACGCCATTGATCGCGCAGGCACAACCGTGGCTGCCCCAGCGACCGAACCCGCGCAGACCGTCATCGGGGCCGAGCCGGTGCAACATCAGGTGTTGCGCGGTGAGACGCTCTTTTCCATCGCACGGCTTTACGGGGCCTCGCCTCAATCGATTGCCGAATGGAACGGCCTCGGCCCTGACCTGAATGTGCGGGCTGGGCAGTTCTTGCTGATCCCTGCTGCCGGTGCTGTGCCGCCAGCGGCACGCGAGGACACAGCCGCCCCCGGTGAAGGCAGCGTCACACCGGTGCCGCCAAGCGCGGAAACGCCCTTACCACCGGCAGACACCGTCGCGGCCCCGGCCGCAACGCCCGAGCCTGCGCCGGTTCCGGTGCCGGACCTTGGCAGCGAGCAGACCGAGACGGCCAGCAGCGCGCCCATGGTCTTCCCCGCGCAGGGCAGCATCATCCGCGCCTATGCCGCCGGTCGCAACGACGGGATCGATATCGGTGCCTCTGCCGGATCACCGGTTGTCGCAGCGGCCAGCGGTTCCGTGGCAGCGATCACCACAGACACGGCTGGCATTCAGATCGTGGTTATCCGGCACGCGGGCAATCTGCTGACCGTTTACACCCATCTTGATAACCTGACCGTCAGCCGCGGTGACACTGTGAGCCAGGGGCAAGCCATCGGCTCTGTTCAGGCCGGTGACCCGAGCTTTTTGCACTTTGAGGTACGGCGCGGCACGGCGAGCGAAGATCCGACGAACTTCCTGCCCTAAGGCACGCGGCGTGGCGCTAAAGCGTCACGCCCTTTCGCCCTGCCAGATCAGTGAAATACTGCCACGCCACACGGCCAGACCGGCTGCCCCGCGTGGCTTGCCATTCAATCGCTTCTGCCCGCAGATCATCGTCCGAGATGTGGATACCGTAGGCGTCACAATATCCGCGGATCATCGCGAGGTACTGATCCTGATCACACGGATGAAACCCGATCCAGAGGCCAAAGCGATCAGACAGAGAGACCTTCTCCTCCACCGCCTCAGACGGTGAGATGGAGGTAGACCGCTCGTTCTCGATCATATCACGGGGCATCAGGTGCCGCCTGTTAGACGTTGCATAAAGCACGACATTGTCAGGCCGCCCCTCAATCCCACCATCCAGAACCGCCTTGAGCGATTTGTAATGGGCATCGTCCTGCGTGAAAGACAGATCATCGCAATACAGGATGAAGCGCTCGTTCGCCTCCCGCAACAAAGCCAAACAGCGCCCGATGCTGGGCAGATCCTCGCGGTGCACTTCAACGATCTTAAGTGTCGGAAAGTCTGAATGAAGAGCCCCGTGTACTGCCTTGACCAAGCTGGATTTTCCCATCCCGCGCGAGCCCCAGAGCAGCGCGTTGTTCGCGGGCATTCCTTGCGCAAAGCGCCGGGTGTTGTCCATCAACGTATCGCGCGCCCGGTCAATCCCGATCAGCAGGCCCACATCGAGCGCCGAGACCTTTGCCACGGGCACCAAGCGATCAGGGTCAGGCGACCAAACAAAGGCTGAGGCTGTCGAGAGATCGGGCGCCGCGACGGGCGGCGGGCTGATCCGCTCCAGCGCTTGCGCGATGCGCTCCAGCAGCACATCGTTCAC
This sequence comes from Flavimaricola sp., assembly GCA_020629175.1. Taxonomy (GTDB): domain Bacteria; phylum Pseudomonadota; class Alphaproteobacteria; order Rhodobacterales; family Rhodobacteraceae; genus JALZWD01. The sequence continues at coordinate 20,669 of JAHDDU010000032.1, read as the reverse complement.
TGCGCGGCCTCCTCAGCCTCTTCATCGTCATCAATGTCGAACAGGCTCTCGTCTTCGCCGATGATCCCCTCTTCGCGGGCCTTCCGGTCCTTGCGCCGTTCGACCCCGGCGACGAGATGGATGGAAATCTCATAGAGGCCATAGACCACCGTGAACAGGATCAGCTGTGTCACAACATCGGGCGGCGTCACCAGCGCCGCAACGACGAGGATGCCCAACACCGCGTACTTCCGTGTTCCGCGCAACCCGCGTGACGACGCCAAACCGGCAGAGCCCATAAGGGTCAACAGGACCGGCAGCTGAAAGCAAAGACCAAAGGCCACGATCATCTTGAGCGTGATATCAAGGCTTTCATTCACCTTGCCGTTAAAGACGATAGAGACACCCTCTTGCGCGGCGGTCGCGGCGGCGGCGCGTTCGGCGTTGAGTGTATCGAGTGCGGCGCCAACGTCTTCCATCGTCAGGGGCCCCTCGCTCGTCGGGTTCGGCACAAGATCGGCGGCGGCGTCGGTCAAAACCGTTGGCAAATCCGCAAAGCCCAGGAAAAAGGCCATGGCGAGGGGGACAACGACAAAATGCGCAAACGCAGCACCCAACAGGAACAGGACAGGCGATGAAATCAGAAATGGCAGAAAGGCATGCTGCTCATTTTTGTAGAGCCCCGGCGCCACAAAGCGCCACAGCTGAAACGCGATGATCGGGAACGACACAATCAGCCCCGCGACCACGGAAATCCGGATCAGCGTAAAGAAGTACTCCTGCGGTGCGGTATACTGCATTTCGGGCGATGGATCCCCCAAGGCCCGCATCGTGTTTTCGATGGGGATCAGCAGAAATTCAAGGATGCTTCCCGCGAAGGTAAAGCAGATGACCATCCCTACCAGAAACGCCGCCACGGAATAAATCAGACGCTGGCGCAGCTCGGTCAGATGTTCGATCAGAGGGGCGCTGCTGGCTTCTACGTTGTCTGCCGCGGTCATTCGCCGGCCTCCGATTTCGCCGCCTCAGCGGCCTCTTTGGCCTGCCGATTGCGTGCGGCTGTGGCCATCGCCTCGTCAATCTTGGCCTTGTTGGCGGCGCGTTCCTCGCTCAGGCCAAGATCCGCCGCCTCTTTCAGCTTGTCCACGCCAAAGGACTTGGGATCCGCCGCCGCCTTGATCGTCTTGCTCACGTCCGAGACGCCCGTCTCTTTGGCCGCGTTGTTCATGGCGCGGTTAAACTCGCGCGCCATTCCTTTGGCTTTGCCGGTAAATTCACCGATGGTCCGGAACAATCCGGGCAGGTCCTTGGGCCCCACGACGATCAACGCCACGATGCCCACAACCATCATTTCGCTCCAGCCCATGCCAAACATCAGCGGGCCTTACGCGCGGTCTTTGTCTTCTTCGGGCGTCACGTCACGAGCCGCCGTGGCCGTGTCTTCGATCTCTTGGCTGCCGTCGTTGACGCCTTTCTTAAAGGCCGTGATGCCTTTACCAACTTCACCCATCAAGGACGACACCTTGCCGCGCCCGAACAGGACGAGGACGACGACCGCAATCAAAAGCAGGCCAGGAATTCCGATATTGTTCAACATGTGATCTCTCCCACAAAGCGCGCGGCACGCGCAGGTGCCGCCAATCGATCTCTGAGATAGGGGCTCGCCGCAACGCGGAAAAGGGGAAAACGTTGGCAAGTCTCACTATTTGTGACACAAACCTGTCAGTTGCCAGATTTTTGTCAGTGAGTTGGCCGCATGCCCCGCAAAGACCGCCTGTTTGAAATGATCCAAATCCTCCGCGACGGACGGATGCACCGCGCCGAGGATATCGCCACCCGGCTGGGTGTGTCGGTCCGCACGATCTATCGCGATATGGACACGCTCGTGGCGTCCGGCGTCCCAATTGAGGGCGAGCGCGGGCTGGGCTACCGCACGACTGCGGCGATCACCCTGCCCCCTCTGAACCTGACGGCAACCGAGCTTGAAGCGCTGCATCTGGGCATCGCGACCGTGGGGCAAGCGGCGGACGCAGAGCTGAAAGAGGCCGCCAAATCGCTTTCGGCCAAGATCGACGCGGTCCTGCCCGAGGATCGCTCCTCTCCGCCGACCAGCTGGGGGATTGCGGTCTACCCCTTTGCCGACGCCGCCCGTGGGTTCCAGCATATGCCCCCCCTGCGCGCCGCGATCCGCGCGCGGCAAAAGGTACGCGTCTCAACCCGTGTGGGCGACGGCCCGACAACGATCCGCGCCATCCGCCCGCTGCATCTGGATTACTGGGGCCGCCTTTGGACAATAACCGCCTGGTGCGAGCTTCGGTCTGATTTCCGCACCTTCCGCCTCGACCAGATCGAAGACCTCGCTGTGTTGCCGCAACTGTTCATTGAAGAACCTGGCAAAACGCTGGCCGATTTTCGCGCCCGCTCGGACGAAGACACAGCCTAAGTCTTCTTTGGGCCATCACCCCCGCCGGAGGCTCCGCCCCTTCAGCCTGCGTTGCGGTCAGCGAAGACGAAACACCGGTCCCGCCGGATCATCAGCCACAGGGCCCGGCCCGGTTTCGGCAGGAATACGGATGGCACCAGAGCCTTCAACTTGGAGCCGTCAAAATCCATCCGAAATTCCACGAGGCTGGCCGCCCCCATGAACCGCGCCCGCTCGACCACGCCACGCGCGGGCGTGCCCATCTCGGGCGTGGGGTTGGGGCCACTGCCTGAGCGGTCAAAGTCGATCTTGAGGTGTTGGGGCCGGATCACAATGTCCACGGGCGTGCCATCCGGCACGCCGGGGGCGAGGAACTGGCCAAAGGCAGTCTCGGTCAGCGCGCCATGAACTTCACCTCGGATCACGTTGATATCGCTAAAGAAAGCGGCAGCCTCAATGTCCACAGGTGCGTTATAGATGTTGTAGGGGGCGCCCCTCTGCACAATACGCCCATCTCGCATCAGTGCGATCTCATCGGCCATCCGCATCGCCTCGCCTGGCTCATGCGTCACAAGCAGGACGGCAGTGCCTTCGTCTTTCAGCAGGCTCAATGTCTCGTCCCGGATGTCATCGCGCAACCGATCATCGAGGCCGGAGAACGGCTCATCCATCAACATGATCCGCGGCTGTGGTGCCAATGCGCGGGCCAGTGCGACGCGCTGCTGTTCACCGCCCGATAGTTCGTGCGGGTAGCGATCAATGTGACGGTGCATGCCGACCTTGCGCAGCAATTCCTCAATCCGGGCGCGCAGATTGCCTTTTGATCCCTTAAGACCAAAGCCAACGTTGCCGGCAACATCCAGATGCGGAAACAAAGCGAAATCCTGGAACATCAGGCCAATGCCGCGCTCCTCCGGTGGCAGACGAAAGTCAGCGTCGCAGACCAGCTTGCCATCAGCGTAGATTTCACCACTGTCCTGCACGTCGACGCCTGCGATAATCCGCAACGTCGTTGACTTGCCACAGCCAGAAGGGCCCAAAAGGCAAGTCACCTGCCCCGGCATAACCGAGAGCGAGACATCATTCACCACCTGCCGCCCCGCAAAGCTGCGCATCAGGTTTTTGACCTCTAGCCGGGGGGGTGCCTGCACCAAGCTGTCCTTTGATCAATTCCCGATCAAAAACATCGGGTACCGCGTCCTACCAACAGCGCCCAGCTTTGCCAAGCGCTGCGGGCGGCGATGCGTGGGGTCACAACGTGGCGTTGATCGCTCCGCCGTCGAGCAGGATGTTTTGCCCCACGATAAAGCCCGCATGTTGTGAGCACAGGAATGCGCAGGTCGCGCCAAACTCCGCCGCTGTGCCATAGCGTTTGGCCGGGATCGTTGCCTCGCGCTGCGCTTTGGCCTGATCGAGCGAGATGCCTTGCGCCTTGGATACCCCGGTGTCGAGGCTGACGGCTCGGTCGGTGGCGTGGATACCTGGCAGGATGTTGTTGATCGTCACGCCCGAATGCGCCACTTGCCGCGCTGTGCCGGCGACAAACCCCGTGAGGCCCGCCCGCGCGGAATTGGACAGGCCCAGCTGCGGGATCGGCGCTTTGACAGAACCCGAGGTGATATTGACGATCCGGCCCCAGCCCCGCTCCATCATACCCGGCAATGCCGCCTGAATGAGTGCGATTGGCGTCAGCATGTTGCCATCAATGGCAGCAATGAAATCATCGCGGTCCCAGTCAGACCACAGCCCCGGAGGCGGCCCGCCTGCATTGGTGACCAGAATATCAACATCGCCAGCCGCCGCGATCACAGCGGCGCGCCCCTCTTCGCTGGTGATATCAGCGGCAACGGTTGTCACCTCGACGCCGAAGGTGGCGCGGATGTGATCCGCTGTCGCCTCGAGCGCATCGGCGCCGCGAGCGTTCAGAACCAGATCAACCCCGGCCTCTGCAAGCGCCTCTGCGCAACCGCGCCCCAGCCCTTTTGACGATGCACCGATCAGCGCACGTTTTCCCTTGATACCGAGGTCCATTATGATTTCCTTTGTCTATCTGGGGCGAACCTAGTACGCCCTGCACACCTCGGCAACAGCAGGACCCGCCCCGTGACAACTCCAACGCCTCAGCAAGAGCTTTTGGTCTACCTGGCCCATGCCTTTGCGGTGACGGATGGTGTGGCAGAGGGGGATGCAATTACCTTTGCTGATGATCTGGTGATGGACGACGTATACGTGCTGGCCCCGGGCGTTGACCGTCGCACGCTGTCCGTTGAAGTCCTGGAAACGGATGGCCGGTTTCGGGTGGTCGCTGGCTCCCCTCTCGGACAGGCGGGCAACATTGTGCACCTCGACAGTTGCCTGACCCTCATGGCCCCCGATGGCTCTACCAGCGAGGCGCTGATCCTTGTTGAGGTTGAAGATCAACGGGCGGCAGACATCTATTTGCTGCCGCTTGCGTCTATTGAGCCCGGCCTTGGCTACCGACTTGTCGGCCTTGATCGGCAGGCGGCCACCAAACGTTTGGCAGAAGCCAGCTGCGTGTCCTTTACGCGCGGCACCCGGATTACGATGGCCAGCGGTGAGCAACGCCCGATTGAGGACGTGCGCCCCGGCGACAAAGTCCTGACCCGCGACGACGGCCCGCAAGAGGTGCGTTGGGTCGGGCAGACGACCCTGCGCGCGACGGGCAGCTTCGCTCCGGTGTTGATCAAGGAAGGGGCGTTGCACAACGCCAATGACCTGCTCGTCAGTCCGGATCATCGACTTTTTATCTACCAGCGGCACGACACTCTGGGCGCAGGGCGGTCCGAGGTTTTGATCAAGGCACGGCACCTGATCAACGGGACGACCGTCGTGCAGCAAGACGGCGGCTACATCGACTATTTTCAGGTGCTGTTTGACGAACACCACATCATCTACGCCGAAGGGATCGCGGCCGAGAGCCTGTTGATCGACCCCCGCACCCGCGCCGCCCTACCCGACGCGCTGACCGAAAAAGGCCACGCCCGCCGGGCGCATCACAGCTATGAGGTAGAAGAAGCAGCGCTCGCCAACCCCGACGCGGTTGCGCTGCTCAAGCGGGCGTCTTCTTCGGGTTGAGGCAGCTTTTGCGGCGCTAGGGCAGTTCGCTGGCCACAAACTGACCATTTGTTATCGTAGCCGTTGTGCCGTTAGATGCCAAAGTTCCCGAGAAGCGCCCGTTTACGTATTCTTCACCAGCTCCGTAGAAATCGCCATTGTAGAACCCGTCAACTGTTATTTCATTTCCATTAATGTCAGTTATCGTTCCCTGCATGGGACCGCCAAACGTATAGGTCTGAAGGACGTTGATGTCACGCCGGATGATACCGCCGTCGAGCGAGATTGACCCTGAAAGAGCCTCGTTTGCTTGGTCAACAATCGCGTCAATAGAGCCGTCCATCAGGCTGTTCGCGAAGTCAGCGTCAAGCATCAATCGCCCCTGTATCTGACTCGCCCCGTTCGTATTTGACACTTCCGCAAACGCAACTCCTTGGTACGAAGCGGTTCCGGTGGTTGGTACGCCCGCAGGTCCTTCGACGTCGGCGATATTTCCAAAATCAAGAGGATCTGCTTCGTTCACAATTGACACACCGATGGCATCATAGCCCGCGAAGGTTGATGACGTGCCGTCAGCGCCTCCACCACCGCCACCGCCACAGGCCGCAAGTGCTGTGCAGGCTGCTGCACATGTGACAGAGCGTGTGTATCCATACAAATCTCGCATTGATATATTCCCTTCAAAACCAACACCTTCTCTTGCGAGAGTAACAGCCTGTTAACGACAATCAACCCTTAGCTGCAGAGTACCCACCCTGTTCCCCTTTAATCTAGATCCCCCCAGCAATTGCCATCCCCCCGCCCCCGCGCTACAGCACGCGCATGACAAATCGCCCCGAACTCCCGCCTGAAATTGCCCGCCGCCGTACCTTTGCGATCATCTCGCATCCAGACGCTGGCAAGACGACGTTGACCGAGAAATTTCTGCTGTTTGGCGGGGCGATCCAGATGGCAGGGCAAGTCCGCGCCAAGGGTGAAGCGCGGCGCACGCGGTCTGACTTTATGCAGATGGAGAAGGATCGCGGGATTTCAGTCAGCGCCTCTGCGATGTCGTTCGATTTCCAAGGCAAAGAGACCAACTACCGCTTTAACCTTGTCGACACGCCCGGTCACTCAGACTTTTCGGAGGACACCTACCGCACGCTGACCGCTGTGGATGCGGCCGTGATGGTGATTGACGGGGCCAAGGGTGTGGAAAGCCAAACGCAAAAGCTGTTTGAAGTGTGCCGCCTGCGCGACCTGCCAATCCTGACCTTCTGTAACAAAATGGATCGGGAAAGCCGCGACACTTTTGAGATCATTGATGAAATTCAGGAAAACCTCGCGATTGACGTGACCCCTGCCTCATGGCCCATCGGGATCGGGCGCGAGTTTATGGGGTGCTATGACCTGCTGAACGACCGGCTGGAGCTGATGGATCGCGCGGACCGCAATGTCGTTGCCGAAACGGTGGAGATCAACGGCCTTGATGATCCCAAGATTGGGGATCATGTGCCCGCGGATCTGCTCGAAAAGCTCCGCGAAGAGGTGGAAATGGCGCGTGAGCTTCTGCCCAGCTTGAACACTCAATCCGTGCTTGAGGGGCATATGACGCCGATCTGGTTCGGATCAGCGATCAATTCCTTTGGCGTACAAGAACTGATGCGCGGCATCGCCGACTTTGGCCCCGAGCCGCAGGTGCAATCCGCCCAGCCCCGCAACATTGCGCCTGAGGAGAAAAAGGTCGCGGGCTTTGTGTTCAAGGTGCAGGCCAATATGGACCCCAAGCACCGTGACCGTGTCGCCTTTGTCCGTCTCGCTTCCGGGCATTTCCAGCGCGGCATGAAGCTCACGCATGTCCGGTCCAAGAAGGTCATGGCAGTATCAAACCCGGTCATGTTTCTGGCCGCGGATCGTGAGCTGGCGGAGGAGGCCTGGGGCGGTGACATCATCGGCATCCCAAACCATGGCCAGCTGCGCATTGGCGACACGCTGACCGAAGGCGAAGCCATTCGCGTCACTGGCATCCCCTCTTTTGCGCCAGAGTTGCTGCAATCGGTTCGTGCAGGCGATCCAATGAAAGCCAAGCATCTAGAAAAAGCGCTTTATCAATTCGCTGAGGAAGGGGCGGCCAAAATCTTTAAGCCCAATATCGGATCGGGATTCATCGTGGGCGTCGTGGGTCAATTGCAGTTTGAGGTTTTGGCCAGCCGGATTGAGATGGAATACGGCCTACCCGTCACCTTCTCGCAATCGCAATTTACGTCTGCGCGATGGCTTGCTGGCGAAAAGGCAGCCGTCGATGCGTTTGTAAACACCAACAAACAGCACATCGCGACGGATAACGATGGCGATCTTGTATATCTGACGCGGCTTCAATGGGACATCGATCGCGTGGAACGGGACCATCCGGAGATTACATTGACCGCCACGAAAGAGATGATGACATAAGCCCGCGATCGGCGCGATTCCGGGAAACACTGTGTTGTCTAAACTGAAATAAATTATTAATCTCTCAATTTCAAAGACTTACGCGGTAGACTTCATTTGACACCCCATTAACCAATCATTAACTTTTTGAGTGCCGGCGTATTGGCCCGGCGTTTGTACTGGTACAATTGGGGAAAACAATGTTGAAACTTTCAGCAACTTTGGCCGCTGTCATCGTCAGCGGAACAGCGGCATCTGCCGCGACATTGAGTGGCATTGGCACCTTTGACGGCGTCGCCGGAATTGGGACATCGAACGGCGATGTCGGCGACTCTCCCGTCGGCAGCAGTTATGTCTATGTGACAACGGCAGAGTCCAACGCGACAGGGATCGGGTACGGACTTGGCAGTGAAACAAACGGCAGCCAGCTGACCACATCTACATTTGAGGCCGAAGCCGGCGCCGAATTGAGCTACTATTTCAATTACGTCACTTCCGACGGTTCCGGATTTGCAGATTACGCTTTCGCCCTTCTTGAAGACAGCGTTGGCGGCGTGACCAACCTGTTTAACGCACGCACGACCGAGCTTGGCGACACAGTGCCAGGCTTTGGCCTTCCTGCGATTGACGCGGGCGTCACATTGAACCCAGCCTCGACACCCATCATCGACAATGCGACCAATTGGGCAGAGCTCGGGGTGAGTAGCGGAGGCTGTTATGCCGAAGGGTGTGGTTCGACCGGTTGGATACAATCAACCTTCACGATCCAAACAGCCGGCACGTACAGTTTTACGTTTGGTGTCACCAATTGGAGTGACCAAGCCTTGCAATCGGGCCTCGCTATCGCCGGACTGTCGATTGGAGAAGAGGTGATCATTCCTGACAATCCTGTGGCCGCTGTACCCCTGCCAGCTGCGGGGTGGATGCTCCTTGCAGGTGTTGCAGGTATGAGTATGGTGCGCCGTCGCCGCTGACAGTTATGAACTGTTTGTCTTCGGGCGAAACCGCCCGAAGACGTACTCTCATCGCTCTGCTTTCATACATTTGTTGAGCATGTTAAGACTATTCCAGTCTGCTACTGGGGATTCCCGATGATGTTCAAAACAAGTTCTGCAGTCGTTTGCTGCGCGTTTCTTGCCGCCTGTGGCGGCGGCGTTGGTGGAAGCGGAGGAGTTGCCAGCTTTGGTGAACTCGAAAACCAGTTTTCCTCGATCGGCAGCAGTTTCACAGTTGCTGACATCACTCAGCCATCAGATCTGCCATCATCCGGCACGGCCAACTTTCAAGGGGTGATGGAGTATCGGATTGCGGGCAACCCAGCGCTTAACTTGGCGGAAATCGAATTTTTGGGTGAGGCGACGCTGAACGTTAATTTCGCGACCGGTGAAGTTGCCGGACGGGGAGAGTTGTTTCGAGATGTGAACAACAATCCAGTAGCCGGCGCGATCCGATTGGAAACGACAACGATCAATCCGAACGCCAATCCACCTTTTGCAGGCAACACCGTTACAGGAACGGCCTCAGGTGCCTTGCAAGGTGGTGACGGCATCCTTTATTCCCTGCAAAATGGGACTTACGCGGGAAACTTCGCCGTTGGCGTTGATTTCTTTAGCGGGGGTCTTCAGGGGCAGACCTCGCCGACTGGGCAGCCTACGCGGCCGGTGACTGCCTTGATACGTACCGAAAACACCAACTAAGCGGCGTTAACCGATGTATCTTTGCACCGTCTGCGGCACGTAGGCGCGTCAAAGACGTGTTTCCTTGACCTAAACGTCCAAACCGCCTACCCCGCTCTTGTCGAACGCCCCGGCAATACGGCCGGGCGGGCCGCGCGATCCTTGCGGCCGAGAGCCGCAACATCGCGAAAGGGCCCATTTTGACAGAAACGACTGATCCTCAGACATCGTCTGATACCCCGTCCGCACCTCAGCCGACCTTTGCCGATCTCAAGCTCGACAAAAAGGTCCTGAAGGCGATTGATGAGACGGGCTATACGAGCCCGACGCCTATTCAGGCTGGCGCCATCCCCCCTGCCCTTGAGGGCAAGGACGTCCTTGGTATCGCACAGACCGGTACTGGTAAAACCGCAAGCTTTGTTTTGCCGATGGTCACACTTCTGGGCCGGGGCCGCGCGCGCGCGCGAATGCCACGGAGCCTTGTGCTCTGCCCCACGCGGGAGTTGGCTGCGCAAGTGGCCGAGAACTTTGACAACTACGCCAAGTACACCAAACTGACCAAAGCCCTCCTGATCGGTGGGGTCAGCTTTAAAGAGCAAGACCAGCTGATTGACCGCGGTGTTGATGTGCTGATCGCGACCCCTGGCCGCCTGCTTGACCATTTCGAGCGCGGCAAGCTGTTGCTCACCGGGGTTCAGGTGATGGTGGTGGATGAGGCGGACCGCATGCTCGACATGGGCTTCATCCCCGATATTGAGCGCATCTTTGGCCTCACGCCGTTTACCCGCCAGACGCTCTTCTTCTCGGCCACGATGGCGCCCGAGATTGAGCGGATCACCAACACGTTCCTCTCGGCTCCGGCCAAGGTGGAGATTGCCCGTGCGGCGACAACGAACAAGAACATCACCCAAGGCGTGGTCATGTTCAAAGGCTCCAGCCGGGAAAAGCAGGACCGCGAGAAGCGCAACCTATTGCGCGCTCTGATCGCTGGCGAAGGAGAGGCGTGTACCAACGCGATTATCTTTTGTAACCGCAAGTCCGACGTGGACATTGTTGCCAAGTCGTTGAAAAAACACGGACTGAATGCCGAACCGATCCACGGCGATCTGGATCAGTCACACCGCATGCGGACGCTTGATGGCTTTCGCGACGGCACGATCCAGTTCCTCGTGGCGTCTGACGTCGCAGCGCGAGGGCTTGATATCCCTGCGGTGAGCCATGTCTTCAATTTTGACGTGCCCAGCCATGCAGAGGACTACGTGCACCGAATTGGCCGCACGGGCCGTGCCGGCCGCTCGGGTGTTGCGATCATGATCTGCAACCCGCGCGATGGCAAAAACTTTGATGCCGTCGAAAAGCTGGTGCAGCATGAGATTCCGCGTCTGGACAACCCGCTGCAAAATCAGCCTGCCCCAACGGGCGACGTGGTTGATGATGGCAGTGCGACGGAGGAGAAACCCAAACGCAGCCGCTCGCGCCGCAAGCCGCGTGAGGACACACCCGAGGCACAGTCCGAAGCGCCCCAAAAGGCCGCGACAGAGGACAAGCCCCGCCGCGAGCGCAAGCCGCGCGATGAGCGCAACAGAAAAGACCAGCGTGAGGACAACGGCAAAGGCCGGGGCCGTCGTGACCAGAACAAGATTGTGGGCATGGGCGACGACGCGCCAAGCTTTATCACCAAGAGCTTTGCCGAGCGCGCAGGCGGATAGACCGTTAGTTTGGTAGAGTAACGCCAGTCAACCTGAGCTCGACCACGCTTGTTGGCATTGTGGCAAATTCGATCTCAATGCGTTCCCAGACATGCCACCCCAACTCTGGGTCAAAATGGCGCGTGTGTCGCGTTGGCCATCCGCCATTGTACGTTTCTTCGAATTCCATGACCCAGAGCGTTCGATCTTCGCTCTGCACGCAGCAACTTTGGGTAAAAACCCCGGCTACACTGCCATCGTCGGAGCTCCAGCTGACCCGTTTGGCATCTTCGAGCGGAAAAAAACGTCCTGGCGGGTACGGAAAGCCATCGTGCGGGTTTGCTCGAAACTCAGCCAAAAGCCGGGTCGGCACCGAATCTCCCAAATCGTAGAAATCAAAATATCCGACCGAGATTCCATCCGTGTACCCAACCGCACAGCTACCGGTTCCCAGTTCGCATTCGGAGAAGAAGGCAACGCCGTCCGTTACACTCAGGATCGCAATCTCTGTGCGGTCCCGCAGCACATCTTCGTCATTCTCTTTCACCACAACAGTATACGCGAAGACGGTGCCTTCTGCTGCGAAGGGCTCGGCGTTCGCAGTGGGGCCCAAGCTGATGAGCGCCAGAAGGAGTGCCGTGCCGCACTTCATGACAACCGGCTGACCACAACGGTCACCTCCGGCTTTTTGCCGATCTCGTTTTGGGTGACCTGCCGCGCTATTTTGCGCAGCTCTTTGTCGAGGGCATCCTCGTCACGGATCGTCTTGGCCTTGGCTCGGCCAACGAATTGACCCAGATCATGCTCCAGCACTTCGGCCAGAGGCGCGTTAGAGCGGCCTGTCTCGGGCAAGCCCATCAGCTCGACCCACGGATCGCCCAGTGGCTCGTCATTCTCATCAATGATGAGGGTAACAGTCACATGCCCGTTCAGCGCCATGCGAATGCGGTCCCGGATGATCCCGTCCATCGCGCCGTATTGCACAGACCCGTCGAGATAGGTGCGGCCCGTATCAATGTACTCGGCCACCTTCGGCGCATTGCCCGACAAATCCAGCATCATGCCGTTGACCGCGACAATCGCCGCCGTACCTTCCGCCTGTGACAGCTTGGCCAGCTCGCGCAAATGGCGATGCTCGCCGTGCATGGGGATGACCATCTGAGGCTGCGTGATCTTTTGCATTTCCATCAGATCGGGGCGGTTGGCGTGGCCCGAGACGTGGTATTCGCCGGAATTGTCATCCACGATGTCCACGCCCTTTTCCGAAAGCTGGTTCATGATGCGGATCACACCACGCTCGTTGCCCGGAATGGTTTTGGAGGAGAAGAGGAAGGTGTCCCCCTCTTGCAATGAAATCCCGAGGTAGGAATTGTTGTTGGCCAGCTGTGCAGAGGCCGCGCGGCGCTCGCCCTGGCTGCCTGTCACAAGGCAGAACAGGTTTTCGCGCGGAATTTCGGAGGCTTCTTCCGGGCCTACGGTGTTGGGGAACCCCTCTAACAACCCAGTCTCTTTTGCCGTTTGCGTCATCCGCTGCATCGAACGGCCCAAGAGGCAGACCGTGCGCCCGGCAGCTTCAGCCGCTGTTGCCAGCGTTTTCAGCCGAGCCACGTTGGAGGCAAAGGTCGTTGCCACGACCATGCCGGTGGCTTCTTTCATGAAAGTGGTGATCGGCTCCTTCAGCGTCGCCTCTGATCGGCCCGGCTGCGGCGAGAAGACGTTGGTGCTGTCGCAGACCAGCGCTTTGACGCCGGGCTTGGCGACCTCTTCCCAAAGCGCGCGATTGAACGCCTCGCCCACCACGGGGGTTTCGTCGATCTTGAAATCGCCTGTGTGCAGGATGCGGCCATCCGGGCTGTCGATGCAGAGGCCCGCACTCTCGGGGATCGAGTGGCTGATCGGGACGTAGGCCACCTTGAACGGCCCCGCCTCAACAAACGCGGGGTAGGCTTCAACCTCGGTCAGCGCGCTTTCGGGCGCACCATGCTCGTCCAGCTTGCGCCGCGCGAGGGCTGCGGTGAATTTGCGCGCAAAGATCGGGGCGCGCAGTTTGTCATAGAGATGCCCTACAGCGCCGATGTGATCCTCGTGCCCGTGGGTGATGAACACCCCCTCAATTCGGTCACGACGCTCCTCGAGCCATGTTGTGTCGGGCATGATCAAATCCACGCCCGGTGTGCTGTCCATGTCCGGGAACGTCACGCCGAGGTCGACGACGATCAGCCGCTCCTTACCCGGTGCACCATAGCCATAGACATAGCAGTTCATGCCGATCTCGCCGGCGCCCCCCAGTGGGAGGTAAAATAGTCTTTCAGTGCTCATTAAGCCTTACAAGTCCTTGTTATACTGATGGATTTTTATCAATCCATGCATTGTGAGATCATCTTCCCATGTGTCGAAGATTTTTTCGGTCTGTTGGAATAACGGGGCCAGACCACCCGTGGAAATCACTTTCATTGGCCGCCCGTGCTCAGCTTTGATGCGAGCGCAAATTTCGCGGACGAGGCCTATGTACCCCCAAAACACGCCGGACTGCATACATGCAACTGTATTCGTACCGATCACGGCCTGTGGTTTGGAAATGTCGACATGCGGCAACGCTGCGGCGGCGTTGTGCAGCGCCTCAAGGCTGAGGTTGACGCCGGGCGAGATAACTCCGCCGATATAGGCGCCGTCATGATCGACGACATCAAAGGTCGTCGCCGTGCCAAAATCCACAACGATCAGGTCGCCACCGTAGAGATCGAATCCCGCCACCGTGTTGACCAGACGGTCCGGGCCCACAGCCGTGCCCGCATCTACGCGCACGTCAATCGGCAGAGCACAATCCGCCTTGCCCACCACGAGCGGGCGGCAGTTGAAATACCGGTCCGACAGCACGCGCAGGTTCCAGACCACGCGCGGCACGGTGGAGGAGACGACGACATCGGTGATTTCAACATCAATCTTCTGGAACGCCATAAGGCTTGAAAGCCAGACGTAGTATTGATCCGCCGTGCGCTGCCATTCCGTGGCGGTGCGCCATGTGGCGATGAACTCACTCCCGTTCCAGATCGAGAACATCGTGTTGGTGTTGCCGCAATCAATGGCCAAAAGCATGGCACATCTCCTTAGTCAAAATACACATCTGCCGCTGCAATGGCTTTGGGGCCTTTTGCGGTGATCAGCACAAGGTTGCCATCACTATCGATCGTATCAAACAACCCCTCGTGCGTCTCCTTCGCCGTTCGGGCGACGATCGTTTCACCCAACCGGGCCGCCCGCGCGAGCCAATCCTCCCGGATACGGGTAAAGCCGAGGCGGCGCATCTTGTCCTCTTGCGTGGCAAAGGCATCGGCCAGCACACAAAGAAATTCCTCAGGCTTGGCGAGCCTGCCGCCCGCGCCCAGTACACTGATCGGGGGGAACGCAGCCTCAACCCCGCGCGGGACATTGGCCAGGTTGACGCCGACGCCGATGGAGAGCCAATCGACAAATGTCCCCTGCCCTGAACTTTCCAGCAAAATCCCAGCGACTTTGCCGCCATCAAGCAATACGTCGTTCGGCCATTTCAGCGCCAGCTGCGTCCGGTCCACATAGAGCGAGAGCGCCTCATAGAGCGCATTGGCCGCCATGAAGGACCGTTTGGCGGCCTCCATCGGCGTCACTTCGGGGCGGTAGATCAATGTGGCCGCGAGGTTACCTATGGGGTTGGCCCAAGGCTTGCCCTGCCGTCCGCGCCCTTCGGTCTGGGTGCGGGCCATGATCCATGTGGGCCCTGTCAGGTCCGGCGCCTGTCGCGCCGCTTCCAGCATGGTGCTGTCCAGCGTGTCAAAGACCTGCCGCTGGTATCCAGCGGGCCACGGCGGCCCGCTGTCGTGAGGCGTGTTACTCGACAAGCGTCGCGGCCGCTGCTTCGGCGATCACTTCGATGCCAAAGAGGTTGAGCCCCGGGAACCAAGAAATCCCGATAATCGCGGCCGAAGCCATGAGGAAGGCCCAGAGCACGGGCGAGCCGCCCTTGTCCAAACCATCGCGATCCTCGCCAAAGTACATATAGAACACGATCCGCAGGTAGTAGAACGCGCCAATGACCGAGGCGATCACGCCCAGAACAGCAAGCCAGGTCAGCCCGCCCTCATAGGCCGCACGCAACACGTAGAACTTGCCAAAGAATCCCACCATCGGCGGCACACCTGCGAGCGAGAACAAAAGGACCAGCATCGCCAGCGCCTTGAGAGGCTCACTCTTGGAGTAGGATTGGAGCGAGGCGATGTCCGTGACCGGCATCCCGTCTTTTTCCATCGACAGGATAAAGGCGAAGGTGCCGATGTTCATCGTCACATAGATCGCCATGTAGATCAGCATCGCCTGCACGCCGAACGCTGTGCCTGCGGCAAGCCCCATGAGCGCAAAGCCCATGTGTGCGATCGACGAATAGGCCATCAGGCGTTTGATGTTTGTCTGACCAATCGCCGCGACGGCCCCAAGGAACATGGAGGCGACCGAAAGGAATGCGACAATCTGCTGCCAATCGCCCACGACACCGCCAAAAGCGTCATGCACCACGCGGGCAAAGAGGCCCATCGCAGCCACTTTGGGCGCTGTGGCGAAGAAGGCCGTCACCGGTGTGGGCGAGCCTTCGTAAACGTCAGGTGTCCACATGTGGAAGGGCGCGGCCGAAACCTTGAAGGCAAAGCCCGCGATCATAAAGACGAGGCCGAAAAGCAGACCGAGCGATGGTTTGTCCGACACAGCTTCAACAATGCCGCTGAACAGCGTCGTGCCCGCAAAGCCGTAGGTCAGCGATGCACCGTAGAGCAGAAGGCCCGAAGACAGCGCGCCGAGCACAAAGTACTTCAACCCCGCCTCTGTCGATTTCACGCTGTCGCGGCGGAGCGAGGCCACAACGTAGAGGGCCAGCGATTGCAGCTCGAGCCCCATGTAGAGCGCCATCAGATCGCCTGCGCTGACCATGACCATCATACCCACAGTCGCAAGGGCCACGAGCAGCGGGTATTCGAACTTCAAAAGCTCCCGCCGATCCATATAGTCGATGCTCATCACAAGAACCGCTGCTGCGGACAGCAGGATCGTCACCTTGGCGAAGCGCGCAAAGCCATCGTTGATGAACATGCCGCCAAAGGCACGCTCGGTGATCTCCTGGCTGCCGATCCAGAAGGCCAACACGACCATGACAGCCGCCGTCACCCAGACAAGCGTGCGCCCCAGCGCATCCTTGCCGGTGTAGACCGCGCCGATCAGGGCGAGCATCGCATAAACCGCAAGAACGATCTCGGGCAGCATCGCCTGAATGTCTGTAGAGATTTCAGCAAACATGATGAGCCGTCCTTAATTCTGCGCGAACATATTGGCGCTCTCGAAGGCGAGCACCGCAGTTTCATAGTTCCCGACCAGAGCGGTGACACTCGGGCCGATGATGTCAGTGACGAGCGCGGGGTAGACGCCGAGAAGGAGCGTCATCAACACAAGCGGCGCAAACAGCGCGCGCTCACGCCTTGTCATATCGGTGATAGAGCGCAGCGCCTCTTTGATCAGATCGCCCATGACGACGCGGCGGTAAAGCCAAAGCGCATAAGCCGCCGAGAGGATCACCCCGGTTGTGGCCACAGCGGCGACCCAGGTGTTGACTTGGAACACGCCGATCAACGTCAGGAATTCGCCGATGAAACCAGAGGTGCCGGGTAGACCAACGTTCGCCATCGTAAAGAACAGGAAGATCAGCGCATAGGCCGGCATCCGGTTCACGAGGCCACCGTAGGCATCAATCTCGCGCGTGTGCATCCGGTCGTAGATAACGCCGACACAGAGGAAGAGCGCGCCCGAGATGAACCCGTGGCTGAGCATCTGGAAGATCGCCCCATCCACGCCCTGTTGGTTGGCGGCAAAGATCCCCATCGTCACGTACCCCATGTGTGCAACCGACGAATAAGCGATCAGCTTTTTCATGTCATTCTGCACGAGAGCCACGAGCGAGGTGTAGACAATCGCAATCGCCGACATCCACAAGACCAGCGGCGCGAGGAGGTCAGAGGCGACGGGGAACATCGGCAAGCTAAACCGCAAGAACCCGTAGCCCCCCATCTTCAGCAGGATCGCAGCCAGCACGACCGAGCCTGCGGTTGGCGCCTGCACGTGCGCATCGGGCAGCCAGGTGTGAACCGGCCACATTGGCATCTTGACGGCAAAGGAGGCAAAGAACGCGAGCCAAAGCAGCGTCTGCATCCCACCAGCGATCTGCCAGCCAAATACGAACATCGTCTCGGACGCGAACTGGAACTCAGGGTCGAGCATCGCCTCAATGTTGGTGGTGCCAGCGGCGTTGAACATCGCCACCATCGCCACCAGCATCAGGACAGAGCCGAGGAAGGTGTAGAGGAAGAACTTGAAACTTGCATAGATGCGGTTCGCCCCACCCCAGATGCCGATGATCAGGAACATCGGAATGAGGCCCGCTTCAAAGAAGAGGTAAAAGAGCACAAGGTCGAGCGCCATGAAAACGCCCAGCATCAGCGTTTCCAGCACAAGGAAAGCGATCATGTATTCCTTGACCCGAACCTTCACATCCCAGCACGCACCGATGACCAGCGGCATGAGGAACGTTGTCAGCATCACAAAGAGGATCGAGATGCCGTCAACACCCATCCGGTACTGCATGCCGAGGAGCCATTCGCGCTCTTCAACCATCTGAAAGCCGGTATCGGCAGGGTTGAACTGCGCAAGAATGAACAGCGACACGATGAACGTGAACCCGGTCGTCGCCAACGCCACCCACTTGGCATTTCGCTGCGCAGGCTCGTCGTCGCCGCGCAGGAACAGCGCGAGGATCAGCGCACCGATCAGCGGGATAAAGGTGGTGAGAGAAAGGAGGTTGCCCATTATTTCGCTCCTCCGCCGAGCGTGACCCAGGTGAGCAGGACCGCGATCCCGATCACCATGCCGAAGACGTAAGTAAACATGTAGCCAGACTGGGCGCGCCCTGCGAGCCGGGTGAAGAACGGGATAATCCCTAGGGCCAGACCGTTGATGCCGCCGTCAATGACGTTGCCGTCACCGCGCTTCCACAAGAAACCGCCGATCCACAACGCGGGACGCACAAACAGGACGTTATAGATCTCGTCCACGTACCATTTGTTGAGAAGGAAATTGTAAAGCGGTGCCTGCTGCTCGGCCAGTTTGGCGGGCAGATCGGGACGGCGGATATACATCTGATAGGCCGTCAGGAAACCGAGAAGCATCGCGACGAAAGGCGACAGCTTCACCCACTTGGGCACGTAATGCGCGTCATGCAGAACATGGTTGTCGGGGTGATGGAAGATCGCCCCCTCGCCCGGCACCTGATTGATCGCGTGCTCTTCGTCCTTGTCCTCATCCCCCGCAGCATAGGCTGGCGCGATAAGGGTGAAGGCAGGGACGTGCGCCTCTTCGTGATACTCATCGGCAGAGACATAGCCAAAGAACTTGCCCACCGATTGCTCGGACCCAAAGAAAGGTTTGTAAAACACCATGCCTGCAAAGATGGCGCCAACAGCCAGAATGCCGAGCGGAGCGAGCATGACAGTGGGGCTTTCATGGGCGTGTTCATGCGTGTGCTTGTCACCACGCGGGGTGCCGTAGAACGTCAGGAAAATCAGGCGCCAGCTGTAGAAGCTGGTGAAAAGCGCCGAAATAACGAGCATCCAGAAAGCGTAGGAATTGCTGGCGGCAAACGCGCTTTCGATGATCGCGTCCTTAGACACAAAGCCCGCAAAGCCGATGGGGAAACCAACATAAAGCAGCGGAATACCGACACCCGTGATCGCGAGCGTGCCGATCATCATCGCGCGGAAGGTCCAGGGCAGCTTGTCCTTCAACCCGCCGTAGTTCCGCATGTCCTGCTCGTGGTGCATCCCGTGGATGACGGAGCCAGCGCCGAGGAACAGCATCGCCTTAAAGAACGCGTGGGTCAGCAGGTGGAACATGGCGACAGAGTAGACGCCCACGCCAGCCGCCACGAACATATAGCCCAGCTGCGAACAGGTCGAATAGGCGATGACGCGCTTGATGTCGTTCTGCACCAGGCCCACGGTCGCCGCAAAAAACGCGGTGGAGGCCCCGAGGAAGACGATGAACTCCTTTGCGTTTGGCGCAAACTCGATGATCGGCGACATGCGGCAAACCAGGAACACACCGGCCGTGACCATCGTCGCCGCGTGGATCAGGGCGGACACAGGTGTCGGCCCTTCCATCGCATCAGGCAGCCATGTGTGCAGGATTAGCTGAGCCGATTTTCCCATGGCGCCGACAAAGAGCAAGACGGCAATCACTTCGAGCGCCGCCCAATCGCGCCACAGGAAGGTGATGGTGTCATCAACATGGTCAGGCACGGCGGCAAAGATGTCCGCGAACTTCACGCTGTCAAAGATCAGGTAGGTCGCGAAAATCCCCAGCGCAAAGCCCAGATCGCCCACGCGGTTTACAACAAAGGCCTTGATTGCAGCGGCATTGGCCGAGGGCTTTTTATAGTAAAACCCGATGAGGAGGTAAGAGGCGACGCCCACGCCCTCCCAGCCAAAGAACATCTGGATCAGGTTGTCCGACGTCACCAGCATCAACATCGCAAAGGTAAAAAACGACAGATACGCAAAAAAGCGCGCCTTGTAGTTCTCGCCCTCTTTGAAGTTCTCGTCATGGGCCATGTAGCCAAACGAATAGAGGTGCACGAGCGCGGAAACGCTGGTGATCACGATCAGCATCGTGGCGGTCAGCCGGTCCATCCGAATGGCCCAATCCGCAGACAGGCTTCCACTTTCGATCCAGCGCAGGATTGTGATGCTCTCGGTCACGCCGTCATGGGTGAGGAACACGATCCATGAGAGGAACGCCGCGAGGAACAAGAGGCCGGTGGTCACCCACTGCGCCGCTGTCTCGCCAATAGCTTTCCAGCCAAATCCTGCGATCAGGGCACCTACAAGCGGGGCAAAGAGGATGGTGGTTTCCATAGTGTCTTAATCCTCAGTCTCGGTGGTGCACGACGTCGATCCGCCACGCAAATCCTGCATCGCAAACACGTACACGCCAGCGATCCCCACAGCGACGGGCAGAACCCAAATATATTCAAGCACGAGGTTCATAGGCTTACCCCTTCATCACGTTGACGTCTTCAACGTCGATGGTTCCGCGGGTGCGGAAGAAACACACAAGGATCGCAAGGCCAATCGCCGCCTCAGCCGCCGCGACTGTGAGGACAAACAGCGTAAACACCTGCCCGACCAAATCCCCCAAGAAGCTCGAAAACGCGACAAGGTTGATGTTCACGGCCAGCAGCATCAACTCGACGCTCATCAACATGATGATGACGTTCTTGCGGTTCACAAACAGGCCAAAGACCCCAATGACGAACAACGCCGCCGCGACCGTGAGATAGTGTTCAATTCCGATCAT
>JAHDDU010000031.1 GCA_020629175.1 Flavimaricola sp. | reverse complement strand
GCCGCAATCGCTTCAGGCTTTTTTGGCTTGGGTTTCGCCCCGTGCTCGTACTCTTCGAGGAAGTCGAGCACCTCTTGTCGGTAGGCATAGTAATCGGGGTGCTCCAAAAGGGCCTTGCGCGTCCGGGGACGCGGCAGATCGACCTCTGTGATCTTGCCAATCGTGGCCTGCGGCCCGTTGGTCATCATCACCACGCGGTCGGCCAAAAGGATCGCCTCGTCCACGTCGTGCGTCACGCAGATCGCCGTGACCTTGGTGCGGGACCAGACCTCCATCAGCACCTCTTGCAGCTCCCACCTTGTGAGGCTGTCGAGCATGCCAAACGGCTCATCAAGTAGAAGCAGCTTGGGTGAGAGGGCAAAGGCGCGGGCGATGCCGACGCGCTGCTTCATCCCGTTGGAGAGCTCGGCTGCCCCCTTGTCCATGCTGTCGGCCAGCCCCACCCGCTCGAGGTAGTATTCGACCACGTCCTGACGCTCGGCCCGGCTGGCACGGGGATAGACCTTGTCCACGCCGATGGCGACGTTTTCCTTGGCTGTAAGCCAGGGGAACAGGTTGGGTGACTGGAACACCACCGCCCTTTCAGGATCGGCCCCTTCCACATGGCGGCCATCCAGCTTGATCGCGCCCTTGGAGATCGGGTTAAGCCCCGCGGCCATCGTCAAAACCGTGGACTTGCCACAGCCCGAATGCCCGATGAGAGAGATGAACTCGCCGCGATTGATCTTGAGGTCGAAGTCCTCAACCACCGTCAGCGGCCCCTTGGGCGTGGGATAGACTTTGTGCAGTTGGCTAAAGTCGAGGAAGCGGTTCTCGATCATCCCTTCCTGCGCGTCTTTGACAGCGGCAGGTACGCCGTGGATCGGTGTGACATTCGGAAGCTCTCGCGCGCCTTCAACCTTGGCCTCGATGCCTACATCCATCAAGTATTTGGTCACGTCCGCGCGCAGGGTCTTGAACGTCTCATTGTGGTTCATTTCCATCCGGTCCCGCGGACGCGGGATGGTCACCGTGAACTCCTCGCCCAGCGTCCCGTCGGGGTTCAGCGCGATAATCCGATCGGCCAGAATGATCGCCTCGTCCACATCGTTGGTGATCAGAACGCAGGTCTTCTTGTCGGCCTGCCAGATCCCCTCAATCTCATCCGCCAAATTGGCCCGTGTCAGAGCATCCAGCGCCGACAGTGGCTCATCCAACAACAACACCTCAGGGTCCATCGCCAGCGCACGGGCGACGTTCACACGCTGGCGCATCCCGCCAGACAATTCCGCAGGCCGGCGCGTCGTGGCGTGACCCAGCCCCACCATTTTGACGTAGTGGTCGACCTTGGCCACCTTCTCCGCCCGGCTCATGCCGGGAAAGAGCGTGTCGACGGCGAGGCTCACGTTGCCGTTCACCGTTAACCACGGCATCAGCGAATAGCTTTGGAAGATTACCCCCCGCTCTGGCCCTGGCCCGGTGATGGGCGCACCTTTGAACGCCACCTCCCCCTTGGTGGGCTGTTCCAGTCCCGCCATCAGGTTGATCAACGTGGTCTTGCCGGTGCCGGAAAACCCGAGGAGCACGAGGAACTCGCCCTCCACGACTTGCAGTGTCACATCCTTCAACACGTCGGTCCGGTTGGGGCCATCGCCAAAGGATTTTGAGACGTTTTTGAGCTCTATCACAGGCATCTGGGTCACCGGTTGTTTGTGAATGTGAACATGGACTGGATCGCATACATCAACCGGTCCAAGAGAAAGCCGATGATGCCAATCGTCAGCACCGCGACGATGATCTTGGCCAGTGATTGGCTCGAGCCGTTCTGGAACTCGTCCCAGACGAATTTACCAAGGCCGGGGTTTTGCGCGAGCATTTCAGCGGCGATCAGTACCATCCAGCCCACGCCCAACGACAATCGCAGCCCGGTAAAGATCAGCGGTAGCGCGGACGGCAGCACCAGTTTGGTAATCTTGGTCCAGGTGTTCATCTTCAACACCTTGGAAACGCTCACCAAATCCTTGTCGATGCTGCTGACACCCAATGCGGTGTTGATCAGCGTGGGCCAGAGCGAGCAGAGCGTCACAGTGATGGCCGACACGAGGAAAGATTTGGCGAACAGCCCGTCGTTGGTGACGTAAACGGCGGACACGACCATCGTCACAATCGGCAACCACGCCAGGGGCGAGACGGGTTTGAAAATCTGGATCAATGGGTTCAGCGCCGCATTGGCCGTGGGCGACAGACCCGCCATGATCCCTAACGGGATCGCCACGACCGAGGCGATCAGAAAGCCGAAGAACACTGTCCCGATCGAGGTCCAGATTTGATCGTAGTAGGACGGCGCGCCGGTGTAGGCGATATCGCGCACCTCCTCTGCCCTTCCCGCGTCGATCAAGCGCTGGTTGCGCTCGTCCACACGCGCCTGAAACTCGGCGGCCCGTTCGGCCTTGCGCACCGCGTCTTCGTGCAGGTTCACAGCCTCAGTCCACACCTGCCCCGGCCCTGGGATCGCACCAAGCGAGGTTTGCACCTGTGGCGCAAGGGTTGCCCACAGCGTCAGAAACGCGGCAATGGCAAGCAGCGGCACACACAGCAGCCGCCATATCTCTTTGACCTGCCCCTTGGGATTGTCGCCTGCGGCGGCGCGCAGCAGCGGGGTCAGCCATGTCAGGCCAATAACGCTGAGGTATTTGTCAGCTGTGGTGATGCGGGAAAACAGCCGCTCTTTGCGGGCCTCCCGCGCCTCTTGGGCGGTGAAATCTGGATCAACGGTGGTCATGCGGGATGCGCTCCGGTCAGGGCTGAAATCAAAAGATCCCCCAGGGCCGAAGGCCCCGGGGGGAGTTGGAAGGATCAGTTTACAACTTCGTCGCCAACGACCATCTCGCCGTCTTTGAGCCCAATGGTCAGGCTGTCGATGTAGGCGTTGGGGGACCGGCCATCGTAGATGATGCCGTCGATGATATCGCCTTCGGGTGTCGGAGCGCGGTAACCATCTGTATCCCAAGGGAAATCCGCCTCGTTGGCCAGCCCATCGTCTACAAGGCTCCGGGCCGCGGCGAGGTAGATATCAGGCCGGTACACGCTCTCGGCGACTTCTGCGTACCACTCATCCGTTTGCGCTTCGGGGATCTGCCCCCAGCGGCGCATCTGCGTCAGGTACCAGACGGCATCAGAGTAGTAAGGATAGGTCGCGTTATAGCGGAAGAACACGTTGAAATCGGGCACCTCACGCACATCGCCCTGCTCGTATTCGAACGTGCCGGTCATGGAGGCTGCGATCACATCCGCATCCGCGCCGACGTATTCCGGACGACTCAGAATATCGACGGCCGCAAGGCGGTTGGCGTTGTCATTTTCGTCCAGCCACATCGCGGCCCGGATCAGTGCCCGCACGATGGCTTGTGTCGTGTTGGGGTTTTCTTCGACAAACTCCGCGGTCAGGCCAAAGACCTTCTCAGGGTTGTTGCGCCAGATCTCATAGTCGGTGATGACCGGCACCCCGATGCCCATGAACACCGCCTGTTGGTTCCAAGGCTCGCCCACGCAATAGCCGTGGATCGTCCCCGCCTCTAACGTGGCGGGCATTTGCGGTGGCGGTGTGACGGACAGAAACGCCTCAGCCGCAATCTGGCCGGTGGTGTTGTCGGGGCTGTAGAAACCGGGGTGGATACCGCCGGCAGCCAGCCAATAGCGCAGCTCGTAGTTATGGGTGGACACGGGGAACACCATCCCCATGTTGAACGGCTCCCCGCGCGAGGCAAACTCGTCAATCACAGGCACAAGCGCTTCGGCGCTGATCGGATGCACGGGCAAGCCATCGTCACGGCTGGGGATATGCGGGCGCATCATGTCCCAAACTTCGTTCGATACGGTGATGCCGTTGCCGTTGAGGTCCATCGAGAAGGGCGTCACGATATGTGCCTCTGTCCCGTAGCCGATGGTGGCCGCAATCGGCTGCCCTGCGAGCATATGCGCGCCGTCGAGCGTGCCATCGATCACACCATCCAACAGTACCTTCCAATTGGCCTGCGCCTCGAGCGTCACAAACAGCCCCTCATCAAAGAAGTAGCCCTGCTCATACGCGACGGCCAAAGGCGCCATATCCGTCAGTTTAATGAAGCCAAATGTCAGCTCATCTACTTCGAGGTCTTGCGCAAATGCGGGACTACACAGCGCGGTCGTCGCTGCGAGGGAGGCGAGGATGTGTTTCATGGTTCAGTCCTTGTGGTGAAGGCCGGGAGGAGGCCGAAACAGAAAAAGCCGCTGACAGACAAACCGATCCGAAGGATCGTTTTGGTGTCGAGCGGCTTTGCTCACGGAGCCCAAAGGCGGGCGAAATGTCTGCAAGCGCCATTGCTTGCTGGCTTAACGATGTGCTGCGCGACTGGAGAGGTCAAACAGATGGGTTCCGCTGATCGCTGCAGCGCAGCAATGTCCCCTGCCGATTGCCTAAAATTGCATCACTCTGGCGCGTTAGGATCAAATTCGCGGCGGTCAAAGAACAGGTTTCGAGCCAAAGTCAGTTGACCGCGTGCTGTCGCGACTGGCGTTGCCATGGGAATCGCCCCTTCGATTTTTGACGACGCCCCTGGGACATCCTCCCCCCTGCCATCAAAGGCATCGCGGTAGTAATCAGGACGAAACACTTCCGCCGCCTTGCGTCGCGCCGCATGGCGGTCTGTCCCGGTCCGTCGCGCAAGCTGATGTCCAATCCATTCGGCTTGCGACCGCCAAGGGAATGTCGCAGCCCCTCTGTAAAATTCAACAAAGTCGGTAACGCGCCGCTGATCGCCTTGAGGCGTGATGATGAACTGCCCGCTCAATCCTCGGTCCAGCAACTCGCTTGATTGGTTGAGGTATTGCGCCCCGCTCAGGATTTCTGAGGCGATGGTGATCGAGCTTTGGTCTGCTAGCCACCGCCCTGCCCTAACAACTGCGCGGATCAGTTGGTTGCGCAGCTCGCGCTTGTCGCTTGCCCAATCGGCCCGCGTTGCCAGTACTTTCTCGGGCGAAAAGCTCCAGATTGCCGCTCCGGGCAACAGCAAATGGCCTACTCCCTGCTCGACCGCGAGCGAGCCCCAAGGCTCGCCCACACAGAACGCATCTATCTCACCCGCCTCAAGTGCCGCAGCCATGAGCGACGGTGGAATGGTCTTGATATCGAGGCTTTGCGGCGCAGGCAGACCGAGCGATGATAGCCAGTAGATCAACAGCTCTGAATGCATCGAAAACGGAAATGGCACGCCGATTCTGACGCCGGCATCTGCTGCCGCAATCAGCGCATTGCCCGCGGCCTCTGCATCGTCAAAGCCAAAGCTATGGCCATGCGCACGCAGCCGCTCTGCCAAATCATTCGATACGCCAACGACAGTGCCATTCGCTGACAAAACGCTCAGCACTGAGAACGGCTCAGATGCGCCGCCCAATCCCAGCGCAGCCGCAATCGGGACCGGGGACAGCATGTGTGCGGCATCAACCTGACCGTGCCGCAGCATGTCACGCACTGCAGACCACGACGGCGCTGGCTTTAAAACTAGGCTCAAACCCTCTTCAGCAGCAAACCCCATCTCACGAGCAATTATCACCGGGGCGGCATCTAAAAGCGGGACATATCCGATGGACAGTTGCGTCATGATAAAAGGTCCGCCGCTGTCACGAGCGCTTGGGCCACATCAACGACCTTCTTCCCCTGATCCATCGCAGCACGGCGCAAGAGCGTATAGGCGCCGTCCTCATCAACTCCCCGCGCCTTCATGACGAGGCCTTTGGCTCGATCAATGACTTTTCGGTCTTCCAATGCGCGCTTGGCCTGCTCCAGTTCACTGCGCATCCGCCCAACAAGATTAAACCGCGCGATGGCCGCATCAAGCACCGGGCGCAACCGTTCTGCCGTCAGCCCGTTGACCACATAGGCCGACATGCCTGCCTCAACAGCTTCCTTGGCCAGCCCCTCACGGTCGTCATCAACGAATAGCGCGACAGGCCGGCGGTTTGGCTCGGACGCCACGGTAAGCTCTTCGAGCGTGTCACGAGACGGGTTGCTGACGTCGATTAGAACGACATCAGGATCGAACTCTTTGATCTGTCGCGCCAGACTGGCCATCTCAGAGATAACGCGCAGGTTGGTCAAACCGATGGCCTTGAGTCCGTCGAGGATCTCAAAGGCGCGGTCGCGGTCCTGCTCCACGACAATGACAGAAAAATCAGCACTCATAGGGCGGCTGGTGCGGGACGGCTTAGCCGTTGTAAATGCTTGACCGGCGGTGATCGTTGGCGAGGGCCCGAGGTGCTTGTTATTTGGGCGCAGAGCCATTGGTCTGCGGACTAATGTAACGGCACGGGGACGTCTGTCGGCGCTAAAGACAGAATCTTGAACGCGTTCAAGATTGACCTTTTCCCGAGCGCTGCACTTCCATTCAATCACCTTGCAGGCATAGATGAATGAAATGCTTCGAATTCAGGTATAACTGTGCTACTACCGGACCAAACAATGAGTCGAAGTCGGAATCAACCGATGCAAGGACCATGGCATGAGCGGTAGTTTAGAACAGTTTTTGACAGACCTGTCACGCGGGCTGGACCGGACAATGGTTGCCGTCAACAAAGAGTTGACGCTGCGCGAGCGGATCAAGCGCACCTGGTCCATGCGGCAGTGCGCGACGTTCCTGGGTGTGTCGGCGCAGTACCTCGCCAAGATCGCGGGAAGCAATGCGGACTTCCCGGCCGGTGAATATATCGGCCGTGAGCGGGTCTTTACCTTGACCGAGCTGATGCACATGCGCGCACTGCTCGCAGCTACGGCCAAGCGTCCTCGGGACTATTTGGCATGGCGCAAACCAGAGGATGACCTCCCGGTGATTTCCTTTGCCAGCCAAAAGGGCGGCACTGCGAAAAGCCTGAGTGCAGCGCATTTCGCGCAGTACCTCAGCCTGCACTACGGTATGCGCGTGGGTGTCATGGATGCCGACCCGCAAAGCACGATTACGCTCTACTTTGCTGGCGGGGACGGTCTCCCCACGTTGCCGGATGAGACGATGCCGACGCTGGTCGATTTTGCCGGTCTCTTTGCCTCGGAAGATGCTCCCTACACGGATCATTCGGCTGAGGAGCTCAACAGCTTTTTCCAGGCAACTTCCTGGCCTGGCCTTCGTCTTATCCCAGCGCATGGCGAGACATCCGAGGGCGAAATTCAGATTGCGCGGCTGGTCCGTGAGGCACCCGCTGGCAAAAGTTTTTACCGCTATTTGCGCGACGCTATTGATCGGTGGAAATCGGGGCATGTGCCGCAAACCGATCCTGGATCACTGGCGCCCGGCGGGACGGTGGATCAGGCTCGGTTGCACGCTGCATTGAATGAAACGCTGGACGTCATAATCATTGACTATCAGCCCGCTTTGACACTGTTTCAGCTGAACAATGTGATCGCCTCGACATCGCTTGTGATCCCGCAAACCATGAAGGGGTTTGACATCGCGACCCTTTCAACATTCGTCAACGGATTGCGTGGGATGTTGCAACATATCCTGTCGCATGAACGGATAGAGATCGGGACAGGAGCCAATATGCTGTTGCCGACTATCGTGCAGCGATCAAACGGGCAGGACCTCGGCCATATCAGCAACCTCCTCGAGCATTGTCCGACCGAGATCTTGCCTGTGTTTTATCTGCGGTCAGATGCGATCGCGAATGCCTCTGACGTATATCAATCGGTGTATGAGTACGAACCCGACACACCGGGCAAGCGCAAAGGGATCAATCGGTTCATTTCAAATGCTGATGCGGTCAATGACGCCATTGTCGCGCGGCTTTGGCCCGGACTGGAGCGGGGGTACGCTCAGGCCTGGATGGATGATTTCTATGAAGATGATGAGGAGAGCGTGACGTGAAACGCAGCATTCCGAAATCGCTTGTGCAGCGCGCCTTGGAAACCTCCACATCCAAGGATGAGCCAGACATGCCAGCAGACCTGGAGATGAAATCGGCGGGCAGCCCCTACCGCGGCGCCGGGAGCGCGTGGAAGGCCGGGGCGCTGGCGCAATCGCAATCTGCAGTTCAGGCAGGGCGTGAAGCGCTCTGCAACGATATTCTGAACGGTCGGCACGAGATCATGCTGGACCCCGCGCAGGTTACGGATCCGCTGGGAACAGACCGCCGCGCGGATTGGCTGGATCAACCTGCTTTTGAGGGGCTTGTACAAAGCATTGAGGCAAACGGACAGGACACGCCTGTTCTGGTCTGGCCGGTTGATCTGGATTGGCAGCCTGATCCGCTGGATCCTACGAATGTTGATGGCGTGCCGTTCATGCTTTTGACGGGCCGTAGGCGCCATGCAGCCGCTGTACGGCTTGGTCTCCACCTGCGTGCGACCCTTGCGTCACCTGAGCGTCGCGATACGCCCGATGCGCAGTTCGAGATGTTGTTCTTGAGGTTCCGTGAGAACGAAGCGCGCGAGAACCTCAGTGCATTTGAGAGGTTGCAGTCTATCGGCGAAATGTATGAGGAGCTGAAACGTGCTGAGGGCAAGCTCACGGCGGTAGCCTTTGCCAAGCGGATCGGCGTCCACGAAAGCGTGATTTCGCGTGCGCGGGCCGTTTACGGCCGCAAAGATGAAATCTTGAATGCGTTCAAGAATGCCTACGACATGAGTTTTGGTGATCTGCAAAAGGCGTTGGCGTCGCTTGATATGAAAGCCGCGAAACCAAAGAAAGCGTCGGATGGCAAGCTTACCGCCAAGCGCAAGATCGGCACGCGGAACCTATCGCTCAGCCATGCCAACGGGACGCTATCGATCAAAGCGGCTGGGGTTCCTGTTGATCAAGCACAGCTCGAAGAGCTGTCTGACTTGATTGCGGATTTTTTGAATACCAAAGCCGGACGTCCGGCGCGTTCCGAACCGCGCGTGACGCAGCTTTGACTAAGTTAAAAATAATGAGGCAAGCAATGACCTGAGGACAAAAGAAAAGCCCCCAAGCGGCGTGCCTGAGAGCTGATCTAATGCGTAGCAACATCTAGATACCACTCTCTAAGAATCGCTGTCAATGAAAACGCTTCTGAGCGAACGGGTTTCTTTTGTCTCCACAAACACGGAGGTGAAATACAGGCATGACACAGAGTGGTTGGCGCAAGCCGACGCCGGGACTTCTGCAAGCTGAGCGGTTTGCGGAAGTTGGCGAGGGGTTAAGTGTTGCCAAAAGCCGGGCGATTGTTGCGGCCAAGAAGGTGGCGGCGGCGATTGGGTTGAAGTCGCAGGATTTGCTGCTGCTGGACACATTTGGTGCGGTGACACAGGCACAGGATTGGGAGGAGGGCAGGCGGCCGATTGTCTGGGCGTCGAACCATTTCCTGATGGAGCAGACGGGGTTCTCGCTGGCCACGTTACGCCGCCATGTGCGGCGGCTGTGCGAGGCGGGGGTGATCTCGATGAAGGACAGCCCCAATGGCAAGCGTTGGGGCCGCAGGGATGCGGAGGGCGTGATTATTGAGGCCTTTGGCTTTGATCTGGCCCCTCTGGCGGCACGGACCGAGGAGTTTGAGGCGCTTTATGCCGCGCTGCAGGCCGAGCGGGCCGAGAGCGCGCGGTTGCGCAATGCGATCACTGTGACGCGGCGGATGATCCGGGCAAAGATCGACAAAGCACTGGAAGCGGGCCTGCGGGGGCCTTGGGATGGGCTGAGAGAGGCGTTCAGCGGGCTGCTGGAGACGCTTCCTGCGCGCTCTGAGAGGGCAGGGGGGCTTGAGACCTACCTGGGGCGTATCGTTGCCCTCTTGGTGTCTGTGGAGGAGGCCTTTGCTGCGGCGTTCGATTGGCCGGAGCGCGATGATGCTGATGTCTCTATTGCGACATCAAATACTAAAAATATGAAACCCACGAGTCTCGTAAATGAGACCCATATACTAACTACAAGTGAACTTCATTCTGTAACTCGTAATCGCTTTGAAACAAAGCACGCGGCGCGGGCAGCGCCAGACGGGCAGGGCGACAAGCCTGTTGAGACGCCCGAGGAGGTGGATCTCGACATCCACTGGAGCACTCATGACCGAAAGACCGGATCAGACGTCGATATCCCCATGCTGATGGCCTCCTGTCCCCACTTTGCCGAGATGGCTCGGGGGCAGGGGGGGTATCTGCGCGACTGGGCCGATGTCCACCGCGCCGCAACCGCGCTCAGACCCATGGTTGGTATCTCGGAGGATGCCTGGAGCGTTGCAAACAAGGTCCTCGGGCCAGAAAGGGCTGCCGCCTCCATTGCCCTCATCCTCGACAAGTCCGCAACCGGAGAGGTCACATCCCCCGGCGGATACCTCCGGGGTCTCGTTGCACGCGCCCAGGCCGGTGCTCTGCACCTCGATCGCAGCTTTTATGGCAGGCTCAGTGGGGCAGGGGGGTGATACCCGCAGTGGAAAACCTTGCAAATCTTCCACAAGATGGAATAAATGCAAGGTATGATTGAGCGTCACGACAGAAAGATGGTCGAAGAGGCCTTGGACCATCAGGCGGGTGTTGTCCTGCTTGGGCCGCGTCAGGTTGGGAAGACGACGCTCGCTCAGGATATCGCGGAAAGCCGCGAGGCGGTCTATCTCGATATGGAGCGAAGGGCGGACCGGCAAGTGCTGGAGGAGCCGGATCTTTATCTTGACCAGCAGGCGGGGCGGCTGGTGGTGATTGATGAGGTGCAGCTGATGCCGGACCTCTTCAAGGCACTGCGTGGGCAGATCGACCGACGGCGGCGGCAAGGGCATCGGACGGGGCAATTCCTGCTTTTGGGGTCTGCGTCCAATACCCTGTTGCAGCAAAGTGCGGAGTCGCTGGCAGGACGGGTGAGCTATCACGAGCTGACGCCGTTCATGCCGCTGGAGGTTGGGGGCGATGCCAAAGCCTCACTTTGGCTGCGCGGCGGGTTTCCCGACAGCTTCCTCGCGCCGTCCGATAGGGCCAGCCTGACCTGGCGAGAGGACTTTATCCGGACCTATCTGGAGCGGGACATACCGTCCTTTGGATTGCGCATCCCGGCAGAGACCTTACGGCGGTTCTGGACGATGCTCGCGCATGAGCAAGGGGGGCTCTTGAACGCGGCCAAGCTTGCGGCCAACCTCGGCGTCTCAGGCCAAAGCGTGGCGCGGTACCTTGATCTGCTTGTTGACCTGATGCTGGTGCGTCGCCTTCAGCCTTGGCACGCGAATGCGGGTAAGCGGTTGGTCAAATCCCCCAAGGTCTATATCCGCGATCCAGGTCTGACCCATGCGCTTTTGGGGATCGAGAGCCCGGAGGATTTGCTGGGTCATCCGGTTGTCGGCGGGTCGTGGGAAGGCTTTTGCATTGAGGCCCTGATCGCCGCAGCGCCGCGCGGCACGGAAGCCAGTTTCTACCGGTCCTCTGCAGGGGCGGAGATCGATCTGATCCTGAAGCTCCCGCGCGGCGAGATCTGGGCCATTGAAGTTAAACGCACCACCGCCCCAAAGGTCACGCGCGGCTTCCATATCGCCGCTGACGATCTGGGCGCATCCAAGCGGATCCTTGTTTACGCAGGCGATCACGAAGTGCCGGGGCAGGGGGGGCTGACGGCAATGCCTCTAGTGGCCGCGTTGGAGCAACTTGCGGGGGAATGACGGCCTGAGGTTTGAGCGTAAGACCTAGAGAAATGACGTTGTGTTCCGGCAGTTTGTGGATGCTGCACTGAACACCAAGGGCGGGAAGCGGACTTTCTCTGCGAGTTCAAGTCAGTGCAGTGATTGATGACTTCGAATATACGGGTTGCCGCGCCGCAATTGCGAATCTTGATGCAAAGGGCCTTGAAGTAACGCCTGTTCGAATCGATCCCTAAATGCCGGGCCGTTTGACGTTCTCTTAGATCATCATGCGCTACCGATTGAGAACTAAGAGTTGTCTTAGCGTCGGAAAATAAAAGGATATTTGCCAAATCGAATTTTTTGATTGCCAAATATGGAACGTTCCAATACCAAAATATGGAACGTTCCAACGAAATCATTTGGAACGCGTGGGAGGAAGCAATGTCCAAGGTCGTTCCTGTTGCAGATGCGATTTCGCAGATTGCCGATGGCGCCGTTGTCACTGTGTCATCGTCTTCGACGCTTGGCTGTCCGGATGCGGTTCTTGCGGCCATCGGCGCCCGGTTCGACGAGTCAGGGCATCCACAGAATATTACTTCGCTTCACCCAATTGCTGCGGGGGACGTTTACGGTGTGAAGGGGATGGATCACATCGCCAAAGACGGCTTACTGGCGCGTGTGCTAGCCGGGTCATATCCATCTGGACCGTCCAGCGTCGAGATGCCAGAGATCTGGAAGATGGTCGTTGAAAACCGCGTGGCGGCGTACAATGTGCCTTCTGGGATCATGTTTGACATGCATCGTGAAGCGGCGGCCAAGCGGCCCGGTGTTTTGACCGAAGTAGGGTTGGATACCTTTGTCGATCCGATCCGACAAGGCTGCGCGATGAACGACAAGGCGGCGGCGGCACCTATTGTCGAGCGCGCCGAATTTGCGGGTAAGACGTGGCTGCATTTCCCAAACATCACGCCAGATGTTGCGATCATTCGGGCCACGACCGCGGATGAGCGTGGCAACCTGACCTATGAGCACGAGGGTGCCTATCTTGGTGGGTTGGAGCAGGCGATTGCGGTTCGCAACAACGGTGGGCAGGTGATTGCGCAGGTCAAACGCGTGACGGCGAACGGGTCTTTGCGTCCGCATGATGTGCGAGTGCCAGGCCATCTGGTAGATTTCGTGGTCGTCGAGCCCGGGCAATTGCAAACGACAGAAACACAGTATGACCCAGCGATTTCAGGTCAGGTCATGCGTCCATGGGACAGCTTTACCCTGGTGGAGCATAGTGTTGAGAAAATAATTGCACGCCGAGCCGCAATGGAGCTCAGACGCGGTATGACCGCGAACCTCGGGTTTGGCATCAATGCCATGGTCCCTCGTATTCTGCTGGAAGAGGGTCTCCCCGACGCTGTCACATGGGCGATCGAACAAGGCGCCGTAGGTGGCGTGCCCTTGACCGGTTTTGCCTTTGGGTGCGCGTCAAACGCTGACGCCTATGTCCCGTCGCCACAACAGTTCATCTATTTTCAAGGTGCAGGGTTCGATGTTTCCTTTTTGTCATTCCTGGAAGTTGATGTCGAAGGCAACGTCAACGTCTCAAAGCTCGGTAAGAAACCATACCTGACCGCTGGGTGCGGTGGCTTTGTCGACATTACCGCCAAGGCCAAAAATCTTGTTTTTTCGGGTTGGTTTGAGGCAGGGGCCAAGATTGGCCTGACAGATGACGGCATCAAAATCGAAGCCCCTGGAAAGTTTACCAAGATGGTGGACGAGGTCGAGCATGTCACCTTTTCTGGCAAGCGTGCGAGGGAGCAGGGGCAAAATGTCATCTATGTCACCGAGCGGTGCGTGATTTCGCTGCAGGGCAATGGTCTGGTCGCCACAGAAATCATGCCAGGGATCGATCCGCAGGAACACATCGTCGGGCCCTCAATGGGCCGAGTTCAAGTCGCCGAAAACGCGACTGTCATGTCAAAGGCGCTGCTGTCCGACGCGCCGATGGGGCTGACGCTATGAGCGCGATTACCTTGTCAAACGAAGGGCCCGTTGCGGTTTTGACGGTGTCGAATGAGGCCAAGCTGAACGCGCTGACAATGGCCATGCTGGAAGCGCTGGATGGGCACTTGACCCAGATCGACCGCGATCCTGACACGCGCGCTGTCATCATGACAGGCGCGGGCGACAAGGCGTTTTGTTGTGGGGCGGACATTGGGGAATGGGGGGCGCTTTCGCCGGCTGAATTTGCCCGCGCATGGGTGCGTGATGGTCACCGCATCTTTGATAGGTTGGCCCGCCTGTCGAAACCGACGATTGCTGCGTTAAACGGCCATGCATTTGGCGGCGGGCTGGAACTCGCCACCGCGTGTGACATACGGGTCATGACACCTCGTGCGACGCTTGCCTTGCCCGAAGCAAAGGTCGGGATTGTCCCCGGTTGGTCGGGCACCCAGCGGCTGATGCGTTTGTTGCCTGAGCCTGTCGTTAAGGAAATGGCGGTTTTTGGCCGCCGCATCTCGGCAGAGCGGGCCTTGAGCTTTGGGTTCGTTGCCGATGTGGCTGCGGATGCCCTTAGCGCGGCTATGCATCTCGCAGCTGATCTGGCCGACGTTTCCCCCCGTGCGAACGAAATCACCAAAGCCATGATCCATGCAGCTGTCGGTGAAGACCGTGGCGCCGCGATTGAGGCTTTAGGGTCCGCCGCAGCGGGTGCCAGCGCAGACCGCGACGAAGGCGTCGAGGCCTTCCTGGACAAACGTTTCCCCAAATTTACAGGGCAATAGTACATGAAAGACCTCACTATCAACACGGCGAAATCCTGTGATCTTCCACCGGTTTTTACCGGCCGGCACCTGATTGATGGTGTCTGGGTCAAAGGGTCTGAAACATTTGAACGCGTGTCGCCTTCGCACGATATCGTGGTCAGTCGCAGCGCAAAGGCGGGCGAGGCGGAGACGGAAGCGGCGGTTACCGCCGCACGCCGTGCCTTTGATGCAGGTGTTTGGAGCCAGCTTTCGGCGAAGGAGCGGGCAACCGTTTTGTTGCAGGTCGCTGATCTTATCGAAGCGAACGTCGCGCGGATCGCCGTTCAAGAAACGCTGGAAAGCGGCAAGCCGATCTCTCAAGCGCGGGGGGAAGTGAGCGGTGCGGCGGATCTATGGCGCTATGCTGCTGCCTTAGCCCGCACATCCCATGGCGACAGCCACAATTCGCTAGGCGAGGACATGCTGGGCGTTGTGGTCAAAGACCCTATCGGCGTCGTGTCGATTATCACGCCCTGGAATTTTCCGTTCTGGATTTTGAGCCAGAAGCTGCCCTTTGCTTTGGCTGCGGGCTGCACGGTGGTTGTGAAGCCGTCCGAGGTGACACCGTCCTCAACCGTCATGCTGGGTGAGTTGTTGATAGAGGCGGGCTTGCCTGCAGGTGTGTGCAACATCGTTTTGGGCTACGGCGAGCCGGTGGGCAGCCTGATGGCGTCCCACAAGGATGTGGACATGGTGACGTTCACCGGATCGACGGCAGTGGGAAAACAGATCACTCAGGCCGCGTCGGGCACATTGAAGAAGGTCGCACTGGAGCTGGGCGGCAAGAATCCACAAGTTATTATGCCTGACGCGGATTTGGAAAACGCCGCGGACGCGGTGACATTCGGCGTCTATTTCAACGTTGGCCAGTGCTGTAATTCGTCAAGCCGGATCATTGTGCATGAGGATATTGCCAAGGCATTCGTGGCGCGCGTGGTGGAGATGTCGCGCAAGGTCAAATTTGGCGACCCACTTGATGAAAGCACCCAAGTGGGGGCCATCGTCACGGCAGATCACAACGCCAAGATCGACGCATATGTGCAAGAGGCCATCAACGCCGGAGCGCGAGTAGAGTTGGGCGGTGGGCCCCTTGAAGTTGAAGGGCTTGGGCCGCAATTTTATCAACCGACCGTGGTGACGGGCGTGACGCCAGATATGGCCATCGCGCGGGAGGAAGTCTTTGGCCCGGTGTTGACCGTGCTGACTTTTAAGACACTGGAAGAAGCCATCAAGCTGACCAACGACAGCGACTATGGCTTGTCTGCTGGCATATGGAGCACAGACATCCACACCTGCCTTGAATTTGCGCGCCGGGCCCATGCGGGCACGGTTTGGACGAACACTTGGATGGATGGGTACCCCGAACTCGCCTTTGGCGGGGTCAAGCAATCGGGCCAGGGCCGTGAGATCGGCAAATACGGATATGACGAATTTCTTGAGGTGAAATCACTGGTGATGCGCGTAGGACGCGACAGCCGGGCACCTTGGGTGGAGACGGGCGCGTAACGGCGCGCCATTTACGCAACGCGATATGGGAGGAAACCAAATGCGTTCTTACATGAAAACAACAGCAATGGCACTGGCACTAACAGTCGCCGCAGGTGTGGCCAAAGCCGACGGCCACGGAGTCGAGGTGCTGCACTGGTGGACATCCGGAGGTGAAGCCGCAGCACTTAATGTGTTGAAAGAAGACCTCGAAGGGCAGGGCGTCAGCTGGACGGATATGCCAGTGGCGGGCGGGGGTGGTGAGCAGGCGATGACCGTGCTGCGCGCCCGTGTCACCGCAGGCAACGCGCCGACCGCCGTTCAGGGCCTTGGCTTTGACATCATCGACTGGGCCAATCAGGGCGCGTTAGCGAACCTGAACGACGTTGCCGCCGCTGAGGGCTGGGATGATGTTGTGCCTGCCGCGTTGCAGCAGTTTGCAAAAGTCAACGGCGTTTGGGTTTCGGCTCCGGTGAATGTTCATTCCACAAACTGGGTTTGGGCCAACAAGTCCGTTCTGGACGCAAATGGCATCGCGGTTCCTGAGACATGGGAAGACTTTACGGCTGCACTGGAAACGCTCGCTGCCGCTGGCGTGACCCCGATCGCACATGGTGGTCAGCCGTGGCAGGAAGCGACTGTCTTTGACGCTGTGGCGATGTCGACACTGGGCCCAGATGGCTACCAAGCCGCGTTCGTTGACCTTGACCCAGAGGTATTGGGGTCCGACGCGATGCGAGAGGCATTTGATCGCATGGCGGTGATCCGCGCTAATGTTGATGAGAACTTCTCAGGCCGCGACTGGAACCTTGCCACGGCGATGGTCATTAACGGTGAAGCGGGTTTCCAGATGATGGGTGACTGGGCCAAGGGCGAATTCCTGAATGCGGGACAAACCCCGGGCGAAGATTTCTTGTGCTTCCGTTTCCCAGGCACGCAGGATCAGGTCACATTCAATGCCGACCAGTTCATGATGTTTGACCAAGGTGGGTCGGTATCGTCAGAGCAGGCGGCGTTGGCCTCAGCGATCCTTTCGCCATCGTTCCAATCTGCGTTCAACGTGGTCAAAGGCTCTGTGCCTGCACGCACGGACGTGTCTGACGCCGACTTTGACGCATGTGGCCGGCAGGGCATTGCTGACCTCGCGGCGGCTGCAGAAAGTGGCAACCTCTTTGGCTCTATGGCCCATGGTCACGCCAATGAAGCTGCAGTGAAGAACGCGATGTATGACGTGATCACCGCGCACTTCAACGGTGAGTATGATAGTGAAACTGCTGTCGAGGAACTCGTCCTGGCCGTTGAAATCGCTCAGTAACCACTGAGAGATCCTCCCGGTGGCGGGGCGGTGTTTGAACCGCTCCGCCGTACCAAAAACACACTTACCACTTAGCCTAAAGGGGGCGCGTAATGGCACAGACTGCCGACGCGGATTTCAAGACGCGGCTACAATCTTGGTTGCCGAAGTTGGTGCTGTCACCATCGCTGGCCATGGTGCTGGTCTTTGTCTACGGCTTCATCATTTTCTCGGTGTATCTGTCATTCACCGATAGCCGTTTGCTGCCGTCTTATGGATGGGTGGGATGGGAGAACTATTCCAAACTCTGGCGGCTGAGCCATTGGGAAATCTCTCTCAAGAACATGGGCATCTTTGCTGCGCTCTACATCACGATCTGTACTGTGCTCGGCCTAGGCCTTGCGATATTTCTGGACCAGAAAGTGCGCGCAGAGGGTGTGATCCGCACTATCTACCTTTACCCTATGGCGCTCTCATTCATCGTTACCGGCACCGCATGGAAGTGGTTCCTTGACCCGGGCATCGGGCTTGAGAATGTGCTGCAAACCTGGGGTTGGACGTCGTTCGAGTTCGATTGGATTAAAAACCGCAATTTCGCAATCTACACCGTTGTCCTTGCCGCCGTCTGGCAGACATCTGGTTTCGTCATGGCGATGTTTTTGGCTGGCCTCCGTGGGATCGACAATGAGATCCTGAAGGCCGCGCAGATGGATGGTGCGTCTAACTGGAATCTCTACCGCCGGATCATCATTCCGCAATTGCGGCCCGCATTCCTTTCGGCTTTCGTGATCCTGAGCCATCTTGCGATCAAGACGTTTGACCTTGTGATTGCCCTGACGGGTGGCGGTCCCGGCCGCGCGACCGAACTGCCAGCGACATTCATGTATTCCTACACGTTCAGCCGCAACCAGATGGGGATCGGTGCGGCCTCGGCCACAATTATGCTGATGACGATCGCCGCTATCATGATCCCATACCTTTATGCCGAACTGCGGGAGAAGAAGTAATGTCTGTCGCTTCCCAAGATACCGCCATTCGCACGGGTCGCGTCACACGTGCGCTGATCTACCTCGTCCTGCTACTGTTTGCGCTGTTCTACATGTTGCCGCTTTATGTGATGGTTGTGAATTCCGTCAAACCATTGGATGAGATCACAGGCGGGGGTATGATGAACCTGCCGCAGGCCTTTACGCTAGAGCCATGGGCCAAGGCCTGGTCATCTGCTCAGATCGGTGTCGATCCAACCGGTCTCGCGCCGTACTTCTGGAACTCGATCAAGATGGTCGTGCCCGCTGTGGTCATTTCAACCGTTCTAGGGGCGCTGAACGGCTATGTTCTGACAAAATGGCGGTTTCGCGGAGATACGATCCTGTTCGGCCTGATGTTGTTCGCCTGCTTTATCCCGTTTCAGATTGTGCTGATCCCGATGGCGCGGATGCTGGGTATGATGGGAATGGCGGGTACCACTTGGGGTCTGGTGCTTGTGCATGTGGTCTATGGTATCGGGTTCACGACGCTTTACTTCCGCAACTACTATGCAGTCTTTCCGATGGAACTGATCCGCGCGGCACAGATTGACGGGGCCGGGTTCTTCCAGATCTTTTGGCGTATCTTGCTGCCTTCATCGGGACCTATCGCGGTGGTGTCGATCATCTGGCAGTTCACCAACATTTGGAATGACTTCTTGTTTGGGGCGTCTTTTGCCGGCGCTGATAGCCAGCCCATGACAGTGGCCTTGAACAACCTTGTTCAATCGTCAACCGGGGTGAAAGAGTACAACGTTCACTTTGCGGGGGCGATCCTAGCCGCACTTCCCACCCTTCTCGTCTACATTGTTGCGGGCCGCTATTTCGTGCGCGGTTTGATGGCCGGATCAGTGAAGGGATGAGTACCGAGTCGGTCGGGAGGCGGCTGCAACCGCCCCCGACCATGTTGAGATCAACAACCATCGGTTTCGTAAGCCGATCCCAACATGAGAGGAAAATCACATATGAAAAGACTTGCCAATATAGCAGCCGTGACGCTTTGCGTGTCGTCGTCTCAGGCCATGGCTGAAGAAAGCGTCGAAGTCATGCATTTCTGGACATCAGGAGGCGAAGCCGCTGCCCTTGGGGTGATCCGGGATAGGGTGGTTGAGGCGGGCGTTGCCTGGCAGGATGCCCCGGTCGCAGGTGGCGGCGGCGATCAGGCTAAAACCGCGCTTCAGGCGCGCATCGCAGCGGGTGATCCGCCGGCAGCGATGCTGATGCTGGGTCAAAACATAATTGACTGGGCCAATGAGGGGCTCTTGGGTGACGTCAATGCTGTTGCTGAGGCCGAAGGCTGGGATGAGGTCCTGCCGCAAGCGGTGCAGGATTTCAGCAAGATCAACGGTGCCTACGTTGCTGCGCCCACAAACGTGCATCGCACAGACATGATTTGGGCATCTCACGCGGCGTTTGACGCCATCGGTGCGGAATTCCCGACAACCTGGGATGAATTCAACGCCCTTGCACCGCGTTTCATCGAGGCTGGTATTGTGCCGATCGCCCACGGCGGCCAGGCATGGCAAGAAGCGTATATGTTCGAAGCTCTGGTATTGGGCGTTGGCGGCGCTGATTTCTACCGTGAGGCCTTGGTGAATCTCGACCTCAACGCTTTGCGTTCTGACACAATGCGGGCTGTGTTTGCGCAAATGGCTGACATTCGCGGCATGGTCGACGATGACTTCTCTGGCCGCGACTGGAACCTTGCGACGGCAATGGTGATCAACGGCGAAGCCGCGATGCAGATCATGGGCGACTGGGCCAAGGGTGAATTCACAAACGCCGGTCAAGTTGCGGGAGAAGACTTTGCCTGCATTCCAGTGCCGAGTACGGATGCAGGCGGGTTTGTCTATCTTGTCAATTCGTTGAGCTTTTTTGCTCAGCCTGACGCGGAAGCTGCTAGTGCGCAGGCGACCTTGGCCAGCGCGATCATGGACCCTGAAGTTCAGGTAGCTTTCAATCAGGCCAAGGGCGCGATCCCTGCGCGGACTGATGCGGATTTCTCGGCGCTGGATGCCTGTGCACAGGCGACGGCTGCGAATTTCTCGGCCAGTGACACTGCCGGTACGGCAGTGCCAACATTTGCCGGCACGCATGCGGCGCAGGCCAGTGTTGTGGGCGCCGCGACAGACGTCATCACCGAGTTCTTCAATACCGACATGACACCTGAAGAAGCGGTCGAGCAACTTGCCGAGGCCGTTGAACTGGCCCTGTAAAATTAAAGGGGCGTGTGGTCCTCACGCGCCCCACCCAACGAAGTGGAGCGACGGACATGGGTTTCCTCGATATCGACAACACAACAAAATCCTATGGTGCCGTCGAGGTGCTGCATAAGGTCGACATTTCGGTAGAGGAGGGGGAGTTTCTGGTCCTCGTCGGGCCGTCGGGCTGCGGTAAGTCCACGCTCTTGAACATGATCGCAGGGCTAGAGGACATCTCAAGCGGCGAAATCCGCATCAAGGATCAGGTCATGAACGGGGTCCACCCGTCCAAGCGCAACATCGCCATGGTGTTCCAGTCCTACGCGCTCTACCCCAATATGACCGTGGG
Organism: Flavimaricola sp.; assembly: GCA_020629175.1. Classification (GTDB taxonomy): domain Bacteria; phylum Pseudomonadota; class Alphaproteobacteria; order Rhodobacterales; family Rhodobacteraceae; genus JALZWD01. The sequence goes on along the minus strand of JAHDDU010000031.1, from coordinate 15,278 downwards.
CCAGAACATCACCTTCGGGCTAGAGATGCACGGAACCCCCAAGCCCGAGCGTGAGAAGGCGATGAAGGACGTCGCCAGCCTGCTGCAGATCGAGCAGCTGTTGGATCGCAAGCCCGGCGCGCTGTCAGGGGGGCAGCGTCAACGGGTGGCTATGGGCCGCGCGCTGGTGCGCGACCCTGATGTGTTTCTCTTCGATGAACCGCTCTCGAACCTCGACGCCAAACTGCGCGTTGATATGCGGACAGAGATCAAGAAGCTGCACCAGAAGCTGGGCACCACGATTGTTTATGTGACGCACGACCAGATCGAAGCGATGACCCTCTCGACACGCATCGCTGTCATGTATGGTGGCTATGTTCAGCAATTGGGCACTCCGCAGGAGATCTATGACAGCCCCGCTAACGTCTTTGTTGCTACCTTCATGGGCTCGCCCGCGATGAATGTTGTGCCAGCCAAGGTTGCTGTGGAAGGTGGCAAACCCGTGGCTGTCGTCACACTTCATGATGGTTCATCGGTGGCTTTGCCCTTCAGTCAGGACAATATGGCCGCGTGGGACGGCCGAGACATCATGCTTGGGATCCGGCCCGAAACCATCACGGACGAAGACGCGGCCGACCGCAATTCAGCCAACATTGCGCGGATGACAAACCGGATCATCGTGACCGAGCCCGCAGGGTCCGATACATTTGTGACCATGACGCTGGGCGGCAAAGATGTGATTGCGCGGATGCGGTCTGACGCAGATGTGCGGCCCGGCGCGGATTTCGCTTTCGCCGTTAACATGGAGAAAGCCGTTGCCTTTGATCCTGAAACTGAGATGCGGATCGCGCCCTGATGGATGCAGATATCATCATTATCGGGTCTGGCATGGGCGGGGCGACGCTTGCGGCCGCTCTGGCCCCGTCCGGCCGGCGGATTGTTATCCTTGAGCGTGGAGAGCATTTGCGCCCGTCACCTGCGGATCGCGACGCAGACGCTATTTTCAAGGACGGCGCCTTCCGCCCTGCGGAAAACTGGCTGGATGGACAGGATCGGCCATTCAATCCCGGGAACTATTACAATGTTGGCGGCAATTCGAAGTTCTATGGCGCGGCCTTGATCCGGTATCGCGCCCGCGATTTTGACGCTGTTACCAATCTCGGCGGGCCCACGCCGGGGTGGCCGATCAGCTATACCGCGCTTGAAGCGGATTATCAGGCTGCGGAAGAGATGTATCAGGTGCGCGGACGCGCGACAGATGATCCAACAGAACCAGACCATTCAGGGGATTATCCCCATCCCCCTGTTCCGGATGAACCTGACGTGGCGGCGTTACGGCAACGCCTGAAGGATGCGGGCCTGCACCCGTCCTCTATTCCGCTTGGCGTTGATCTGTCATCTTGGCTGGCCGCGGGGCAGACCACATGGGATGCCCATCCCAATACCTGCGGCGCAAAGATGGATGCAGAGAGTTGCGGCCTGTCCCGCGCACTTGCCTACGACAACGTCAGGCTTGAAACGGGCGCAGAGGTTGACACGCTTTACTGCGACGCAACCGGGCGCATCACCGGGGTTCGTTTGAAAAAGGACCGTGTTCTGACGGCGTCCTTGATCGTGGTGGCGGCTGGTGCCGTGCAAAGCGCTGCGCTGCTAATGCGATCTGCGAATGAATGTTACCCCACGGGTCTTGCGAACCGCTCTGATCAGGTTGGTCGCAATTTCATGAACCATAATTGTTCTGCTGTCATGGCCTTGCATCCGTTGCGCAAGAACCAAAGCGTCTATCAAAAGACCCTGATGTTGAACGACTTTTATCACGCGTCCAACACGCGCCCGCCGCTTGGCAACGTGCAAATGCTGGGCAAGATCACAGGACCCATTCTGACGGCGACAACGCCATTGCCCCGCTGGATTGCACAGTGGATCGCGTCCCGAAGCTTTGATTTCTATGCCATGTCCGAGGACTTGCCGAACCCTGACAGTCGTGTGACGCTGAAGAACGGTCAGATCAAGCTGGATTGGCAGCGATCAAATTGGGACGCGCACATGCAATTGGTGGGCGAGCTGAAACGCGTCTTGCGTAGCGTCGGCTTTCCGATTGTGCTGAGCCGGGCTTTTGACCGGCGCACGCCCTCGCATCAATGTGGGACAGCCCGGATGGGCAGTGACCCGGCGGTCAGCGTTGTGGACAGCTATTGCCGCAGTCACGATCACCCGAACCTTTTCATTGTCGATGCATCGGTCTTACCAACATCAGCGGCTGTGAACCCGGCGCTGACCATCGCCGCCCTTGCGCTGCGCACGGGACGCCACATCACCCGGACGGAGTTTGCCGCATGACCGCCCGTGGATATGATTTCATCGTGGTTGGGGGCGGGTCTGCGGGGTCGGCCATTGCGGCCCGTTTGTCAGAAGACCCTAGTGCAACTGTGCTGTTGCTGGAGGCGGGTGGCAGTGACCGTCACCCATTTTTTCACCTGCCAGCTGGCTTTGCCAAAATGACCAAAGGCATCGGGTCCTGGGGGTGGTCGACCACCCCCCAAAAGGCAATGCAGAATAAGGTTTTCGCCTACACTCAGGCTAAGGTTATTGGCGGCGGTTCTGCTATTAATGCCCAAATCTACACCCGCGGTGCCGCGCAGGATTATGACGGCTGGCGGCAGATGGGCTGTGAGGGGTGGAGCTATGAAGACTTGCTCCCCTACTTCAAAAAGTCCGAGGACAACGACACTTATAGCGGTCGTTACCACGGCAAAGGCGGCCCGCTTGGTGTCTCAAAGCCCGTGGCACCTTTACCGATCTGCGATGCCTTCATCGAGGCTGCGGGACAGGTCGGCATTCCGCAGGCTGCGGATATGAACGGCGAACGGCAGGACGGGGCAGGGTATTACCAGCTGACCCAAAGGAACGCGCGCCGGTCGTCGGCTGCGATGGCGTTTCTTGGCCAAGCGCGCGGACGCAAAAACCTAGCGATCCAGATGAAGGCTCAGGTCAAACGCATTGTGGTTGAGAACGGTCGAGCGACAGGTGTCGAGATGGCAGATGGCACTGTCATCACGGCGGACCGGGAGGTCATCTTGTCCTCGGGGGCGATCGGGTCCCCCCGTCTTCTGCAACTGTCCGGCATTGGACCTGCAGACCATCTGGCAGACCTTGGGATCGAGGTGGTCTATGACCAGTCAAACGTAGGCGCGAACTTGCAGGACCATCTTGATCTCTATGCCATTTGTGAAGTTACGGGGCCACACACCTATGATCGCTTTGCCAAGTTACATCTGAGTGCGTTTGCCGCGCTGCAATACCTCTTCACTCGGAAGGGGCCCGTAGCGTCCAGCCTCTTTGAAACGGGTGGTTTTTGGTACGCGGATGAGACTGCCGAAACCCCTGACATCCAGATGCACCTCGGGCTTGGCACGGGCATTGAGGCGGGCGTTGTCGCGATGCCTAATGGCGGTGTGACGCTCAACGCATGTCATTTGCGGCCCCGGTCGCGCGGTTCCGTGCGCCTGCAATCGGCCAATCCCAAGGACATGCCGCTGATCAATCCGAACTATCTTTCAGATCCCTATGATCGGGTGATGTCGATCCGGGGCTTGAAGCTCGTCCAGGACATTTTGTCCCAATCCGCATTGCAAAAATATATCCTGGCTGAACGTCTGCCGGGGCCTGATGTGAAAACAGACGAGGATTACTTCAACTTTATTTGCGTTCACTCCAAAACGTCGCATCATTGTGCAGGCACCTGCCGCATGGGCACCGATGATGCGGCCGTGCTGAACCCGCGCCTTCAGTTCAACGGAATTGACGGCCTGCGCGTCGCCGACGCGTCTGTCATGCCGACCGTAAACTCTTCCAACACCAATGCGCCATCCATCATGATCGGGGAGAAAGCTGCCGACATGATCAAACAAGACCAAGGAATGCCTCTATGATCCGCCATATTGTTCTGACCAAATTCAAACCCGACGTGTCTGAAGACACCATCCGTGACATCTACGACGGCATTTCTGGTCTGGCAGAGGCATTGCCCGGTGCAGCCAACTTTACCGGAGGGCGCTCCGAAAGCCCCGAACAGATCGAACGGGGCTACCTGCATGGTTTTGTCATCGACTTTGACAATTGGGACGCCTTGCAGACCTACGCCGATAACGAAGACCACAAAGTGCTGGGCGGCCAACTTGTGGCAAATGCGGTCGGTGGGATCGACGGCATTCTGGTTCTCGACCTCGACGTGTAGAAGGGGGTCAAAGGAGACCTACACATGAAAAGCCGTCCTACCATATTAGACGTCGCCAGACAGGCCGGCGTGTCGAAATCCACCGTGAGCCTTGTTCTGCAAGGTGCCGCATCGGTCAAGGACGAGACGCGCAAATCTGTCCGCCAAGCGATGGCGGAGATCGGTTATGTCTATAACCGGTCGGCGGCGACGTTGCGGTCCTCTTCGTCTGGTCTGATCGGGCTCGTGATCAACGACCTGCGCAATCCGTTCTTTACGGAATTTGCAGCGCTTTTTCAGATGGAACTGGCGCAGGCAGGATTTGCGACGGTGCTGGCCAATACGGACGAAGACCCCAAGTTGCAGAGCCAGATGATTTCATCGCTGGTGGAACACGGGGTCTCGGGCTTTATCATATCGCCCGCCTACGGGGACGAGGCGACGACACTGGCGGTCTTGGATGCGGCCAACACGCCGACCTTGCAGGTCTTTCGGACGCTGGAACGTGACGGTGGCACGTTTCCTTTGCTCGCCCCTGATTACTTGACGGGCGGGCGATTGGCGGCGGAGCATTTGATTGAACAGGGATGCAAAAAGGTTGCCTTCCTCGGGGGCCTTGAAGGGCGTCCGGTTACACAAGCGCGTATGGCTGGATATCTGTCTGTCTTGGAAGAACGCGGGCTGGAGCCGCTCATCCTGACAGGCCAGTCGACCCGTGGGTTCGGCAGATCTATGGCGGTACAGTTGCGTTCCGAGCATCAGGATGTGGACGGTGTGATCTGCTTTAACGACCTCGTCGCGCTTGGCGTCCTAGCCGCCTGTCCCGATCTTGGGATCAAGGCAGGGCGTGAGCTGCGCGTTGTCGGATTTGATGACATTGAAGATAGCCAAGACAGCTATCCGCCATTGACAACCGTTAGCTGCAACATCCCGGACTTTGCGGCCTCGACCGCGCGACAGATCGTGGCGTGGATCAAAGATGGCGTTGCCCCGCCGGCCGAGGCCCGCAGCCCGGTGCGGCTGGTGATCCGCGCCTCTAGTCGTGATTGATTGAAAGGACAAAGGAATGACCGAAGTCAGGGTTGCCGTGCTCGGCGCATCAGGGTGGATGGGAAAGACCCACACGATGGCCTACCAGAGCTTTCCTCATTTCTTTGGACCTGAAAATGGCACCGCCCGTGTGACCGTGCTGGTCGAGGCCAACCCGGCTGCGGCCGCGGACCTCGCATTCCGTGCGCCGGGTGCTGCGATCGTTGATAACTGGCAAGCCGCTGTGGGCGACCCTGACGTCGATCTGATCGACATCTGCCTGCCGGACAACATGCATTACGATGTGGCCAAGGCGGCGCTGCTGGCAGGCAAGCATGTCTATTGCGAAAAGCCGCTGGCTGATACTGCTGCGCAGGCGCGGGAGCTTGCGGATATAGCCAAGGCCAAGGGGCTGATCACGCGCGTAGGCCATTCCTTTCCCCGCAATCCGATCCACGACCGCGCGAAAGAGATCATCGACGCGGGCGAAATCGGTGAGATTAAGCTGTTCAAAGCCTGCCAGCACATCGATATCTACGGCGATCCGTTGGCCCCTTATATGTGGCGCGCGGACGGGGATCTGGCCCCTACTGGCATCGTTGGCGACACGGGCAGCCATGTGTTCAGCTTCATGGAGTTTCTGGTGGGCAAGGTGTCGTCCCTGATTGCGGACAGCTACATCACAGCGCCGAGGCGCCCAAAGGTTTCTGGGCTCGGCTATGGCGATGCACCACCACCAGTCACCGATGACACTGACTGGGGAGACGTGACGAACCCGGACGGCACAAACATCATCTGCACGTTTGAAAACGGCGCAAAGGGCCTGGTTGATTTCAGCCGCGTCGCTACCGGCCGCAAGTTCATGCAGACCTATGAAGTCTATGGCACCAGGGGCAGCCTTGCCTACACATTTGATGAGGTGAACCGCCTGCGGTTCTATTCCAATGACGATGCCGCTGGAAGGAGGGGGTTCCGCGAGATTGACGTGGGCCCCGAGCATCCGACCTACGCAGCCTTTCTGCCGTTGCCGAATTTCGCGCTGGGGTACAACGAAAGCAAGATCATCGAGATCGCCGAAGTGATCCAATCCATCACGTCCAACACTCCGATGTGGCCCACTTTTGAAAATGGTCACCACATTTGTCAGATCGTCGATGCCTGCATGGCGTCATCCGACAAACGTGTGTGGGTTGATTTGGCCTAAGCCGGGGAAACGCTGATGTCTTTGTCTGTTCCGCAAGAAATTCTTGATGCGTTGACTGATGTGGTAATGCCGCGGCTAAAACCCGAACCCGTCTTGGCCGAGACGATGCGTGTCGGTGGTTCTGATGTGCCCGTGTACCGTACCGGCGCGCTCGTGATCGGTAGTGGCGCGGCTGGTCTGCGTGCTGCGGTTGAGATGAAGCGGCGCGGCGTTGATGTGACGATCATCAGCCAGAGCGCCTGGGGCGGAACCTCTGCTTGTTCCGGCTCTGACAAGCAGACTCTGCACACGGCCAACACTAAAGATCAGGGCGACAACTATCAGGATATGGCCAAGGCGATCGGCGCAGGCGGCGCCATGGATGAGGACACCGCTTATATCGAGGCCGTGGGGTCCGTGCGTGCGATGGCATCCTTGCAGTACCTTGGCCTGCCTTTGCCGCAAGACGACCTTGGTGGCACGCTGCGCTATCAGACAGACCATGATGAGGTCGGGCGTGCCACATCCTGTGGGCCACGCACGTCGCGTCTGATGGTCAAGGTTCTGGCGGAAGAGGCAATCCGTCTCGAGATTCCCTTCTTCAATCACACTACGGCAATTAAGGTCTTAAAAGACGAGCAAGGCGTCACAGGACTTTTGACCATCCGACCGAAAGAGGGCAGCGATGCGAACCCTTATGGTCTGGCTATCTATACCTGCGCTGCGCTGGTCTTTGCGGCGGGTGGTCCGGGGGAGATGTATCGGGACAGCGTTTTCCCGAACGGCTGTTTTGGCACCTTGGGGCTGGCCTTGGAGGCGGGTCTTGAGCTGACCAACATCACCGAAAGCCAATTTGGCATTGGCACCCGCCGAGAAGGGTTTCCATGGAATCTGTCGGGCACCTACGTGCAGGTGATCCCGCACATTTATTCCATGGATGCCAAAGGAGTAGAGCATAACTTCCTTGCCGACTACTACCGCACCACTCAAGAGATGGCGTCGAACATCTTTCGCAAAGGGTATCAGTGGCCCTTCCATGCAAGCCGGATGCTGGATTTCCAATCCAGTTTGGTGGATCTTGCGATCTTCCGTGAAAGCCAAAAGGGCAGGCGGGTGTTCATGGATTTTAACCGCAACCCAGAAGCGATTGATGTGCCGTTCAGTCTCGATCGGCTGGATGCCGATGTTTACACGTATCTGCAAAACGCCGGTGCCAATCACTCGCTGCCGATCGACCGCTTGCAGCATATGAACCCGCTCGCGATTGAGCTCTATAAGCGCTACAAGGTCGACATCACCGCAGAGCCGCTCGAATTTGCAGTGAACAACCAGCACATGAACGGCGGGATCGCTGTCGATACTTGGGGGCGCACAAACATCCAAGGTATCTACGCGGTTGGCGAAGCCTCAGGCACACATGGGGTGACCCGTCCCGGTGGTTCGGCCCTGAATGCAGGCCAGGTTTTTGGGACCCGGGTTGCCGAACACATCGCATCCAAGGATGCAGCGCCTGAGCCGTCACAGGCGGATGCCTTTGGCGGGGCCAAAGTGGCTGTTGCCGAGATCAAAAAATTGCTGTCTGCCAATACTACGCTTACTTGGAAGGCGATCCGCGCCGAGGTTCAGGCCCGCATGAGTGATCATGCGGGTATCTTGTGCGCCGCGGCCGACGTCGCCCGAGCACTGTCCGGGGCGATTGCCCTAAACGCGAAAATTCGCGCGAAAGGCATTGGAATGCAGCGCCCTTCCGAGATTGCGCGCGTGCTGCAATGGCAACAGATGGCCTTGGCATCCGAGGCCGTTCTGACCGCTCTGGATCACTATATCGTGCAGGGTGGCGGCAGTCGGGGGGCGCGAGCGATCTGTGACCCGGACGGCGATGCCTTGCCATATACGGTGCATGGACCCTTACACGACGTTCGCTTTCGGGCCGAGCGGGAGGCTGACAAGTACAGTCAACTGCGGGTTCGATTGGATGGGTCTGACATTATCGTCACGAAAGTGTCGAACCGTTCCTACGGCGGCGATAAGTCATTCTTTGAGCGAGATTGGCCCGCTTGGCTTACAGGCGACATATATAGACACGGTGATACCGCCCAATGATCCGCTTTGAGACAAACAAGGCCGTTGCAGTGGGTGAAGCAATGATAGAGATGGCCGAAACCGGTGACAATACCTACCGGCGCGGCTTTGCAGGGGACACGTTCAACACCGCTTGGCATATGTCTCAAATCCCCAACTTAGGTCTGTCGGTGGGCTTTGTTACGAAGGTGGGTGTCGACACCGTGTCCTCAGAATTTATCGCTGGGATGCGGGCGGATGGCCTTGATATATCGTTCGTTGGTCGTGATCCTGGCCGAGAGATGGGCCTTTATATGATTGAGCTCTACGGGACTGAGCGCAGTTTTCACTACTGGCGTGAGGCCTCGGCTGCGCGGCGTTTGGCGGATGATAAGGACTGGCTGACACAGTCGCTTAAGGGCGCAGGTCTGGTTCATGTATCAGGCATCACGTTGGCGGTGCTTTGTCCCGCTGCCCGTGGACGGCTCGTTTCTGTTTTGGCGGCGGCGCGGGCCAGGGGTGCGCGAGTTTCATTTGATCCAAATGTGCGACCGCGGCTGTGGGCGTCCCCCGAGGAGACGCGACAAGCAATAAAAGCCATGCTGAGCGTGACCGACATAGCGTTGCCCAGTTTTGAAGATGAAGCAGCCTTGTGGGGCGATACAACGCCGGAAGTCACAATTCAGAGGATCCATACAATGGGCGTTGCGGAAATCGTCGTCAAGAACGGCGCGGCGGCTGTGACGTCATGGGACGGTGAGCAATTGGTCGAAGTTCCTTGCAAATCCGTCGTAGGTATCCGTGACACATCAGGGGCAGGGGACGCGTTCAACGCCGGCTACCTTGCGGCGCGGCTTGCAGGGCATACGCCTGTCGACGCGGTTGCATCTGGACAGAAGATTTCGGCCCCGGTCTTGCAGCATTTTGGGGCACGCATTCCTAAAGGACAGGTTCCGAGCCTCGTGAGGTCTGCCGACCTGAGGGACGCCAGATGAGCGTATTCGAGACCATTGCGAGATACAGCGTTGTCCCTGTTATATCTATCGACGACGCAAAGGACGCGCTGGCATTGGCGGACGCGCTGATCGATGCCGGACTGCCTGTCGCAGAAATCACCCTTCGTACCGAGGCGGCCCTAAGCGCGATTGCACAAATTGCGAAATATCGCCCCGAGATGTGTATCGGGGCAGGAACTGTATTGGACGAAGACCAGTTGAACGAGGTGCAGGACGCTGGTGCGGGGTTTGCCCTCTCGCCCGGTCTTGATGTTGCCACCATATTGGCAGCGCGGAACTTCGGCCTCCCCTTTGCGCCGGGCGTTATGACTGCCACTGACATTCAAAATGCAGTGCGTTTTGGATGCGGAATGGTAAAGTTCTTTCCGGCGACGGCTGCGGGTGGGTTGCCCATGCTAAAGAGTCTGGCGGAGCCATTTCGCCATACTGGCCTTTGCTTCAATCCGACGGGTGGCATCACCTTGGATACGATGACCGATTGGCTGGACCATAGCCTCGTCCAGGCAGTTGGCGGAAGTTGGATCGCGACGACACAAGACATTTCCGACGGAAACTGGGATACGATCCGTGAGCGGGCAAATATAGCCGCGACCGTGGCTAGGAAATTTGCAGCTGATAACGGTTAGTTCCACGAGCCACCTAAAGTCTCTTTTTGACCTTATCCATTGCGATACAGACAATGTGTCATAGCCAATGCGGAACCTGTAGTTCCGCACGCGGCCAAAGAAGCAAGCCAGGTAGCTAACGAAATAATCATAGTTGGAATGGGCGGAAAGCAGTCATTCGCTGCGGTTGCAAAGTCGCATGGACGATCAAGTGATTGCGGCCGTTCATTTTAGGGGCGAACCCACGGATGCAGTAACCAATCTCGGGGGCGGTCTCCAAGTTCAGGTGGTATCTGCTAGGCGATATTCTGAGTCGCCTCGAATGATGACTGAGGCTAGTGGTTCACGCCGCCAAATCGCACACCACTCAGGTCAGCCATTTCTTTTTTCCAGGTTGTGATGTCTCGGTGGGCGAAGTCTGACAGGCTGTTGTGGCCACATGCCCGCGCCAAGACCTGCATCAGTTCAACCGATGCGCCGAAATAGCGGGCAAGCTTTTGGGCCCCTAACTGAACGTCCAATCGCGCGCGCAGTTCCGGCTTTTGGGTTGCGACACCCACAGGGCAATTGTTGGAGTTACACATGCGCGCGGCGATGCATCCGACCGCTTGCATGGCGGAATTTGACACCGCAATGGAATCCGCTCCAAGGGCGATGGCTTTGGAAAAATCCTCGGCGACGCGCAGACCGCCCGTGATGACCAATGTCACTTCGCGGCCTGTTTTTGCATCCAAGTGTGCACGCGCGCGGGCGAGGGCGGGGATCGTCGGAACAGAGATATGATCGCGGAAGATCAAAGGTGCCGCACCTGTCCCGCCGCCGCGACCATCCAGAATGATGTAGTCGGCGCTGGCCTCAAGCGCGAAGTCGATGTCGTCTTCGATGTGGTTTGCCGACAGTTTGAACCCGATGGGAATGCCGCCGGATCGTTCACGGACCTCATCGGCGATGCGTTTGAAATCGGCTGGTGTTTCAAGGTCTGGGAATGTTGACGGAGAAATCGCGGATTGACCGGGTTCCAGTCCCCGTACTTCGGCGATTTTGCCCTGTACCTTGTCGCCCGGCAGATGCCCGCCCGTACCTGTTTTTGCCCCTTGGCCACCTTTAAAGTGAAAGGCTTGGACGCGGGCGACCAGATCGAGGTCCCACCCGAACCGTGCTGAGGCCAGTTCGTAGAAGTAGCGCGAATTTTCGGCCTGTTCTTCGGGCAACATGCCGCCCTCACCAGAGCAAATGCCTGTGCCCGCCATTTGCGCACCGCGTGATAATGCGGTCTTGGCCTCTTCGGACAATGCGCCATAGCTCATGTCTGAAACAAACAACGGGATATCTAGGTGCAAGGGTTTGGCGGCACGAGGGCCGATCGTCACGGACGTTGCCACGTCCACGTCATCCAACAAGGGTTTGCGCGCCATTTGTGCTGGCAAAATTTGAATGTCATCCCAGTGCGGCAAGTCTTTGCGTGGCACACCCATCGCCCCCATTTCGCCGTGGTGGCCCAGTTTGCACAGCCCGTCTTTGGCCAGCGCATGAATGTGGGCGACCGTTGGTTCTTCTGGCGTTGGGGTCGCGGTTGGAACGTCAGACTTTGGTTTCGGGGATGGATCCCCTGCCTTCAGGTCACCGAGTGTCGCATGCGTGCCATCACAGAATGGTCCGTTCGCTGTTGCCTTACATTGACACAACGCCGCGCTTCCTGTGATGTCCGCGGTAAACTTTTGCGGCGTCACCTCCGTGCCTGCATGGGACCCGTCGCAGAACGGCTGGCTCTTGGACAACCCGCACCGACACCAAAAGTAGTCCTTGCCCTTTTCCAGATCGACGGATGCGGGGCTTCTGGCGGCGATGATAGGTACGGTTTGGGTCATGTTATTGTCCTTATGAGTTAGTTTGGTTTGTCGCTTGCCCCTTTTCTAAGTGCTCTCGTGGTCAAGAGTGCTTTGGTTCCTCAAGCCGGAAAAACAGGTCTCGAAATCTGGGCATAAGCAGTAATCCAAAGAAGATCACATCCAGAACAGTCTGGACGACAGGGGCAGTATACGGGTTTCCGCCGCCGGTGAATTGTTCAAAGGCGATCGGTTCACCGATCAGAGTAAGGTTCAACAGGGCGCCAATGTGATCAACGATGGATAGGGTGAAGTAGACAATCGTGAGCGTCCAAACCGTGAACCCCCGCCATTTCCAAACTGCGAAGGCGAGTGGGATGGCAAAGATTGCGGTCACGAAGTCAAGGATCGCGGGGTACATCCAACCAGCCGGATCAATGCCGTTTGCGACACTTGTGATAAGCGGAATCGCAATAAGGCGGATCAATTGGGCGAGTATCCAGACAATAAGCCCAAAAAGGAAGATCTTACCTGAACGGTCAAGGTTGGCGATGTTTTGCGATGCTTCTCGCATATCGTGCCTCGTTTTTTGGTGAATACATTTCGAACCATGCAGGGCAAATTACGGCACTGGTCGTCCGGTCACGTAGGTGTAGGACGCGCGCACCAATTGCAGCACAACGTCCAGTTCTTCTTGCGTCGTGGGCGTATAGATCATCACAAAGCCGCCCCATCCGGGTCTTTGGTCAGCCCATGGATGCGGCGTGGCCCAACCGGCGTTCACTGCAGCGCGGGCCAATTCCGGTTCCAGAGATGCGTGCAAACTGCCGTCGGGGTGAACATGTGCAAATTCCCGCCCGCCAACGATGGCATCGGGATTGGCAAGGCTGATATTCCTGTCCAATTGGAAGCCTACCGCCCCCGGCAAGGAAACACGCGTTGCGCCGAGAGTGACGCCGGGCAGCTTTTCGACATGCTCCAACATCGCTTCGGTAAGTTCTGGAACAGGCTCAATACCCAACTGGATATGTGGGACGCCGTTTGTGGTTTCAGGGCGCGGGCCTTCGCGATCCGGCAAGGGCGCGTCTTGGGCCCAGACAGACGCGACGCTAGCGAAAAGGGCAGCTGCGGCCAAAATGGGTGGTCGTATTGAACGCTTAGACATTCTGATTTCCTTTCAAATTTGGCCGCAGCGGTTGTTTGGCCGGTTATTCGGCGTGGTAGGCTTGGCTGACTGCAAAGCTGTCTTCGAACCAATTCCACAGCACAATTTGACCGTCACGCACCTTGGCGCGCAGTGCGAAGGTGAAGTCTCCGATTTCTTGACTTGAACGAGTCGTGATCCCGTTCATGTCACCAAAGATTGCTACCGTGTCACCAGAGGCGAGAACGTCGGTGTTTTCCCATTTGGTTGTCTGGAAATTTTCACTAAAGACACGAAGGAAGGCAAAAATCTCATCCCTGCCATTCCAAGGTCCGATCCATGGAAGTGTCGGGTCACCGGCGTTGAGCCAAACCATATCGTCAGCCATCAGATCGGCCATCGCGTCCATGTCACCGCTTCCCATGGCACCCATAAGGGCCATGACGGTGTCGAGGCTTGCCTGACTTTGATCATCGTACGATTGCGCTGTGGCAGTCGACGCAAGTGTCACGCCGGTTGCTGCAGCGACGGAGGCTTTTATTGCTTGTCGTCTGTTCATTTTCAGTACTCCTGTTTCGTTAAGTTCTAGCGGCCAGAAAGCTGCTGCAATGCGCCTGCCCAGTCTTCGACGTGGTAGGAGCGGACGATTTTTCCGTCGGCAATTTCGTGGATGTCGATCGTCATGATATCAAAGCTGCGGCCTTCACCATCGACACCGAAAAACGGTGCAACGGGTGTGCCAGTGGCGCGGCTCCGAACGGTGACGAAATCGCCACTTTCGTGCATGTCCTGGATGGCCCAGTTCAGATCAGGCAAAAGCTGTGCAAAGCCGCCTACCTGGCCCAGGAACGCGTCACGGTTTTTGTTTTCACCGGAATAGTCACCGACACTTTCCCAAGTGTCTGCTGTCGCTTCCACAAATGCAGCTGTGTAGGTTTCCGAACCTGGGTTGCTGAGAAGGTCATAGAATGCCCGAACCGTTTCGGCATTATCAGCGATTGCTGAAGACGCGAATGATGAGGCGGCGACTGTTGCTGCCGCGAGGATTACGTGTGATTTTTTCATCTGAAGCATTCCTTTTCAACGATGTGGCGCCTTTGCATTTTCGGCGCGCTGTTCGAATAGGATGGACATAATTTCATTAAATAATTAGATGGGATTATCAAATTTAACTGTTCGGTTTCTTGATATAATGATTGATCGCCTCAGACAGATGGCAATCTTTGCCAAGACGATTGACCATGGGTCTTTTCGGGGCGCAGCCCGCGAGTTGCATTTGTCGCCATCCGTTGTCAGTCACCATGTCTCGCAATTGGAAGAACACCTTGGCGTTGCGTTGATCTATCGCTCGACTAGAAAACTGACGCTCACAAACGAAGGTCAACGGCTGCTCGTGGCGACCCGAAACATGTTAGATGCCGTAGAAAGCGAATTGCAGGATCTTTCCGCAACAGCAGGCGAGCCGAGCGGAGAGCTGCGCGTGACGCTCCCGTCCGTCCTTTCATTGTCACACATCACGGATCAGATCGCTGCGTTTTCGCGGGCTTACCCGCGCATCACATTGACCGTTGATTTTTCTGACACGCGGCGGGCCCTCATTGACGATGGGTTTGATCTGGCCATTCGGATGGGCCCCAAATCAAGGAACTCGGCGACGTCGCGTACACTGTTCGAAGTGCGACGTGTTCTGGTTGCGTCCAAAGACTATCTCGAGAAGAGGATCTTAGGAACTGATCCTGAGGCGCTCACCGATTGGGAATGGCTGGCGCTTGCACCTGTTCAAAACGTTCCTCTGAGTTTTAGACACAAGGACGGGACGACTATGAAGATCAAGTCAGCCCCGCATTTGTTCACAAACGATGCACAAGCACTGCATCGCCTCGCTTTGGCCGGAGCGGGGCTGGCCATCGTGCCCGAGTTCCTTGTTGCACCCGACATCGCAAGCGGCGCGATGGACTATGTTCTGCCCAGCTGGGAGCTTCGCCCCATTAGTGTTTATGCTGAATGGCCCGCCAACGCGCCAAAGCATGGGCTTATTCATCTCGCTTTGAGAGCCTTGAACCAGGAAAAGTCTTAACTTCATTCATTTGGAACAACGAAGGGAGTACTTCCAAAGCCGTCATTGGGGCAAGCGCAGCAAAATGGCGCTAAGTCCCGCAAAGTGTGAGATTGACGAAGCTCGGAGTTGGCGCCTGCAGCGAATGACCGCAAAGCGGGCT
>JAHDDU010000030.1:16046-36668 GCA_020629175.1 Flavimaricola sp. | reverse complement strand
CAACAAAAAACGCCCAAGCCAACCAGCCTGGGCGTTCTTCTCTATTCTCATCTGAGTGCGGTTGGCAGGTCTTCTTTGGAAACCGCCTTTTCCGCACCTGTTAAGTCGAAGGCTTAACGACGCAGGCCCAGACGTTTGATCAGGTCCTGATAGCGGGCCTCGTCCTTGCCGCGTGTGTAGTCGAGGAGCTTGCGGCGCTGGGCCACCATCTTCAACAGGCCGCGGCGGCCGTGGTTGTCTTTTTTGTGGGTCTTGAAGTGCTCGGTCAGCGTGGCGATGCGCGAGGACAGGATAGCGACCTGTACTTCGGGGGAACCTGTGTCACCGTCTTTGGTGCCAAATTCTTTCATCAACCGTGCTTTTTCTTCGGGCGTAATCGACATCGGGGTCTCCTTGAGATTAAGGGTTATGGCGCAAGCCGGGATGTCGTCCAGCAGGGCCCTTGGAGGGTATGCCGCCGCGCATTCACGAAGCGATGGCTGCACTTAGCCAAGAATCGTTTCAAAGGAAAGGCTTTTGTACCGCGTATCTGAATGGACCTCCTCGCAGGGACACTTTCGAAATTTATCTGCAGAACTTTGCGCTGTTGCCCATCACCTGTGAGGTTCCGTTAGCACAAACGCGCTTCCCGCGATTGTTTGTACCTTGGTGCATACTCTTCGTCGCGTCCTGAGCAGATGCTGGCCTAATTGGTTAAAGCGCCTCAAACCAATCCAGCATCATGGTCGACCATCCTTGCGGGATACCGTGGCCACCCGGATGCAAGACGAACTCTAGCGCGCCGCCGGGGCAGTTGGTCCATTCGCGACGCCACAGCTCACCCTCTATCGTGATCTGTTCGGGCAGGTGTGTGTCGCAGCCGTTCTCCTCACGCCAGAGCATGATGGAATACCACGAGTCGCCTTGCTCAATCCGGCCACCGCCTAAAGACCGCCCCTCAAGCGGGACTGTGCGGTCTGCCCAGCCGTGGGTATGGAAAAGGTTGACCGGCCCCGCACAGTTAACAGGGTGGGGCCGCCAGAACCCGCCTGCCACCGGCGCAAAGGCTGCGAACAGGTCAGGCCGGGCGCAGGCGGTGTAGTGCACCGTCGAGCCACCCACCGAGAAGCCCGCGAGGACGACCCGCTCCGCATCAATGCCAAACTGCTCAACCGTATCAGCGATGATCGCCTCGAAGAACGCGGGCTCATCGCGCACTTGCGGCCAGTCAGGGTGAAAAGACCAGCTGCGCCGTCCTTCACCCGGGCCTTCCTCTCTTGCCAAGCCATCGGGGGCAGCGAAGGCATAACCGCGGTCCAGATATCGTTGGACACTGGCCCGGTTGCGCAGTGCGCCTTCGCCCGATCCGCCGAACCCATGCAGCCAAAGCACCATCGGTGGAGCGTCCACGTCCTGGGGCACGGCGATGTGATAGGTCCCTTCCGCAATCTCGCAATGACCTTCGGCATCGCAGGCGGCAAATGCGGGGCTGGCCATGAGGGTCAGCGCGGCGATGAGAGCCCTCATCCCTCGTACTCCTCGCGCACCACCGGCAGGCCGGTGTCGATCCATCCCGGACCATATCGCCCGCCCGTCATGCCTTCGGGGACGTCAATGATGCGGGTGAACCCCGCGCTGGTCAGCCGGTTGCCCAACCGCGCAGAGCGCACACCTGCCGCGCAGATCAGCGCAATCGGCGCATCGCGGGATCCTGCCGCAGCCAGAAGTTGCGCCTCAAAATCTGCGTCACGCATGTCGATACGCACGGCCCCTTCGCCCGATCCTGTCGCGCGCCATTCATCGGGGCGACGGATGTCGATCAGCGTGATCTCCCCAGCCACGGCCATCTGATGCGCTTGTGTCGGCGTCAGCGCGTCCCCCTCAAACTGCGGGTTGAGGTAGGCACGTGTTCCAACAGCGGCCACAGGCACCCCAAGCGCCAAACCAAGCAAAATGCTGCGACGGGACAGAACAGACATGGCACCTCCGATAGTTTGGTCGGACCATAGGCCCGTTCCCGCGGGCTGTCTCGCTCCAAGCGGCAGGCTCGCTAAACCGTGAAAGCACAGCGGCGCGCATTCACGGTCAGTAACCCGATCGTGACTCCCGATGTGCGACAAATTGCGCCAATATCCGCACAACGTAACTTGGGAGACCCTTCATGAGATTACCTGTCCTCGCAGCCGCCGCCTTTGCCGCGCTGCCAGCTGCCCCCGCGCTCGCCGCGTCGGAGGGGGAGCGTATCACAGTCACTGGCGAGTTTATCGACACCTGGTGCTACTTCTCGGGCGTCATGGGCGGCCCGGACGCCGTTGTTGGCACCGCACACCATACCTGCGCGATGTGGTGTTCTGCCGGTGGTATCCCCGTTGGTCTGCTGACACCCGAGGGTGAGATCTACATGGTCCTCAAAATTGAGGGGGATGACAATAACACCGGCGGTGACACGATCCTGTCGCTGGCGTCTTCGACCATCACGGCCGATGGAATCTACTACGAGCGCGATGGCCTCAACTACATCGTCGTCGAAGAGATTGTCGAAGACATGGGCATCGTGAACGAGAACCATCTCGATTTCGGAACGGTCCCCGGCTTTGCCATTCCCCCGGCTGAACGTTGATAGGAGCATTTGACATGATGAAATCTATGATCACTGTTGCGGCTCTTTTCGCAGCGTCTACGGCCGCCGCCCAGGACTACCGCTTTGAAGAGGGCTCTAACGCGCGCTCCTGGAATCTCTTTGCGGAATCCAACGCCACATTCTCGGGCACAGTCGTTGACCTGACTTGCGAGATTACCGGCGATTGCGCTGAGAATTGCGGCGACGGCGTGCGCCAGCTGGGCATTCTGCGTGACTTTGACGGTGTGCTCGTCAACGTTCAAAAGAACGATCAGGCGTTGTTCACTGGCGGCGTGGAAGAGCTCTTGCCTTTCTGCGGACAGCAGGTTGATGTCGACGGTCTGCTGCTGACGGACGAAGATCTGGGTGCTGTGAACATGTACCTCGTGCAGTTCATCCGCCCCCATGGCACCGAAGAATGGACCGTGGCCAAAGCCTGGACGGACAATTGGGAAGCAGCCCATCCCGAATGGGCGGGCTCTGGCCGTTGGTACCGCCGGTCTGGCGACATTCGCGAGCTGCTCGACACCACCGGCTACTTTGGCCTTGGTCAAGAGCGTGACGCCGAAATCAAAGCCGAGCTCTTCGCCGAATGAACCGGCAATTGACATCCCTCCTGCTCGCGTTCTGCGCGGGCGGGGCCTTGGCCGAAGCCCCCGCGCTGCCTGGCCTGCCGATTGACGTGGGCGGGTCATACACCCTTCTCAATCAATGGGGGGAGGAGCGAACAGAGGCCGATCCTGATGGGCATCTGCAACTGGTGTTCTTTGGCTACGCCAATTGCGACAGCATTTGCACGATGGCCCTTCCGCAGATGGGTGACATCCAAAGCATTCTTGCGGATCGCGGTGTGCCCATCAGCACGGTGATGATCACGATCGACAACGCGCGCGACACTGTCGACACGATGGCAGAGCCCTTGGCGGCTATTCATGATGGCCTGATTGGTCTCACCGGCACAGATGCGCAGCTGGCGGCCGTTTATGATGACTTTCAGATCAACATCGAACATATCTTTGATGATCCTGAGTACGGCGCGGTCTATGCCCATGACAGCAATTACTATGTCATGAGCGGGCAAGGTGATTTCCTGACTATTCTGCCGCCAATCCTGACCCCAGATCGCTTTGCCGACATTTTGCAAGGCTACGCTGAAGCCTCTTAACATCAGGAATAAATATTTCCTAAGGGGCAACTTTTTGTTGCCCCACGGGCCCCATCGTGCAAGCTGACACCAGCCAATCGAAGGGACCACCCGATGCCTGACACAGCCTTTACCGACAACCGCTTGATCGACGGGCGCGCCGTCGGCGCCCGCATTCTGGACGAGGTTTTGGACTATGCGACCCAGCATGCGGGCCGGATCGGCAGGCTTGTGTCGATCTCTATCGGCGATACGCCCGAGGTGCAGGTCTACATCCGCAATCAGGCCCGCGCCGCCGCCAAGGCCGGACTGGCCTTTGACGAACAGCACTGGCCCGGTGATATCAGTCAAGACGATTGCAAAGCGCGGCTGCTTGAGATGAACGATGACGGCTCTGTTTTGGGGGTGATCCTGCAACGGCCCGTGCCAAACCACATCAACGTTCGCTCTCTGCAATCGGCGATCCACCCGCTCAAGGATGTGGAGGGTATGAACCCCGCCTCCATCGGCAACATTGTCTATTCTGACGTGGCGCTCGCGCCGTGTACCGCCGCCGCTTCGGTTGAGCTGATAAAGGAAACGGGCCTATCGCTCGAAGGGCTTGAGGTCGTGATGATCGGTCACTCTGAGATTGTCGGCAAACCTGCCGCGATGATGCTGATGGCTGAAGGGGCGACGGTGACGGTTTGTCATCACATGACGCGATCTGTCGCAATGCATTCGCGCCGTGCAGATGTGGTCGTCGTGGCAGTGGGCAAGGCGCATTTTATCGGGCCTGACATGATTAAACCGGGGGCCGCTGTCATCGACATCGGCATCAACCAGATCGAGGCCGAGGATGGCTCGGTCCGGATCGTTGGTGATGTTGATACAGATGCCGTCCGCGATACAGCAGGCTGGATCACGCCGGTTCCGGGAGGCGTGGGGCCGGTGACCGTCGCCATTTTGATGCGCAATGCTATCGTGGCGCACCAGCGACAGGTCGCGGCGGGCTGGGTTTAGGGCTGCATCCCTTGTGCATGGAATGTGCATCGGTTGTGCATCCATAAAACAGGCGTATTGACGCCTTTGCCGCCATCCAATACCCCGCGCATTTACACGCGCAGGAGGGCACATGGCACGCAACCGCAAAGGCCGCGACATTTCGGGCTGGCTCATCATCGACAAGCCTGCAGGCATGACCTCTACGGCGGTGGTGAACAAGGCCAAATGGGCGTTGCAGGCCAAGAAAGCAGGCCACGCTGGCACGCTCGATCCGGCGGCCACAGGGCTGTTGGCCGTGGCGCTGGGCGAGGCGACGAAGACCGTGCCCTACATTACCGACGCGCTAAAATGTTACGCCTTTACAGTGACTTTGGGCGCCTCTACCAACACCGACGACGCCGAAGGCGAGGTGCTGGAAACCCGCGAGGCGCGCCCTACGGATGATGAGATCAAGGACGCGCTCGGCAGTTTCGTGGGCGACATCGAACAGATCCCCCCTGCCTTCTCGGCCGTCAAAATCGACGGCCAGCGTGCCTACAAACGTGCCCGCGACGGCGAGGATTTTGAGATCGCCGCCCGCCCGCTCTGGGTGGAAGAGCTGGTGATGACTGGCCGTCCCGACGCCGATCACGTCACGCTCGAGATGACTTGCGGTAAAGGCGGTTACGTCCGTTCCATCGCCCGCGATCTGGGCGAGAAGCTAGGGTGTCTGGGGCACGTCGATCACCTGCGACGCCTGTGGTCTGGACCCTTTGATGTGGAGACGGCTATCCCGTTCGGAACGCTTGACGAATTGGCCCATGATCCGGCGCTTGATGCGCATATCCATCCGCTTGAAATTGGGCTCGAAGACCTGCCTATGGTCACATGTCCCGCCGATAGCCTTACGCGGTTTGGCAACGGAAACCCGGCGATGGTGTTCCCCGGCGACGTCGAGTACGGCGATGAATGTTGGGTCGCGCATGAGGGGCAGGCGATTGCCGTCGGCATCTACAAATCGGGCGAAGTGCACCCAAGCCGCGTGTTCAACCGATGATCACCCGCACACATATTAAGGATGACGCGCCGTCCGAGGCTGTCTACTCCGATTGCGAGCGCTACCGCTATCTCCTGACCCGGACATGGAATGCAGATGGTCGGCGCGCGTTGTTCATCATGCTCAACCCGTCCAAGGCGACCGAGGTGCAGAACGATCCCACGGTTGAGCGTTGCGAGCGCCGGGCACGAACGCTCGGCTTCGGGGCGTTTCGGGTGACGAACATCTTTGCATGGCGCGATACGGACCCGCGGGGAATGCGGGCCGCCCAGGACCCGATTGGACCGGGCAATGACGCAGCGATCCTTGGGTCTGTGCGCGATTGGATCAGGCCGCAGGACCAGATCATCGCCGCATGGGGTACCCACGGCGAACACCTGCAGCGGGGTCCAAAGATGGAAGCAATGCTGCGCGAGACGGGCAAGCCGCTGTTTCACCTGGGGCTGTCCAAGGCAGGCCACCCAAAACACCCGCTCTACATCAGCTATAGTCAGCAGCCGCAGCCGTGGTGATCACTCAGCTGCGACCTTGATCTGTGGCTGGTCCAGCACCTGATCGAGATGCGCACGGTAGGCCGTCGCCCTGCGAATGACCGGTAAGGCGGCTGTGGGCGCGGGAGGTTCAAGTTGCGCGCGACCCCAGGCCCAGCGGCTGAGGTCCAACCCCGACAGCATCGACAGTGGCACCGCAAACAGCAGGCTGATCGCGATCGGAGAGAGCCAGAGCGAGATGGCCCCCATGACGATACCCGCCGTCAGGCCAACGCCTGCGAAGGTTTCGACAAAATGAAATTTGAGGACCGTGCGGAGAGGATAGCCTTCTGTGCCGCGCCGCTGAGGCACCCAGGCGGGTTTGACACCGACAGACACACGCAGAACAGCCACGGTTTGCTGGACCATCATGATCGGCGCATAAGCCATTGAGAGGATCACTTCTGACAGGATCGCACCGGTGAACCGCAGTCGCCCACCCATCTGCCGTGCAGAAACACCAGTCGCCCGCATGGCTGTTAGCCCCATCACTTTGGGCATCAACAGCATCGCATACATAAAGATCAGCATGTAGATGCCGTTCTCTTGATGCATGACTGGCCAAAGCGGAAACTCTGGGTTTTCAGCGCTGAAATAGGTCAGGATGGAGTTCTCGCCATTGCCGAGCAGGGCCCAGAAAATAAGTAGTGTGAACCACGCAGGCGAGGTCAGATAGGCCACAGCACCATGGAAAAGATGAAAGCGCGAGACGGCATGAAAGCCGGACGATCGCAGTAGGCGCAGGTGTTGCAGATTGCCCGAACACCAGCGCCGGTCGCGCAGAATGAAATCGATCAGTGTTTGCGGCGCTTCCTCGTAAGAGCCCTTGAGGCGAGGCAAAAAGCGTACCGCCCAGCCTGCGCGACGCAAGAGTGACGCTTCGACGAAATCATGGCTCAGGATCGCTGCATTTTGTGCTCGCAAAGACCGGACGTAAGGCAGCCCCGCACAGGAGGCGAAAGCCTGCGTGCGGATGATTGCGTTATGGCCCCAGAAATTGCCCTCCCGATCTGACCAGCGGGCCAACCCTTCGGACAGGAGTGAACCATAGACGGAGGAAGAAAACTGCTGAATCCAACCGTAGAGCGACCGCGCACCGATGATCTGAGGAAAGCTCTGGATGAGGCCAGCAGATGGGTCTGCCGACAACTCGTCCGTCAGGCGCAGGATGGCCTTGCCTGACATGAGGCTGTCTGCGTCGAGCACCAGCATGGCCTCATGCGCACCGCCCCAGTTCTCGATCCAGTCGGCAAGGTTTCCGGTCTTGTGATCCGTGTTTTCCGCGCGCCTGCGGTAGTGAATCCCCGGCCCATCTGGGAAGGCCGCGCGCAATTCGGCAATCGCGTGCACTTCCTGCGCTGCAATTGCCTCGTCCCGCGTATCGGACAGGACAAAGAGTGTGTAGCGATGAGGTGTGCCGGGCGTGCGCTTGAGGTCTTCGATCATTGCCAGCGCATTGCCGAACACGTCCGACGTTTTCTCGTTGTAGACCGGGATCAGCAGCGCAACATCCATTGGTGTCGCCGCCTGAGACGGTTTGGGCCGCCTGTAGAAGGCAAAGGTGATGATGCCGACGGTCGCGGTGCACACTGAAAACGCGATCCAGAAAAACGTGATCATGATCAGGGCGGTCAGCGCGATTTCCGTCGCGGTGAGCCCGCCAGATTGGAACCAGTTCATGAATGTCGCGCCAAGGCCCAGGGTCATGGCAATGGCCGGCAGGAACGTCACCAGACGCCAAATCAGCGCCTCGGTATCCCGGCTATTGCCACGCGGGGCGTTGCTGTCGCGATAAGGCGCGCGCAGATTCTGGATCGGCCGCGCGAGCGGTGCTGGCGCAGGCATCAGATCATGAATGTCGCGCGGCGCTCTCGTCATATGGTCCACCGATAGAGCCAGACTTCGGTGCACGGCGTATTGTCGAGGTAGAGTTGCGCGCGCAGCTCCACCGTCCGCGCCTCGCCCGGATCAAAGGTGAAGGCCAGCCGCGGGCCGCCCGTTTCGGGATTTCGTTGGATCAGTGCCCCGGTGACCTCGCCCGTACCGGCGGTGACGACCATCGTGAAATCATCAAAGCGGTCTTGCATCAGCTCGGTGGCTTCAAAATCCACCATCGTCAGAATCCCATCCCGGAAGGGGCGCTCACCCATGGCCGAGTTCAAAACACGGGCGATATGGGGAACTTCGTCAGGGCCAGTGCCCCATTCCATCCGGTAGCTAATGCTGTGCTCACTGCCCGCGGGGATTGGCTGCGCCGGACGCCAATAGGCCACGATATTATCGTAGATTTCTTTGTCTGCTGGGATTTCGACAAGCGTGACAGCGCCTGCGCCCCAATCCTCCCCCGGTGTGATCCACAGGGATGGGCGTTGGTGATAGAGCGCTTCAAGATCGGCATAGTCGCCAAACGCGCGGGCACGTTGCATCAGGCCAAAGCCTTGAGGGTTGTTGTCGCCAAAGGCCGAGACTTGGAGCGTTACCGGGTTGGCGAGAGGCCGCCAGATATATTCGCCGTTGCCGTTGAGGATCGCGAGCCCCTCGCTGTCATGCACAGCGGGGCGAAAATCGTTGAACCGGTGGCGATTGGTCTGGTCAAAGAGGAACATTGAGGTCAGCGGCGCAATGCCCGCGTGGTTCAGGTCTACCCGTGGGAAAAGTGTCGCCGTCACTTCCATCGTGGTGTGGCTGTAATCGGGCGTGATTTCAAAACGGTAGGCCCCTGTTGTCGAGGGGCTGTCGAGCAAGGCGTGGATGACAAACGGGCCACCGCGCCTCGCGGGCTCTTCGATCCAGAAGTGGGTGAAATCGGGGAATTCCTCGCCCGGCTCATCAGCGGTGTTGAGCGCCAGACCCCGCGCCGAGAGGCCATAGACCTGCCCTGTCGCCAGCGCGCGGAAATAGCTCGCCCCCTGGAAGACGGCAAATTCCTGATGGATGCCCAACTGCTCCAGCTCGGCCCGTAGCCGGAAGCCCGAGTAATCCAACGTGTCGTCAATGGGCAAGTCCGGGGCCATATCGGTGCGGTCGAACAGGTCCAGATCGAACAGTACGTGCCGCGCTTCACCGTTCTTGACCACGTCAACTTCGACCCCGCGCGGGAAGTAGAGCCCGGGCAGAAAGAAATCGACCTGCAGAGGTGGCTTGGCATCCACCGGTGCTGCCTCGTCCCGCCAGAGTGCGCGTTGGGTGTTGAACCAGAACAGACGGTATTCGTCGTAGACAAGGTCCAGCCACTCTTGCGGCACGTTCGGACGCGGATTGTAGGCGCGTGAAGCCAGATCGCGGGCGATTTCCAGCGGTGTCTGATCGGTAAACGGTATCGGGTCGCTCAGCCGGGGCGGCGAAAGATCGCGCGCCTCTTGTGCGACGGCGGGTAAACCAAAGGCGCAGACTGTGGAGGCGAGGAAGGCGCGACGCGAGATCATGCTTTGGCCCTCTTCGTGCGCCAAGGGTTCGACTTGAACCAGGCCGCTGTGTAGGCGACGGCGACCAAAGAGGCCGCGCCAATAATGTTGACGATGATCACGGTACCGGTGTTGGACCAGTACCACGCGCTCTCTTCCCGGCCCCAGAGATCAATCATGACACCCATGATCAGTGCGAACCACATAGAGAACAGGAACACGGCCAGTGATTGCTGTCCGACCTTGGTGATCACCCGCAGCGTGCCGTTCCAGATACGTGCGCCAACCCCGCCAGTCCGGGGCATCAAACGGTGCCCGCCTTGGCCTGCAGCCGCCCACGCCAGATAAGCCAGCGACAACAAGTGAATGTAGCGCAAGATGCCTTCCTCAGTCTTCGGCCGCAGAGGGGCGGAGCCTTCCCAAATCTCTTCGACCCACGAGACTTCGTTGTCGCGCAAAGTGCGCAGCGCAGCCCGGCCATCGCGAGTTTCCTGTAGGCCCGCTATCGCTTCGGCGCCGATGTCGGCCTCAAGCGCGGCCATTTGTTGCGCCTGCACGATTGGCACGCGCCATTGCCATTTGTTCAGCGGCATGGACGCCACGACAAAGATCACAGCAGCCCCGATCAGCCATTTGTTCACTGGCGGGGCAGGGATCCAGCCGCGCATGAGGGCAAAGCCCGTGTAGAACACGATCTGCCAACCGAAAGGATTAAAGAACCAGCGGCGCTCCGTCATCGGATCGGCGGGGAGGCCGTAAAGCCCGAAGGTGTCAGTGATCCAATGCCCGTCAAACTCGCTGCGGCCCAGTTGCGTGGCCAGCCACAGGCCACCCAGCACCACAAGCACCGCAATCGGGCTGATCCGGTGCAGCGCCATCACAAACGGCAGCATCATCAGGATCACGATGTACATCGGCAGAATGTCAAAGAAATTGGGCACCCAGGTGAGCGTCAAAAGGCCCCAGAGGTAGGCTTGGCTGTCATCCTGAAACAGCTGCATGATCCACGGACGGGTGAGGTAGTTGAACTCGCGCACGCCGTCCTCTTGGAAAATGGCGAGCTGGTTAAGCCCCGCCATAGTCGCGGCAATCGCAAGAAACAGGCCGATATGGCCCCAGTACACCTGCCAGATGCGGTGGCTGACGCGGGCAGTCCCCATGAGCCAACCGGCCCGGTCGAACACGCGGCCAAAGGCGATGGCACTGGCCATGCCCGAGCAGAACACAAACACTTCGGCAGCATCTGACCAGCCGTAGCGCGCAGGAATGTAACTGGCGAACCAGTTGCCGGGGCTGTGCGCGATGAGGATGATGAACATCGCGATCCCGCGAAACACGTCCAGACGCGGATCGCGGGTGGTTGCCCCCGAGGTTCCCGCCACATCAGGCAGGGGTGTGGTGGCCGAAATGTCGGCAGTGGCAGTCATGTCTTATTCAGCGATATTCAGAAAGCTGGGCGCGGTTTGCGCGCTCCGCGAAATGAGGTCAAGCCGCGCCTCCGTATAGGTATCGTGCTTGCCAGCCCGCAACTTTGTGCGATCTGCAAGTAGCTGCTGCGCGTCATCGAGGTAGCCTGCGCGGATGGCGGCATCAATCGTGAGCCGGGCAAACACGTCTCGCTGGGCGTGGCTCCCGCCGATCGTCGGCATGGCCTGACGGGCTCGCGCCAGGTTGAGGTAGGCGGTGTGATAATCTGCCTCGCCAAAAGCTTCGAGGCCCGCAGCAGCTGCGATACCGGGGTGCGCAGTGACGCTGGCCAGCTCATTGCGCAGATCGGTCGCGTCGCGGCGCATGCGGGTCATCATCGTGGTGATCGCATCCTCACGCTTGCCGCCTGAGAGGGCTAGCAAATAGTGCAGGTCTGCAAAGATCAGGCAGCCATCTTCGGTGCGCTTTTCACTAAAATCGGCCAACTCTTCCCAACGGTCGCCGATATTGACGCCTTCAAGTTCAAGCCGGGACAAAAGCGATGTTGCGTTTGAAATATCGCGGTAATCGTCCGTTTTATCCTTGCGGATTTCAGTGTCGTAGAGGTCCAGAACAGTGTCGATATCGCCCTGATCTAAGTGCATGAGCGCCTTGTGCCACCAGACGTGGTAGCGGAAGTTGTTACAATGCTCCCACGCGGCTTCGCGTCCCGTCAGCCAGTTGATGCCGCCTGCGCTGTCGCCTGTCATGTCGTAAACATGCGCCACAGCGTGCAGTCCCCAGGCATCGTCCGGGGCCATGCCCAGACCCATGCGGCCAGCGGTTTCGGCTTTGGCGTAGTCGCCGGTCTCTTCCAGTGCGAACGCGTGACAGCCCAGGAGATAACCAAGAGCCACATGATCCGCGCCATAGGTTGGGAGAACGCGCTCGATTGAGCGGCGCATGCCTTGGCTATCGCCCATCATGAACCGGACGGCGTGGCTAATCTTCATCGCCAGCGAATCCCCGGGATTGGTGTCGAGAATACGCTCCATTGCGGCGACCGCGCCGAGCGGGGAGCCTTTGATTGTGACATCCAGCGCCTCAACAAAGGCGGCTTCACGCGGGTTGTGGTCCCGCGCGGCAAGATGCGTCTTGGCGACTTGTAGGGCCTCTTCCGCGCCCGCAATCATCTCGCGCCGGCCCAACAGGAAGTAGAACATGCCTTTTACCGCATGGCCCATGGCGAAATCAGGCTCGGCCTCGAGCAGAGCTCCCAAATGCGTTGGTGTGGCGGCGGAATGGGCGAGAAAGGCCATGACCGTATTGTTCCAGTGATCCACAGATGTGGCTTCCTGAAGCAAGACGTCCTGGCCAAAGATATCAGTGCGAAGGGTCATGGCGTATCAAAACTCATAATTCGTGCGTTGGTGTTGATGTATCAGGATGGTACGTCAGAGGGGGCAAACAAATGGGCTGGTCACGGGCATGTGACCTGCCGCGAGGAAAACCGTGCGCTGTATTACCAAGTGTCGTGCAGTGGGGTCACGGTGCAAAATTGTGGCGCAGGCAGACTTGGCAGGAAATGGCTCAAGCCGCCTTGATGCTGCAAAACTGCGCCCCTTTGCCAAAATTTCAGGCGCTTCACGGCTTTGGCATTCACTGTTGGAATTATGGGCAAACCCCTTGCCAGTGTAGCAAAACCGGGGCAGGCCAGTGGCAAATGTTACAAGCCCCGTGAGGACGATATGACAGAATCCCCAATGCGCGCCGCTGATGCCTTGGCCAAACGACTGTATGATGCGGGATGTCGCACCGCCTTCGGCATGCCAGGTGGCGAGGTTTTGACCATCATCGACGCATTGGAGCGAGCGGGCATCCACTTTGTGCTGGTCAAGCACGAGAATGCGGGTGGGTTCATGGCCGAAGGGGTCCATCATGTAGACGGCGCGCCCGCGATCCTTGTGGCGACTGTTGGGCCCGGTGCGATGAATGGGATCAACGTTGTCGCAAATGCTGAACAGGATCGGGTGCCAATGATCGTGCTGACTGGTTGCCTCGATGCGGACGAGGCGCTGACCTATACCCATCAGGTGATGGACCATGAGGCCGTGTTCAAGCCGATCACAAAGGCGACGTTCCGGATGACGGCCAATGGCGCTGGTATCGTTGCCGATAAGGCCGTTGCGATTGCAACGGCGGGCCGTGCAGGCCCTGTGCACATCGACGTGCCAATCGCAGTTGCGGATGCGCCATTCACTGGGCCGATGCCTGCCTTGCCCGCGCCCCTGCGGAACGAGCCGTTGACCGAAGACCTCGCGCAGGCCTGGGACTGGCTGGCATCGGCGGAACGCCCGGTGATGATCGTCGGGCTCGATGCGCTAGCGGATGAGGCAGCCCCCAGTGTTCTGGCGTTTGCCGAAGCCTTTGGCGTGCCTGTGATCACGACCTATAAAGCCAAGGGTATCATCCCCGAACATCATCCGGTATCTCTGGGCGGGGCGGGCCTCTCACCCAAGAATGATGCGATCCTCGTTCCCTTTGTACAATCTGCCGATCTAGTGATTTGCGCAGGTTATGATCCGATTGAGATGCGCCCCGGCTGGCGCAACATCTGGGACACGTCCCAGCAACGGGTGATCGACATCAGCGCTGTGCCCAACCTGCACTATATGCATCAGGCGGGGATCAATATCGTCGCTGATACAGGGGCGGCGCTTCAGGCGCTGGGTGACGGCATTGAACCGGGTGAGACGTGGGAAGATGGAGCCGTCGGCCGGGTAAAGGCACAGCTGGCCGAGGCCTTTCCGATGGATGACACTTGGGGGGCTGCAGGCGTGATCGCCGAATGCCGTGAGGTTTTGCCCGTTGAAGCCGTGGCCACAGTCGACAGCGGAGCGCACCGGATCTTGCTCAGCCAGATGTGGGAATGTGACGCGCCGCGCACGCTGATCCAATCCTCTGGCCTGTGCACGATGGGCTGTGCTGTACCGCTCGCGATGGGGGTCAAGATCGCAAACCCGGAGGTGCCTGTCGTATCGTTCAGCGGTGATGCAGGGATGCTCATGGTGTTGGGAGAGCTGGCGACGGCGGCAGAGATGAAGCTGCCG
The DNA here is from genome assembly GCA_020629175.1 of Flavimaricola sp. Lineage (GTDB taxonomy): Bacteria > Pseudomonadota > Alphaproteobacteria > Rhodobacterales > Rhodobacteraceae > JALZWD01. The sequence continues at coordinate 22,454 of JAHDDU010000030.1, read as the reverse complement.
GTAATCTTTGTCGTGTTCGTCGATGCCTCGCTTGCGCTGATCGAGAAAAAGCAGCGGGAGCGGCAGATGAAGAACACAGGCGTTGATTTCGGCAGCCATGATTTTGCGGCCATCGGGCAGGCGATGGGCGGGCGTGGAGCCACGGTGGAAAACCGCGCCGATCTGCGCGCGGCTTTGACTGAGGCCTTGGCCGCGGATACCTTCACCGTCATCGCCGCGAAAATCGACCGGAGGTCTTATGACGGACGCATCTAAGGGCGCGCTTGACGGACTGGTCGTTCTTGACCTCAGCCGCATTTTGGCTGGGCCGACTTGTACGCAATTGCTGGGCGATTTTGGCGCCAAAGTGATCAAGATCGAAAACCCCAAATCGGGCGGCGACGATACCCGCAGCTGGGGCCCGCCCTACGTCACAGACGAGAATGGTACCCCGACGGATATGAGCGCCTATTTCATGTGCGCCAACCGCAACAAATTGTCGGTCGCTGTGGATATCACCTCAGAAGATGGCCAGGCGTACTTGCGCAGGTTGGCGGCCGATGCGGATATCGTGGTGGAAAATTTCAAGCCCGGCGGCCTTGCCAAATACGGGCTGGATTACGATGCCCTTTGCGCTGTGAACCCTGCGCTCATCTATTGTTCCATCTCAGGTTATGGACAGACGGGGCCGAACCGGGACAAGCCGGGATATGATCTGATGGCCCAGGGCTTTGGCGGGATTATGTCCCTGACGGGTGAGCCTGAGGGCCAGCCGATGAAAGTGGGCGTGGGCATCGCGGATGTGATGTGCGGGATGTATGCCTGCACAGGTATTCTGGCGGCGCTGAACCATCGCAATGCGACGGGGGAGGGCCAGCATATTGATTTGGCCCTTGTGGATGCGCAGATGGCCTGGCTGATCAATGAGGGGACGAATTACCTCCTGTCGGGTGACTTGCCGAAACGGCGGGGCAATGGCCACCCGAATATTGTCCCCTATCAGGTGTTTGAAACCTCGGACGGCCATGTGATTTTGGCCGTTGGCAATGATGCGCAGTTTCGCCGTTGTTGCGCGTTCTTGGGCGTCGAAGGTTTGGCCGATACGACCGATTATGGCACAAACCCTGCGCGATTGGCCAACCGAGAGGCGCTGATCGCGACGCTTACACCGCTCTTTGCAGCCCGGACAATGGCCGAGATCATCGCAGGGCTTGAGGCGGTGAAAGTGCCGGTGGGGCCGGTTAACACTTTGGACAAAGCCTTGGGGTCGGATCAGGCGCACGCGCGGGATATGGTCATAGAAATGGAGAGTGAAGCTGGGCCTGTGCGCTTGCTGGGCAATCCATTGAAGATGTCGAAAACGCCTGTGACCTACCGTTTGCCGCCGCGGCGGATGGGGGCCGATACGGGAAAGGTCTAAGGGGCGCTGCCCCTCGCGCCCCTAGGGCGCTCACCCCGGAGTTTCATTAGTCAGATGAAGCTTGCCCGGTATGGTCCTCGCGTTCTAGCGTTTGCCCAAATCAGGGAGACGATGATGAGCACTTTCAATCAGCCGCTTGGCGGACAGGAAATGGCGCGGTTTTCCGGGCCTGCCACGATGATGCGGCTGCCGACGCAAGAGACGGCCGAAGGGCTGGACGCCTGTTTTATTGGCGTGCCCATGGATATTGGTGCATCTAATCGGTCTGGGACCCGCCTCGGTCCGCGCCAGATCAGGGATGAGAGCCGGATGATGCGCCCGTTTAACATGGGCACCGGGGCGCAGCCTTTTGCGCGGATGCAGGTGGCAGATATTGGCGATGTTGCGATCAATTCGTTCAACCTGATGAAAACGGCGGACATCATCACCGCGCATTACAACGACGTCTTGACGCATGATGTTGTGCCGCTGACGTTGGGGGGCGATCACACGTTGACCTATCCGGTGTTGAGGGCGATTGCGGCCAAGCATGGGCCCGTCGCGCTGATCCATGTGGATGCCCATGCCGATACCAGCGATGACATGTTTGGCGAGCCGATAGCCCATGGCACCCCGTTTCGGCGGGCTTGGGAGGATGGCTTGTTGATCAATGAAAAGGTCTGGCAGATCGGGTTACGGGGCACGGGGTACAGCCCCGAGGATTATGATTGGGCGCGCGATAAGGGCTGGACTGTGGTGCAGGCCGAAGAGTGCTGGCACAAATCGCTAGCGCCCCTCATGACCGATATCCGCGCCAAGATCGGGCCTGATACGCCCGTTTACATCACGTATGACATCGACAGCCTAGACCCCGCCTTTGCGCCCGGGACCGGGACTGTGGAAATCGGCGGTCTGACAACTATTCAGGCGCTGGAGATCATACGCGGCTGCGCGGGGCTCAATATTGTTGGCGGTGATCTGGTGGAGGTTTCGCCGCCATATGACACAACGGGTAATACCGCGCTCATTGGGGCGAACCTGCTCTTTGAGATGCTCTGTGCCTTGCCCAAATGTCAGGGAACGCCGTAGCCGCCCCCGCCGGGCGTGTGCATGGTAAATATGTCGCCCACCTGCATTTGGGTCTGATCGTTGCCGTTGAGTGGCTCTAACGTGCCATCCAAACGCTCCACCTCATTGCGGCCAACCCCGCCCGCACTGCCGCCTGCTGCCCCATGCGGCGGGTGGATGCGGTGAGAGGTGAGCGTGGTGACGATCATTTCCTCGAGGAACCGGAGGCGACGGGTGATCCCCTCACCGCCATGATGTGCGCCAGTACCTCCCGAGCCAGAGCGGATGGAAAACTCTTCCAGACGCAGCGGAAAGCGGGTTTCGAGCACTTCGGGATCCGTCATCCGGGTGTTGGTCATATGGCTGTGCACAGCACTTGCGCCATCAAAGCCGGGGCCTGCCCCGGTGCCGCCGCAGATCGTCTCGTAATTCTGGTAGCGATCATTGCCGTAGACGAAATTGTTCACCGTCCCCTGACTGCCCGCGATCACGCCAAGCGCGCCGTAAAGCGCATCGCAGATGGACTGGCTCACCTCGGTGTTGCCCGAGATTACGGCGGCGGGATATGCGGGATTGATCATCGAGCCCTCTGGCGTGATGATTTTGAGCGGTTTCAGGCAGCCCTCGTTCATGGGGATCGGGTGCTCGACCATGGTGCGGAAGACATAAAGCACAACGGCCCGGCACACGGCGAGCGGCGCGTTGTAGTTCAAACTGTCCTGCGGTGAGGTGCCAGTGAAATCAATCGTGGCGCTGCGGCTTTCAGGATGTACGGTAATTTTGACCTTGATCTCAGCGCCGCTGTCCATCGGGTAGGTAAAGCTGCTGTCGCGCAGCACGTCGACGACCTGCCGCACGCTTTCTTCGGCGTTGTCTTGGACGTGGCCCATGTAGGCGTGGATGGTCTCAACCCCATAGGCGCGTGTGATCCTTTGCAGCTCAGCCACGCCTGTGTTGTTGGATGCGATCTGGGCGGCAAGATCGGCCATGTTTTCAGGGATGTTGCGGCACGGGTATTTGGCATCGGCAAAGAGCGCGCGGGTCTCATCCTCGCGCAGTCTGCCCTGATCGACGAGGAGGAAATTGTCGATCAACACGCCCTCTTCTTCGATATGTGTGCTGTCGGGCGGAGCAGAGCCGGGGGTTTTGCCGCCGATGTCAGCGTGGTGCCCGCGCGAGGCGACGGTGTAGAGGATGCGCTCGCCGGCCTCATCAAAGACCGGGGTGATCACCGTCACATCTGGCAGGTGGGTGCCGCCGTTGTAGGGGTTGTTCATCATGAACACATCGCCGTGGCGGATTTTGCCGGCGTTTTCTCGCAGGACCGTCCGGACGCTTTCCGACATACTTCCGAGGTGGACTGGCACATGGGGGGCGTTGGCGACAAGATCGCCATTCTGGTCAAAGATGGCGCAGGAAAAGTCGAGCCTTTCCTTGATGTTGACCGAATAGGCGGTGTTGGCCAGCGTGGCCCCCATCTGCTCGGCGATAGACATGAAAAGGTTGTTGAAGACCTCAAGCATCACGGGATCGACAGAGGTGCCGACGGCCAGATCGCGCTGTATCGGTGTGATCCGCTTGAGAAGGAGGTTGCCGCCTGTGACGCATTCCGCCTGCCAGCCGTCTTCAATAATGTTTGTGCCCGTGGGTTCGATCAGGATGGCGGGGCCGGTGACGGTGTCGCCCCCCCGCAGTGCGTCGCGCTGAACAAGAGGGACGTCTTGCCATGCGCCGCCCGAGACCATGCGGGCGGTTGTGTCGGCGCGCACAGTGGCGTGCATTGGCAGGTCAACACCCTCGCCGGTGGACCCGACCGCCTCGACCGCCAGAACGTCGATAATTAGGTGGTCATAGGTGGGGACAAAACCAAAGCGCTGGGCATGAGCCGCCTCAAAGCCTGCGGTCATCTCAGCCTCGCTGCCAAAGGGGACATCGAGCGTCTGATGCGCACCGCTGGTGCGAATGTGGGCGGTTTTGATCAGCGTGATCGTGGCGTGATCAATGCCTTGACTGGTCACTTCGGCACTCGCGTCAGCGGCGAGCTGTGCCAGAATATCGCTGGCCTCAGCAGCGGCTGAGAGGGGGCGCGCGAACTGATGCTCGCGCAGAGCGCGGACATCAGCGAGGCCCATGCCAAAGGCCGAGAGGACGCCAGCGAAGGGGTGGATGAAAATGCTCTCCATTCCCAGCGTATCGGCAATCAAACAAGCGTGCTGGCCACCTGCGCCGCCGAAGCAGTTCATCGTGTATTTGGTGACGTCATAGCCGCGCTGCACGCTGATCTTCTTGATCGCATTGGCCATGTTTTCAACTGCGATGCGCAGGAAGCCTTCGGCCAAAGCCTCAGGTGTTTTGGGTGCGTCGCCTGTGGCAGCGGCTATCTCGCCCGCAAGGCTCTCAAACTTTGTGCGCACAGTCTCTGCATCTAGCGGTTCGTTACTCTCCGGCCCAAAGACCGCGGGGAACTGCGAGGGTTGCAGCTTGCCCAGCAGCACGTTGCAATCCGTGACCGTCAAGGGCCCACCACGGCGATAGGCCGCGGGTCCGGGGTTGGCGCCTGCGCTTTCAGGGCCGACCTGCAAGCGGCCATCGCGGAAAGTCAGGATCGAGCCGCCGCCTGCCGCCACCGTGTGGATCGACATCATCGGCGCGCGCATCCTTACACCCGCCACCTCGGTCTCAAAGCTGCGCTCGTAACTGCCTGCGTAGTGGCAAACGTCCGTAGAGGTGCCGCCCATGTCAAAACCGATGAGCTTGTCCAACCCCAAAGGCTCGGCCGTCTTGACCATGCCGACGACGCCCCCTGCGGGGCCGGAGAGGATCGCGTCTTTGCCCTGAAACAGGCTCGCGTCCGTCAGGCCGCCGTTGGATTGCATGAACATCAGGTTGTCACAGCCCGTCAGTGCGTCCCGCACTTGCGCCACATAGCGCCGTAAAATAGGCGAGAGATAAGCGTCGACAACGGTGGTATCTCCACGAGAGACCAGTTTGATCAGCGGAGAGGCCTGATGGCTGAGGGAGACTTGGGTGAACCCGATCTCGCGCGCCAAAGCGCCGAGAGCCAGCTCATGTTCCGGAAAGCGATAGGCATGCATCAAAGCAATGGCGACAGACCGCAACCCGTCGTCAAAAGCGCTTTGCAGGCGCGCGCGCGCAGCTACCAGATCAAGCGGTGTGACCACTTCGCCCGTGGCCGACAGCCGTTCGGTCACTTCCTCGGCTCGCTCGTAGAGCAATTCGGGCAGCTGGATGTGCAGCGCGAAGAGTTCGGGCCGGTTCTGATAGCCAATGCGAAGCAGATCGCGCATCCCTTGGGTGATCATCAACAGCGTCCGCTCGCCTTTGCGCTCCAGCAGGGCGTTGGTGGCGACCGTGGTGCCCATTTTGACCGAGTGGATCGTCTGCTCCGGGATGGGGTCGCCGGGGCCGAGGCCTAGAACCTGCCGGATGCCGTGAACGGCCGCGTCCTGATAGGCTTCGGGGTTTTCGCTGAGCAACTTGTGCGTGCTGAGCGCACCGTTCGGATCACGCGCCACGATGTCGGTGAAGGTGCCGCCGCGATCAACCCAAAACTGCCACATGAAAGGCTCCCTCAATTCGTCGCCTTGTTATGGCGCGTTTTGGGGCTGGTGGCGAGGGGGCTAGCGCTGTGATCCGCGCCCTGGGAGACCGCGCAGGCTGGCCCGTGGGACACGTGCTTCGCGCGGGGCGGTTCCTGTGTCAGGCCGTGGTTTTGTGCGCAGTACGGGGGTCGTGCTGGACGTGCCGCCACGCCCTTCGCGCAGGACGATGTAAAGGCCGCTCGCAATGATAATCCCGGCGCCCACAAAGGTCAGTGCATCGGGGATTTCGTTAAAAAAGAAATACCCGAACACCGTGGCCCAAATGATCTGCGAATACTGCATCGGGGCCACGATGACGGCTTCGCCCGCGTTGTAGGCTGCGATGATGATCAGACCTGC
>JAHDDU010000030.1:0-15946 GCA_020629175.1 Flavimaricola sp. | reverse complement strand
GCCAGTCCCCTTCGCACACCGACCTTTTCTCCCAAGATCGGGATGGCGAGGATGGTGATCAAAAGCGGCGTGGCAAAGAGCACCGCGTAGACCTGCGCCAAGGGCAGCGCCGAAAAGGCGTAGAATGCGCTGATGCCTGTAACAAGGGCTGCTGCCGTTCGGAAGGCGACCCACCATGGGTGGACGGGTAACAGTGTGCCCGCTGTTCTGTCCCGCATCAGCATAAGCAAGGCGAGCGGAAAGCTGAACAGCACCGAAAAGAAGATCATCTGAAACGGCGAATAGCTTTCGCCCATCAGTTTGACGACCGCGTCGTGAGTGGCAAAGACCGCAAAGGCCAGCAGTGCGAGGAGGGCTCCTTTGGCGTTCGCGGTCATCATCAGCCTCAATCGTTAACAACTATGAGAGGGACCGCACGGTGGGCGCGGCCCCTTAGGCTTAGGCTGCGTTGAGCGCTGCGATGATCGCATCGCCCATTTCGCTTGTGCTAATCGGCGTGCCGCCATCAGGGCCCATCAGATCGCCCGTGCGGGCGCCATCGGCGAGGACCTTTTCAACGGCCTGTTCGACCATTGTGGCCTCTTCGCCGCGGTCGAACGAGTAGCGCAGAGCCATCGCGAACGACAGGATGCAGGCGATGGGGTTGGCTTTGGACTGGCCGGTGATGTCGGGGGCAGAGCCGTGGACCGGCTCATAAAGCGCCTTGGGGCGGCCGTTTTCCATGGGTGCACCAAGGGACGCAGAGGGCAACATGCCCAGCGAACCGGTCAGCATGGCGGCTGCATCAGAGAGGATATCGCCAAACAGATTGTCGGTGACGATGACATCAAACTGCTTGGGGTTGCGGACCAGCTGCATCGCGCCATTGTCAGCGTACATGTGGCTAAGCTCCACATCTGAATAATCTTTTTCGTGCACTTCGGTCACGACGTCGCGCCATAGGATGCCGCTTTCCATCACGTTGGCCTTTTCCATCGAACACACGCGGTTGTCGCGTTTGCGGGCCAGTTCAAAGGCGGATTTAGCGATGCGGGCGATCTCGCTTTCGGTGTAGCGCTGGGTGTTGATGCCGACACGTTCGTTGCCTTCGGTGTGGATGCCACGCGGCTCGCCGAAATAGACGCCGGACGTCAGCTCGCGCACGATCATGATGTCGAGGCCCGCGACAATGTCTTTTTTGAGCGAGGAGAAATCGGCCAGCGCATCAAAGCATTGCGCCGGGCGCAGGTTGGCAAAAAGGTCCATTTCCTTGCGCAGGCGCAGCAGGCCACGCTCGGGTTTTACTGAAAAATCAAGGTCATCGTAGGCGGGGCCACCCACAGCGCCGAGGAGGACGGCGTCGACTTCTTGAGCCTTGGCCATCGTCTCATCCGCCAACGGGACACCGTGTTTGTCGTAGGCCGCACCGCCGACGAGGTCTTCGGAGACGTCAAAGGTCAGATCACGCTTTTCGCCCATCCAGGCGATGACTTTGCGCACTTCGGCCATAACTTCTGGGCCGATGCCGTCGCCGGGGAGGATGAGAAGGGAAGGGTTTGTCATGACGCGGATCCTATCGTTTCAGAGGTTGCACACCCGGTAGCCCTGTGGTGGCGCGGGGTCAAGGTTGCGGCCTGAAAACCCATATTTTGTTGATACACAACCGATGCACATCCCATGCACATGTGATGCAGACGCGGCTATGCCACCAAAGGTTCCAGCCCTTTGACCAGCAGGTCCCAGACGCGGCGGATGCGGGGGGTTTTGCGCATCGCTTCGTGTGCTGTGAGCCAGACCGGCAGGCTGGGAATGGGAAACGGGATGGGCAGCTCGCGCACCAGCGGATCGTTTTCTGCGACGCTGCGCTGACCAAAACCGATGCCGCAGCCTGCGCGCACCAGATGCCAATAGGCCATATTGTCATCGCACCGTGTTTTGAAGAAGTCGCGGCTGACGGTGATGCCTGCGTTGGCAAAGCCGTCGATGATCTGCGTATCGGTGTCGTAGCCGACAAAATCGTGGTCCTCGAATGTGTCGAGTGCGAGCGTTTCGGCGCGGCCGTCGAGATAGCTGTGCGCGGCATAGGCGGCCAGTGGCAGATCGCCAATGTGACGCGTCACAAGATCAAGCTGTGTCGGGCGGTACATGCGCACAGCAATGTCGGCCTCGCGGTAGAGCAGGTTTGTCGTTTGGTCGCTGGGTACAAGCTCGATTGCGATGTTGGGTTCGGCGCGGCGTATATCTGCGATGATCGGCGGCAAATGGTAGATGGCCGTCATGACGCTCGCCGTGATGCGCACCGTGCCATCGAGCCGGGCGGACGTGCCCGCAGCGGTCAGCGTGATCTGGTTGGCCGCGTCGCGCATCGCTTGGGCCGGGGCCAACAGGGTGGCACCCGTCTCCGTCAAAACCAGCCCGCGCGGCTGGCGGGTGAACAGCTCGGCCTCAAGTTGCGCTTCGAGTGTTTTGATCTGTCGGCCAAGGGTGGGCTGGCTTGCGTTTAGCGCGCGGGCGGCGGCCGACAGGCTGCCGGTTTCGGCGACCGCGACAAAGGCCTGGACGAGCGACCAGTCCAAATCGGTGAGGGTAATATCCATTCATCAATGAATACATGATCTGCGAATTTGGGCAATTCCAAATCATAAGTGTATGGATGAATATCAGGTCATACACAGTTTCAGGAGAGACGAGATGACACAGACAGTATTGATTTTGGGTGGTTCTGGCAAAATTGGCACCCATGCAACCGAGGCGTTCTGGAATGCCGGCTGGACCGTGCGGCAGTACGTGCGCGGTACGGATATGGTGGAGGCGGCAATGGGTGCTGATGTGATCGTCAATGGGCTAAACCCTCCGGGGTACAAGGGCTGGGACGTGGCGATCCCGCGCATCACATCGCAAGTGATTGCCGCAGCCAAAGCGAGCGGGGCGACAGTGATCCTCCCCGGGAACGTCTACAATTTTGGGGACACACCCGGTGTCTGGGGCCCCGACACGCCACAGCGCCCTGTTGCACGCAAGGGGCGCATCCGGGTCGACATGGAGCAGGCCTATCGCGATGCGGGCGTGCGCACGATCGTGCTGCGGGCCGGGAACTTTCTGGATCCGAACCGCGACGGCGATCTGTTCAGCATGGTGATCATTGGCAAGCTGGCCAAAGGCGTGGTGACGACCTTGGGCGATGTGGATGTGATGCAGACCTATGCCTATCTGCCGGATTGGGCGCGCGCTGCTGTCGCATTGGCGGAGAAGCGTAGAGAACTGGACGTGTTTGAAGATGTGCCGTTTGAGGGACATGCCTTCAGCACGGCTGAGTTGAAGGACGTGTTGGAAGGCATGCTGGGGCGCCGTCTTCGGGTGTCGCGTTTCCCGTGGTGGCTCATGACGGTTCTGAGCCCGGTTTGGGGGCTGGCGTATGAGCTTCGCGAGATGCGGTATCTGAACGAGACATCGCATCGCTTGGATGGCGCGCGCATGGCCGGGCTGCTGCCCGACTTTGGTGCCACGCCGCTGGAGGCCGTGTTGCGCGATGTGCTACCGCCGGACGTCCACCCACACGAGCCGGTGCTGGCCCGCGGCCAGACCATCGCTGCCGAGTAGGGCGGCCTCGGTGCTCTCCGGGGCGGGCCAGAACACGCCCGACCCGGTCACCGTCCAATGGGTGGAGGGCAGCACATAGCTGACCCGCAGATTGCCCGGCGCGTCGTCGGGCCAATCGGCTGTATCGAGGGCGGGATCTCCCTGCTGGTCCGGGTCCGCAGCGGCGGCACCGCCGAGGCTGCTGGGCAGCGGGTCCTGAAGATCGGGGTGCGACAACAGCGCTGCGATAGCCTCGCGATCTCCGTCGCCATCGGCGGGGTCGAGGTTTGCATTGCCGATGAGGATGAAGGGGTTCTCTTGCAACGCAATACGCGGCAACCAAAAGAGCGCCTCATCCCGACTGCGCAGACCGTTGGCATCCTCCTCCCCGTCAAAAACCGGGGGCGTTGCAGACCATGCCATGAGGGTGAGAGGACCGTCTGGCGCGTCGATGCGCAGCTCCCAATGGGCGGCGCTGGATAGCCGCATGACGCTCTGAGCCTCTGCCGTTGGAAAGGGCGTGCCGTCCGGCCATTGGGGAAGCGTGGCACCGGGGACGTCACGCCAGAGGGTGTTCGTGTGATCCTCGCTCAATGTGACGGGAAAGCGCGACAGGATGGCCATCCCGCCGTCACCGGTGAAGCGGCCATATCCGAGCGCGTCCCGCGCCTCGCCCAAGCGACCATTAGCATCAAGGTCATGGCCGCTGGGCACCCCGGCGTTAGGGGCGGCGGTGAAGGGGTAAGGATAGGTGCCAAGGGCGTCGGCCAAAGCGGTAAGGGCCCGCGCGTCATAATCCCAGTCGATGTCCGTCAGCAGCAGGATGTCCGGGTCGATGTGGCGAATGATGTCGAGCGTGGCGAGGATTTGAGGATCATCACCCTTGCGGATGTCCCTCAGCAGAAGCCCGGGGCCCTCGCGGTTTAGCGGTGCGGCGAAGGTGGCGATGCGCAGTTCTTCGGATGCCGCAGCTGTGGCCCAGAGGCCCAGTGCCAGCGCGATCAGGCGTGTGCGGCGTTTGCCTCGGCCTCTGCTTCGGTTGCGCGGTGACGCTGTTTTGAGATCATGTCGGCCACATGGCTGAGAGCGATGCCGCGCATCAGGAGACTGGCTGGCAAGAAGGCCCATGCTGTCACGGTCCAAATCAGGGTGTGAGGGCTGGACAGGGAGATCGGATCAATGATGTCGCTGGCCAGTTGGATCACGGCTGGGATCATGAATGGCAGGAGAAATCCTAAGATAAGGTTAACCTGTGCGTCTCGCTCAAGCCGCTCAACGACATCACCGCCAGCGGTGGGATCGAAAGTGGGCAGGTTGACCCAGAAGTTAAATGAGCCATTGCGGGCGGGCCACCCCGCGTACCGCAGGACGATGATGAACGCGGCAAGAGAGACGATGGACACGAGATAGCTTATGCCAGCGGCGATCCGTACATTTTCGATCAGCGACGGCGACGCTTCGTCCGGCAGGACGAGGACCAGCAGGCGGACCGGGGAATAGGGGAAATCAATGGTGTTGGAGATTGCGACGCCGGCGGCTGAGGCAATTTGTGTGACCTGGGACGGATCGTATTGGCCGCGCAAAATGAACGTGAGGGTCATCACGGTAAGCGCCAAGGCCCCAAAACGAATGCGATTGAAGGGGGGGGCATCTCGAAATTCAACGAGGCTGGGGCTTTTGCCGAAGTATTCCACCAACGTAAAGCCCGCGGCAACAAAGGCCAGCAAGACGACGATCTGAGCTGTGTCGCTTGTCGTGCCGGGTAGGAATAGGGATGGGGTGGCGATAACTGCCACAACCAATAATGCCCGCAGGATTGCTCCTGTCAGTCGCGTCATCATTCGACTCTTGCCCTCAATCTGGCTGGGCGCAGTACGACGCTGCTCCCTTATTCCATCTTGATCTTGCGCGTTTGTGGCGCGCCGCCTCAATATTGCCATAAAATTGCCCCGATTTCCGATCTTCGCAACAGTGTGTTTACTTGTCTGCGCAAAGTGGGGCAGTTTTGAGACGGTGATGGTGCGAGAATGCAACCATTTCTAAGCGGACTTTCGACAATCCAATAGTATCAACAAGATGCGGTGTTTTTTTGGAGGACGCATGCAAATTGTAGTGTCTGACAGCCGTAGCTGGTTGATCGTCTTTTCCGTCAAAATTTGTTCAAAAGGTTAATATCCTCGCAAAAACAGCAAAGGCGGCCCCGTAGCAGCCGCCTTTTGCGAGAATCACGGGTGGCTTTAATGCGTCAGACCCAAGGACGCGCCTGAGACACTGCCTCTTCAAAGCGATCAATGGAGCGCTCCTTCTCAAGCGTCAGGCCGATGTCATCAAGTCCGTTAAGCAGGCAGTGCTTGCGGAACGGGTCAAGCTCGAAGGTGATCTTCGTCCCGTCTGACAAGGTGATGGTCTGGTCTTCAAGATCGACTTCGATCCGGGCGTTGGCCCCCTTTTCCGCATCGGCCATGCAAGCGTCGCGCTGATCTTCGGGCAGGACAATAGGCAGAATGCCGTTCTTGAAGCAGTTGTTATAGAAAATGTCGGCAAAGCTGGTAGAGATCACACAGCGGATGCCGAAATCAGCGATGGCCCAAGGCGCATGTTCACGAGAAGAGCCGCAGCCGAAGTTGTCACCAGCCACGAGGATCTGCGCATCGCGGTACTGGGTCTTGTTCAGCACGAAGTCGGGGATTTCGTCCCCCTCCGTAGTAAAGCGCATCTCATCAAAGAGATTTGCGCCTAGCCCGGAGCGCTTGATCGTTTTGAGGAACTGCTTGGGGATGATCATATCGGTGTCGATGTTGACCAGCGGCATAGGCGCTGCGATCCCACTGAGCGTTGTGAACTTTTCCATGCGCCACTCCTCAAAGTCTTTGCGTGCGGGGCTGGTATAGGCTGCGTCAAGACCGGCTTCAACGCAAAACGGCGGCACCGTAGGGTGCCGCCGCGTGTAACCGTTAGATCGGGGAATGGTTACTTTTTCTTGCGACGCATGGCGGCGATCCCGCCGAGGCCTGCGATCATCATCCAGCCAGCAGCTGGAAGAGGGACAGGCGCCACGTCGACCCGCATGGCAAGATCGTCAAAGTCACGGTCGCCGGAGGCAATGTCATCGAAGAAGACGTAGTAGCTGTCCGCGTCGATCATCTGATAGCCGATCGCATAGTTTGCACTTTGCGGGTTGGCTGTTGTGTGGTTTGCAATCTCGCCAACTGAGTTTTGTGGCGAGGAGGTGCCGAAGAGGAAATCAATCAAGCCGCCAGCGGCCTGCAGCAGTGTGATCGAGTCGCCGACCGTCGACACGTTCTTTTCAAACAAGCCGCCACCCATACTGGCAGAGTAGTTCTGGTTGCCCGCCTCAAATCCGAGGTAGGTGAAGGTGATCTCAGCAGGTCCGCTGACACTCAGGCCGTTGGACGCGGACTGAAGGTCGCCCGTGATATAGTCAAGGGACGTGCCATTCAGGCCAAGGCCCAAGTCGTTGTTTGAAATGGTTTGGGATTGTCCGGTGCCGACAAAAGAGAGTGTGGCAGCGGAGGCGGAGGTTGCTGCAAGCGCAGTTAAAGCTGCGGCAGCGATGAAGGTTTGTCTAAACATCGAAAAGTCTTACCCTGGTTAAAATAAACTAATGACGTAGGGTTAACCTCGCACGGGTGTTGAGCCAAATTTATTTGAATTGAGCTGCAAGTTTGCCCCCTAAGCGGGGGTGCTGGCCGAGCACTCTTGGAAACAGTCGGGAGACGCCAAATGGATTGTTGCGGTGATGGCCGGCGGGCAGAGCAGAATCAGGCAATCCCGTGGCGGACGGCGACAAGCGCCACGTGTTCCCACAATCCATTGTATCGCACCGACCAAGACGGACGGTCTGCGGCTGGGGTGGCGTCTTTGGTTGCTTGGTTGGATGCGCTTTGCTGTGCTGACTTGCGGAAAGCGGGCTGAGCGATCCGGCTGCGGGCCCAAGGGCTGCCGCCCTTCATGCCGCTGAGAGGGCCGATCACACCCCGATTTGAGAGTTCCACCATCAACGCGTCGGCTTCAGTCTTGGTGACGCCGAGTTTGGTCATCAGGCCCCAACGGCTGATGGAGATTTGCGATTGTGCATGCAGGATTGAAGCATGCAGCGCCGCAGGGGTTACAGTCGCGGCTGCGGGTGCAGCGACTGTCGGAAGAGCGGGCATAAGCGGGGCGGTTGCCGCTGCGCCAAGGAGGCGGAGGAACCCACGTCGTTTCATGCGAAAGCTGCCTCAGACATCGCGCAGCGTGGGCTGAGCGTCAGGCCGTAGTTGGTGCACAGCGTGTGGAGATAAGTCATCAGGGGCGAAGGCTGCAGCGTATCGGGGGTGTTGGAAGGCGCCTTTGGGCGCTGCGATTGCTGCGCCGCAGCCCGCATGCCCGCCGCGCGCACGATGGCGTTAGAGGCGCGGACATGGACGCCCGCCCCGCCCGGAACTGGCACCACAATTCCGCGCGCCGTCATCTCGGTCAGCATCCTTTCGGCCTGTGATGCGGGAATGCGCAGCAGGGCCGCAATTCCGCGGGCGCTCACATGAGGTTTCATCCGGGTTACGGCCACAGCGCGGCTGAACAATGTGCGAGAATAGCCTGCCGATGCGCTTGCGGGCAACGTGGGCAACAGGGGTGCTGTTGTTGCAGCCCCTAGGAGGCTGAGAAAGCCGCGCCGTTTCATGCCCAGTCCGCCATCGTTGTGGCGCAACGCGGGCTGAGCGTGAGGCCATGGTTGCGGCAGATTTTGTGCAAATGCGCGAGCAAAGGATTTTGCAGGATGACCTCATGCTGTGAGGTTTGCTGGCGATCACGGCGTGCTTGGCTGCGGGCGCGCCGCATGCTCGGGGAGATGCCCCAAATATCCGGCTTGAGTATATTGCTGACCGCGCGAACGTGCCCCGTCGCGCCGCCGAGAAGGGGTTTTACAAGACCTTTCGACGCCATCTCGGCAATCATCGCCTCGGCCTGCGGTGCGCTGACCTTAAGAACATGCGCCAGACCGCGCGCGCTGACATGCGGGCGGGTGCGGGCGTGAAACACTGCGAGGCCGTACATGTACCGGCTGTAGCCTGCCTGGGCAGCAGGGGCAGCCATTGCGGGCAAAGCCGGGGCCACGGCTGCGGCACCAAACATCGACAGGAACGCCCGGCGCTTCATGATGTCAAAGCCATTGCAGGCCGAAGGGTCATGCCCTGATCGGCGCAGAGCTGTCGCAGGTGTGCGAGCAGTCTGCTGATATCGACGGTCAGGCTTTTTGGCTCGGCAGTTTCCAAACGCGCCTCACGACGCGCGGCCTGTCTGGCCTTTTGCCGCTGCGCCTGATGGATCAGGGAGCCTTCTGGCGGCGTGTAGACTTTGCTGCTGGCATAGATGGGGCGGGTGCCATCAATGCGCAGCTTGCCGATCAGCCCGCGATTGGACATGTCGTGCAAGAGCGCCTCGGCCTCCGTCGCGCTGACGCCAAGGCGATGCGACAGGCCCATGACACTGACGTGCGGGAATTTGGCGGCGTGGGCCGTTGCCATCTGCAGCATGGCTGGCGACGGGCTTGCCAGCGCTGGCAAAGCTGGCGCAACGGTTGCGGCGCCGAAGATGGAGAGGAAGGTGCGTCGCTTCATAGACGGGCCTCCTTTTGGTTTGCAGGCCGGACATGCGCCCGGCCCACGGGTTTGTGCTCTGTCGCCAGAGCAGGTAGCGCGCTGCCTTACATCAACTCCCGAACATCGGTGAGTTTGCCGGTGATGGCTGCTGCTGCTGCCATTTGCGGAGACATCAGGTGCGTGCGCCCACCGCGGCCTTGGCGGCCCTCGAAATTGCGGTTGGATGTGGCCGCACAGCGCTCGCCGGGGGCGAGCTGGTCGGGGTTCATCGCAAGGCACATAGAGCATCCCGCCAGACGCCATTCGAACCCGGCCTCCTTAAAGATATCAGCAAGACCCTCTTCCTCGGCCTGAGCACGAACGAGGCCGGAGCCGGGGACAACCATGGCGCGAAGCCCGTCCTTCTTTTTCTTGCCTTTGAGAATTTCAGCGGCGGCGCGCAAATCCTCGATCCGGCCATTGGTGCAGGAGCCGATAAAGACAGTGTCGATTTCAATATCAGACAAGGGCGTGCCAGGCGTCAGGTCCATATAGTCGAGGCTGCGCTGGGCGGCGCCCACTTTGCCGCCCTCAAAACTGTCAGCGGCCGGGACCATAGCGGTGATCGGCAGCACATCCTCGGGCGAGGTGCCCCATGTGACGACGGGTGCGATGTCTTCGCCTTTGATCGTGATGACCTTGTCAAAATGCGCGCCTTCGTCGGTGTAGAGCGTCTTCCACCAAGCCAAGGCTGCGTCCCATTGCGCGCCCTTGGGGGCGTGAGGGCGGCCTTTGCAGTATTCGAACGTCTTCTCATCCGGCGCGATCAGGCCTGCGCGTGCGCCGCCTTCGATGGCCATGTTGCAAACGGTCATGCGACCTTCCATGCTCAGATCACGGATGGCTTCGCCGCAGTACTCGATCACATAACCGGTGCCGCCAGCAGTGCCCGTCTCGCCGATCACGGACAGAGTGATGTCCTTGGCCGTCACGCCGGGGCGCAGTTTGCCGGTGATCTCAACTTTCATGTTGAGCGATTTCTTCTGGATCAGCGTTTGCGTGGCAAGCACATGCTCGACCTCGGACGTGCCGATGCCGTGGGCCAGCGCGCCAAACGCGCCGTGGGTCGCTGTATGGCTGTCACCGCAGACGACGGTCATGCCGGGCAATGTCCAGCCTTGCTCGGGGCCGACGATGTGCACGATGCCTTGGCGCACGTCGGACACGGGGTAGTAGTGGATGCCAAAGTCCTTGGCGTTTTTGTCGAGGGCGGCGACCTGAATGCGGCTGTCTTCCGTCATCGTTGTCGCATCGGCGCGGTCGAGCGTTGTCGGCACGTTGTGATCAGGAACGGCAATCGTCTTTTCGGGCGCGCGGACTTTGCGGCCCGCCATGCGCAGGCCCTCGAATGCCTGCGGCGAGGTCACTTCGTGGACGAGGTGGCGGTCAATATACAGCAGGCAGGTCCCATCCTCGGCCTCATGCGCCAGATGTGCATCCCAGATTTTGTCGTAGAGCGTTTTGGGGGCCATGTCGGTCCTCTCCCAGTAGAAATGTGCGGTTTATGTGTGGCGGGTTGTCGTCAGCCAAGTGGGAGCACGAAGCGAATTGCTCCGTGAAAGCGCCAGGGAAGGCGGGCCCGATCATCCATGTCGAAAACAGGTCTCATGCACTAATATTTATGGGGTCTAACCCACGCGTGCAAGCTGGGAGTGATCCAAACCGCGGTCAAAAGACGTAGAAAAACCAACAATTCATGGGTTTTGAGGTGCGCGATGGGGAATTTTCGGAGTTTGACGACAGGGGCAATAATGAGTGTTTTTGCGGGGACCGGGGCCGTGTCCGAAACCTATGGCAAGTATGAGACGCCGAGGTATGAGGTTGCAACACAATTGGGTAACGTCGAGTTGCGCCGATATGCGCCCTATATCATTGCGGAAGTCGCTGTGAGTGGGACCCGCAGGCAGGCCCTGAACCGCGGCTTTCGTGAGCTCGCAGGCTACATCTTTGGGGGCAATGTCGCGCGCGCTGGCGTTGATATGACCGCGCCGGTCGCGCAATCGCGCCGGATCGATATGACGAGCCCCGTGGCACAAACCGCAAATGACGGTGCCTGGACGGTGACCTTCATGATGCCGTCCGACTGGACCATCGACACGCTTCCTGTGCCCAACAGCGCTGCAGTGAGGTTCAGGCAGATGCCTGCGCGGACGGAAGCCGTTTGGCAGTTCAGCGGCCGGGCGACAGATGCCGCCTTGGCTGAGGTCGAAACCCGCCTGCGCGACGCAATTGCGGAGGCGGGATGGCAGGCCGAAGGTGCGGCGCTCTACTACTTTTACGATGATCCGATGACTCTGCCTTGGAACCGGCGGAACGAGGTCTCGTTTGTGATCGCGGACTAAAGCGGTTTTATCATAAGGATGGTGCGCTCGTCGCCGTCCCAGATGTCTTCAATCTTCGCAAAGCCGTGCCGGGCGTAAAATGGTTCCGCGATGATCGAGCTTCGGACGGGCAGTTGCGAGAGTTTAAGGTTCTGCGCATCGGACAGAATTTGCGCCATAAGCGCTGCTCCTACGCCCTGCCTTTGGCATCCCGGATCCACAAAAAATGTGCGCAGACCAATCTCCTCGGTGTGAACGCCGGGGCCAATGCTGGCGGTGCCGAGAATGCGGTGGCCATCGACGGCGACATAAGTGGAGCGTTTGGACATCATCGTCGCCACGCTTTCCGGCGTAAAATGCCCCATAACGCGATGCGTGTTTTCGGCCCCGTAATCCGGCGTATTTGAAACCCAAACCGTGTGCTGGATCATGGCAGCAAGCGGCATGCTGTCGTCTGGAGTGGCGCGGCGGATCAACATCGCCTGACGCTAGAAAGCGGAACGCCAAAGGTCCAGCACAGTTTCTTGCACAGGGCGTGTTTCGCCGTCAGGATGAAGTCGATGACGCAGCATGTAGATACCGAAGCGGCAGCACCGCCGCTTGATGAAATTCAGGACATTGGGTTGTCTCTTTGGGGGCAGGCGGACACGTTCCTGCAATCGCTCTGGCGACCGTGGTCTCTGTACCAGATCGGGATTGCGATTGCGCTGTTCTTTTGCGCGCATCTGCTGCGGGCCTATGTCAGTCCGCGCATGCGGGATTGGCTGCGCAGCCGCGAAGGCTGGCCGCTCTGGCGGATGCGCTATGCGGTTGTGATCAACAAGCGGTTGCGGATGATTTTCTTTGTCGTCCTTTTGTGGATCGTCGTGACCATTATGGGCGAAGTGACGTGGCCCAGCCGAAGCCAACTGCTTGGGATCATCGCCAATCTGGCGACGGCTTGGCTGATCATCGCGCTGACCACCCGGTTGATCGCAAACGCCTTTGTCCGCGGCATCGTGCGATACGGGGCCTGGGCCTGGATCACGCTGCGCATTCTCGACCTCACCGATGAGGCAGAACGTTTGCTGGAAAGCCTGGCGCTTGAGATTGGAGAAATCCGCATTTCGCTTTGGATGATTCTGCAGGCGGTGTTTGTCATCGGACTGCTGTTCTTTGTGGCTCGGTTGCTGACGCGTACAACGTCTGCCCGGATCAAGGCGGTTGAGGATATCAGCCCGTCAATGCAGGTCCTCGTCGTCAAAGTTTTGCAGGTGGTCCTGTATGGCGCGGCATTCTTTATTGGCCTGCGGGCGGTGGGCGTTGATCTGACGGGACTTGCGGTTCTGTCCGGTGCTATTGGCGTAGGCCTTGGTTTTGGTTTGCAAAAAGTGGTGTCCAACCTCGTCTCAGGTGTGATCATCCTGCTCGACAAGTCGATCAAGCCCGGAGATGTGATATCGCTCGGCGATACCTTTGGATGGATCAATTCGTTGGGCGCGCGCTATGTCAGTGTCGTCACACGCGACGGCCGGGAATACCTGATCCCGAACGAGGATCTGATCACTGGGCAGGTTGTGAACTGGTCCCATTCGAATTCTTTCGTGCGGCTCGATATCAACTTTGGCACCGCATATGGTGACAGCCCCCATCTGGTGCGCAAGCTGGCAGTCGAGGCCGCTGAAAGTGTGGACCGGGTGCTACGCACGCGGCCTGCGGTGTGCCATATCGTGGGGTTTGGGGACAGTAGCGTCGATTACGTGCTGCGGTTCTGGATCGATAATCCGACGGATGGGCTGACCAACATCCGCGGCAATGTCTTTTTGGCCCTTTGGGACACGTTTGAGGCCAACGGCATCAGCATCCCGTTCCCGCAGCGCGAGGTGAAGATGCTGAACGACGAGGCCGCCGGGTGAGCTGGAGCGTCTTCTTTGCCGTGATCCTTGCCGCGGCCCTGCATGCCGCGTGGAATGGCATGGCCAAGGGCAGCAAAGACAAAGATCTGAGCATGTCTGGCGTGATCCTCGGGCACGTGCCCTACGCCTTGATCGCCCTGATGATTGTGCCATTCCCGGCACCTGAGAGCTGGCCGTGGCTGATCCTCGGGATGATTGCTCATTTTGGCTATCAGATATTCCTCATCTACGCCTACCGCGTCGGCGATTTGACCCAAGTGTACCCAATCGCGCGGGGGGCAGCACCTCTGATCGTAACGGGCGTCTCTGTCAGTTTACTGGGGGTTGTGCTCAGCCCGTTGCAGCTGATGGGGGTGGGGGCCATCGTGCTCGGGCTCTTTAGCCTCGCGCTGGTTCGAGGGGCCGATGGCGCGCGCAATGGCAAGGCCGCCGGGCTCGCCCTGATCACCGGGTGTTTTATCGCCAGCTATTCACTGGCGGACGGGATGGGCGCGCGGGCGGCAGGCACCGCTGTGGGGTTCTATGCGGTGCTGGCGATTTTGAACGCAGTGGTCTTTGCGATCTACCTGCGAATTTTCCGGCCCGGCGTGATGACACGCCTCCCACGAGAGGGGATGCAGACCTTTGTTTTAGGCGGGGGTGCGTCCTTTGCGGCCTACTCGCTGGTGGTTTGGGGCTTTACCCAGGCACCGATTGCTGTGGTGACGGCGCTGCGCGAGACGTCGATTGTCTTCGCGCTGTTCATTGGCGTTTTCGCATTGGGCGAGCGCCTGAACCTTGCCAAGGTGGTGGCGACATTCTTTGCGCTCGCGGGGGCTGCGATGTTGCGGCTCGCGCGGGGGAGTTGAGGGCAACCTATCCGACACTTTCGGCAAAAAATGCTTCCGGATTTTCAACCTCAGTCAGCCGTCCCCGCTCAATCTGCCAGAACCTGTTGCCTACTGCGCGGACAAAGCTGCGGTCGTGACTGACCAATAGGCAGGTCGCGTCGTGGGCCAGCAGTTCATCTTCGAGCGTCTCTTGCCCTTCGATGTCCAGATGGTTCGTCGGCTCGTCCAGCAGGTAGAAGTTGGGATGCGTCAGCCGCAACACAAGCATGGCCAACCGCGCCTTTTGCCCGCCCGAAAGCGCGCTGAGCGGGCCATTTTGCACGTCAACCGACATGCCCGCGCCTGCGAGCGTGGCGCGCGCGCGGGCATCGCCAATGTCGAACCGGTGCGTTATCGCCTCCATCGGTGACGCGGCATCGTTGAGCTGTGTCAGCCCCTGATCCGAATGGCCGAGGACGACGGAGGGCGTGGCTTTGATCTGCGGATCATCGCCCGAAAACGCGCGGTGCAGCCGGGAGATTAACTGTGTCTTGCCGGTGCCGTTTTGGCCCAGCAAGACGATACGGTCACCCTTGTTGATCCACACTGTGCCGGTTTGGAATAGGGCGCGGCCGTCAGGCGTTGTGATCTGGGCGTTGTCAAAGCTCACCAACGCTTTGGCATGGGTACCTGAATTGGTGAGTTTAATCGCCCCTGCCGAGCGTTCCTGATGACTGGGCTTGGCTGCAGCTTCGAGTTTCTCAGCCCGCTCTTTCAGCTGCTTGGTTTTATTCACCAGCAGGTCTGATCCGGAGTTGATGCCGATGTTTTTCAGCTTGGCCGCCTGACGGCGCAACTGGTTGGCTTTGTTCAAATCATTCTCAAACCGCCGGGCATCGGCCTGATCGGATTTGGCCAGCTCAACGCGGGCTGCCGAAAACGGCAGCGGGTAGTCGCGGCTGTTTTCGGGGCGTAAAAAGAGGGTGCGGTTGGTGATCGCATCCAGAAACGCGCGGTCATGACTGGCGATGAGCATAGGCAGGTCGCGCGGCAGGTTGCCGATCCATGCCTCAAGCAACGCAATGCGCGCTAGATCGAGGTGGTTTGTTGGCTCGTCCATCAGCATTAGGTCCGGCTCTGCTACGGCCATACGGGCGAGCATCACCAGCCGCTGCCATCCGCCAGACAGGCCCGACAGAGGCGCGTGCCACAGGTCAACTGGTATGCGGAGGTCTTCGAGAATGATGTCCGCACGCCAGCTTTCGTGTTCGGCAGCGTCTGCGTTAAGCCCGCCAAGGACGGCGGCGTGAACAGCGGTCTCCAAAAGTTCGGCCGGCACATGCTGGCGCAGGTGCCCGATGGTCAGACCACGGGCGCGCGTGATCTCGCCCGTCGTCGGCTCGTCGCTGCCATCAAGGCAGTTCAGCAGCGTGGATTTGCCGCGACCGTTGGCAGCGACGAGGCCAATGCGGTCTGCTTTGTTGAGGGTGAGGTCGAGGCCAGAAAAGAGCGGCAGTCCTAGCGTGATGCCAAGGGCGCGGGTGTTCAAAAGGGACATGGGGTTTCTCGGGTCATTGAAGAGGAGCGCGCAAGGCGCGTTTGGGCAGACCTGAGGTGTGAGCCATGGTCAGCCCTGTGAACGGATCCACAGGGCAAAGAAGGTGCCGGGCTGGCGATAATGCCAGTACGTCGTAATCACGATCGGGCCCTCCTTTCATTTG
>JAHDDU010000003.1:67220-141248 GCA_020629175.1 Flavimaricola sp. | reverse complement strand
CCGCTGAAGGGACTCGAACCCCCGACCCCATCATTACGAATGACGTGCTCTACCAGCTGAGCTACAGCGGCCACTGCGCTCGTTTAGCACCCTCCCTATGCCTGGGAAAGTCTATTTCTGATCCGACGGCTGTTGTTCGTCTGTCTCGGCAGTTGGCTCAACGATATCTGCATCTTGTGGCGTAGCATCTTCAGACACGACCACAGCATTCTCAGCAGCATCCGCTGGTGTCCCAACAAGGAGCGGCAGCATCTCTGTCCCGCCCGGCATGGCAATCTCGGACGCAGCTGGCGTGCGCCAGGACAACGTATCGAGGGCGTGACAATTCGAGCAGACGGGCATCCAGCTGCTGTGAACCTGCTGGCAATTGTCACAGCACCACTGCGGGCCACGAGATGCAGTAAGCGTCCGGGTGAGCCATGCCCGAACAACGCCATCATCCGCACCCTGACCACGCTCAATTGCGGCCATCAGGGTCAGGTTGCGCGCTGTCGGCTCGTCTTCAACCAGTGTGCCCAGCGCACGCTTTGCCTCAGGAAAATCTTCCGCTGCGATGTTCAATTCTGCCAAAAGCATCTTTGTCTCAGGGTGCTCGCGGCGAAGTTTGGTCAGTGCCCGGAACCGGTTGAGCCGCTCTTTTGCGCTCTCATCTGGTGCAATCTCAGCAAAGGCCGCTGCCAGGTCGGGGTGCGGTTGCGCGTCCCAAGCTTTTTTCAGAACGCGCGTCGCATAGCGGGCGTTGCCTGCCTCTATGTACCCGCGCGCAGCCAGGACCGCGGCCGGGATCAGGTCCGGTGACAAACGGTTGGCTTCAATCGCCGTTTCGCGTGCCTCAACCGATTTATCTTCATCAATGATGTCTCGCGCCTCTGACAGTGCGAGGACGGCGTCACGTCGTTTGTAGACGTCGCGTGGCATGACGCCATGGCGCAGCTTTTGGCTCAGCGTCGACCGCGCCCCGGCCCAGTCACTGCTTTCAGCCTGTAGCCTGAGCAATGTATCCTGCGTCTCCACGTGCTTGGGCTTGAGCTCAAACGCCTTCTTGGCCAGCTGCAATGCTGTTTCGTCGTCGCCTGCGTCAAGCTTTTGTTTCATCAAACCGCGCACACCGACAAACCGCGTACGGTCATCTGTCAAAAGGGCTTTATATGTTTCCTCTGCCTTAGCTTTGTCGCCGGCCATCTCTGCCGCTTGCGCAGTCAACAGATTGGTAAGTGTTGGGCGATCGAGCAAACGATCAGCCTTGGCAGCTTGGGTCAGCGCAGCTTTGCCGTCGCCAGAAGCCAAAGCCATCATGCCATCAGACAGCGCATCAAAGCCTTTGCGCTCGCGGTTACGGTTGAAATATCGCGAGATGGCTGTGTCGTCGCCATTGATAAAGCGAAGGACTGCAAACAAGAGTTTGAGCACCCAAAGGCCGAGCCACACCAGCACCACCAAAACGACAAACCCGATAGCAACCTGAAGAATGCTAAGGCTGTATTCCTGGCCGGCGACAGTGATCTGAGCACCGCCATCCATTTCCATCAATTGGGTTACGCCAAACGTGGCTGCGATAACAAAGGCAACAAAGGCCAAAATTTTGATCAGGGACCAGAGCATGTTTCGGCCTTTTAGTTATTGGTTGCGGTATCGAGATCGGCCACAGCGGACAAGGCAGCATCTCGGGTTTCGGCAGTGAGGAGCCAGTCGCTAAGCTCGGCACGAACAACGTCAGGCAGCGCGTCAATCTCGGACAAGGCAGCGGCCAAATCGCCCGCACCTACGGCAGCTTCAGCACGGCTTAGAATGGCGTCTGCATCATTACCTTCACGCGGTTCAACAGAGCGGGCGCCAAGCTGGCTTTGGAAAAATGCGCCAAGGCCGCCTCCCCCTTCGGTGTCGTCTACCCCTTCGGACCGTGCCACGGCCAAAGCGGACCGCGCAGCGGCCGGAAAACTGGCAGCCAATGTAGCCGTAGAGGCCACGCCATCCTCGGCGGCGGCTTGCAAAACGTCTGGAACGGCAATGCCTGCCTCGGCAAGCGCGGCCACGGGATCGGCAAAGGATGTCCCGGTTTCAAGTGCCGTGCGAATTTCGGATATCGCAGCGGACGCGAGCGCTGCTTGCGCCTCAGCGGCAGCCGCCTCAGCCGCAGCTTGCGCCTGGGCCTCGATGGCCATGGTTTCGGCGCGAGCTGCTTCAAGATCGGCTGCAGCACCCTCCGCCAATTCCTGAATTCGGGTTTGCTGGGCTGCAATTTCCTCTCGCAAGGACGCAACCTCGCGCTCGAACGAATCCACAGCCGTTTGCGTCAGCCCGCCATCTTCGCCCGGTGCACGCTCAACAGCCGTAACGCGCTCCTCAAGCGCCGCGAGCGATTGCGTCAAACCAGCCAGTCCTTCAGCACTCTCGGCACGCATGGCATCCAGTGACGCCTCCAATGGGGCAAGATCAGGGACGGTTGGCAACTCAATCTGGTCCGGAAGCGCAGCCACATCCGCAGAAAGCGTTTCGATCTGCGCGTTTTGTGCCTCGACAAGGGCTGTGACGTCGGTTCTGTCCTGCCCAAAGCCCTGCCAAGCGGCCAAGAACCCGAGCCCTCCTGCGACCAGACCACCGGCAGCCAAGGGTAGGAATCCGCCGCGACGCTGCGACGTCGCATCAACAGGTGGAGGCGGAGATGTTTCTCCTACGGCAGTCGCTTCTTCGGCAACTGCGTCAACCGACGTGTCGTCCTCAACCTGGGGCTCACTTTCGGGCCCGGCATCGTCCGTCGCCAAAATCTCTTCGTCGAGCACGCGATCTGCGGCGTCTTCTACAGGGGTCTCTTCCACCGGAAGCTCGACCGCGTCTTCGATCACAGCCTCATCCTTGGGAGCGGCAGACGCTTTGGATCGTTTCCTATTAGATTTTGCCACCCTGGCACCCCTTATCAGACTTTGTCCTCGTTCTAGCGGCCAGACTAACCGGCCTCGCCAAGACCCTCAAGGACCGGGACGCGCCGAGTTTCCCCCTAAACAATCCACCACGGTCTTAACCATTTCCGCCTGAGTTGGTTCCTTGGCACAAATGATATGTTTGAATCCAGCCGTTCTGAACGGCTCTGCGACCGCTTCGCTGAGGCAAACAACCCATGCATGATCCGCACCAGAGAGCTGTGTGACAAGGGTTCTTGCGGTCTTGGGAGAAAAAACAGGAAGGAGATAGGCCTGGTTCGATGAGGCTAGTTTTTGGGCCTCTTGCGACAGCGCAACTGGTGTTTGCCGGTAGGCAATGCAGTCGATCACATCGAGGCCGGACGCCTGTAACCGCGCCAAGATGTCACCCCGTGTTTCAACACCGCGGATATGCGCAAACGTCGAATGTGTCTCATCCTGAAGAATCAGCGCGACCAACGCGTCGGCGTCACCGTCCGCCGAATAGGTCGCAAAGCCCAGCGCCTCGGCAGCAAGAGCCGTCCGGCTGCCAACACACCACGCTCTCCGGCTCTCACCACGTGCCTTCGTCGCATAGGCCGCGACACCGTTTTGGGAGGTGAATATAATATCAACGTCTTGCGGTGGGACGGTCCAATTGGACAGAAATCCGATTTCAAGCACCGGCGAAAGGATCGCTCGAAAAGGCTCCGATGTTGCGGCGCGCAGCGCCTTTACAAAGCCTTTGCCAGCACCGTTGGGCCGCGTGACAAGAACGGTTTTGCAAGCCTCGGCCATCGGTGTACTCCCTTGCAGCCCATTGTTAGACCGCCTGCACAGTGTTACCTGCCATTGCGATGACCGCAATGACACAAGATTTCAAAGACCTTCGCATTCTGGGCATTGAGTCGAGTTGTGATGATACGGCGGCGGCCATTGTCAGCCGACAAATGGGTGTTGCAAAGATCAATTCGTCCGTCGTGATGGGGCAGGGCCAACTGCATGCGGCCTTCGGCGGTGTTGTCCCCGAGATTGCAGCCCGCGCCCACGCTGAACGCATCGATCTATGTGTGGAACAAGCCTTGTCCGATGCAGAGGTCGAGCTGACCGATGTGGATGCAATAGCGGTCACAGCGGGACCGGGACTTATCGGTGGAGTGGTGTCTGGGGTCATGTGCGCCAAGGGTTTGTCCGCGGCGACTGGCCTGCCCCTCATTGGCGTGAACCATCTTGCCGGCCACGCTTTAACACCACGGCTAACCGACGGTTTGGTCTATCCCTATCTGATGCTTTTGGTGTCAGGCGGCCATTGCCAGTTTCTCATCGTGGACGGGCCGACGGCTTTCACACGTATTGGCGGCACCATTGATGATGCTCCGGGCGAGGCATTTGATAAGACCGCCCGCCTGCTTGGCCTGTCTCAGCCCGGTGGGCCACATGTTGAAGAAGCTGCAAAAGACGGGGACGCCAGCCGGTTCACACTGCCCCGGCCACTTCTGGACCGGCCCGGCTGCGATATGTCTTTCTCCGGCCTCAAAACGGCATTGCTCCGCGCCCGCGACAGCGTTGTCAGCGAAAAGGACGGGCTCACGCCGCAAGATCAGGCTGATCTGTCTGCCGCATTCCAACGGGCCGTCGCTGAGATTTTGACGAGGAAGTCTCAACGAGCCATTGAGGTCTACTTGGCAAAGAAGCCCGCTGTCCCAGGCTTTGCCGTCGCAGGCGGGGTTGCCGCCAATCAAGAAATCCGACAGGCGCTCATGGCCTTGTGCAAATCCAAGGGTTTGACCTTTACCGCGCCACCTCTGGCGTTATGCACCGACAATGCCGCGATGATCGCCTATGCGGGGCTTGAGCTGTTTGACACAGGTCACCGCGATGATCTCACGCTTTCGGCACGCCCTCGCTGGCCCCTCGACACGGCCTCCGCGCCCTTGTTCGGATCGGGTAAGAAAGGGCCAAAGGCATGAAGATCACAGTCGTCGGCGCAGGCGCCTTTGGCACGTCCCTTGCTGTGTCATTCGCCGGCAGCACAGATGACGTCACGCTGCTTTGCCGGACTGAAGCAACGGCGTCGCGTTTGCGCGAGACGCGGGAGAACCCCAAATTGCCGGGGGTGACCCTGCCCGGCTCTCTCAATGTGTCGCATGGTACCGATGTCCTTAAGCAAGCGGACGTCATCCTCCTCGCGATTCCAATGCAGACGTTGTCCAAATATCTTGAGACCGCCAAGGATAGTGTGAACGGCACACCCTTGGTTGCCTGCTGCAAGGGCCTCGATATGCAAACGCTGATGGGGCCGACAGAGCTCATTCAGCGTCTCACGCCAGCCTCTACCCCTGCCGTGCTGACTGGTCCCAGCTTTGCCATCGATATTGCCCAGCATTTGCCCACAGCACTTACATTGGCCTGTCCAGATGACGACACGGGTGCGTGGCTGCAAGCCTGCCTCTCCCCGCCGCATGTGCGGCTCTACCGGACAACAGACACAACTGGCGCGCAACTTGGCGGAGCGCTCAAGAACGTCATCGCGATTGCGTGCGGTGTCGCCATTGGGGCGGGCCTTGGGGAAAGTGCACGCGCCGCTTTGATCGCGCGTGGCCTGGCGGAAATGCAAAGTTTGGCCGGTCGGCTCGGCGCGGAACCGGCTACTTTGCAAGGCCTATCTGGCCTTGGTGATCTGGCGCTGACCTGCACATCAGAAAAATCCCGCAATTACCGCTACGGGCTCGCATTGGGCGCAGGCGAATCTTGGGATGACAGCACAACAACAGAGGGCGTCGCGACCGCCCGGGCCGTATCAGAGCTTTCGCAAAAACTGGGCCTAGAGATGCCAATTTCCCAAGCCGTCTCAGACCTTGTCACCGGAGGCGCTGCCGTCAACACTGTCATGGCAGACCTGCTTCGCAGACCACTAAAGGAAGAATGATGCTCTTTGCTCTTATCACTCGCGACCGTCCCGGCGCGCTCGACATTCGTATGGCCAACCGCGAGGCGCACCTCGCCTATATCGAAAGCACCGGCGTTGTTGCGATGGCAGGGCCATTTATCGGCGCTGAAGGCATGGATGGCTCCATGATCGTCTTGGACGTTGAGGATATGGCCGCCGCCGAAGCCTGGGCCGCGGATGATCCCTACGCCAAAGCGGACCTGTTTGAAGAGATAACGATCCGCCAATGGAAGAAGGTCGTTGGCTGATGGCGAAGTGGCTTTTCAAATCCGAGCCAGACGTCTGGGGCTGGGACAAGCAGGTCGCCAAAGGCGACGCTGGTGAGGAATGGGACGGTATCCGCAACTATCAGGCCCGCAACAACATGCGCTTGATGCAACTCGGCGATCAGGGGTTCTTTTACCATTCTCGCAGCGGGCTTGAGATTGTCGGCATCGTTGAGGTATGCGCTCTGTCACATCCCGACAGCACAACAGATGATCCCCGTTGGGATTGCGTCGACATTCGCGCGGTCAAACCCATGATCAAGCCCGTGAGCCTTGAGATGATCAAAGCAGACGGGAGGCTGAGCGAGATGGTTCTCGTCAAAAACTCACGTCTGTCCGTTCAACCGGTCACAGATGAAGAATGGACCATCATCTGCACTTTGGGAGAGACATCCACCTAAAGGTGCGACATTCTGTCAATGCAATCTCGTTCAGATAGGGAGGATTTGATGGGATACCTAGCAGTACTTGTGGCCGCTATCGCAGGATTTGCCGTTGGGGCGGCGTGGTACATGGCTTTGTCGAAACCGTGGGTCGAAGCCGCCAACATCGCCGTGGACGAAAACGGACGGCCGCTCAATGATACGCCGCTCCCATACATCATGGCCTTTATCGCCATGCTTTTGGTGTCAGGCATGATGCGACACACCTTTGCGCTATCGGGCATTGAGACGGTTGGCAAAGGCCTGATTTCTGGTCTGGGCGTCGGGCTCTTTTTCATCAGTCCATGGATCATGATCAACAACGCTTACGGCGACCGGCCCTTCAAGCTGACGTTGATCGATGGGGGCTATGCAACCCTCGGCTGCGGCATGATCGGTCTGGTGTTGTCGCTCTTTTAAACCTGACAACGCAAAACGCCTGCCGCTTTGGGCAGGCGTTCGAACTCTTAACGAGCAGATGGCTTAGCCGTAAACGGACTCTTTGCCAAAGTGCTTGGTCAGCATGTAATAGACAACGGCGCGGTACTTGTTGCGCTCGCTTTTGCCGTAAGTCTCAATCACGCTGTCGATGGCAGCCATCAGATCAGGGCTGTCCGCCAGACCCAGTTTCTTCATCAGGAAGTTGGTCTTGACCGTTTCAAGCTCAGACTTCTGGCTGCCGGCCACTGTGGACGCGTCAGCGTTGTAAATTGCGGGGCCGCAGCCGATGGTCACCTTTGTCAGAAGGTCCATGTCGGGCGTCATGCCGCATTTGTTCTTGAGATCATCGGCATATACCGCGATTAGCTCGTCTCTTTTTCCCATTCGTCAAATATCCCCTGTCTATTGCCGGGCTGCCCCGATCCAAATTTAGGTGCTTTGCTCTGTGACAAAGTGTTTGCAGGTTAGCGAGAGCAAGCCATTTGCGCAAAGCGTAATTCAGGGGAAAGTCGCGTAAAGCGCATCATTGGCGTTCCGCTGGTGTCTGAAAAAGCAAAGCTTGGCGATCTTGACCTAGCGACATGTTCCCCAGCCGGTGGCTTGCAAATGAAAATGATCTGCGTGCAACGCGTTGTATTCCGGGCCTAATGAGGTTCGGTACCATTTGCACGAGCTGGCCTGCGCCGCACGCAGAAATGCGCCTGCAGAATCGGTATCAGACCAATCGCGGATCAGGCGCAGACGGCGACCATCCGCCAGATCAAACCCGGCGACATCCAGCGCATCAGCCGTCGCGTGCGAGCTCCACCGTGTGCTGTTGCCGCTGCTCGTGCGAATGCGGCGGCAGTTATAGCTTCCGATATGAACAACGCGTGCAACCTGTGTCCCCAGCAACTCTCGCGCTGCGGGCTGCACGCCATGTTCGATCCACATAGCGGTCCGTAGGGCGGTGGCACATGAGGTCTCATCAAGGCTTAGAGAAACATTTGCGAGATCTGAAAGCGCAACGCGATTGGGAACGTTGCATTCCTCCCGATCGTTGCGCGGGGTGAGTGCCTCATAGCGCGCTGTTTGATCAAGGGCCGCAAGACACGCGTCCGGCGAAGCCAAAGCCTGACGCAGTTTCCATCCAGTCAAGGCAGACACAGGCGCCGATACATCCAAGGGCAACGCCGCATTCCACTCCTGCGGCAGCGGCGTTTGTGGATGGTAGTGAAGTTGGTACGCACCAAAGAGCGCTACAACCGACATGATAAACGCCGTCAGTCGGCGATGAACTTGACGCAATGCAATGGTGAAACGGGAAGGTTCGCGGGACAAAATCAGGCCTCCCGCAGAGGGCATCGCGCGCGGAACAGTTCCCGCACGCGCCTGTTGCTTGTGGTATCAGTAACGATAGTGCTCGGGCTTGAACGGGCCCTCTACAGTCACACCGATGTAGTCGGCCTGATCCTTCTTCAGCTCGGTCAGCTTGACGCCAATCCGCCCAAGGTGAAGACGGGCCACCTTCTCGTCGAGGTGCTTGGGCAGGATGTGCACACCAACATCATAGGCCTTGGCATTTGTCCAAAGCTCGATCTGGGCGAGCACCTGATTGGTGAACGATGCAGACATCACGAAAGACGGATGGCCTGTCGCATTGCCAAGGTTCAGCAGGCGGCCTTCAGACAAGAGGATGATGCGGTTGCCGGACGGCATCTCGATCATATCCACTTGTTCTTTGATGTTGGTCCACTTGTGGTTCTTGAGGGCCGCTACCTGAATTTCGTTATCGAAGTGTCCGATGTTGCCAACGATCGCCATGTCCTTCATCTCGCGCATATGCTCGATCCGGATCACGTCCTTGTTGCCAGTTGTGGTGATAAAGACGTCAGCGCTGTCGACCACATCTTCCAGCAGAACAACCTCAAAGCCATCCATCGCCGCCTGAAGCGCACAAATCGGATCAACTTCGGTCACTTTGACCCGCGCGCCAGCACCGGCAAGTGATGCGGCGGAGCCTTTGCCCACGTCGCCATAGCCCATGACGACAGCGACCTTGCCTGCCATCATCGTGTCCGTCGCGCGACGAATACCGTCGACAAGGCTTTCTTTACAGCCGTACTTGTTGTCGAATTTTGACTTTGTGACACTGTCATTGACGTTGATCGCCGGGAACGGCAGCTGACCGTTCTTGTGCAGATC
Source organism: Flavimaricola sp. (assembly GCA_020629175.1). Taxonomy (GTDB): domain Bacteria; phylum Pseudomonadota; class Alphaproteobacteria; order Rhodobacterales; family Rhodobacteraceae; genus JALZWD01. The sequence continues at coordinate 132,088 of JAHDDU010000003.1, read as the reverse complement.
GTAGAGGCGGTGCACACCAGTCGTGGTCTCTTCCGAGACGCCGATGATCTGATCACGCGTTTTGGTGAACCAGCCGGGGCTTGCCTCCATCCGCTTTTTGATCTGAGCCTTGATCACCTCTTCCTCTTCAGAGGTTGGAACGGCGATGATATCCTCACCGGCTTCGGCACGTGCGCCCAGCAGAACGTAAAGCGTGGCATCGCCACCATCATCAAGGATCAAGTTGGGACCGTCTTCAAACATGAAAGACTTATCAAGATAGTCCCAATGCTCTTCCAGAGACTGGCCTTTGATTGCAAATACCGGTGTGCCACCTGCCGCGATAGCAGCCGCCGCGTGATCTTGCGTCGAAAAGATATTGCACGACGCCCAGCGCACATCCGCGCCCAGCTCGACAAGTGTCTCGATCAGAACAGCGGTCTGAATGGTCATATGTAGCGAGCCAACGATCCGCGCACCCGACAAAGGTTTGCTCTGGCCAAACTCTTCGCGCAGCGCCATAAGGCCCGGCATTTCCGTCTCTGCAATGTCGAGCTCTTTGCGGCCGAACGCGGCAAGGGCGATGTCTTTGACGATATAGTCGTTGCTCATGGATTGGCTCTCCGGTCAAAAGTTGAGCTGCGATAGCATCCTATCTGCGGCCTGACAATGCGGCGGCGAGGCACAGGTCAATCTGGCAGACCTCGGCAAAAGGCGCTACGCACCAAGGCAGGACGGCGGAGGACCAGATATGTCAAAAGCACCAAGAGCATGGCAAAGGATGCTGTCAGGCCGCAGACTGGACCTCCTCGACCCCACCCCTGTCGACATCGAGATCGAAGATATCGCTCACGGGCTTTCATTTGTTGCCCGCTGGAACGGTCAGACCAAAGGCGATTTCGCTTATTCTGTCGCCGAACATTCGCTGCTTGTTGAACGCATCTTTGACCACCTGACGCCAAAGGCCACACCACAACAACGGCTTTTGGCCCTGTTGCATGACGCCCCAGAATACGTGATTGGCGATATGATTTCGCCCGTGAAGGCCGCGGTCGGAGCAGATTACGGCGCACTGGATGACAGACTGGCACGCGCCATTCACATACGGTTTGGCCTGCCAGCAGACGTCCCCAAAACTCTGAAGCGCAAGATAAAGGTTGCAGACAAAGTGTCCGCATGGCTGGAGGCGACCCAGATCGCAGGCTTTAGCAAAGCCGAGGCAGATAAATTTTTTGGACCTGTGGACGCAGACCTGCAGAGCACATTCACCATTCGGCTGCGACCACCGATTGAGGTGCGACAGGACTTCACCCAAACCTGCCAAGCTCTGATCGAACTTTTGTAAGAACGCTTGCCTTGAAGACAACTTTCGCTACCTTCGATCAGAGCGCAAAGGGTTTGTCATGGCACTAGAAATTCGGTCGGCAAAACAAACGGATGCAGACGCTTTGACCGAGATTCTGAATAGGATCGTGAAGGCTGGCGGAACGACCGCACATCAAACGCCATTTGATCCAGCCAGGCTCACTGCACACTACATTGCCCCTGCGAGCATTATCGAGTGTTCGGTCGCCACGGAAAATGGTCAGGCACTCGGGTTTCAATCTTTGACTTGGCCGGATGCGGAGGGACAACCCTTCCCAGACGGATGGGCCATCATCGCAACATTTGTTGACAGTGCGGCGGCCGGAAAAGGTGTGGGGCGCGCCCTGTTTGACCATACGCGCCAAGCCGCTGCCGCCGCGGGTGTCGTTGCAATCGATTCAACCATTCGGGCGGACAATCCAGGTGGGCTCGCGTATTACAGCAAAATGGGCTTTGTGGATTACGACATCCTCAAGGCCGTGCCGCTGCGGGACGGATCAGTTGTCGACCGCATTCGCAAACGTTTTGACATGACGTAACACCGTCACTTCGGGCTGCGCTTCGCCAAAATCCGCTGGAGTGTACGGCGATGCATGTTCAACCGTCGCGCAGTTTCAGACACGTTGCGATCACACAGCTCAAACACTCGCTGGATATGTTCCCATCGCACACGATCCGCGCTCATCGGGTTTTCGGGCGGCGGAGGCAAGGCCTCTTCATCTGCCAGAAGGGCGTTCATTATGTCCGCCGCATCCGCGGGTTTGGAGAGGTAATCCGTAGCCCCGATTTTGACTGCAGCCACCGCCGTCGCAATTGCACCATAGCCCGTCAAAACAACGACGCGGCACTCAGGCCGCCGCTCACGAAGGACCTCGACCACATCAAGGCCGTTCCCATCCTCAAGCCTGAGATCCACGACTGCATAGGCCGGCGGACGTGTGCTTGCAATCGCACGCCCTTGGGCGACCGTTGATGCCATATCCACGGTAAAACCTCGTTTTTCCATCGCTTTTCCCAAACGTTTGAGAAACGCTTCGTCATCATCGACAAGCAAGAGGCTTGGGTCTTCACCAAGAGTTGGGGCTGTTTGGGTCATTTCGCTGCTCTTCAATTACTTAGCAGAAAGGTAGCACCCCAATACGTCCGGTCAAACTGCTGCGTGTGTTCTTGACATCGCGACATCTGGTCACAGCTTGCAGGACATCTAACAAATTGGAATGCTCAGGCGTGATACCAACGGCGGACATCGGAATGAAACTCGGCGAGCTAGAGATTTTTGGCGATCATCAACGCAGCAATTGGGTCCGGCTTCGGACGCTTGTTGTTTTGCGCTGGTTTGCCATCGTTGGCCAAATCATAGCGATCGGCGTTGCGGCCTTTTATTTTGATTTACAGTTTCACGTGGTGCTTGCCATTGCGGCCGTTGCAACCTCGGTCATTGCAAACCTAATTTCCACGGTTTTCTCGGCCGAGAACCGCAGGCTGTCGGAACGAGAAGCCACGATGATGCTGACGTTTGACCTTCTTCAACTCGGCTTGTTGCTGTACCTCACAGGCGGATTGAACAACCCGTTCGCGCTCTTATTGTTGGCGCCAGTAACGATTGCCGCAACCTTCCTGCATCTGCGCAGCACCATCAGCCTTGGGGGGTTGACCATTTTGATTGTCACGCTTCTGTGGCAGTGGAACCTACCGCTCCTGACGCTCAGTGGAACCGTCCTTGTTATGCCGCCCATCTTCCTCTTTGGGTTTTGGATTTCCCTGCTCACGGGCGTTCTGTTTCTGTCAATCTATGCACGCCAAGTGACCACAGAGATGCATGCCATGAGCGACGCGCTCGTCGCCACGCAATTGGCACTCTCGCGCGAGCAGAAGCTGACTGATCTTGGCGGGGTGGTGGCCGCAACCGCGCACGAGCTGGGCACGCCATTGGCCACAATTAAACTAACGTCGAGCGAGTTGATGGATGAGTTGCAGCACGATGAAGCGCTGCTTGAGGATGCGCGGTTGATCCGGGATCAGGCAGACCGTTGTCGGGATATTCTGACGTCTATGGGTCGCGCCGGCAAAGATGATCTCCAACTGCGTCACGTTCCTCTGGAAACCGTGGTCAAAGAAGCCGCCGAGCCACACGTAGATCGTGGCAAAGAGGTCCGGTTCAAAACCGCTCCTTGGCAAGACAATGATCCGCGACATCCTATCGTCAGGCGAAGGCCCGAGATCATTCACGGCCTGCGAAATCTGATCCAAAACGCCGTCGACTTTGCACAAACCGCCGTCGACATCGAAATGACTTGGTCTGACAGTGTGATACTGGTCCGTATCGAGGATGATGGTCCAGGCTTTCCAGCTTCAATCATCGGTCGAATTGGTGATCCATTCGTACGGCGCAAACGGGTTTCTCTCACATCTGCACAACGCCCTGAGTACGAAGGTATGGGGCTGGGGCTCTTCATTGCCAAAACATTGCTCGAGCGCTCAGGGGCCAAGCTCAGTTTTGCCAATATGGGGCCGTCCAGCACTGGAGGGGCCATTGTGGTGGCCGAATGGAACAGATCAGACATTGAGCAATCGACAAAGACACCGCTCGGAGCCAATCAGCAGTTTGACACGCTCGGACTTCAGCCTTCTTAACGTTCGATTAACCAAAACAAGCGACTCTGACAGACGTCCCAAGGAGTCGGTCCCGAGTGCTGTATTACGGTGTCCCTACACTTATGTTTCTGGCTGTGGTGGCAGCGCTCATGGCGGCTGCCGTCATACAATTCATCAATTACAGACTTCTAGATATTAAGGATATGTCCGGTTCGACGCCCCAAGCGTCCCAAGCCGAAGCAACCCTTTTGTTCGATGGCCAAATCCTTATAGACGCCACCCAAAAGGGTCGTGACCTTCTGAACGGCTTTGCCATTGCCGAGCATACGCTAGAAATGATTGGGAGGGCTCTTGATCCGCACTTTCCCGGCCTTCTGCACCAGTTGCGCACTCCCACCACGTCAACGAGCACGATACGCGCGCGTGATCAGACGCTTGGCTTGGCAGAGGTTCAAACAACAGACGGTCTTCTTCGCCTCAGCCTGAAGAATGCACTGTCACAGGAAACTGTGGCGCATCCGTTTCTTCAGGACGAGATAGAGATATTGAGACATCTGTCCGAAGAATCGAAGCAGTTGATCTGGAGAACGGATAACACAGGAGCGGTGATTTGGGCGAACAAAGCCTATGTATCACTCTCGGACCAGCTGGCAGGAACAGCAGAGACAGTTGCAACTTGGCCGCCTGCAGTCCTTTTTCCAGAGGCCGAAAACGCACCGCCATCGTCAACACCGCGCCGTTGCGCGGCAAGAAACCGGGTGACCGGTGAACGCGCATGGTTTGACGTCACCGGTGTCGCCAGCAGCTACGGCCGCGTCCACTTTGCCACCGATGCATCGTCAGCCGTGCACGCCGAAGACCAGATGTCGTTCTTCCTGCAAACCATGACCAAGACGTTCTCGCACTTGTCGACAGGTCTTGCGGTTTTTGATGCCTCCCGGCGCTTGGTCATTTTCAACCCAGCACTTCTCGAACTGACCAAACTGCCAGTCGCGCTGCTTAGTCAGGAACCTACGGTCCAGACGTTTCTCGATGCTTTGCGTGACCGCACCATTTTGCCCGAACCGAAGGATTATCAGCTTTGGCGCGACCAATTTTTGGCGCTTGAAGCGGACCCTTCAACACCAGAACTAAACGATCTTTGGAGCCTTCCAGATGGACAAACCTACCGCGTCGCGGTTCGGCACCACAGCGAGGGTGCGCTTGCCTTCATGATCGAAGATGTCTCCTCTGTGATGACGATGACGCGCAGCCTTCGCAATGAGATGACAATTGCCTACGCAACACTTGATGCATTGGACGATGCCATCGCGGTTTTTTCAACAAACGGAACGCTCATCAACAGCAATGCAAAATATGATCAACTATGGGCGAAGCCTGCCTCAATGACTCATACTAGAGTTTTCTCTAAGGAGATGGCCCATTGGCGCAAAATCACCGCACCATCAGGACTTTGGTCGCAGTCTTTTGACAGACTGCCGCTCCATCAGAGCCGCCCCACGTTTAGTGAGCCGATACGTCGCATGGATGATACGGTCCACACGTGTTCGATTGCGCCCTTGATCAACGGCGCAACACTTGTCCGGTTTGGGTCCGTGAACCTGACCAAAACATCTCAGGCAGAACTGGCAAAAGCACCCGCCCACCAGACATAGACGGGCGATCAGTGCTTGCGCGTCGGAATGGCAGAACTACGATGCCGCTATGCTCGCACCCGGCCAAACCCTTACCCTTATGTCCGAAGACGATACTGTCGCCCTCGCGCGGCAGTTTGCATCCACCGCGCGCGCGGGTGATTGTATCTTGCTCGCAGGTGAGATCGGCGCCGGAAAATCCACTTTTGCCCGCGCCTTCATCCGTGCCCGACTGCAAAACCCGAGTGAGGACGTGCCCTCGCCGACGTTCACCCTTGTCCAAACCTATGAACATGCAGATGGCGACATATGGCACTGCGATCTTTACCGGCTGGCCGCACCGGATGAGGTTTTGGAGCTTGGACTTGATGAGGCGTTCACGGAGGCAATCTGCTTGATCGAATGGCCAGACAGGCTGGGTGATCTTGCCCCGTCTCATGCGACGACGTTGCACCTCACGGCGTCTTCAGAAGGGCACATAGTACGCCGGACGGACGGACTGCGCACATGACCATGCTCGTCCAAGGAAGCTCGGCCTATGATGGCTGGACCCGGCGGCCGATAAAGGGTGACGCGTCAAGCAGGCGTTATGTTCGGCTGATGAGCCCAGACAGATCGCAATCCGTCATCGAAATGACGACCCCACCTGACCAGCTGGCGAGTTTCGCGGCCTTCAAGAACATATCTGAACACCTTCTGTCCGCGGGTCTAAGCGCTCCTGCGGTCCTGAGTGAGGAGAACGGAACAGCGATCGTCTCAGACCTTGGCTCGGTCGATGTGGCGAGCCATCTGGACCGCAACCCGCAACATGAACAAGAGGTTTACCTTAGCATCCTAGAGGTCATTCGGACCTACCAATCAATCCCGGCACCTACAGACCTGCCCGCCCTCACACCCGAGGTTGCAACCGCGATGATCAAACCATTCTTCGATTGGTTTGCGCCAACGCTGTCCTCCGACAAAAGGCGCGATATCGAAAGTGCTTTGGGGTCTAAACTTTCTAAGGGCCTCTCAACGCCGCAAGTCTTAAACTTGCGAGACTTTCATGCGCAAAACATCATCTTTCGGGCAGATGAGACGGGCATTTCGCAGTTCGGGCTGTTGGATTTCCAAGACGCCTTTCTTGCACCACCTGAGTACGATCTGGCATCTCTTCTTCGAGACGCGCGGCGCGATGTTGCACAATCTGTACAAGACGCTGCCGAAGAACGGTTTGCCCAGTTGATGAACCAACCGGTCGTTCAGGTGCAACGCGCCACATGTCTCTGGGCCGTGCAACGCAATCTGCGCATCCTTGGCCTCTTCGTGAGCCTCGCCAAACAGGACGGAAAGTCAGGATATCTGGCCCTCATTAACCGCGTACGGGCCTATGTCTTGCAGGACATCAGGCACCCGGCATGCTCTGACCTTCGACCTTTGCTAGATCCCATATTGACCGGCGGACCCACCGAATGACGCCAAACGACATCCTCATATTCTCGGCTGGCGTTGGCAGCCGCATGCAGCCGCTGACAGACAACATGCCAAAGCCTTTGATCAATGTGGCAGGCAAACCGCTCATTGATCATGCGCTTGCGTTGGTGGCCGACGTGCCTGTTCAAAACCGAGTCGTGAACTTGCACTACAAGGCGCAGATGATCAGAGACCATCTTGCCGGGTCCACCATCGTGTATTCTGACGAAACAGATGCCCTGCTGGAGACAGGTGGTGGCTTGCGGCATGCATTGCCGCTCTTTACCTGTCAAACCGTTTTTACCCTCAACACTGATGCGGTTTGGCGCGGTCCCAACCCATTGGTAGATCTGCTGGCTGCTTGGGAGCCAGCGAAAATGGACGCTCTTTTGCACCTTGTACCGACACAAAATGCTATCGGCCACAAAGGGGCTGGCGACTTCAAATATTCGCCGGGCGGCCCTCTTCAGCAGGGGTTGGGGCATGTCTATACCGGCGCACAGATCATAAAAACGCAGACCCTCAATCTCATAGAAGAGCCCGTCTTCTCGCTTCGCAAGTTGTGGGATGTGCTGATCGAAAGGGAGCGTCTGTTCGGCCTCGAGACCTCCGTCAAATGGTGCGACGTCGGCCAGCCTGAGAGCATTCCGCTTGCCGAAGCCATGTTGGAAAACGCAGATGCTTGACGAGCGTGATGGTCCCAACCTCTTTGGCGTCCCGCCCGGTGCTGACTTTGCAACCGCCGTGATGGACGGCCTTTTGGACCAGTTTGAGGATCAGCCACCTGAGGCGCTCGCGCGGGTAACGATCTACGTCAACACGCGGCGCATGCAGCGCCGGCTTCGCGACGTGTTTGATGCAGGACGCAGCCGTTTGTTGCCCAAAATGCGGCTCATCACAGACCTCGCCAATGATCCCAGCACTGATCCATTGCCGCCTGCGATATCACCGCTTCGCAGGCGGTTAGAGTTGTCCCAACTCGTCGGCGCCCTTCTGGACCAACAGCCGGACCTCGCCGCGCGGTCTGCTCTCTTTGATCTGTCTGACAGTCTCGCCGCCTTGATCGACGAAATGCAGGGCGAAGGCGTTGATCCGGCCATCTTACAAGCATTGGATGTTACAGATTTGTCGGGCCATTGGGCCCGCACTTTGGCCTTTCTCGACATCATCCGCAGCACTTTTGACAATGGTGCCGCACCAGACAAAGAGGCGCGCCAACGCCGTGTCATCGAACGGCTGGCCGCAACATGGGCCGAAAACCCGCCCCCGGACCCAATCATTGTCGCTGGTTCCACCGGCTCGCGTGGGGCGACGAACCTGTTTTTGCAGGCGGTCGCCCAGTTGCCCAACGGCGCGGTGATCCTTCCGGGCTTTGACTTTGAAGCCCCAAAGAAGGTCTGGGAACAGCTCACCGGCAGCACTCCGACCGAAGACCACCCACAGGCGCGCTTTGCGCAATTGGCGCAGAGCCTAAATGTTTGCCCAACGCAAATCCGCCCATGGACCTCGGAAGAACCTGCTCATCCAGCATGGAACAAGCTGATGTCACTCGCGCTCCGCCCCGCGCCGGTGACCGATCAATGGCGGAGCGACGGCCCCGAACTCGGCGATCTTCTTCAGGCGACCGAGCATCTGACGCTGCTGGAGGCACCTTCCCCCCGGATGGAGGCAGAAACCATCGCTTTGCGGCTGCGGCGCGCTGTAGAAGATGGCCAAACAGCTGCGCTGATCTCCCCTGACCGAGGGCTCACGCGGCAGGTGGCGGCAGCGCTGGATCGCTGGCGGATTGTGCCCGACGACAGCGCTGGTGTGCCACTGGCGTTGTCGCCCCCGGGACGGCTGCTGCGCCATATCGCGGGTCTATTGGGGAACACGGTGTCATCTGCAGATGTCATCACGATCTTGAAGCACCCCCTCGCGCATTCCGGCTCGGACCGCGGCCCGCATATCCAGCGCACCAACGAGCTGGAGCTCTGGCTGCGCCGTCGCGCCATCCCCACCCCATCCCGCCAGCACCTCGTCGATTGGGCCGAAAAGTCCGGCACGTCTGATCCGGGGCGAATGGCATGGGCCACGTGGCTGGCCGATCTCTGCGCTGAAATGTCTGCTGCGACGGGAGAGGCGCTCGATCATCACCTCAGCACTCATGTGCATTTGTGTGAACGTCTTGCCCAAGGCGCTGATGGCATCGGAGCAGGCGGGTTATGGGACAAAGCGGCCGGGCGCACAGCCCAGCGCGTCATTGCCGATCTCGCTCAAAACGCTGACGCGGCCGGGGCCGTAGCGCTCTTTGACTACCGGCTTCTTTTTGACAGCCTGCTCAACTCTGCCGAGGTGCGCGAGCAAGAGCAGGCCCATGCGGGTGTCCTGATATGGGGCACGCTCGAGGCGCGTGTGCAGGGTGCTGATCTGACCATTCTTGCCGGTCTGAACGAAGGCACTTGGCCCGAAGCCCCCGCCCCTGATCCCTGGCTCAACCGTGCGATGCGCAAGCAGGCGGGACTGTTGCTGCCCGAGCGGCGGATCGGGCTATCTGCGCATGACTTTATGCAAGCCTCCTCCGGGGCAGAGGTTTGGATCACGCGCTCAGTTCGATCTGAGGATGCGGAAACTGTTGCGTCGCGTTGGCTGAATCGCCTGACCAACCTGTTGGGCGGACTGCCGGATCAGGGCGGCGCTCAAGCGCTCGAAGACATGCGCAGCAAGGGCCAGAAGTGGCTTAAAGCCGCGGCAAGACTGTCCGAGGTTGGCCCGCCACGCCCAGCCCCCCGGCCATCGCCACAGCCGCCCGTCGCCGCGAGGCCCAAGCAGCTCTCTGTGACAGGCGTCTCCCGACTGATCCGTGATCCTTATGCCGTCTACGCCGAAAAGGTACTCCGGCTGCGCCCGCTCGATCCACTGTCTCCGCAGCCGGATGCAGCCCTGCGCGGAACAGCATTGCACAAGGTCTTTGAAACATTCGTACGTGCCTGCCCCGATCCTGCTGAACCGCAGGCCAAGACACGCCTGTTGGATTGCACCGCGACCGTCCTGTCAAATATCTGCCCCTGGCCAACCTACCGCCACATGTGGACAGCACGGGTGGCAGGCCTGGCGGATTGGTTCTTGCAAACAGAGGTGGAGCGCAGAGCCGTCGCCACCCCGGACGACCTCTTTGAAATCCGTGGGGCCGCATCTCTTCCCGGTGTAGCGTTCACACTCACCTGCATCGCCGACCGGATTGATCTGACCCCGACGGGGGACGCGGTGATTTATGATTATAAGACCGGCACGCCCCCATCCCCAAAGGCGCAAGTTCACTACGACAAACAACTGCTGCTAGAGGCAGCGCTCGTCCACTTTGGCGGGATTGAACGCACGGGCCCGCGCCATGTGGCCTCTGCCACCTATATCGGCCTTGGGGCCAAGCGCGCGCTTGTAGCCGCGCCTTTGGTCGAGCAGCCGCCCGAGCGTGTTTGGAAAGACCTCGAAACTCTCGTCCTCGCCTGGCAGGACCCCGAGCGTGGCTACAGCGCTCAGATCGCACCGCAATACCTCGACTTTGAGGGCAGCTATGATCACCTGGCGCGGTTCGGCGAATGGGATCTGGCCACGCCGATTACCCCGCAGGTGGTCTCATGATCCGCAACGCCGCCTCTGAACGACAGGTGCAGGCCGCTGATCCTGCCGCCTCAACATGGCTCTCGGCCAACGCAGGGTCGGGCAAGACCCGCGTTTTGACCGACCGGGTTGCGCGGCTGTTGCTCGATGGTGTGGATCCGCTGCACATCCTCTGTCTGACCTACACAAAGGCTGCGGCAAGCGAGATGCAGAACCGCCTGTTTGACCGGCTTGGGCGCTGGGCAATGCTTGATGACGCGGCCCTCACGTCCGAGCTGCACGCCCTCGGCCTCGACGGCCCTGTCCCCGTCCAGCAACTCAACACCGCGCGGACCCTCTTTGCCCGTGCGATTGAGACGCCCGGCGGCCTGCGCATCCAGACGATCCACTCCTTCTGCGCCAGCTTATTGCGCCGCTTCCCGCTCGAGGCCGGGGTGAGTCCGCAGTTTCGCGAAATGGAGGAACAAGCTGCCAAAGATTTGCGGTTGGGCGTCCTCGACACATTATCTGTAGCACACCCCGAAATCGTCTCAGACTTTGCCCGCTTTGCCCCCGAAGAGCGGCTCGACGACGTCTTGCTCGCCATTCTGAAATCGGCCGATCACTTCCGCACGCCAGCGACAGATGCAGAGCTACGAACGGCCCTCGACCTGCCGCTAGATCTAACCGAGGAAGCGCTGCTCGAGCAGACCTTCACCGCATCAGACAGCGACACGATCACCGCCACCATCACGCTGGGCAAAGCCGGATCATCGAACGAACAAAAGGACGCAGCCAAGCTCTCTTCAGTGCCACGGCTTCCATCTCTTATCGCACTGACTGCTTTGGAAAAAATCCTACTCACCCAATCCGGCAAAACCCCTTTCGCCGCCAAGACCACCGGCGTGCTGATTAAGGCCACGCGCGCGGCGCATCCGGACGTGTCAGAGGCCCTCAACGATCTGATGGAGCGGGTCGAAGCCGCCCGGCCTATGCGGTTGGGCCTTGCTGTGTTGGACAAGTCTACCAGCTTACACCGCTTTGCGGCCGCGTTCATCGCAGAATACGAACAGCAAAAGCTGGCCGCCGCCCTTCTCGATTTTGACGATCTGATCAACAAGGCGCGGGGGTTACTGCGGGATCCGGCAGTGGCACAATGGGTCCTCTTCCGGCTGGACGGCGGCATTGACCATATCCTCGTGGACGAAGCACAAGACACCAGTCCGCTGCAATGGGACGTGATCCGCAGTCTCGCGCAGGAATTCTCCGCAGGAGAGGGTGCGCAGCCTGACCGCAGCCGCACGATCTTTGTTGTCGGCGACAAAAAACAATCGATCTACTCGTTCCAGGGTGCCGACCCCGAAGGCTTTGATCAAATGCGCGATCACTTCGGGCAAGAACTGGCGCAGGTCAACGAAGACCTGGTCCGGCTCGAGCTTGAGTATTCCTTTCGCTCATCCGCTGCGATCCTGACGGCTGTTGACCTCGTCTTCAACGGGCCTCATCGGGGGCAAACTGGGTGGGACAGCACCCCGCACCGCGCGTTCAAAGACACCTTGCCGGGGCGGGTCGATCTCTGGCCTCCGCTCGAAGAGACAAGTGACAAGAATGAGGATTTCGACTGGACCGCACCCGTCGATCAGGTCTCCTCCCTCGATACCAATGTGCAGCTTGCGGGCAAGATTGCTGACGAGATTGCCCGGATGATCGCGTCCGAGACGCTGCCGCAAGGGGATGGGCACCGGCCAATTACGCCCGGGGATTTCCTGATCCTCGTACAACGGCGATCGACACTGTTTGCCGAGCTGATCCGTAGCTGCAAAGCGCGTGGACTGGATGTGGCGGGATCAGACAGGCTCAAGGTCGGCGCCGAGCTTGCCGTCAAGGACATCATCTCGGTTCTCAGCTTTCTGGCCTTGGCCGAAGATGACCTCAGCCTCGCCACCGCCTTGAAATCCCCGTTCTTTGGCTGGGACGAACAGGCGCTTTACACCCTCGCCCACCATCGGCCTGAGGGCAGTTTTCTCTGGACCGCCCTGCGCAATGCGGCGGACGCGCATCCGGCCACGATGGACATCCTGAACGATCTGCGCGACCAGTCTGACTTTTTGCGCCCCTATGACCTGATCAATCGCCTGCTCACCCGCCACGACGGACGCCGCAAGCTCTTGTCGCGCTTGGGGCGCGAGGCAGAGGACGGGATTGACGCGCTGCTGTCACAAGCCCTTGCATACGAACGATCTGATGTGCCCAGCCTCACGGGCTTTCTCGAATGGATCAAAACCGATGAGATGGAGATCAAACGACAGATCGACAGTGCGAGTGATCAAATCAGGGTCATGTCAGTGCACGGCTCCAAGGGGCTCGAGGCACCCATCGTCATTTTGCCGGACACGGCGAAACGGGATATCAAGATCAACGACCCCCTCTATCACTTGGATGATCTGCCCATTTGGGCCCCCGCGTCAGCGGACAGAACGCCGGCCATCGCGGACGTCCATGCCGCAAAAGTGCAGGCCCAACAGCGCGAGCGAGATCGGCTCCTCTATGTTGCCATGACACGGGCCGAGAATTGGCTGATCGTCTGTGCAGCCGGCAAAATGGGCGATGCGCAAAACAGCTGGCATGCGATGGTTTCTGACGGGCTCGACCACGCTGGCACGATTGATCTGATCACCCCCACTGGCGCTGGCAAACGGCTGAGCCATGGGGATTGGACGCAAGGGGCCTTGCTGCACCCGCAAGCGAACGCCACGGATGACGGTGCGGTCCTTCATACATACCCTATCGTTGCGCCCCCTGACGTTCAGCAATCGGTCCGCAACCCGTCCGACCTTGGCGGAGCAAAGGCACTGGCGGGCGAGATCACGCATGACCTGACCGAAGAGGAGGCGCGCGCCCGCGGGTCCCTCATCCACCTTCTGCTTGAGCACTTGCCGGAGGCCCCAGCAGGTGAACGGGCTGACCTTGCGCAAAGCATCATTAACGGCTTTCCAAGTCACGAGCGGTTCACGGATGTCGAAGACATTGTTTCGGACGTTCTTGCCCTGATCGACGCGCCGCATTTGGCTGACATTTTTGCGCCGGATGCGCTGCGCGAGGTGGATCTAACGGCCGAGGTACCCGGCCTTGGTCGGATGCATGGAATCATCGACCGTTTGCTGATCCGCGATAATCAGATCCTCGCGGTTGATTACAAAACCAACCGCGTCGTTCCAGACAGCGTTGAGAATACGCCAGAGGGTGTGCTCCGTCAGCTTGCGGCCTACGATATCATGCTCCGTCAGATTTGGCCCGGAAAGGACGTTTCTGTCGCCATCCTTTGGACCGCCACACAGCAATTGATGCCCCTGCCCCAGCCGCTTTTGGACACCGCTCTCAATGGCGTGAAGTGACCCAGCGCCGCCCTTGACGGCGCAAGATATCGTGCATAGCTTCGCCCTCCAACGCTACTTGCAGTTTCCATCTAGGAGAGAGACCATGGCCACAGTTGCCGTAACCGATGCAACATTTGACGCCGAAGTGCGCCAGTCTGACATCCCCGTTGTCGTTGACTTCTGGGCAGAATGGTGTGGCCCCTGCAAACAGATCGGCCCAGCGCTCGAAGAGCTGTCGGCAGAATATGAAGGCAAGGTGAAGATCGTCAAAGTCAACGTTGACGAAAACCCCAACTCCCCGGCGCAAATGGGCGTTCGTGGCATTCCAGCTTTGTTCATGTTCAAAGGCGGCGAGGTTGTTTCCAACAAGACAGGCGCGGCACCTAAGGCGGCGTTGGATGGCTGGATCAAGGAATCGATCTAAACACACCGCAGTTTGGTTCTTGGGGCGCCTTCGGGCGCCCTTTTCGTTTTTGCCTCTGCCTTGCACCACTGCGCGTCAAGCCGCATATAGATGCAAACAAAGGGGGCGATATGGCCAAATCAGACGAATTTCCGGGATGGCATGGCACCACGATCATCGGTGTCCGCAAGGGCGGCAAAGTCGTCATCGCTGGCGATGGTCAGGTCAGCCTTGGCCAAACTGTGATCAAAGGCACCGCGCGCAAAGTGCGCAGGCTGTCCCCCGGTGGATCGGATGTGATTTGCGGCTTTGCAGGCTCGACGGCGGATGCTTTCACCTTGCTTGAGCGGCTTGAAAAGAAACTCGAAGCGACACCTGGCCAACTCGCGCGGGCCAGCGTCGAGCTGGCCAAAGATTGGCGTACCGACAAATACCTGCAAAAGCTGGAAGCGATGCTCATCGTCTCGGACGGCAAAGAGCTTTTGGTGATTACCGGTGCCGGTGATGTGTTGGAGCCCGAGCATGACGTGACGGCGATTGGATCCGGCGGGAATTACGCCTTGGCGGCCGGCCGCGCCATGATGGACAGCGACAAATCAGCCGAAGAAGTGGCCCGCGCTGCGATGGCGATTGCGGCGGACATTTGTGTCTACACCAACGGAAATCTCACTGTTGAGCAGATAGGTTAACGTCGTCCTACCCCAAAGAACGCCTTCCCCGCGGGGAAGGTTTTGGGCGCAAAATCGAAATCTGCGCCCAAAATTGACAATTAGCTGGCAGAGGCGATGGCCAGACCCACGCTAAAGCGCTCGCACCAGACCCAAACCTCGTTGTAGTCGTCGGGGTTGATGCCCTCTGGCAGCTCAAACGAAGATGCGCCGCTAAAGTTGGTCAGTTGGCCGCTCAGCGTGGCCGGATCGTAGACCCCATCATTGCCCAGCGCGATTTTGGGATCGGGCGCACCGTCAAAGCGGAAATCATCCAGCAAATGCACTGTTGTGCCCACGATCTCGGCCGTGCCGGTCACGACGTGGTTGTTGATGCCCCGGAAGGAAAACAACCGGCCATGACCGCCAGCAAAGGCTGGGGCGGCGGAAGAAGCGGCAAGGGCTGCGAGAAACATGCGTCTGTCCATGAGGACCTCCTTTTGATGCGACGTTGGAGGCAACTTAACGATCAATTGGGTCTGCGCCTATTTGCCCCACGCCAAAGTGAACTTGATGTCATTTTTGGATATTTGGCCCCTACCCTTCAACTTGGCGTGATCAGCCCATAGGTTCTGGACAGCAAAGGATTTGAACATGATCGAAAAGGCTGATCTTCGCGCCTCTGTCGCGGCAGGCATCCTCTCGGAAAAGCAGGCAGCGTCTCTCACGGCGCTGGCCGACAGCCGCAAAGGCGCGCGCGAGAACCTCGCTGCCGGGGATGAGCCGTTTGAACTGTTCCGTGGCTTTAACGAGATTTTCATCATGGTCGGCCTCATCATTGTAACCACGGGTTGGGCCGGTGTGGTTGGATGGGCATTGTCAGACACCTTTGGCTCGTTGCAACGAAATGCGCTGATCGCTGCGGTGGCAACAGCGGCAATAGTCTGGCTCGCCTCTGAGTACTTCATTCGCCGCAGACGCATGGTTGGCCCAGCAATCCTACTGTCGATTATGTTTGCAACCACGGCAACTCTCGGACTGACGCAATACTACGCTCAGGTCTTCATGGTCGCTCAGGAGGATTTTAGCAGCCTTGTACTGCCGGGCCTGCTGTCCGTATTGGCGGTCTTTCTCTACTGGATGCGCTTCAAGGTACCGTTTGCGATGGCGATCATGGCGGTTGGCCTGTTTGCAACCGCGCTTCTTGCGGCGGCGACCAGCGCGGGCACGCCGCAAAGCGTGACAGAGGTCTTTACGTTCTCTGGCTCGGGCCCTTTTGCCTGGATCACCATCGCGTTGGGCATCGCTGTTTTCGCCGTCGCCATGATCTTTGACGGCAGTGATCCGCACCGCGTCACCCGCAGATCAGCGCAAGGCTTCTGGCTCCATGTCGTGGCAGCACCCGCCATTGTGAACACGGTGGCTCTATCTCTTCTTTCGACGGACAGCACGGGGTCCAATGTCATCTTGCTTGTTTGCTTGGCGATGTTTGCGGTTGTTGCCATCGCAATTGACCGTCGATCTTTCTTGCTGGCCGCAATTGGATATGTGGTGGTGGTTGTCACCACGATGTCCGAAAGCAATGCTGACCAAAATGCCTTCTTCATGATTTTGGTCCTCGGCATCGGGATGCTCTTGCTAGGGTCGTTCTGGGAACGTATCCGGGCTCTGATTTTGAAAGTACTCCCGTTGGGCAACCTTCGCTCTTATCTGCCACCCGCTCACTGATTGGCCTGACTTATGACTGACCTTACCCCCCGCGAAATCGTCTCGGAACTCGACCGGTTCATTATTGGCCAAAAGGATGCCAAGCGCGCTGTCGCCGTCGCCCTGCGCAACCGTTGGCGGCGCAAGCAATTAGGCGATGATCTGCGCGATGAGGTGTACCCCAAGAACATCCTGATGATCGGCCCGACCGGCGTGGGCAAGACTGAGATCAGCCGCCGTCTGGCCAAACTTGCGCGCGCGCCGTTCATTAAGGTTGAGGCCACAAAGTTTACTGAAGTGGGCTATGTCGGCCGCGACGTTGAGCAGATCATCCGGGACCTGATTGAGGCTGCCATCGTCGAAACGCGCGAACACATGCGCGAAGATGTGAAGGCCAAGGCCCACGCCGCTGCTGAAGAGCGGGTGATCACCGCTATCGCAGGCACAGATGCGCGGGACAGCACACGCGACATGTTTCGCAAGAAACTAAAGTCAGGCGAGCTGGACGACACGGTGATCGAGCTTGAGTTGGCCGATACTTCGAACCCACTTGGCGGCATGGAAATCCCCGGCCAACCGGGCGGCATGGGCATGATGAACCTTGGTGATCTGTTCGGCAAAATGGGCATGAACCGCACGGTTAAAAAGAAGATGACCGTCGCGCAAAGTTATGACGCGCTGATAGCGGATGAGGCGGACAAGCTCTTGGACGATGAAACTGTGACAAAGGCAGCGCTTGAAGCAGTTGAGCAGAACGGCATCGTCTTTCTCGACGAGATCGACAAAGTCTGCGCCCGTGCCGATGCCCGCGGCGCGGATGTCAGCCGCGAAGGCGTTCAGCGCGACCTCCTCCCCCTGATCGAGGGGACAACGGTGAGCACCAAGCATGGTCCGATCAAGACCGACCACATCCTCTTTATCGCCTCGGGCGCGTTCCATGTGGCCAAGCCGTCCGATCTTCTTCCCGAGCTTCAGGGACGCCTGCCCATCCGGGTCGAGCTGCGAGCGCTGACAGAGGATGACTTCGTGCGCATCCTCACGGAAACCGACAACGCGCTCACCTTGCAATACTCCGCCTTGATGAAGACCGAAGACGTGACAGTGACCTTCACGCCAGAAGGGATTTCCGCCCTCGCCAAGATCGCGGCCGAAGTGAACGAGAGTGTCGAAAATATCGGTGCGCGCAGGCTCTACACCGTGATCGAACGGGTGTTTGAGGATCTGAGTTTCAACGCGCCTGACAAGGCTGGGAGTGAGATCAAGGTTGATGCGGACTTTGTCGAAACCCATCTAGGCGAGCTCAGCCGCAGCACTGATCTGTCGCGGTACGTGCTTTAACGCTTTTCCTTGCGTTTAAACCCGTTATCCCTGCGGCATGTCATCGCCACAAGGATACCTCAGCTTTGTCCGCGCCAATGCACCGTTTCTGGCCACAGGAGCGCTGTTGTCGCTCATGTCCTGCTTTGGTCAGACGTTTTTCATCGCTATTTTTGGCGGTGAAATCCGACAGGCCTATGGCCTCACCAATGGTGACTGGGGTGTTCTGTACATGATCGGCACCGCCAGCTCGGCGGTTGTCATGGTCTTTGCCGGCGGATTGGCAGACAGGTTTCGGGTCCGTTCGCTGGGATTGATGGTGATTGGCGCCCTTGGGCTGGCCTGCCTTGCGATGGCGGTCAACACAGCCGCCAGCCTCCTCGTCCTTGTGATTTTCGCCCTCCGGTTTCTGGGCCAGGGCATGGCCAGCCATGTCTCTGTCGTTGCGATGTCGCGCTGGTTCATCGCCGCACGTGGGCGCGCTTTGGCCGTGGCATCGCTCGGCTTTATGTTGGGTGAGGCCGTCTTTCCGCTGACCCTTGTGTGGCTCAAAGGCTTTGTCGATTGGCGCAGTCTCTGGCTGGTGTTTGGCGTGCTCTGTTTTGCCATGATGCCAGTGCTCTATCGCCTGTTGCGATTAGAGAGGACACCACAGAACGTGGCCAACACGCAAAGCGCCACGGGCCTTCAGGGGCGGCATTGGACGCGGATGCAGGCGCTACGTCATCCGCTGTTCTGGGGCATGGTGCCCGCCGTGATCACTGTCCCTGCCTTTGGCACGGCCTTTTGGTTCCATCAGGTGCACTTTGCCGAGATCAAGGGATGGGAGCATTTGGCTCTGGTGGCTGTCTTTCCGCTGGGCACCATGGCCCTTGCGCTCTCAACGGTCGCATTCGGTTGGGCGATTGATCGCTTTGGCGTGCTGCGGTTGCTGCCGTTCTACCTTATCCCATATACCCTCGGTTTTGTCCTGAACTGGTACGCCCCCGGGCTGGCGTGGACGGCCATCGCCGTTATCCTGATGGGCATCACAGGCGGCGGGCAAGCGACGCTGATCGCGGCGTGCTGGTCAGAGTTCTATGGCACCCGGCACATTGGGGCGATCAAATCGGCAGCGGCGGCGGTGATGGTGCTGGGCTCTGCGATCGGGCCTGGACTGTCTGGCATGCTCATTGATGCAGGCGTCGGATTTGAGGTGCAGCAGTTGATCTACGCCGTAACCTTCGCGCTGGCCGCACTCGCCCTCTTTTGGGTGACGATCAAGGTCAAGAGTATGTCAGCGGCTGCGCCGTAGATAGACGTAGTAGGCCCCGTCCCCGCCATGGCGAATATTGGCGGGCGTGACTTGGAGGACGACCTGCCGCAACGGCGGCAAGGCCAGCCATTGCGGCACCTGATGGCGCAAGACACCTTTGCGCACTGGCATGGGCGCGAGTTCGTCCCGCAGTTTGCCTTTGCCGGTGATCACTAGGATCAAACGTGATCCGGCAGCATGCTCTGACAGGACAAAGCTGCGCAACGTCGGATGCGCCTCGGCCACCGTCATGCCGTGCAGATCGATCCGCGCCTCAGGGCGCAGCTTGCCGCGTTTCAACTTGCCGTGGGCTTTGGCATCCATAGAGATCGGCGCTTTGCGGAGCTGTTCGCCCAAGGCCGGCAAAAGATCGTTGTCGCGTTTATGATCAACGACTTGCCCAACGCGGAAGCTGGGCAGCGGATTGATCTGCTGCTTCGGTTTGGCTGGCAGGGTCTCTTCTGCTGCGGGATCAGGCAGAGGAGGCGCATTACTCTCAAGCGGATCGGCCTGCCGGACCACATGGTCCCATAGCGCACGCTCGTCCGGCGAAAGATGTCGCGGCCGCCGCATCCTCAATCATCCAATCGTGCAAAGCGGTCAGCCGTCAGATCATGTGCCAACTGGATCGGCAAAAGAACAACCATACGCCCACCGTCCCGAATGCGCCCCGCGTCGAGCCCGGCCTGTTCCCCTGTGCCAAAGAAGATGTCAGCCCGCTGCGCGCCTTTGATCGCCGACCCCGTGTCTTGGGCAATCATCAAGCGATTGAGCGGGGATTCCCCCTCTTTCTCGATCCAGACCGGGCCACCAAGTGTCACATATCGCGGATCCACGGCGATGGAGCGCATTGTCGTAATCGAGCGGTTCATCGCCCCCAACGGCCCGCGGTCTGCTGGCACCTCAGACACCTCGCGAAAGAAGACGTAGCTGCGGTTGACCCACAACAGCTCGCGACCCTCTTCGGGATTGTCACGCACCCATTGCCGGATGACCTGTGCCGAAACTTCATGCCGCTCAAAAGCGCCGCGCCGCACGAGCGCCAGACCGATGGACGAATACGGCTGGCGGTTCGCCGCACCATAGCCCACGCGCATCAAATCGCCGTTGGGCAGGATAATGCGGCCCGATCCCTGCACTTGCAGAAAGAAGAGATCTACAGGATCGCGCAGCCATGCCAGCTCGAGCCCCTGCCCTTCCAATGCACCCTCGTCAATTTCGCGCCGGGTGAGCCAAGGCCCCGATCGGGGCAGTGCGTCGGGAACGCTGTAGATTGGATATTGATAGGGGCCGTACCGAAACCGCGAGCCCGAAAGTTCGGGTTCAAAATAGCCGGTAAAAAGCATGTCCTCGCCATCTTCGATCAAGACAGGCGTAAAGAAGACTTCAAAAAACGATTTCGCATCCTGAACAGACCCGGCCATGGTGCACAGGGTTGACCACTCCGGATCACGCAAGTCGCGACAGGTGTCCAGAAACACGTTCAGCGCGTCTTGGTGATTGTCCTCTTCCCAGCCGTTCAACTGAGAAAACTCAAGTGTTGTGATCGTGCGCTCAGCCATGGCCAGTGTTGGGCTGGCAAGCAAGGCGGCGGCTACCCAGCGGAGGAGCCGGGTCATTCACTCGTGGCAACAAGAATCCAGTTCGGATCGTCCGTGCCCATTTTGCGCTCAAACGACCAGACATCTTTCTGACGTTTCACGGCGGTGGTGCTGCCTTCAATAATTTCGCCCGCACGATCACGCACGGCAGAGGTCAGCTCGCCTGTGAATTTCACCGTCAGTTCAGCTTCGCCGGTGTCACGGTCAAAGGTTGCGTCCTTCAGCTCTAGATTGCTCACACCGACGAACGTTGCCTCAACGGTCAGGCCCTTTTCGGCGCGGTCTTCGACGACAGATGCGAACGCCTCATACACCTCTTCTGAGATGAACGGCTGGATCGTTGACAGCTCCCCTTTTTCAAAGGCCATGAGGATCATCTCATAGGCACCACGGGCGCCTTGCAAAAAGTCGCCGACCATGAACGACGGGTCTGCACCCTTCATCGCGGCCAAGGCTTCGGCGGATGCGCTGCCTTCGGGCACATTGTCGATGATATCGCGATCCGGACCCCCCTCGATCACCTCAAATTCGGCACGTGCGCGCCGGGCGCTTTCGTCCTGACGAGGGACAGAGGGTTTCTCGAAACCCTCCCGTGTTCCCAGGACGTTGCGCAACCGCAGGATCAAAAAGATCGCGATGCCCGCAAGAACCAAAAGCTGAATAATTGGTGAGTTCATGACCGCCTCTTGTTAACGCCAGCCATAGCATCCCGGCTGCAATGCCTTATGTAGGGTGCAGGGGCGCGCAAGTCCACTCTGTGCGCCAGTGAACATGAAAGCTGAGGATTGCTGCATGTGGCTCTTGATTGCGTTTATCGCGATACCGCTGATTGAAATCGCGCTGTTTATCCAAATTGGCGGGTGGCTTACCCTATGGCCTACGCTCCTGATCGTCGTCCTGACGGCGATTGCCGGGACGATCCTGGTGCGCAGCCAAGGGGCCCGAACATTGCTGGCGGTGCGCTCCTCACTTTCAAATCTGACCGATCCGACAGAACCCCTCGCCCATGGAGCGATGATCCTGTTCTCGGGCGCGCTGTTGTTGACGCCCGGCTTTCTGACCGACGCCTTCGGTTTTTCCCTTCTCATCCCAGCGGTCAGAGGAGCGGTGTTCCGATATGTGAAATCGAAGGTCAAAATTCAGACCTTTGATATGGGCGGCATGCAAGAGCCAACGCGCAATCCCCATGGGGACCGCGTCATCGACGGTGAATTTGAGGATATCAGCGAGCAGCCGCGCGGGGATCAAGGTCCATCAGGATGGACGCGGCACTAAGCAGCCATTGAGACCACGACACCAGCCTGATACACCTGCCGCGATATTCATTTAGCGGAGGGCCTCATGGCCGACGAAACACCACAAAACGGCGCGGCTGCTGCGCTTGACCCATCCAAAGTCAAACAGCGGGTATTGGCGCAGTACATTCGGGACATGTCATTCGAAAACGTGCTCGCACAAAAAGGCCATACCGGCGATCTCCAGCCCGAGATTGCGGTGCAGGTAAACCTTGATGCGCGCAAACGTCCGACGGAGGGCCAGTTTGAGGTGATCACCAAACTCAACATCACCTCCAAAGCGAAGGGCAGCGATCAGACATTGTTCCTGCTAGAGTTGGAATATGCTGGTGTTTTTGAAATCAGCGGCATTCCGGATGAGCAGATGCACCCATACCTGCTGATCGAATGTCCACGTCTGACATTCCCGTTTGTGCGTCGGATTGTTTCAGACGTCACGCGTGATGGTGGCTTCCCACCGCTCAACCTTGAGACCATCGATTTCATGGCGCTCTATCGCAATGAACTTGCGCGCCGGGTTGAGGCCAACAAAGCGGCCGGTGCTGCAAAGCCCGACGCCTAAGTTTTGGGCCAAAGGCCGCCGTCTGCCAATCCAGCGACAAAGCTCGCGTGGGCGGCGGCCTCTTCCTCTGTAAGTCGTGACGGCAAGGCGCGTTGCCGTGGCAGAGGCCGCCACGCATCCCCCTCCCCCGACGATTGCGACGACGACTGAGACCCTTGCGCCAGAACGAGATCGGGTTGCCGACCCCCGATCAGCTCCAGATACACTTCAGCCAGAATTTCACTGTCGAGCAATGCGCCGTGCAATGTGCGCGATGAATTGTCGATGCCAAATCGTCGGCACAGCGCATCCAGCGACGCAGGCGAGCCGGGAAACTTCTTGCGCGCGATGGCCAGAGTATCGAGCGCCTGATCCATCGGCAAAAGCGGGCGATTGACCCACCCAAGCTCGGCGTTGAGAAACTTCATATCGAAGGCGGCGTTATGGATGACGAGCCGCGCGTCCCCAACAAAATCCACGAACTCCTGTGCAATATCGGCGAACACGGGCTTATCACGCAGAAAATCATCACCCAGCCCATGAACTTCAAAGGCCTCCTGCGGCATGGCGCGCATTGGATTGATGTACTGGTGATAGGTCTTGCCAGTTGCCACATGATTGTAGAGCTCCACAGCCCCAATCTCGACGATCCGATCCCCTTCGGACGGTTCGAACCCGGTGGTTTCGGTGTCGAGTACGATCTCACGCATCGGTTAACCCCTGCCGAATGGTATCAAGCGTGGAAACAACGTCCTGTTGCGCCGTTTCACGCGTGTCACTGCGAATGATAAAATCCGCCTTTTGTCGTTTCTTCTTATCGGGCATCTGGCGCGAGAGGACAAAGTCAAAGTGCTCTTGGGTCATGCCGGGCCGCGCCAGAACGCGACGGCTCTGCTCTTGGGCGGAGGTAGTGACGACACAGACCGCGTCAAACCATGCCTCAGACCCCGTCTCGAACAAGAGCGGGACGTCAAAAACAGTGATTTCTGCATCAGACGCGTCCGCAAATCGCGTTCGGTCCTGAGCGACGAGGGGATGCACGATGGCTTCCAGCTCTTTGATCAGTTCTGGATTATCCGACAACAAAGCCTTCAACTCGTCGCGATCGACAGCACCCTCGGTAACTGCGGATGGCGCAAGTTGCTGGATGGGCTCCACCGCAGCACCACCGGCTTGATACAGCCGGTGGACAGCAGCATCCGCATCCCAAACCGGAATGCCCTCGGCCCGAAACATCTCAGCCGTTGTGGATTTGCCCATACCGATTGATCCGGTCAGCCCAAGCCTGAACGTCATCCTAAGATCGCCGCGCGCAGGGCATCATCCACCTCTGGCCGAACGCCAAACCAGCGTTCGAACCCCGGGACACCCTGATGCAAGAGCATGCCAAGACCATCCACCGTTATGCAGCCTGCCTGATCTGCCTGTTGCAACAATGGCGTGCGCAACGGGTTGTAGACAAGGTCCGTCACAACTGTGCCGCGCCGCAGCCCATCAAGCGGGACACGGAATTCGGCGGCCCCCACCATGCCCAGCGATGTCGTGTTCACGACCAAAGCCGCGTCTTCCACCATATTGCCAGCTTGCACCCATTCAATGATCTGAACTCGCGACCCAAAGTCGGATTTTAGGGCCTCTGCCTTTGGTCGGGTTCTGTTGGACAAATAGATCTTCTCGGCCCCACTCTCGAGGAGCGAGGAAATCACAGCCCGCGCCGCGCCGCCTGCTCCAAAGACAGCGCACGGGCCGTCCGACGCCGCCCAACCGGGCGCGCCTTGTCTCAGGTTTGCCAGAAATCCATAACCATCGGTATTGTCGGCGTAAATCGATCCATCACCGCGAAAGATGAGCGTGTTGGCAGCGCCAATCAGAATAGCCCGGTCACTCACCTGATCAGCCACTTCCAAGGCGGCGATCTTGTGCGGAATGGTCACATTCGCCCCAACAAACCCCATTTTTGGCAATGTCCGGACAACTTGCGAAAAATCTGCTTCGTTTACATGCAGCGGAACATAGTCACCACGAAGATTGTACCTTTGCAGCCAATGGCGGTGGAGCTTTGGCGACTTGGAATGCGCGACCGCGTTTCCAAGAACACCCGCCATGGGAATGAAATCCTGTGTCATGATGGTAATGTCCCGCGTCGCGTCAGATATGACAAGAGCTCGAGCAGCGGCAGTCCAAGAATCGTGAAGTAATCACCCTCAATGCGAGAAAAGAGTCTCACCCCCTCCTCCTCGAGTTTGTAGCTGCCGACGCTATGACGAATGCTGTCCCAATTGCGATCAATATAGTCGGCCAACCAAGCCTCTGACATCTCGTGCATGGTGAGTTTTGCCACGCCAACATGCCGCCAGACGGGACGTGCATCAACATAGACAACAATCGCTGACAGAAGCTTGTGCGTTTGCCCCATCAAAGCGCGGAGTTGATGATGCGCGTCTTCAGTGGTTTTGGGTTTCGACAACAAGGTGCCATTCAGATCAAGGACCTGATCGCAGCCGATAACAAGATGCCCCGGGGTCTTGGCCGCGATCTTCTGACATTTCATCTCTGCCAGGGCATCTGCTATATCTCGCGGTGTTGCCGCTTCGGCGAGGAGAGATGCCTTAAGGCTGTCCTCATCGACTTTGGGCACAGCAACCTCAAAGCTGAGGCCTGCATTGCGGAGCAGAGTTGCGCGGATTGAGGAGCCTGAGGCCAGAATGATGGGCTGGGTCATGTGGAGAACTCTGAGGGTAATGCGGCGGATGATCTGTGGGATGACTATGGGGAAAAGTATGGCCCCCATCTTTCACCGTATAACTTAGATAAAACTCTTGGTGAATTGCACAGACTATCCCATGGGGACAAGGATAACTCAGCCTGTGCACGACTCTCCTCTAGAGCCTTCTGTCAAGCTGAAACAGATTTGATCTGAATTTTAAATCTCTATCTTATTCTATATATTTCAATGGGTTATTGTGACGTAAGATATTGGTTTACCCAAAAACTTTTGCTTCCGTCTTGTGGAAAACTCTGAGGACAAAGAGGTCAGGCGTAGTTATCCACGGTCCTACATAAACATCATCTTTTCTTTTAATATAATATATTAGAGAAAGAGAGCCGTTCATTTGAAAGGCCTCCCATGACCTGGCTCATGCCCTTCTACCCTTGGATCAAAGCTCTGCATATTGCAGCCGTCATCTCGTGGATGGCTGGCATGTTCTATCTGCCAAGGCTGTTTGTCTATCACGCTGAACGCGCAAAGGCGGGTGGAGAACTGGATCAAACGCTGAAAGTGATGGAGGAAAAGCTTCTTCGTGTGATCATGAACCCGGCGATGATTGTGACATGGGTTGCCGGGCTCTTGTTGATCGGGATGGGAGCATTTGATTTTGGATCGGCGTGGTCTTGGATCAAGTTGGCCTGTGTCATTGCGATGACCGGGATGCACGGGTGGCTATCCAAGGTGCGCAAGGAATTTGATGCCGGTCAAAACACGCGAACAGGGCGCGCCTATCGATTGGCCAATGAGGTTCCAACCGTTCTGATGCTTGTCATCGTCGTCATGGTGATTGTCCGGCCGTTCTGACCGATCGTTGACAGCATCGGTGGGATCGCCTAAGCCTTCTTTCGTTGGCCCGTCCGGGATCACCGACATTTCTATTGATACATTGAACGAACGGCCTGTCCGTTTTGACGCCTGCGAAGGAGAGTGCTTTGACGCGCGATCGCTTGAACCTGTCTGACCTGAAATCTCAGAGCCCCAAGGACTTGTTGTCCATGGCCGAAGAGCTCGAGATTGAAAATGCCTCCACCATGCGCAAGGGCGATATGATGTTCGCCATCCTGCGAGAGCGGGCTGACGAAGAATGGGTCATTGGTGGGGATGGTGTTCTTGAAGTGGTTCAGGATGGTTTTGGTTTCCTGCGCTCTCCAGAAGCAAACTACTTGCCGGGCCCCGATGATATTTACGTCTCGCCAGAGATGATCCGGAAACATGCTTTGCGGACGGGCGATACGGTTCAGGGTGTGATCAAAGAGCCGAACGACAACGAGCGGTACTTTGCGCTGGTCAATGTCGAAAGCATCAACTTTGAAGATCCTGAAAAGGCGCGTCACAAGGTGGCGTTTGACAACCTGACACCGCTCTATCCGGAAGAGCGTCTGACGATGGAAATCTCGGATCCGACTGTCAAGGATCGCTCTGCACGGATCATCGATCTGGTCTCGCCAATTGGCAAGGGCCAGCGATCTTTGATCGTGGCACCGCCGCGGACTGGTAAAACGGTTCTGCTGCAAAACATCGCCAACTCGATCGAACAAAACCATCCCGAATGTTATCTGATCGTTTTGCTCATCGATGAACGTCCAGAAGAAGTGACGGACATGCAGCGGTCTGTCAAAGGCGAGGTTGTCTCTTCAACATTTGATGAGCCTGCGACACGTCACGTTGCCGTCTCTGAGATGGTGATCGAGAAAGCGAAACGTCTGGTTGAGCATAAGCGGGATGTGGTGATCCTGCTCGATTCGATCACGCGACTGGGCCGTGCGTTCAACACTGTTGTGCCGTCCTCAGGCAAGGTTTTGACCGGTGGTGTGGATGCGAATGCGTTGCAACGGCCCAAGCGCTTCTTTGGTGCCGCGCGGAACATCGAGGAGGGCGGTTCTCTGACGATTATCGCCACGGCCCTGATCGACACCGGCAGCCGGATGGACGAAGTCATCTTTGAAGAGTTCAAGGGAACGGGTAACAGCGAGATCGTGCTCGACCGGAAGGTTGCTGATAAGCGCGTGTTCCCAGCGATGGATATTCTGAAGTCGGGAACGCGGAAAGAAGAGCTGCTGGTCGATAAGGGCGATCTGGCCAAGACCTATGTTCTGCGGCGTATTCTGAATCCAATGGGAACCACGGATGCAATTGAATTCCTGATTGGGAAGTTGAAGCAGACGAAAACCAACTCAGACTTCTTTGATTCCATGAACACCTAAGTTTTTGTTTATTTACAAAGGCTTGACATGAAACAGACGATTTTTGCGCTGGCGTCGGCCCAAGGCCGCGCCGGTGTTTCCATTGTTAGAATTTCTGGCCCTGGCGCGCGCGCTGCAGGTGAAAGACTTTGTGGTTCGTTTCCCGTGAACGGGCGTGCCCTGCGTAAGGTTCGAAGCACGAAGGGAGACGTGCTTGACCGAGCGCTGGTGCTTCATTTCGCGGAAGATCAGAGTTTTACTGGCGACGAGACTGTTGAGTTGCACCTTCATGGCAGTATCGCCATCGCGGATGCGGTGCTGCGGTCTCTTGCTGAGATCGAAGGACTAAGGCACGCAGAAGCGGGTGAGTTCACACAGCGCGCCTTTGAAAACGGGCGGTTGGATCTGACCCAAGTTGAGGGCCTTGCGGATCTTATTGATGCGGAAACCGAAGCACAGCGTGTCCAGGCGATGCGCGTGTTTGCAGGCGACCTCGGAGCGCTTGTGGACCGGTGGCGTCGCGACCTGTTGAGAGCTGCGGCTTTGATTGAAGCAACCATCGACTTTGCGGATGAAGAGGTACCAACCGACGTTACGCCAGAAGTTGGCCAGCTGCTTGCCGGCGTACTGACAGACCTGAAGCGCGAAGCGGCGGGCGCTGCGGTTGCAGAACGCATCAGGAGCGGATTTGAAGTGGCGATTGTCGGACCGACGAATTCAGGAAAATCAAGCCTTATCAACGCACTAGCAAAGAGAGAAGCGGCTATCACCTCTGACATTGAGGGGACAACCAGAGACGTTATCGAAGTTCATCTGGATATCGGCGGATTTGCAGTGACATTCCTCGACACGGCTGGCCTTCGGGACACAACCGACGAGATAGAAGGTTTGGGCATCGCGCGGGGAAAGAAGCGCGCCGAAGCAGCTGACCTGCGCATTCATATGTCCGAGACTGGGACATTTGATGTACCTGCCGGGGTGTCCGATATACTGGTCCGCTCCAAAGTGGATATCTCCGGGACTCATGACGGTATATCCACCAAGACCGGGGCAGGACTTGAATGGTTGATCAGTGAGATCACGGACCGGCTAAAGCGGAAAGCTGCGACTGTAAGCACTGCGAGCCGCTATCGTCATCGCGAGGCTATGCATCGAGCAATAGATGCGATAGAGGAGGCGCTTCAGAAGCTTGATCGGAGCATCGAAGATGCGGATGTTCTGGCGGAGCACTGCCGTTCAGCTATTCGGTCGCTCAGCGCGCTTGTTGGGCATATCGATGTGGAGGACCTGCTCGGTGAGATCTTCTCCAGTTTCTGCATCGGAAAGTAGGAGTGTTTCACGTGAAACATTTTGATGTCATTGTCGTTGGGGCTGGTCATGCCGGCGTCGAAGCGGCCCATGTGGTTCAGCGCATGGGTGGCACCGTTGCACTTGTCACACTGAACGCAAGCGATCTTGGGGTCATGTCGTGTAATCCGGCCATCGGCGGTCTTGGCAAGGGCCATCTTGTGCGTGAGATTGATGCGCTGGATGGAATTATGGGGCGGGTGGCAGATTATGCCGGTATTCAATTTCGCCTTCTAAACCGCACGAAAGGTCCTGCGGTTCAAGGCCCGCGCGCGCAAGCAGACAGG
This sequence comes from Flavimaricola sp., assembly GCA_020629175.1. Classification (GTDB taxonomy): domain Bacteria; phylum Pseudomonadota; class Alphaproteobacteria; order Rhodobacterales; family Rhodobacteraceae; genus JALZWD01. The sequence goes on along the minus strand of JAHDDU010000003.1, from coordinate 102,715 downwards.
CAGCGCTACAAGAAAGCGATGCAAGCCGAGTTTCAAAATCTTGAGCGTGTTGAAATCCTTGAAGGGGAGGTTGTCGACCTGATTACCTCGGCGGGTGTGGTGTCAGGCGTTCTTCTTGCAGACGGCCAGAGCCTTTCCGCAGGGAGCGTGGTGCTCACCACGGGAACTTTTTTGAATGGCGTGATCCACATCGGAGACCAAAAGACATCAGCGGGCCGGATGGGTGCGCGTCCAAGCATCGCCTTGGCGCAGCGCCTGACATCCACAGGCGTGGAATTTGGCCGCCTCAAGACGGGTACACCGCCGCGCCTGTCCAGCAAATCTATCAACTGGGACGCGCTTGAGATGCAGGCGGGGGATGATGATCCGACGCTCTTTTCCTTTCTGTCTGGTTCGCCAGAGGCACCACAGATCCACTGCGGTATCACGCATACAAATGAACAGACGCACGACATCATTGAGAGAAATCTCGCTAAATCAGCAATGTACGGTGGACATATTGATGGGGTGGGGCCGCGGTATTGCCCGTCCATTGAGGACAAGATCGTTCGCTTCGCCGAAAAGACGTCGCATCAGATTTTTCTTGAGCCAGAAGGCCTGAATGATGACACCGTCTACCCGAATGGCATTTCGACGTCCTTGCCTTTGGATGTTCAGAAGGCTTATGTCGCTTCAATTGTGGGCTTAGAGAGTGCGCAGATTCTTCAGCCTGGATATGCGATTGAGTATGACTACGTAGATCCAAGATCACTGGATTTTACATTGGAGCTCAAAGGTATTGATGGGCTATTCCTTGCCGGGCAGATCAACGGAACGACCGGATATGAGGAAGCGGCAGCTCAGGGCCTGGTTGCCGGAATGAACGCACTTCAAAAGGTGCGCGGTGAGGCGCCCGTTCATTTCAGCCGAACCACGTCATACATTGGTGTCATGATTGATGATCTGGTGACGCGAGGTGTCCTTGAGCCGTACCGGATGTTCACGTCACGCGCTGAATTTCGTCTTGCTCTGCGCGCCGACAATGCGGACCAGAGGTTGACGACGTTTGGTCGAGACCTTGGGTGTGTTGGTGAAGAACGGTGGCTCAAACACGCAATGAAGCTTGAACAGCTGGCTCAGGCAAAAGACATTCTGGGTTCGGAAGTCGTCTCAGCACGCCAGCTTGCAGACAAGGGCATCAAGATCAATGCGGACAAACCAAGCCGAACTGCGCTTGAAGCGTTACAGCTGACCGACGTTGGTTTCGAGCACCTTGAAGATCATATACCAAGGCTCTCCGAGATTTCTGCGGATATCAAAGCCCAGATCAAGAATGACGCCCAGTACGAAATTTATATTCAGCGGCAGCGGGCAGAAGTAGCGGCTTTGGAAAAGAATGAAGGGCAGGCGATTCCAAAGGATTTGGACTATTCAGCCATAGCAGGTCTGAGCGCGGAACTAAGCAAAAAGCTGACCGCCACTCGGCCCTCCACAATCGGGCATGCGGCGAAGATTGATGGCATGACGCCATCTGCGCTCCTTCTTGTTTCTGCGGCGGTCAAAAAGGGCCCGGCCCGACGCATGAGGGCTAAATGATCGCCGATGATCCCCGCATGAGCAATGTTTCACGTGAAACATTGGATCGCCTTGCTGCGTATGAATCCTTGATAAAACAATGGAATCCCAAGATTAATCTGATTTCCAAAAGCACAGAGGTGGATATTTGGAACCGGCACTTTGCGGATAGCCTCCAGTTCATGTCCCACATCGCACCGGATACAAGGAAAATCCTCGATATTGGTTCAGGCGGTGGCTTTCCAGGACTCGTGATCGCGATCTCCCGAAGGGATTTGCAGGTCCACCTTGTGGAAAGCGATCAGCGCAAGGCTGCTTTTCTTCGCACTGTGAGTCGAAATTTAGAGCTGGGGTGTAAAGTACTTTGCAGCCGCATTGAAAACCTCGAACCACAACAAGCCGATCTTATAACAGCAAGAGCGCTCGCTCCGCTGCCAAAGCTTTTGGGTTTTGTGGATCGTCACCTCGCCCCAAATGGATACGCCCTGCTGGCGAAAGGACGCGATTTTGAACAAGAGGTGGAAGACGCACGTCAGGCGTGGACATTTGACTGTGAAGTTTTACAAAGCCAAACACACCAAGCTTCAAGGATACTGCGCGTGAGTGAGATCAAGAATGCCTGACCTGTTGCGCCGTCACAAAAGCAAGATCATTGCTATCGCGAACCAGAAGGGTGGCGTGGGCAAGACGACGACCACAATCAATCTTGGAGCGTCATTGGCCGAGGCGGGCAAGCGTGTCCTTCTCATCGACCTCGACCCTCAGGGGAACGCATCCACCGGGCTGGGTCTTTTGCCAGAGGATCGGTCAGTTACGACGTATGACTTTCTGTTGGGGGATGTTGCGGGGTTGGATGCCGCGCAATCCACCGATGTGGATAATCTATTGATTATTCCTGCTACGACAGATCTGAGTTCGGCAGATGTGGAGCTGATTTCAAATGAAAAGAGAAGCTTCCTGCTGCACGACGCCCTGCGTGATCTGGCGATGGATGAGCTCAAAATCGACTACATATTGATTGATTGCCCGCCATCTCTCAATATATTGACGGTGAATGCTATGGTTGCCGCACATTCCATCATTGTCCCGCTCCAAAGTGAGTTCTTCGCGCTTGAAGGCTTGTCGCAACTGATGCTCAGCTTGCGAGATGTCCGAGATACAGCAAATCCGGACCTGCGGATCGAGGGCGTGGTTCTGACAATGTATGACAAGCGAAACAACTTGTCTCAACAGGTCGAAAAGGATGCACGGGACAATCTCGGGTCGTTGGTCTTTAAGACTGTCGTGCCACGAAACGTCCGATTGAGCGAGGCGCCGTCTTTTGCACAATCGGTCTTGGACTATGACACGACATCAACCGGCAGCGCTGCATACCGAGATTTGGCAGCGGAATTGATTGCGCGAGAAGCGCCATAAATACGGGGACGGGGGCAAATGGCAGACAAACCAACACGGAACAGAGGCCTCGGGCGCGGCTTGTCAGCGCTCATGGCGGACGTAGGGGCCGATGCAGCATCGTCCAGCGCCCCGCGCAGGCCGGATCAGCATATCCCGATTGAGCAGGTGCATCCGAACCCGGATCAGCCCCGTCGTCACTTTGATGATGAGGCGCTACAGGATCTTGCCGCCTCCATCCGTGAGAAGGGCATCATCCAGCCACTGATTGTGAGGCGTGATCCATCGGCCTCTGGTCGGTACCAGATTGTCGCGGGAGAGCGCCGCTGGCGTGCGGCCCAGATCGCGCAGCTGCATGAGGTTCCGGCGCTGGTGCGCGACTACGATGACACAGAAATGCTCGAAGTCGCCATCATCGAAAACATCCAGCGCTCAGACCTGAACTCTGTTGATGAAGCGGCTGGGTACAAGCAGTTGATGGAGCGGTTTGGCCATACGCAAGAACAGTTGGCCTCCGCGTTGAGCAAGAGCCGGAGCCACATCGCTAACAGTCTGCGTCTGTTATCACTGCCCGAGGATGTCCAGGCGATGTTGGTGACGCAAAGCCTGACCGCTGGTCACGCGCGCGCATTGATTGGCCACCCAAATGCATCTGAGCTTGCGCGGCAAATTGTCCAAAAGAAGCTGTCGGTGAGAGAGACAGAACGTCTTGTAAAACAAGGAACGTCTGACACATCGGCCAAAAACAGCAAACGACCTGCCGCGCAGAAAGACGCGGATACGCAGCAAATCGAAGCCGAGCTTACGGCAACGCTGAAAATGAAAGTGGCGATAGATCACAATCCGAACGGCGAAGGTGGTAAGCTTTCGGTCAGCTACCGCGATCTTGATCAGCTTGATGATCTGCTGCGCCTTTTGGCGGGCAATTAATCTGCAAGCAACTGCCGCAGGACAGAGTTCAGCACGGGCCGCCCTTGATCGGTGGCCCGAAGCTGTGTTCCCGTCAACGCGACCAGTCCAAAATCCACTAACAGTTTGATATTATTACACAAAGACGTGTTTTCAAGAGCGCTAGACCCAAGATCGACACCATCGCGCAACCGTAGGCCCATCATCAGCCGCTCTTCGAAAACCTCTTTCGCGGAAAGAGCGGTTAACTGTGTTGTCGCGCTCTCAGCTTGCTCGGCAGCAGCAAGCCAGAGACCTGGTTGTTTTACGCATTCCGTCGCCACTCGCATGCCATCACGCGTCAGGCGACCGTGCGCGCCCGGGCCAACGCCAGCATAATCGCCTCCTTGCCAATAGAGAAGATTGTGCCGGGATTCGGCGTCTGGTCGGGCGTGATTTGAAATCTCATACCCAGGCATCCCGCGTGCCTCGGTCAGCTCTTGTGTCAAATCCCACATGTCTGCCGCACGATCTTCGTCCGGCAACCCTTTCAGCCCACCTTTGGCCAACCGATCGCCAAAAGCTGTGCCGTCCTCAATCGTCAATTGGTAAAGAGAGAGGTGATCAACACCCGTCTCCAGTGCGCGGGTTAATTCATCGCGCCAGGCGGGCAGCGTTTGATCCTGCCGAGCGTAGATGAGGTCAAAGCTGACCCGGTTGAATGTTGATCGCGCGACCTCTAACGCGGCCATCGCTTCTTGGGCGGAATGCAGGCGGCCCAGACGTTTCAGGTCGTCATCGTTCATCGCCTGAAATCCCATGGACACGCGATTGACGCCAGCGGTGCGGTAGCCCCGAAACCGGTTAGCTTCGATGCTGGTGGGATTGGCCTCGAGCGTGATCTCGATCGAATTCGCCCATCGCCACGTTTCATGTGCGGCAACGAGCACTGCTTCGACGGTTTCCGGGTCCATCAGGCTGGGGGTGCCGCCGCCAAAGAAAATGGAGGTCAGCGTGCGATCCTGTGTCAAAGCCCCGACGCGCTTGATTTCATGGGAGAGGGCCAAAGCCCAGCGCTTCTGATCCACGTTTGCCATGACATGGCTGTTGAAATCGCAATAGGGGCATTTGGCCTGACAAAAGGGCCAATGCACGTAGAGGCCGAGGGTCGAAGGATCTGCCAAGTCAGGCAAAGCAGCCTGCGACAAGTTTGGCAAAGGCATCGGCGCGGTGGCTGATTTTGTTCTTTTCCCAGCGATCCATTTCGCCAAAGGTTTCGGCGTAGCCTTCGGGTACAAACATCGGATCGTACCCGTGCCCATTGGTGCCGCGCATGGGCCAGGTCAGCTCGCCTTTTACCACACCTTCAAAGACTTCGTCGTGTCCATCGGGCCAGGCAAGAACAAGTGTCGAGCAAAAGCGCGCGCGGCGCGGGGCAGGGGCGGCGATGGCCTCAAGCTCGGTCCAAACGCGTGTCATCGCCATCTCAAAGTCCCGGCCTTGCGGCGTCTCTGCCCAATCGGCGGTGTACACGCCCGGGGCATTGCCCAACGCTTCCACCTCGATCCCACTGTCATCGGCAAGGGCGGGCAGGCCTGTGGCCTTGGCGGCAGCATGCGCCTTAATCCGGGCATTGCCGACAAAGGTGGTTTCGGTTTCGTCAGGCTCGGGCAAGCCGTGATCAGCGTTCGAGGTGACGGCAATGCCGAAGGGCTTAAGCAACACCGCAATTTCTTCGAGCTTGCCAGTGTTATGCGTGGCCACCAGCAGGTCTTTGCCCTCGAACCGCCGCATCTCAGCTGACCGCAGCCAGTTGGGCAGCTGTTAACTCAGCCGCACCTTTTTCCGCCAAGTCGACCAATTGATCCATTTGCGCCCGACTGAAGGTCGCCCCCTCTGCGGACATTTGAATTTCGATCATCTGGCCGCCGGTCATCACGAAATTTCCATCAACGCCAGCGTCGCTGTCTTCAGGATAATCCAAATCCAGCACAGGCTGGCCTGCATAGATGCCACATGAAATCGCCGAGACCGGATTGATCAGGGGATCGCTCAGGACATCGCCTGCTTTGATCAGTTTGTTGACGGCAAGCTTCAGCGCGACCCAACCGCCCGTGATGGAGGCGCAGCGCGTGCCGCCATCGGCCTGGATCACATCGCAATCCACCGTGATCTGACGCTCGCCGAGAGCGACGCGATCAACCCCCGCCCGCAGCGAGCGACCTATGAGCCGCTGAATTTCTTGTGTCCGGCCGCTCTGTCCGTTCTTGGCTTCGCGCCGCATCCGGGTGTGCGTGGCACGAGGCAGCATCCCGTATTCCGCCGTGACCCAGCCCAAGCCAGAATTGCGCATGAAGGGCGGCACCTTTTCGTCCACTGATGCGGTGCACAGCACATGCGTGTCGCCCATCTTGATCAGGCACGATCCTTCGGCGTGGCGGGTGACATCTGTTTCGATCGAAACAGCGCGCATTTCGTCAAGCTGACGGCCTGAGGGACGCATGGCAAACTCCTATCTGATGGTTGCGGTACCGATACGCGGCGCGCTGCCCAATGCCAACCCCGATTGACCTCTGCGCACGGTGGGTTTTAATGACCCCTCGTGTGACAGCAGGGCCAAAATGACGGATGACGCGCCAAAAATTGAGGAATTGAACGATCGCTCGCGGGAAGTGTTTCGCCGGGTTGTCGAAGGATACCTTGAAACCGGCGATCCCGTAGGATCACGCAGCCTGACACGGACACTGTCCGAACAGGTAAGTGCGGCGACCATTCGCAATGTGATGCAAGATCTGGAATATCTGGGTCTTCTTAACAGCCCGCATGTCAGTGCAGGACGTGTGCCGACACAGCTTGGCCTTCGCATGTTTGTGGATGGCTTGTTGGAGGTCGGGGATTTGGCGGGCGATGACCGTGCAATGCTTGATCAATCCATCAGCAGCAATGCCTCAGACATGCCGTCGCTGCTAGACCGTATGGGGTCTGCCTTGTCGGGCGTGACACATGGCGCGAGCCTTGTTCTGACGCCCAAGACAGAAGCGCCGATCAAGCACATCGAATTCGTTTCGCTTAGCCCTGAGCGTGCTTTGGTGGTTTTGGTGTTCTCTGATGGTCAGGTCGAAAACCGCGTTTTCACCCCGCCCCCAGGACAAACGCCAAGCTCGATGCGGGAGGCCGCGAATTTCCTCAACGCGATCGCCGAGGGCCGAACGTTGAGTGAATTGACGGAAGCAATTCGACAGGAAATATCAACCCGCAGGCAAGAGATTGACACGCTCGCTGCTGATCTTGTTGAAAGTGGTTTGGCCACCTGGGTGAATGAGGGCGACCGGCATGAGCGGCTGATTGTGCGTGGTCGAGGGAATCTCTTGGATGAGGGCGCAACCGAAGAGGATCTGGAGCGGATCAAAACTCTGTTCGATGATCTTGAGCGCAAGCGAGACATTGCCGATTTTCTTGAGTTGACAGAGGACGGTGACGGTGTGCGCATTTTTATCGGCTCAGAGAACAAACTCTTCTCACTTTCGGGTTCCTCTTTGGTGGTTTCTCCTTATATGAACGCTGATCGAAAGATAATTGGCGCGGTAGGTGTTATCGGTCCGACGCGCCTGAACTACGGGCGCATTGTGCCCATTGTGGACTACACTGCGCAGCTGGTCAGCAAACTGATTGCTGATCGGTCTTAGGGGAACGTTAAAGAATGACAGACCAAGAACCAGAGCTCCAATCCCTTGATGACCTCGCCGCCGAAGCGGATGAGATGGAACTTTCGGATGAAAAGGCCTTTGAAGAGATCGCGGCCATTGAGGCCGAGCGGGACGATTTCAAAGACAAGTTCATGCGTGCGCTCGCAGATGCAGAAAACATGCGTAAGCGAGCAGATCGAGATCGGCGTGAGGCCGAGAACTATGGCGGCTCCAAGCTCGCGCGGGATTTGCTACCTGTCTACGACAATATGCGCCGCGCCCTGACGTCAGCGGACGAGGCCGAACAAGATGTGAATGCGGCTTTACTCGAAGGTGTTGAGCTGACCATGCGCGAGCTGATCTCGGTGTTTAAGAAACACGGGATCGATCCGATCACGCCAGAGGTTGGTGACAAGTTCGATCCGCAGTTGCACCAGGCCATGTTTGAGGCGCCTGTTCCCGGTACGAAGGCGGGTGACATCATTCAGGTGGCAGCTGAAGGGTTCATGTTGCACGACCGGCTCTTGCGGCCTGCGCAGGTTGGCGTTTCGTCCACACCCGCAAGTTAAGTGACGCTGGCTATTTGGCCAGCGCCTTCAACTCATAAATCAGAGCCAAGGCGTCCCGCGGAGACAGGTCATCCGGTGCGATGTCTGCCAGTCGCGTTTCGACGCTTGAGACAGGTGCCGGAGCGGCCGAAGGTTCCGGGGTGGCCGCGAAAAGCGGTAAGTCATCAATCAATGTGTCCCGCTTTGCGCCGCCTTCCCTCTCTCCTTTTTCAAGCGCATCGAGCACGACCTTTGCCCGCTCTACGACCTTGGGCGGCAGGCCGGCCAATCGCGCGACCTGAACGCCATAAGAGCGGTCTGCTGTCCCGCGTTTGACCTCGTGCAGGAAAATGACGTCGCCTTCCCATTCCTTCACGGACACGGTCGCGTTGTCGACGCCATCCAACCGCGCAGCAAGCGCCGCCATCTCGTGATAATGGGTTGCAAAGATTGCGCGGCATTTGTTGGTGGCTTCGAGATGTTCAAGCGTGGCCCACGCGATAGAGAGGCCGTCATACGTCGCCGTGCCGCGCCCGATTTCATCGAGGATGACGAGAGCGCGGTCGTCTGCCTGGTTAAGGATCGCCGCCGTCTCAACCATTTCAACCATGAAGGTGGACCGCCCTTTAGCAAGGTCATCAGAGGCGCCCACGCGGCTGAACACCTGGCTCACGATCCCGATGTGCGCGGCCTCTGCCGGAACATAGCTGCCCATTTGTGCGAGGATGGCCATGAGGGCGTTCTGGCGGAGAAATGTCGACTTACCGGCCATATTAGGGCCCGTGAGGAGCCAGATTGGTGTCTGTGTCAGGCCGCAGTCATTTGCGACAAAGGGCTCAGACTCCCTTTTTAGAGCCTGTTCAACAACAGGATGACGGCCCCCCGTCACATCAAATGCGCGGCTTTCGTCGATCTGAGGACGGATCCACCCTTCACCAATGGCGAGGTCGGCCAGAGAGGCTGCGAGATCGATCTCCGCCAAACCAGCGGACAGCGCGGTAAGCGGCGCGAACTGGGCAACGATACTCTGACGCAGATGCTCAAAGACACCTTTTTCGATTTCCAGCGCGTGGCTTCCTGCGTTGAGAATCTTCGTTTCCAGCTCGCTCAGCTCCAGTGTTGTAAAGCGGACTTGATTGGCAGTTGTTTGCCTGTGAATGAAGGTCTCGCTCAGAGGAGCAGCCAACATTTTCTCGGCGTGCAGTGCGGTTGTTTCAATGAAATAGCCCAGCACGTTGTTGTGCTTGATCTTCAGTGCGCCAACGCCCGTCAACGCCGCGTATTTTGATTGTAGTCCTGCGATTACGCCGCGCCCCTCGTCTCGCAGCGTGCGGGCCTCGTCCAGCTCGCTGTCGTACCCTGTCGCCACAAACCCGCCGTCACGTGACAGCAGCGGGGGATCAGCGACGAGCGCCATGTCGAGCAGGTTCGCTAAATCATCATGGCCTGCCAAAGCGTCGACCGAGGATTTCAGGATGCTTGGCAGGTCCGCCTTCGCGCACAACTGACCAATGTGTTCTGCCACACTCAGCGTATTGCGGACGGCGGCCATATCGCGTGGGCCACCGCGTTCGAGCGCGAGCCGTGACAACGCACGATCGGTGTCGGCAACTTGCCGCAAAGCGCTGCGGAGGTCGTCTCGCAAGTCCGGCGCGTCGATCAGTGCCGCAATGCAGTCCTGCCGGTCTGTGATGTCGCGCACGCGGCGCGATGGGCTTGCGAGCCGCCGTTCTAACAACCTCGCTCCTGGCGCGGTGACGGTGCGGTCAATCACAGACAAAAGGGATCCAGCGCGGCTGCCTGCATTTGTGCGTGTCAGCTCCAAAGAACGTCGTGTCGGCGCATCGATCTGCATTGCGGGTTCCGCACCCTCCTGCACCGGCGGCTGGAGCAAAGGCATTTTGCCCTTTTGGGTAATGTTGAGGTACTCAACCAGCCCTGCCATTGCAGACACTGCAGCGCGGTCAAACGATCCAAAGCCATCCAAGGAAGAGACGCCAAAGACACTGCACAAGCGTTTTTCGCCCGCTGTGCTATCAAACGCCGTACGGCCCAACTCGGTCACAGAAGCTCCATTTTCCTCTGCAATAGTGTCGAATTTGCCCTCCGTTGCCTCTGACAGCAGCAGTTCCTTTGGCGCAAGCCGTGCAAGCTCTGGCCCAAGAGTGAGTGCAGAGCAGGGCATGACAGAGAATGCACCGGTCGAGATATCGACCCAAGCCAAGGCACCCTCGCCACGGACTTCAGAGTAGGCGGCGAGGTAATTGTGGCTGCGCGCATCAAGCAAAGAGTCTTCAGTGAGGGTGCCGGGCGTCACCAGCCGGACAACATCGCGTTTGACAACAGCCTTATAGCCGCGCTTTTTCGCCTCAGCGGGGCTTTCCATCTGTTCGCAAACAGCAACGCGGAAGCCCTTTTTGATCAGGGTGAGAAAATACCCTTCGGCGGCATGATGCGGCACGCCGCACATAGGGATGTCTTCGCCAGCATGTTTGCCGCGTTTTGTCAGGGCGATATCGAGCGCGTCCGCCGCTTTGACGGCGTCTTCAAAGAACATCTCATAGAAATCGCCCATCCGATAAAACAGGAGCGCATCTTCATAGCCGCTTTTGATGTCGAGATATTGCGCCATCATCGGTGTGACTGCAGCGTCGGCCATAAAACCCCCCGGTTGAACGTCGTCAAATACTAGCTGCGGCCTGTTAGCGACGAAAGTCGAAAAGGATGCCGTTGCCCCGGAGGTCAATCCCCCGCTATCACTGTTGGACGCAACTTTGGGAACGACGATGGCCAAGCAAAAGATTACGCGCGAAGACGCACTGCAATTTCACATGGATCCTGATCCGGGCAAATGGGAAGTGCAGGCCACCGTTCCAATGACAACGCAGCGTGATCTGTCGCTGGCCTATTCTCCTGGCGTGGCAATTCCATGTGAAGAGATCGCCGCACTTCCGGAAACAGCGTATGATTATACCAACAAGGGCAACTTGGTCGCTGTGATTTCCAACGGGACGGCGGTTCTGGGTCTTGGCAACCTTGGCGCTTTGGCGTCCAAGCCCGTGATGGAGGGGAAATCGGTTCTCTTTAAGCGGTTTGCGGACGTCAACTCGATCGATATCGAACTCGATACCGAAGACCCCGATGCGTTTTGCAATGCCGTGCGGCTGATGGGCCCAACGTTTGGTGGCGTGAACCTAGAGGACATCAAAGCGCCGGAGTGTTTCATCATCGAGCAGCGGCTGAAGGAAGAAATGGATATTCCCGTCTTCCACGACGACCAGCACGGAACAGCCGTGATCTGTGCAGCAGGGCTTATCAACGCACTTCACCTGAGTGGAAAGAAGATCGAAGACGTGCGCATCGTTCTGAACGGTGCTGGTGCCGCAGGCATTGCGTGTCTCGAACTGCTCAAGGCGATGGGTGCAAAGCATGACAATTGCATCATGTGTGACACCAAAGGCGTAATCTATCAGGGCCGGACCGAGGGGATGAACCAGTGGAAGTCTGCCCACGCAGCAAACACCAAGTTACGCACGCTGGAAGAGTCTATGAAAGGCGCTGATGTCTTTCTTGGTGTCTCTGCCAAGGGTGCGGTAACGCAAGACATGGTGCTTTCGATGGCACCGAACCCGGTCATTTTTGCGATGGCGAACCCTGATCCCGAGATTACGCCCGAAGAGGCACAGGCCGTACGGGAAGACTGCATCGTTGCAACTGGGCGCAGCGACTACCCCAATCAGGTCAATAACGTACTCGGTTTTCCCTACCTGTTTCGTGGGGCACTCGACATTCACGCGCGGGCCATCAACGACCCGATGAAAATTGCTTGTGCAGAGGCTTTGGCCGAGCTTGCGCGAGAGGATGTGCCCGATGAGGTGGCGATGGCCTACGGCAAAAAGCTTGCCTTTGGCCGGGACTATATCATTCCCACGCCATTTGATCCGCGATTGATCCATCGTATCCCGCCGGCCGTGGCCAAGGCCGGGATGGACACGGCTGTTGCGCGCCGTCCGATCATTGACATGGACGGCTATACACAGAGCCTGAAAATCCGGATGGACCCCACGGCTTCGATCATGCGGGGCATTCATGCGCGCGCACGTGCGAACCAATCCACCATTGTCTTTGCCGAGGGAGATGATCCGCGGGTGCTCCGTGCAGCGGTGCAGTATCAAAGATCGGGTCTGGGCAAAGCGATTGTCATCGGTCGCGATGCCGAGGTGAATGAAACACTCACTGCCGAAGGTCTCTCGGATGCTGTTGATGAGCTGACGGTTTTGAATGCAGCCAAGACGGAAAATCTAGAGACGTACAAAGCGTTTCTTTACGCAAGGCTGCAGCGCAAAGGCTTTGACAGGCAGGACATTCACCGGCTTGCGGCACGGGACAGGCATGTGTTCGCGGCCCTGATGGTCGCCCATGGCCATGCGGATGGCATGGTGACGGGGGCCACGCGAAAATCGGCGCATGTTCTGGAGCTGATCAATCACGTTTTTGACGCGGGCCCAAAGGACGGCGCTGTTGGCGTGACCGCGGTCTTCCACAAAGGGCGCATTGTCCTGATCTCTGACACTTTGGTGCATGAATGGCCAGACGAGCATGATCTGGCGGATATTGCCGAGCGCGGGGCCGCGGTGGCCCGGTCCCTCGGGCTTGACCCTCGTGTCGCCTTCGTCAGCTTTTCCACCTTTGGCTATCCGGTGTCTGAGCGGGCAGAAAAGATGCACATCGCGCCGGGCATTCTGGATCAACGCGGTGCTGATTTTGAATATGAAGGTGAAATGACGGTGGATGTGGCGCTAAATGCCAGCATTGCCGAAAACTATCCTTTCTCTCGTCTCACGGGGCCCGCCAACATCCTTGTTGTGCCTGCGCGGCACTCGGCGTCAATCTCGGTCAAGCTGATGCAGGAGATGGCGGGGGCGACAGTGATCGGACCGATCCTGACGGGCGTGGACAAACCGATCCAGATTTGCACCTCGGCGTCTACCGTGAACGACATCCTGAACATGGCGGTGATGGCCGCCTGCAAAATAGGGTGAGGGGCCTGCGGCTATGACGATCTGGAACCTTGGCTCGATCAACATTGATCATGTCTATGCCGTCCCGCATATCCCGGCGCCGGGCGAGACGCTGACGAGCACTGCGCTGAGCAGTGGTTTGGGCGGCAAGGGCGCCAACATGTCCGTCGCCATTGCGCGGGCCGCGGGACATGCGGCGCATATTGGGGCCGTAGGGTCGGATGCCGTCTGGGCGGTTGAGCGATTGATGGAATACGGTGTCGACACGCGACATATTCAGACCGTGCCGCATCCAACAGGTCATGCAATCATTGCAGTCGCGGCTGATGGTGAAAACAGCATCGTTCTGCTGGCAGGGGCCAACCGCAAAATTGCGCTGGGCGCGGTTGAACAAGCGCTGGATGGTGCGGGTCCGGGTGACATGTTTCTCTGCCAGAACGAAACGAACCTTCAGATCGAAGCAATGCGGATGGCGAAGGCCAAGGGCATGACACTCGCCTATGCTGCAGCGCCTTTTGATGTCGAGATGGTTGAGACGCTGGCGCCTGATCTGGACATCTTGTTTGTGAACGAGATCGAAGCCGAGCAACTCGTGGCGGCCACGAATAGAGACATTCATGATCAGGGAATTGCGCATGTCTTGGTGACGCGGGGCGCAAAAGAGACGCATCTTTATTCGGCTGGAAATGTGACACCGCAAAGCTTTCAGCCGCTAAAGGTGAACGCTGTCGACACGACCGGGGCGGGGGATACTTTCACCGGTTATGTCCTCGCCGGTTTGGATCGAGGGTTGCCACTTGAGCAGGCGATAGGTCAGGCGATGATCGCAGGGGCGCTTATGGTCACGCGGCATGGTGCAGCGGATGTCATTCCTGATCTTGCTGATGTGCAGACCATGATGCAGAGCGGCTGATCAGCAGACGTGGCTGAAAATCATCTGTGCGCTGGCGAGCGTTGCTTCCTCAGCGAGAATTGGCGCCCCTTGGACAATCCAGCCTAACGCAATGGCGATGCAAAGCGCCGTGAACTTCAAAGGGCTGTCTGACGTCGTCTTTGTGAATGTGCGTGTCATGTTTTTGCTCCTTGTTGTGCTGATATCATGCGCCTGACCTTTTCCAGCTTCAATTCACCCGGCTGTGATCTCACGCGCGGTTTACCTATTTACGCCGAAGCCCTGCATTTCCGTCGGAATCCTGTAACAATCGGCAGCGCGATTTGTCACAAAGTGTGAGCGAAGCTTCCCTCGGGGCAGCTTGAAAGGCGATTGTTACAATAGAGGCGGTGTCCTAGGGATCGTTTCGAGGACGCGAACGGAAAGGGACGATGTCATGAGGGTGGCGATGTGGTCTGGGCCTCGAAATCTTTCGACAGCAATGATGTACAGTTTTGCGTCTCGGTCAGACTTCGCGGTTTGGGATGAGCCGTTTTATGCCCCATATCTCGCGGCGACCGGGCTGCCGCACCCGATGGCGGACGAGATCATGGCGCATCATGAGACCGATCCGGCTGTTATCGCTGCGCGTTGCATAGGTCCGGTGCCACGGGGCAGGCGGCATTTCTACATGAAGCATATGCCACATCATATGATCGACGGTATGCCGATGGACTGGGCAAAGACGTGCATCAACATCCACCTGATCCGGCATCCGGCGCGGGTGATCGCAAGTTACGCCGCCAAACGCGAAACTGTCACGCTGGATGATATTGGCTACCGGCAGCAGTCCGAGCTTTATGCGCAGATCGGTGGCATTGTGATCGATAGCTCAGACATTCGCGCTGCTCCTGAGACAATGCTTCGACGGCTTTGCGCAGCACTCGATCTGCACTTCGATCCTGCAATGTTGGCTTGGCCCAAAGGTGGGCATCCCGACGATGGGATTTGGGCGGCGCATTGGTATGGCGCGATCCACAAAAGCCAGGGGTTTGCAGGGGCTGAGGGTCCGCTACCGGAATTGACCGGGCCGCAAGAAACACTCTTGGCCCAAGCGATGCCTTACTTCGCGGAACTTTCCCAGAAAAAGATCGCAGGCAATGAAACTATTTCGTAAAGGCACCGTTAATTAGGCAATGCAGCAAAAAGCTGTATATGCAGTTACAGAGTATGTGGTTACCTCTAGCCGGGCCTTTTGGTCCGGCTTTTTCTTTACCGCTTGAGGACGTCAGCAAGCTTTAGGGCAACCGCCGGATTACCCGATACCTTCAGCTTTCCCATCATTACACCCGTCATCGGATTGAGCTTGCCCTTCAGCAGTTTTCCAAGGTTTTCGGTTGTGATCTTGATCGTGCAATCGGCGTCCGTGTCATCTTGGGACACGCCATCGGGAGACAGCAGGATCACACCGTCAGTGCCACAATCGAACTTGAGCCGATCGGCAAACGTCATCTTCTCGCTGCCGGCGCGCATCAGCGCGATAATGTCTTCGAATGTCATGAATCCTCCCACTTTTGCAGCTTGCTAAGCGCAGGGTCCGACCCGCGCAAAGCAAACGCTGCGTCAGCAGATGGCAGAGGCTATGACTTTAGACGGCGATTGCGGGCGGCCAAGAGCTTGAGCCTCAGGGCGTTCAGCTGAATGAAGCCTTGCGCATCGGTTTGATCGTAGGCGCCGGCATCCTCTTCAAAGGTCACATGCGCCTCGGAGTATAGCGAATGATCGGACCAGCGCGCCACGGTGCGGGCAGAGCCTTTGTAGAGTTTCAGCCGTACAGTGCCGCTGACATGTTCCTGGCTCTTGTCGATCAGCGCCTGAAGCATTTCCCGCTCAGGCGAGAACCAGAAGCCGTTGTAAATCAGCTCGGCATAGCGGGGCATGATACTGTCCTTGAGGTGGCCCGCGCCGCTGTCGAGCGTAATCTGCTCGATCCCACGATGTGCTTCCAGCAAAACGGTGCCGCCGGGCGTTTCATAGACACCACGAGATTTCATGCCGACGAACCTGTTCTCGACCAGATCGAGCCTGCCGATACCATGTTTGCCGCCCAGCTCGTTGAGCTTTGTCAGAATACTCGCCGGGCTCATCTCCTCGCCGTTGATGGCGACGGCATCACCACGCTCGAAGGTGACTTCGATCATCTCAGGCGTGTCAGGCGCATCTTCGGGATTGACGGTGCGCTGGTACACGTAGTCTGGCGCTTCGTCTTTTGGGTCCTCTAGCACTTTGCCTTCGGACGAGGTGTGCAACAGGTTCGCATCCACAGAAAAGGGGGCCTCGCCCCGTTTGTCTTTGGCGATTGGGATTTGATTGGCTTCGGCAAACTCCAGCAGTTTGGTCCGGGACGAAAGATCCCATTCCCGCCATGGCGCGATCACCTTGATGTCCGGGTTCAATGCATAGGCGGCAAGCTCGAACCGGACCTGATCGTTCCCTTTTCCCGTGGCACCATGGCTGACAGCATCCGCGCCACATTCGGCGGCAATCTCAACCAACCGTTTTGAGATCAGGGGTCGGGCGATGGAGGTGCCAAGCAGGTACAGACCTTCGTAGAGCGCATTGGCACGGAACATCGGAAAGACGAAATCGCGGACGAATTCTTCGCGGATGTCTTCGATGTGGATGTTTTCTGGTTTGATTCCCAGCATCTCGGCCTTTGCGCGGGCTGGCTCAAGCTCTTCGCCCTGACCAAGATCGGCAGTAAAGGTCACAACCTCGCAGCCATATTCTGTCTGGAGCCATTTGAGGATGATCGAGGTATCCAAACCGCCCGAATAGGCGAGGACGACTTTTTTGGGCGCAGACATTGGCAGGGACTCCATCGTTCAAGAACGCTGTGTCGTTAGTCCGTTTCTGCCCAAGGGGCAACTAGATCACATTGCCGATCTGCAGCCACAGCCAGCCCAGCGCCAACAAAAGAACCGCAGGTCCTGTGCCTTCGACCTTTCGGGCGTGAAACCACAGCGTGAATGGGACGATGCCCAACCATCCTATTCCGGCCAAATGGCTCGACAAAGATCCATCAGGACGGAGGGCCAAAGCCTCGCGGAATTGCTCAATGGCGAGGGGTAGGCGCAAAACGGTCTGGTTTGGAAGCTCGGGGAAGATGACCTGATAGAACGTGTAAAAGATCTGGGGCGAGATTGCGTAGACGAGGCCAAAAATCACGACGCTCACAAAACAATCGAGTAGCGCCAATACCGCCCGGGTTTCCTGATCCCGCAACAGACGCCGAGATTTGGCGGCACATATGGCGTAGATGCCCGCGAGCCCCAGTGTGCTGATCAAAATGACGCCCGCTTGGCCAAAAAGGGATAGCGTAGCAAAACTGTCTCCAGGATAGCCGCGCCCAAGGGCGAACCAAATGCCGGGTGAATTGAGAACAACGGCAAAAAGACTCGCCAGTGCGATGTAGGCCGTGGTCGAGATATTGTAGTTGTTGTCCAGCGTCATCCACCAGACAATTGCCAGCCAAAACAGGCTGAGCCAGCCGCCGAGGAGGACCAGGCCGCTCATTCGCCCCTGCGTGAGACGTAGCTGTTCCAGGCGGTCAGAAATGCCTGATCGCCCGAATTGGAAAGTTCAGCTACAGCCTCATGTGCGTTCATCCACAACGCGATATGCCCCTCTTCGCGTGGTGGCCCGTGTGGGCGCACCGGGTGGGCCACGTAGATGTGGCACACCTTCTCGGCATAGATGTCATATTCCGGCATGAACACAAACCGGCGAAATACGCCTAATTTTCGAGGTGTTGCAATTCGCCAACCGGTTTCTTCGAAAACTTCGCGGTAGAGCGCTTGTGTCGGACCTTCGCCGGGATCAATGCCACCTCCTGGGAGTTGTATCTCGGGCCAAGGCGACGACTGAAAGGTGAGCAGAAGGTCGTCGCCGCGTGGCAGGATGCAGTAGGCACCTGGCCGATACTTGTACTTTTGGCCCCGTTTTGGCGCGTCGCCATACCGTCTCATCATACCCGTCTCCCCCTTGGACCATCGCTTGCCGTGCCTATGTAGGCGGGGTATGCCCCCCCAAAGCACGTAAGGAAAGCCCATGACACTCGGGACACGCATCGCCTGGGACGACACCGTCCTGCCATTTCAGCTTGACGCATCCGACATCCGGGGCCGGGTGGCGCGTTTGGACGGTGTGTTAGATGAGGTTTTGGCCCAGCATGATTACCCCGCGCCGATTGAAGCGCTTGTGGCCGAGATGGCGTTGCTGACCGCTCTCATCGGGCAATCGATCAAATTGCGCTGGAAGTTGTCGTTGCAAGTGCGCGGCAACGGCCCGGCGCGGATCATTGCGACGGATTACTACGGCCCGACCGAGGACGGTCAGCCCGCGCGCATCCGGGCCTACGCCAGCTTTGATCCCGATCGGATTGCGGAGGGCGTTGCCCCTTTCGAGTTGATTGGCAAAGGATACTTCGCGATCCTGATCCATCAGGGCGAGGATATGACGCCCTATCAGGGGATCACACCGATTGCTGGAGGCTCGTTGACAACCTGTGCAGAGACATACTTTGCGCAGTCCGAGCAGTTGCCGACCCGCTTTTCTCTAACTCACGGGCGTAGCCAGGTGCCGGGTGAGGATGCAAGCTGGCGCGCGGGCGGTATCATGCTGCAACACATGCCCAAAGCCTCGCCACATGTCGAAGACGGTGGGTCTGGTGAAGACGGGCTTTTGGACGCCGCAGATATCCTTGACGCGGATGAGAGTGAGAACTGGAGCCGGGTGAACCTGCTGCTAGATACGGTCGAGGAACTTGAGCTGATCGGCCCATCTGTCTCGCCCTCGGAGCTGCTTGTTCGGTTGTTTCACGAGGAGAAGCCGAGGGTCTTTGACCCGCAGTCCGTGCAGTTTGGTTGCACCTGTTCTGATGACCGTGTCCGTCAGAGCCTGTCGATTTACTCCGCCAAGGATATTGAGACGATGACTAGGGACGACGGCACAGTAACAGCAGACTGCCAGTTCTGTGGTGCGCATTACAGCTTTGATCCCAAAACGCTTGGGTTTGAGGCGGAGGATGCGCCGGATGCCGAAGCCTGATCTGTCAGACTTGCAGAGGGCCCTGGACCAAGCAGGTCCGGGGTCTTCTGATTTTGATCTTCATCCAGATATCGCATTGCCCGCGGGCCGAGTGCTCAAGCCCGCTGGCGTCTTGATGGCCGTTGATGTCACGCAGGATGAGCCGCAGATCATCCTGACGAAACGTGCGGCGCATCTCAAAAATCATCCCGGCCAGATCGCCTTTCCCGGAGGCCGGCAGGATGATGGCGACACGGATGCAACTGACGCAGCCTTGCGCGAAGCGGAGGAAGAGATCGGCCTGCCGCGTTCGCAGGTGAAGGTCATTGGCACCCTTGAGCCGCATGAGACGGTCACTCGCTATTCCGTTGTCTCGACCGTGGGTTTGGTGGCCGCACCTTTTGATGAGCGGCCGGAGCCGGGCGAAGTTTCAGAGATTTTTAGGGTGCCTCTGTCGCATGTCCTCGACTTGCGAAATTTCCAGACCGAAGGACGGATGTGGCAAGGGCACCGCCGGATGTATTACACTGTTCCTTATGGGCCCTATTATATTTGGGGGGCCACCGCTCGTATTTTGCACACTTTGGCAGAGAGGATTGCCTCTTGAACACCACATTGACCGCTGATTGGCTGATGGATCCTGACACGCAGGCCGTTTGCACGTTGCTGACAGATGCGGGGTACAACGCCTGGTTTGTAGGCGGTTGTGTGCGCGATGCTCTGATGAGCAGGGACAGCGCAGACATTGATATCACGACAAACGCGAGGCCAGAGGCCGTTATTGAACTTGCCGCAAACGCCGGAGTGAAAAGCGTGCCTACGGGCATTGATCACGGAACGGTCACGCTCGTTGCGGGTGGCAAGCCGTTTGAGATCACGACCTTGCGCGAGGATGTCTCGACAGATGGACGACGCGCGACCGTGGCGTTTTCGGATGACATTGCCGTGGATGCGGCGCGCCGTGATCTGACGATGAATGCGCTCTACGCCTTGCCGGACGGGACAGTCGTGGACCCTCTGGGCGGGCTGGATGATTTGCGCGCCCGTCGGGTGCGTTTCATTGGCGATCCTGAGGAACGCATAGCCGAAGATTATTTGCGCATTCTTCGGTTCTTTCGATTTTATGCCCAATGCGGTGATCCAGAAGGTGGGATTGATCCAGAAGGGCTCGCCGCCTGTGCGGCGGGGCTCGACGGATTGGATCATGTGTCGGCTGAACGGATTGGCGCAGAGATGCGCAAGCTGCTGGACGTGGCTGATCCGGCGCCAGCCTTGGCCGCGATGCGGGCGAGCGGTGTATTGATGCGGTTGATGCCCGGCGCAGGTACGGGACTTTTGACCGTCCTCATCCATGTTGAGGAAGCAGCACGTCTTGCGCCGTCCTGGCTCCGCCGCTTGGCAGCACTTGGCGGCGAAGATGTGGCTGATACCCTGCGGCTGAGTAAGGCGGATGCGGGCCAGCTGACGCGGCTTGTCTCTGGCCTGCATGCCACAAGTACAGCTGGTGAGTTGGGCTACCGTGAAGGGGCAGAGACGGCCATCGACATCCTCGCTTTGCGCGCTGCCGCGTTTGAGCGTGAGATGACCGAAGCCGAACAGGTTGAGGCTCATTTCGGGGCCGAGCAGGTTTTTCCTTTGAAGGCCAAAGACCTTATGCCCGAATTTCAGGGTCCCCTCCTAGGAGCCAAGCTGGCGGATTTGCAGCGCCGATGGATCGACAGCGGATTTACACAAAGCAAAGACGAGTTGATTGCCGCTGCCGGTGAATTGGGGGGGTGACTTCCCGGAAAGGTTGCGGTACCAAACCCTCACCAAAGAGGAGACGTAGTATGAATAACGGGATGCATCGACCGCTGGTTTGACCAGACCGATCCCGTTGGGCGGTCCGTCAACCGCCAATTCACCTACTACGATTTTACGCTCAATGATGGAGCGCTCCTATGTTTCGGTACTTCGAAAATTTAATTGACCCTTTTTGCGATTATGCAGAGACGGACACGCCGCCTAACAAGCTGTTGCCGTTCCTTCTCGGGTTTTCGCAGCCGTTCAAAACCGTTTTCATTCTGACGGCCATTGGGTCTGTCGTGATTGCGGCGCTGGAAGTTTGGCTGATCTTTTATATGGGCCGATTGGTGGACTTGTTGGGAAGTGGGGAGCCGGATGATGTTTGGGCTCGTCACGGGCTCGAGATCATTCTTGTTGGTGTGTTCATCCTGACGCTTAGGCCGCTTTTGCACATCGTTCAGGTGGCCTGGCTCAACAATTCGATCCTGCCAAACTTTGGAACGCTGGTCCGGTGGCGCGCGCACAAGCACGTGTTGCGTCAGTCCGTCGGCTGGTTTGAGAATGACTTTGCTGGCCGCATCGCGAACCGGATTATGCAAACACCGCCTGCCGCCGGTGAAGTTGTGTTCCAGCTTTTTGACGCGATCACCTTTGCCATCGCCTATCTGATCGGCGCGGCGATCCTGTTGGGTGATGCGGACCCGCGGCTGATCATTCCGATGCTGATCTGGCTGGTGCCGTATCTGGTTCTGCTGCGCTGGGTCGTCAAACGGATTGGTCCCGCGTCAGAGGCCGCGTCCGACGCGCGTTCTGCAGTGACGGGGCGGGTCGTTGACAGCTATACCAACATCCACTCGGTCAAGATGTTTGCGCATCACGACCGGGAATTGGACTATGCCAAAGAGGCGATTGAGCACTCGCGCAAGACCTTTCAGGTCGAGATGCGGTTGTACACGATCATGGATATTGGCCTGATGTTGTTGAACGGCGTGCTTATCGTCGGTGTGGTCGGTCTGGCCATTTATCTGTGGATGGGCGCCACAGCCACTGTGGGTATTGTGGCGGCGGCCTCTGCCATGGCGCTGCGGCTCAATGCGATGTCGGGCTGGATCATGTGGGCGATCACCAACTTCTTCCGCGAGCTTGGCGTCGTCTCTGAAGGCATGCAAACCATCGCTCAACCGATTGCCTTGGTTGATGCCAAGGCAGCAAAGCCATTGGTGTTCAACAGGGGTGAGGTCGCCATTTCTGGCCTGAGCCATCACTATGGGAAAACCACGGGTGGTTTGGATAACATCAATCTAACTATTCCGGCGGGCCAAAAGGTCGGGCTAATCGGCGCCTCGGGTGCGGGGAAATCGACTTTGGTCAAACTGCTCTTGCGGTTCTACGATGCCGAGACGGGGACGATTGCGATTGATGGCCAGCCAATCTCAACCCTCACGCAGGACAGCCTGCGGCGGCATATCGGGATGGTGCAACAGGACTCCGCCCTTCTGCACAGGTCCGTGCGCGAGAATATCCTGTACGGCAATCCCGCAGCATCTGAGGCTGAGATGATCGACGCTGCCAAAAAGGCCGAGGCGCATGACTTCATCCAGACGCTGGAAGACAGCGAAGGTAATGCTGGCTATGCGGCCAAAGTGGGTGAGCGGGGCGTCAAGCTTTCGGGCGGCCAACGTCAGCGGATCTCGCTCGCGCGGGTTATCCTGAAAGATGCGCCGATCCTCCTCTTGGATGAGGCAACCTCCGCCCTAGATTCAGAAGTAGAGGCGGCCATTCAATCAACGCTCTACGGAATGATGCAGGGCAAAACCGTGATCGCCATTGCGCACCGTCTGTCGACGATTGCCGCGATGGACAGGATCATCGTGATGGAGAACGGCCGGATCATCGAGGATGGGAGTCACGACGCGCTTTTGGCGCAGGACGGCACCTATGCAAAATACTGGCAGCGCCAATCAGGCGGCTTCATCGGGGCAGACGCGGAGACCAAAGAATGATCAACACACTCCGCAGCAGATTTGTCGATCTGATCCAGCTTGCAGGCAATCAGATCGACACCGAACGCGCGGCCGAAGGACCACCCCCGACCGATCTCTTCGCGTTCATGCGCTGGTGCCTGACGGGAAGCTGGATTGTCATCCTTGGGGCGACCTTCGTCTCGATCATCTCAGGCATGACTGAGGTTCTGGCGATGTATCTTTTGGGCCGCGTTGTAGATGCTGCATCCGCACCAGCAGAGATCGGCGTTTGGGCCGACAATTCCGGGGTGTTTATCGCGGCGATTTTCCTTCTCTTGGTCTTTCGGCCGTTCCTTTTCGGGGCCCTGGCAATCACACAATCGGTGATGATTGGGCCGAATGTGTTCAAGCTGGTATTGGCGCGGATGCACCGCTGGACGATGGGACAAGCGGTCACATTCTTTGACAACGATTTTGCCGGGCGTATCGCGCAAAAGCAGATGCAGACGGCGCGGTCCATGACCGAAATCGTTGTCGAAACGGTGAACGCGATTGCCTTTGCGCTCGCCTCGGTTGCTGGTGCTGGGATCATGCTGTTGGCCATTGATGGCCGGTTGCTTGCAGTCTTGCTTGCGTGGTTTGCGACCTATGCGCTGTTTTTGCGGTTGATGCTGCCCAAGATCAGGTCCCGATCCAAGAGACGCGCGGCGGCGCAGGCGATGGTGTCAGGGCAAGTTGTGGATACGATCACCAATGTCAAAACGGTCAAGCTCTTTGCAGGTTCTGCGCATGAAGATCGCGCCGCGTTGAGTGCCATGGAAGAGCTGCGTGGCACGGCCCTTTCCTTTGGGGAGGTCTCGACAGCCTTCCGCATCGGTCTGATCTTTTTGGCAGGGTTGCTGCCGCTTGGGATGGTCGGCTCTGCGCTTTGGATTGGTCCAGCGATTGTCACTCCGGGCGAGATTGCCGCTGTGGGTGCTGTGTCCATTCGCTTGGCCCAAATGACGGGCTGGGTCAGTTTCACGCTCATGGCGATCTACAGCCACGTGGGCGAAGTTGAAGACGGCATGCGCACGCTCACACCGCGTCATACGCTGGTCGATCAAACCGGTGCGCAGGATTTGCAAATCACCCAGGCCGGGATTGAGTTTCAGGACGTAAGCTTTGCCTACGGCGGGGACACCGGAGGCATTGACCGGATCAACCTTTCGATCAGCCCGGGAGAGAAGCTGGGGATCGTCGGGGCCTCTGGCGCGGGAAAGTCGACCTTTGTGAACCTGCTGTTGCGACTCTACGACACTGAATCCGGTCGCATTCTGGTGGATGGCACCGACATCAGTGCTGTCACACAAGAGAGTCTGCGCAGCCATATTGGCATGGTCAGTCAGGAAACGGCGATGTTCAACCGGACCGCGCGTGACAACATCGCCTATGGCCGACCAGACGCCACTGAAGAAGAGTTGCTCGCGGCATCCCAAAAGGCCGAGGCGCACGGGTTCATTCAGGACCTCCGCGATTTCAAAGGGCGTGAAGGGTATGACGCCTTTCTGGGCGAGCGCGGCGTTAAATTGTCAGGCGGCCAGCGGCAGCGGATCGCCCTTGCGCGCGCGTTGTTAAAGGATGCGCCAATTCTGGTTTTGGACGAAGCGACCTCCGCGCTTGATTCCGAAGTAGAAGCGTCAATCCAGTCGGCACTCACCCATGCGATGGAGGGCAAAACCGTGATCGCCATCGCGCACCGCCTGTCGACGATTGCCAGCATGGACCGGATCATCGTACTGGATGCCGGACGCATCGTCGAAGAGGGAACCCATGATGATCTGTTGGCACGCGGCGGGCTCTACGCCCGCTATTGGAACCGCCAGTCTGGCGGATTTCTGCGGACCCAAGACGCCGCTGAGTGACCTCCATGCGGATTGAGGCACTGACCCACACGGGGATGGGCCGGGCGACGGATGGCACGCTCGTGCCGAGGGTCCTGCCGGGGGAAGACATCACGCTGGCCGAGGATGGCACAGTCCGGATCGACACGCCGTCGGTGAATAGGGTTGCCGCGCCGTGTAGACACTACAAAACCTGCGGCGGATGTGCGGTGCAGCACGCGGCGGACGATTTTGTGGCCAAGTGGAAGATGGACATCGTTCGCAAGGCTCTGACCGCGCAGGGCCTGCCAGCGGACCTTGCAGGGATCGAAACCTCCCCCGCCCAGTCTCGCAGGCGGGCGAGCTGGAGTGGTCGTCGCACCAAAAAGGGCGCCCAGATTGGGTTTCATGCCCGTGGATCAGATCTTTTGGTGCCGACACCAGAGTGTCAATTGCTGACGCCCGCTTTGATGGCGGCGCTGCCAGCGGCGGAGGCATTGGTGCGGCGGGTGTGTTCGCGCACAGGCGAGGCTCGGATTACCGTGACGCAGAGTCTCGCTGGGCCGGATGTGCGTGTTGACTACGACGCACCGCTGACCGGTGATCTGCGCATTGATCTCGCGCAATTGGCGCAGGAACATGACCTCGCCCGGCTGTCCTACGGCGATGAGCCTATTGCGACCATCGATCCTCCTGCCCAGCAGTTTGGCACCGCGCGGGTCGTGCCGCCACCGGGTGCGTTTCTACAGGCAACCGATCATGGCCAAGAGGTGCTGACCCGCGCTGTGGTGCAGGCCACAACCGGCGCCCGGCGCATCGTCGATCTCTTCTCAGGTTGCGGGACCTTTAGCTTGCCTTTGGCGGCGCAGGCCGAAGTCCATGCGGTAGAGGGTGAGACTGAGATGGTCGAGGCGCTGTCTGCTGGGTGGCGCAAGGCGCAAGGGCTCAAATCAGTGTCAGTCGAGGCGCGAGACCTCTTTCGCAGACCCTTGCTGCCGGATGAATTGAGCAGGTTTGATGCGGCGGTCATCGACCCGCCGCGCGCGGGCGCTGACGCGCAGATTGCCGAAATCGCTGAAGCAAAGGTTCCGGTTGTCGCGATGGTGTCCTGCAACCCGGTCACCTTTGCGCGCGATGCGCAACGCCTCGTTCAAGCGGGGTATGTTATGCAGCCGCCGCTGGTTGTTGATCAGTTTCGCTGGTCGGCCCACGTTGAACTGGTGGCTACGTTCACCATGGCGTGATGAACTGCCGCGTTGTTTTTGGAGGGCGGCATAGAGTAAGCTCTGCGCAAAAGATGATACGAGGCAGCGGGCATGGAATTGCATTCAAGGCGGGCGATATTGCTGGGCGGAGTCTCGGTTCTTGCCGCCTGTGCCAGCGGCCCGCGGTTTCTGGACTATGATGGCCCACAGGTAACATCGATTGTTGCCTACAAGGGTCAACGCCTGATGCATCTGCTCCACAATGACACGGTGCTTGCCTCTTACGCGTTCGAGCTTGGCTTTGCGCCCGATGGCCACAAACGGGTCGAAGGTGACGGGCGCACGCCCGAGGGCCAGTATTGGATCGATCGGCGCAATCCAGAGTCTGAATTTCACCTGTCCTTGGGGATTTCTTAT
Organism: Flavimaricola sp.; assembly: GCA_020629175.1. Classification (GTDB taxonomy): domain Bacteria; phylum Pseudomonadota; class Alphaproteobacteria; order Rhodobacterales; family Rhodobacteraceae; genus JALZWD01. The sequence goes on along the minus strand of JAHDDU010000003.1, from coordinate 76,431 downwards.
CCCAATGCGGCCGACCGGGCCGCCGCTGCCGCCTTGGGCCTGCCACCGGGGGGAGATATCTTCATCCACGGGACGCCAAAATTCCGCATCGGCCAGCGCGATTGGACTGTTGGGTGCATCGCTGTGTCCAACAGCGAGATGGAGGTCATCTACTCGATGGTGGGGACGGGCACGCCTATTTGGATCTTGCCGTAGACTGTGGCGCCTCCAATGGCAGTTTTCGTGCCCAAAGAGCGAGCCCTGCCAAAGCGATGACGCCTGCGACAACGTACCAAACCAGAATGGACTGAATTTCAGAATAGGGCATCAGCCCAGCGTTGCTAGAGGCTGTGGCGGATACAAACAAGGTGGCGGCAAACAGGGCGCGCCCGGCAAGGCTCTGGAGGGAGAGATAGGTCGCCCGGGTATCGTCAGGCAGCATAGGTTGAATGCGGGCCAGAATAAACGGCCCGGAAAGCGAGTTTGGCACCATGCGCAGGAACAAAAGTGCGATGACCCAGATCGCGTTGCTGACGGCCAAGGCAGAAATCAAGGCAACTTGAATGCCAAGTGCGAGAAGTAGGATTGCAGCAAGGCCAATCCGGTACCGTACCTGCAATGCAAAGAGTGAGACGACCACCGAAAGCCCCATCATCGTTGCAGTCACTGCGCCACTGATCAGGGGGGCATCCGCCGCCAGCCCCACTCCATCAAGCGCTTCGAGGATGAAAGGCTGGCCAAAGACAAATGGAATATGGCTGAACATATACATCAGCAGGCTGAGCACGAAGAGCCACATCAGAACGGGTGTTTTCAGCGCCGTCCACAGGGGCTTGAGATGGTACGGGTCCAAGGTATCTGCAGCGGACGTATCGCTATGAGGGGGTTCCGCGAAGAGCATCGCGATCACGAGGCAGGCCGCGAAGGCGAGAGTTGTGGCGATATAGGGCACGCGCGGGTCGATTGACCACATCGCACCACCCAAAACAGCGGAGAGCGCGAGCGCGGTAAAGCTGACGCGCCAGGATACCAGCTCGCACCGCTCGACCTCTGTCTCACGGTTCTCGGCATTGAGGCTCTCATACAGCAGCGCGCTGTCGGTGCCCGAAACAAAAGCCGCGCTCACCCCAAGGCAGATGTTGCCCAAAGCAAAGATCGCAAAGCTGCCGCCATAGGCTTGCAGTCCAGCGGCAATCGCACCTGCAACGGCTGCGACAATCAACGTCCGCTTGCGGCCCAGGCGATCGGACATATAGCCCGAGGGCACTTCCAGCAGGGTCGTTGACACATCGTAAATCGCGTAAAGTGTGATGGCCGCAGCGGCCGATAGCTCATTCTGGATGTAGAGAAACCAGATCGACTGCCAAAAGACCAAACCGCTGAAAAAGCGGTACCACGGATAGAGCGTGATATTGCGTTGGGTGGATGCAGTCGTCATGCCTTATGCATGGCACATCGGGGCGGTCGCCACCAAGCCGTCAGTTGCCGTAAACAACCGTCCACCAAATCTTGCCCGCAGGCTCCTGCAGCCAGGCCACGCCCATGCGGGTGGCGCGGGGGTCAAGAATAACGGCGCGTGTTGATGGCTCTTGCATCCAGGCGGCGAGTGTTTCGAGCTCGGTCTCGAAGGTTTCAGAGATCGTTTCACCGATGAGCCCGCCGGGGTACCCCGCGCGGCGGATACGGTCGAGCGGTGAGGAGCCATCAGAGCCAAAATGCCAAGGCCGGTTCTGGATCGCCATGTCGCGTGCATGTGTCGCGGCTGCGGCGGTCAGCTGCGCATCAAGTTGCAACGGTTGCGCGCCGCGCGCTTGCCGCAGGGTATTGATGCTGTCGAGCAGGCGGAACGGAATTTCGCGCGTGTCTTGCGCTGAGATGCGGTAGATCTGCTGTTCCGGCAGACCATCTGCACCGATGCGGGCACCGGGCTGGGTACAAGAGGCCAGCGCCGTTGCGCCAAGGCCAAGGATCAAGTGACGACGCTGCATTGTGGACCTCGTGTCTGGTTCAATGGTGCTTAGCCGCATCTGGGCAACACTTCAAACCTTCATCGGCGCATGTTGGCCGATATGACATATGTTTGATTTGCCTATCCAAGGGTGGCATCCTAACTCACGTCAAAACGTCATAAGATGTGATCGGAAGATGCCATGACAGACACAACATTTGATCGCCGCCGGTTCCTGGCTGGATCCGCTGCTGCGCTGGGCGCTGGCACGGCGACGCAGGCTTTTGGCCAGACGGCTAATTCGACCGAGTTCGAGCAGGCTGTGAGCCCGGCAGTACAGCGCAACATCTCTAGCTTTCGGTCGATGAACTGGCAGGATCATTTCTCGAACCTGAACAACGGCTGTATTCTGTGCGATATCGAGAGCCGCGCGGTCCATTTCTGGGGTGAAGACGGTACGACCTATCGCCTCTATCCTTCTTCTGTTCCGCTGACTGAGGATTTGACCCGCCGGGGCCGGACAGAGGTGATCCGTAAGGTTGAAGGGCCCAGCTGGCGCCCAACGCCGTCTATGCGGGAGCGTAACCCAGAGTGGCCTGAGTTCGTGGGCCCGGGACCAGACAATCCACTTGGCACTCATGCGCTCTACCTGTCGTGGCAATACTACCGCGTGCACGGCACGCATGACACGCGCAAGATCGGCCGCCGCTCTTCGAACGGGTGCATTGGGCTTTATAACGAACACATCGCCGAGCTCTTTGCATTCAGCCGCGTGGGCACTCAGGTCGTCTTGCTCTGATCTTCGCGCAGCGCGCCAGATAGAGCGATGCTCAAGGCGATGAGTGGCAGGCCGATGCCAAAGGTCCAGCGCAATCCGTAGGTTTCGGCGACAAGGCCGAGGAGCGGTGGACCAACCAGAAATGCCATGAAGGAAAACTGGGCCAGTGCCGCGACATTGATCGCGGCAGGCCTGTCCGTGCGCTGTGCTGCGGCGGACATGGTCAGCGGGAACAATGTGCTGGTGCCCGCACCAAGAAGCGCAAAGCCAAGAAGGGCACTCGCCTGATTGGGGGCGAAGAAGATCAGCAAAACGCCCAGCGCCATGCAGCACAGCATTGTGCGCGCCACGCGCGGCGGCGAATAGCGATCAACATACCCATCCGCAAAATAGCGCACGATGGCTTGGGAAAAAGCCCCCGTCGCAACCGCGATCCCACCCATCACGGGGGCCGCATCAAAAACCGAGCGCATGTAAATCGCGGACCAATCAATGCTGGCCCCTTCCAGCAACATGGCAGAGGCGCTGATGGCCACCAAGATCAGGATAGGTCCGTTCGGCACAGCGAAAAGCGGGGTGTCTTCGCTGGTGTCAGACGCGCGGGCAGGGGCAGGCTGAAAGCCGCTGAGAAAGACCCACATAACGATGAGCGTGAGCGCGATCACCAGGACCAGATGTGCCTGGGGGCTGATCCCAAGACCTGCCATGATCGCTCCAAAAATCCCCGCCGCGCCAAAGCCGATGCTCCAGAAGGCATGGCAGCGGTTCATGATCCGATGCGGCATCCCCGCTTCCACCCGGTCCGCCTCCACGTTGATCAGCACCTCGGTCGCGCCAATCATCAATCCGGCTGGCAAAAGCAGAATAAACAGACCCAAAGGCCCTGTCGCCTGCACAGCAATGGCAAAGAAGATCGCCAGCAGCGGGATCAGGATCAAAAGCGCCCGGCGGTGGCCCAGCCGCGCCAGAACTGGCGCCGCAAAGGTGATCGAGATCATTGTACCCGCCGGCGCCCCCATCAGCGCAAGGCCCAACGCCCCCTCCTCAATTTCCATAGCGGCCTTAATGTCGGGTAAGCGCGGGAAGAAATTGCCAAGCGCAAACGCATAGACGGCAAAAGCCGCAAAGATCTGTTGGTGCGGAGGAAGGGAAAGAGGGCGCATGGCAATGGTCCGTCAGGTCTGCGGCCACAATGCATGTTCGTTTGTCAGGTGCAACGTGGCCCGCGCTGTGCGGGCCGCACGTTTTGTTTCGAAGGTTTCAGCCTCGCCGTTAGTCGATCCAACCCGCCAGATTACGCTCAATGATCCGGCTGAGGGCGCGGATATGTGCGTCATCGTCGTTGAGGCACGGAATATAGGTGAAATGCTCTCCACCAGCCTCTTCAAAGCTCTCCTTGATCTCTTCGTTGATCTCTTCGAGCGTTTCGATGCAATCGGATGAAAAGGCCGGAGCGCAGACAGCGATATTCTTGATGCCCTCTTCCTCGGCCATCTTTGCCACTTCTTTCACCGTGTAGGGCTTTAGCCATTCCTCGGGTCCAAAACGGGATTGGAAAGTCGTGCGGATTTGGGTGTCATCCCAGCCCAACCGCTCCTTCAGCAGGCGTGTCGTCTTCTGGCACTGACAATGATAGGGATCGCCTTCGCGCAGATAGCGTTCTGGCACACCGTGATAAGAACAGACGAGAACTTCGGGCTTTGTCGCAGCCTCTGCGTAAGCGCGTTCGATGGATTGGGCGAGGGCGTCGATGTATTTGTCGTCCTCATAATATGGATCAACAACGCGGGCGGTTGGTTGCCACTTCTGCTCCATCAGAGCGCGGAAGAATTGATCGTTTGCCGTCGCGGATGTGGCACCCGCGTAGTGCGGGTAGAGCGGGAAAAACAGGATTTTGGTGCAGCCTGCGTCGACCATTTCCTGCACCTTGGATTTCGTCGAAGGGTTTCCGTAGCGCATACAAAAATCGACATGCACATCATTGCCGTAGCGGGCCTGCATCTGGGCGCGGATCGCATCGGTTTGATCGCGGGTGATAGTCAGCAAGGGGCTCTCGTCCCTTTCGGTGTTCCAGATTGAACGGTATGCCGCGCCAGACGAAAATGGGCGCTTGGTCAAAATGATCAGCTGCAACAGCGGCTGCCAGAGCCAGGCCGAATAATCGACAACGCGCTTGTCCGAAAGAAACTCGTTGAGATAGCGGCGCATGGACCAATAGTCCGTGCCGTCTGGCGTGCCCAGGTTGGCGATCAGGATGCCAACGCGGCCATGGCGCACTTTGGGATGGTCGGGTGCCGCATGCACGGGGCAGCGCGCAGGCGGCGTTTCAAAGGCGTCGGATTTGGCGTCAAACATGGGCGGTGTACCGTGATCTGTCATGGGATTTTTGTGGGACCTATGGTTGATACGCGGATCGTCAATCACTGGATGAGTCCAAAGGCATCTCAAACGTGCCAAGCGCGTCAGAAAGCCGCTGCTGTGCGGAGCCTCGGCGCATGGCTTTGGGTTGATCTGCGGACGGGGCCCATCCTGTGAGCGTGACTATTTCAAACGTCGCCGGAATGCGACCATCTGGCTGGGCAAAGCTTATATCATAAACTTGAGAGGTTTTTTCAAATACCGCCCGCTGGGTGGCGTGCCGAAGGCGCTGGGCCATCGCATTGCCCTCTCCCATTGCGCGAATGTCACGCATCAGGTGGAACGCTGTGTCGTAGCTGGCCGTCAAGGTCGCGCTATCGGCGACAGGCAATGCAAAGCCTGCGCGCTGGAGCAATCCGCCCAGATCCCGGATCTCGCCCATCGGGGCCACGCGGGGTGACAGGCCACCGGTCACCTCGGTTTCCGCTTCAGCGAGGCACCGGCGCAGCTCTTGCAGGGTTTGGCCGCCAAAGAGCGTGGCAATCAGAAGACCGTCAGGCTTCAGCGCATGCCGACATTGGACCAACTGCCCCACCGGATCATTCGCCCAATGAAGCGACATCGCATGCAGGATCAGGTCATGGGCGCCCGGCGCGAGATCCAGCGTCTCATCGTCCGCCACTACCTTGGCACTCGCCAGTTGATCCGACCAAAACCCGGGATGGCGGGTCACAATCGCAGGCGACGTAAACGTTCTGTTAACCTCGATCAGTCTCTCTTGAAGTTCATCAGCCATTTGCCTGTGCAGGAACATCGCATCTGCACGGGAACGGCTCACCCTTTGGGTGAGGGCCTTGGTGTCAAAGAGGGCGGGCGGTCTGGACATTGCGTGGATGTAGGAGAAATGGATGCTGATGCAAAGGGCCTTGCGGCTGATATATCCGTCCGAATGCCTCATATGTCGGCAGCCCACGGACAGCGATTTCGCCCTCTGCGGCCCATGCTGGCGCGAAACGCCGTTCATTGCCGGGCTGGGCTGCCATCACTGTGGCGCTCCCTTGCCGGGGGAGGATCGGGGCGAGGATGTGTTGTGCGACGATTGCCTGCGCATTGCCCGTCCTTGGAGCGCTGGGCGTGCAGCGTTGCGATACGATGACAATGGCCGCAAGATCGTTCTGGGCATCAAGCATGGGGACAGGGCCGATCTGCTGCGGCCCTCTGGGCAATGGATGGCGCAGGCGGGGCGAGATATCTTGGCGGGCGATTGCCTGCTTGTTCCCGTCCCACTGCATTGGTCGCGGCTGCTGCAACGGCGCTACAACCAATCGGCTTTGCTGGCGCAGGCCGTGGGCTCTGCAGCGGGCAGGCAGGTCTGCGTTGATGCGCTTGCCCGTGTGCGGCGGACCCCGTCCCTTGGAGGCCAATCGCGTGAGGCCCGTTTTGCCACGCTAGACCGCGCTATCCGGCCTCATCCCAAGCGCGGTGCGAAGATGGCGGAGCGACGGGTGGTGATTGTGGATGATGTGATGACATCTGGAGCAACGCTGGCGGCCTGTTGTGAGGCAGCGCACAGGGCCGGTGCGCGTGACGTCGCTGTGCTGACCCTAGCGCGGGCCGCCAAAGAGACCTAGATAAGCGGTGACCAGTTAAGGATTGCCCTATGAAAACAGTTGAAATCTATGCCGCAAGTTACTGCGGCTATTGCCACGCGGCCAAGCGTTTGCTTGCGTCCAAAGGCGTAAATTTTGTCGAGTTTGATGTCACCAATGATGATGCAAAACGTGTTGAAATGATGCAGCGGTCAAACGGGGGCCGGACGGTTCCGCAGATCTTTATCGGCGGCGCGCATGTAGGCGGCAGTGATGACCTCCACGCGCTTGACCGTGCGGGCAAGCTGGATGCTATGCTGGCAGCGTGAAAGCTGCATTCTGCCAAATGAGCTCTTCGGATAATCCCGAAGAGAACTTAGAAACAGCCCTCGCGATGGTGGCCGAAGCTGCAATCGCGGGGTCGTCGCTCGTTTTAACGCCAGAAGTGACGAACTGTGTTTCAAATTCGCGCCGCCATCAACGGGATGTGCTGCATCACGAAGCGAATGATCCAACGCTCGCGGGGTTGCAGGATGCGGCGAAGGCCCATGGGATCTGGCTATCAATCGGCTCTCTGGGACTGCTCACAGAGGATGCGGACGGGCGGTTTGCCAATCGGTCGTTTGTGATCACGCCGCTGGGGCAGATTGCGGCGCGCTATGACAAGATCCATATGTTTGATGTCGATGTCTCGGCTGAGGAGACATACCGCGAGTCTGATGGCTACCGCCCCGGAGAGCAGGCCGTGACCTGCAAGACGGACTTTGGCACGCTTGGTTTGACGGTGTGCTACGATGTCAGGTTTCCCCACCTGCATCGCGCTTTGGCACAAGCCGGGGCGGATATACTTCTCGTACCCGCCGCGTTTTCCTACGTCACCGGGGCGGCCCATTGGGAGCCGTTGTTGCGCGCCCGCGCGATCGAAACCGGGTGCTTTGTGTTGGCTTGCGCGCAGACCGGAACGCACGCAGGGTCGGGCCGCAAGACCCACGGGCATTCGATGTGCGTGGCCCCCTGGGGTGAGGTTTTGCTGGACGCAGGCACTGACCCGGGCGTTCATTTCGTTGATTTTGATGTCGCGGAGGTGTCTAAGGCACGGGGGCGGGTGCCGTCCCTAACCCATGACCGTGATTTCAAAGGCCCTTAGATGTCTGAGTCCCATGATGTTCTTGCCGTCTCGCTGTTTGGCGAGATTCTGGCTGTGGATCAGCTGGCGCGGAACCGTGTGGCCAAGGTGCTCCCCAAAGGCATGGAGCTGTCGCATTTCACAGTGCTGAACCATCTGGCCCATGCGGGGGGCGAGCGGACGCCTGCGCAACTGGCCCGGTCGTTTAATCTGACGCGGGGCGCGATGACCAATACGCTGGGCAAACTGGAAGCTGCGGGCTGGGTTCACATCCGGCCCGATTGGGATGATGCGCGGCGCAAGATGGTCTCTGTCTCGCCCGCTGGAGTGGCGGCGCGGGATGCAGGGCTCGCCGTTATTTCCCCTTTGATTCAAGATGTTGTCAAGAAAGTTGGGGCTGAGAAAGTCAAGGCGGCCTTGCCTGTCCTGCGTGAGATGCGGGTGTCCTTGGCCGGCGACGAATGATCATTCGCTGCCTCGGAATCGCCAGTGACCTCATGCTGATGGAAGGCGTGAGTACGGTCGAGGATTGCGGAGATCACAAGGTTATCCGAACGCCCTCAGAGCCGAATTTTTGGTTTGGGAATTTTGTGCTGTTTGACGCGTGCCCTGATGAACCGAGCGCGCAAATTGCGGCCTTTGACACGGCCTTTCCCGGAGCAAAGCACAAGCTGATCATGTGGGATGATCCGGCGATGGTGCCGGGGGCGGGGCACGAGGTGCTGCGCGCCAAGGGCTTTGAGATCGAGCAGACCGATGTGCTGACCCTGACGCAGCCTTTGCAGCGTGCGCCGGTGCCTGCGGGAATCGAAATACGAGCGGTGAAGACCGATGCCGAATGGGTGCAGGTGATTGATCTGCAAACAGAAATCGGCATTGAGGAAGGGCATGATCCAGCCAGTCATAGACCCTATGTCGAACAGCGGTTTGCCACCATACGTGGGCAAGTGGAGGCGGGGCGCTGTGCTTGGTTTGGGGCGTGGGATGGCGACACGTTTGCCGGGGACCTGGGGATCATGTTCAACGACCAGATGGCCCGGTACCGCTTAGTCGAGACACGCAAATCCCACAGGCGGCGGGGCATATGTCCAGCGTTGCTCTGTGCGGCATATGACTGGGCCATTCAGCGTGCGCCGCAGGCTACGCCGATCATCGTGGCAATGGCCGACAGTGATGCTGGGCGGATTTACCGGCGTTGCGGGTTTGACGTGCACGAGGTCAATGTGGATGCGGTGTTGAAGGGGTATTGACGCAACGCTTTGTTCAGACGGGTTAGCGGCGCCATTTTCCCTTGTTTTGCTGATGCACAGCCCATGCACATTTGATGCACAAGCGATGCAGACGAGAGTGCATAAAAGGGCAGGGTTAAGGGACCGTGCGGTGGGTTTGTGTGCAGAGCGTTAACGCCGAAGCGAACGGCGTCAGATGTGCGG
>JAHDDU010000003.1:58993-67120 GCA_020629175.1 Flavimaricola sp. | reverse complement strand
CGGTGGGTTTGTGTGCAGAGCGTTAACGCCGAAGCGAACGGCGTCAGATGTGCGGTTCGCCGGTCATGGTCCCCTTTGCTGTGATGTCCTAGTCAGCGGTTTGGGCGAAACACGTTTGGTTGTGTGCGTGTCATGGCCCCTTGGTTCCGCGAGATCAAGACAACTGCACCGGTGTTGCCCATGATCCATGCCTCTTCGCCGGGAAGTTGGATGGCGGGGATAGAAGACTGCGTCATGCGCGCCCTGAGTGCGGCGACGGATGATGAAAATGTACCGCCCTTCGGCGTTACATTGCACTGGCCAATCGCGCCGGTATTGGTGTCGGTGCCAAGTGATGCAGTTGCCGTCGCGCTTTCAAATCGGCGGGCGCCATCGCGCTGCGCAATTTCCGTAAAGCCATTGGCAATCAGCGCTGCAGGTGCGGCGTTAGGGTTGGTTGTGGTGTTTACACATGCAGACATGAAGGCTGCGGCGGCACTTTGGGTCACTGCGGCAACGCTTTGGCCTTGGGGCAATGTGGTGGGTTGGGTAGAAGATGTGCCCCCGCACGCAGCAAGCGTGCAAGCGATGGCGGCGAGTAGGATGCGCATTGTGTTACTCCTGGTTGTGCGCGTTAACGCTAGTCAGGAAAATTGTTTGCATTATGACGGGCCGTCACGGCTTCAAACTCGCCGTCACATAGTTCACCGACAGGTCCCTGTCCGAGATGGACCAGCTCCAGCCCAGCGGGTTGAACTTGAACCCCTTGCGGTCAACGGGGTTCAGGCCTGCTTGGCGCATCAGGTCAAACAGCTCGTCCGGGGTGATGAACTTGTTCCACTCATGGGTGCCTTTGGGCAGCCAGCGCATCACGTATTCGGCGCCAACGATGGCCATGGCAAAGCTTTTGGGATTTCGGTTGATGGTCGAGCAGATGTGCAGGCCGCCGGGTTTCAACAGCTGTTGGCAGGCGGTCAGATAGGCGAGCGGATCGGCCACGTGCTCGACAACTTCCATGTTGAGGACGACGTCGAATTGCTCGCCGTCGGCGGCCATGTCCTCGGCGGTGCCCACGCGGTAATCGATGGTCAGGCCCGATTGTTCGGCGTGAATTTGCGCCACGGGGATGTTGCGCGGGGCGGCATCGACGCCCACGATTGTCGCCCCAAGCCGGGCCATCGGCTCGCACAGCAGACCGCCGCCGCAGCCGATGTCGAGAATGCGCAAGCCTTCAAACGGGGCAGGGGCATCGAGGTCGCGGCCAAACTCGGCGGCAATCTGGTTGGTAATGTAATCCAGCCGGGTGGGGTTGAGCATGTGCAGCGGCTTGAACTTGCCCTCCAGATCCCACCATTCGGCGGCCATCGCCTCAAACTTGGCAATTTCACCAGCGTCAATGGTGGAGGTTGGGGCGGCGGGGCTTAGATCAGACATATGGCTCTCTTGGTCATGGCGGGCGGTGTTGGAACGTTATATAGGGCGGATATGGACAAGGTCGCAGGGCAAAAGCGCGCAGGAGCGCATCTTTATCCCCCCATCGATCCGTTTGATCAACGGATGCTGGAGGTGGGGGATGGCCACCGGGTGTATGTAGAGCAATGCGGGCGACCGGATGGCATTCCCGTGGTGGTTCTGCATGGGGGGCCGGGCGGTGGCTGTAGCCCGGCAATGCGGCGGTATTTCGATCCCAATGTCTACCGCGTCATCCTGTTTGATCAGCGTGGGTGTGGGCGGTCGCGACCCCATGCAAGCGTTGAGGCCAACACCACCTGGCATCTGGTCCGAGATATTGAGCTGATCCGCGAGACGCTGGGGATCGACGCCTGGGTCGTCTTTGGCGGCAGCTGGGGGGCGACACTATCACTGATCTATGCACAGACCCATCCGGACCGCGCACGTGCGCTTGTTCTGAGGGGCGTGTTCCTGATGACGCAAGGTGAGCTCGATTGGTTCTATGGCGGGGGTGCTGGCAAATTCTGGCCCGATCTATGGGCGCGGTTCGCCGGGCTGATCCCCGAGGATGAGCAGCACGACATGATCGAGGCCTATCATCGGCGGCTGTTTTCCGGCGATCTGATGCTTGAGACGCGGTATGCGCGGGCCTGGGCCTCTTGGGAGAATGCACTGGCGTCCATCCATAACGATGGGCCGGGCGGTGAAAGCCCTGCGGATTATGCGCGGGCCTTTGCGCGGCTGGAGAACCATTATTTCAAACATGGTGGCTGGCTGGATGAGGCGCATCAGATTTTAAATCGGATGGACCGCATCGCAGACATTCCGGGTGTTATTGTGCAAGGGCGCTACGACATGATTTGCCCGCCTGTCTCTGCGCACAAATTGGCGTCGCAATGGGCGAAGGCGCGGCTCATTATGGTGGCGCGGGCGGGTCATGCGCTGTCCGAGCCAGGCATAAGTACAGAACTCGTGCGGGCCATGGATCAAATGCGCGATTCTCTGGCACGCTCCGCCTGATTTGGCGCAATCCTGATATTCCGTGACGATTATTGTGCCTTTACAGCTCAGGAAGGGCTGTTACGCTGACGGCTAACATCCGCCGAGAACAGGCGGAGTTAACAGGGAAGCTTGTCACTTGGGGTCTATCCTTAGGATTATTTTACAACGATTGGCGCTGGGTGTGCTGACGTTGATCATCGTGTCGCTGGTCATTTTCGCCGCTGTCAATGCGCTGCCGGGTAGTTTTGCCACGGCCATTCTGGGCCAAGCCGCCACACCTGAAGCTGTTGCTGCAATGGAGCAGACGCTGGGCCTCGATAAGCCTGCTGTCACGCGATACTTCAGCTGGTTGTTTGCCGCGGTTCAGGGTGATTTTGGCACCAGCCTGAGCCAGGCGAATTTTGCATCTTTTGCGGGATCGGTGGCGGATACGGGCGTGACGGTGGCCGATACATTGGCGCCGCGGTTCCGCAACACGCTGTTTCTGGCAGGGCTGACGGCCCTGATCGCGGTGCCGGTGGCCGTAACGCTGGGTGTGCTGGCAGCCCTTTACCGCAACTCGGCGTTTGACCGGGCGACAAACATCTTCACGCTGTCGTCGATTTCCAGCCCTGAGTTTTTTATGGCTTACGTGCTGATCCTGTTCCTCGCCGTGCTGAACCCTTGGTTGCCATCGCTGTCAAACATCTCGGATGATATGACCCTGGGTGAGCGGGTGCGGACATCGATGCTGCCGGCGCTGACGCTGACGCTGATCGTGACCGCGCATATGATGCGGATGACGCGGGCCGCGATCATCAATCTGCTGGCGAGTCCTTACATTGAAATGGCGCGGCTGAAAGGCATGTCGCCGTTCCGGGTGATCGTCAAACACGCATTGCCCAATGCACTCGCGCCGATTGTGAACGTGATCGCGTTGAACCTTGCGTATCTGATCACCGGCGTTGTCGTGATCGAGGTGGTGTTTGTCTATCCCGGCATCGGGCAGTTGTTTGTAGATAGCGTCAAGACGCGGGATATTCCGGTCGTGCAGGCTTGCTGCCTGATCTTTGCCGCCGCCTACATCCTGCTGAACTTGCTAGCGGACGTCTTGTCGATCATTTCTAACCCACGTCTGAGGCATCCGAAATGAGCGCGCTAATCTGGATTTTGGGCGCCCTCATTGTGATGGCTGGAGCGGGTTGGCTCTTGCGAGCGGTAGGCCAGAAGGTCACGAACAATGCGCCCAAGTGGCGAGACATGCCGTTTGCTGTGGCCTTTGGTTATGTGGTGGCGGCAGCCGCCATTTTGGCAGTGCTCTACGCCTTTGTGCAGGCTTATTCCTCTGACCCGATTGTGGCGAACACGTATTTTTATGCGTGGTTTGTGATCGTCTCGTTCATCTTCTTTGCGGTGGTCGCCTGGCTCTTTCGCCTGCTTGGTCGCGCGGTTGGGACGGCAGGCTCGCGCAAGCTATTCCGGCAGATGCCGTTGACCGCGTCGTTCGGCATTATCACGATCCTCGTTTACGCCTTTGTCGCGATCTTTGCGGACTTTCTGGCGCCTTTCGCGCAAGATGCTTTCCCCGGTGCGATCAACGTTGCGCCTGGGGGTGACCCGGCGACGGGGGGTGATCCGAACTATCTTCTGGGCACCGACAAGCGCGGCGGCGATATCCTGTCGCGCATCATCTATGGCGCGCAGAACACGGTGGGCATTGCCTTTATCACCACCCTTTTGGCGTTCTTCATTGGGGGGACGCTTGGGTTCCTTGCCGCGATTGGTGGCGGCTGGATTGATCAGGTCCTGAGCCGGGGGATCGATGTGTTGATGGCGATCCCATCGCTGATCTTCTCACTTCTTTTGATGACGATCGCGCTGGTTTGGGCCGATGGCAATGCGACGTTCATCACCGTCTCGATGATCATCATTATCGCGGTGATCGACAGCACGAGGGTGTTCCGTCTGAGCCGGGCCGTGGGTCTGGGCATCGTGGTGATGGACTATATTGAGGCCGCGCGGCTGCGGGGCGAAAAGTTCGGCTATGTGATGTTCCGCGAGATCCTGCCAAATGCCACGGCACCGCTGTTGGCGGAGTTCGGTCTGCGGTTCTGTTTTGTGTTCCTGACGATCGCGTCGCTGTCGTTCCTGGGTGTGGGCATTCAGGCGCCGCTGGCGGACTGGGGATCGATGGTGCGGGACGGTGCGCCGTTTATTCAGAACCTGTCGATCATCAATCAGGAATGGGTGCTGCAGGCAGATGAGGCCACGCTGGAAATGATCGGGATCGACAAGATGGTGCGGCAGGCCAGCCTGCCTCTGATCCCGGCGGCGGCGATTGCGCTGCTGACCGTGGCGGTCAACTTTGTGGTCGACTGGATGCTGCACAGATCATCGGGGTTGAAAGAATGAGCCGACTTCTGACGATGAAGGACATCTGGATCGAAGGCCGGTCTGATGAAACATGGAACCCGATCATCAACGGAGTGGATTTGCATCTGGACCGGGGTGAGGTGCTTGGCCTCATCGGGGAGTCCGGTGCTGGCAAGTCGACGATGGGCTTGGCGGCGATGGGCTATTGCCGCGACGGCGTGCGGATTTCCAAGGGGTCGGTCGAGTTTGATGGGACGGAGCTGACCACCGCGTCAGCAGCGGTCAAACGTGGCCTGTTGGGTAAGCGGATCGCCTATGTGGCGCAATCGGCGGCGGCGAGCTTTAACCCCGCGCACAAGCTGATTGACCAGCATTCCGAAGCACCGGTGCAGCATGGCGTCTCCAGTCGTGCGGAAAGCTCCAGGGACGGGATGGAGCTGTATGAAAAGCTGCGTCTGCCGAACCCGGACACCATCGGGTTTCGCTATCCGCATCAGGTGTCGGGCGGGCAGCTACAGCGGGCCATGACGGCGATGGCGATGGCCTGCCGGCCGGACCTGATCATCTTTGACGAGCCGACGACGGCGCTGGATGTGACAACCCAGATTGAGGTTCTGGCCAGCATTCGTGACATCGTTGAACAGTTCGGGACCGCGGCGATCTATATCACCCACGATCTGGCCGTTGTGGCGCAGATGGCTGACCGGGTGAAAGTGCTGCTGAAAGGCGATGAGGTCGAGACGAACGAGACCCGGGAAATGCTCGCCAATCCGCAGCAAGAATACACCAAGAGCCTGTGGTCAGTGCGCGAGTTTGAGCGACCTGCCAAGCCTGCGGTTTCGACGGGGACGACGCCTGTAGTGTCGGTCGATAATGTGACCGCGGCCTATGGCACCGTGAATGTGCTGAACGAGGTGAGCTTTGACATCCATCAGGGCCGCACCGTGGCTGTGGTGGGCGAAAGTGGCTCAGGCAAGTCGACGACGGCGCGGTGCATTACCGGGCTTTTGCCACCCAAGGTGGGTGGGATTTCGTTTGATGGCGCAACGCTGCCACTGAGCTACAAATCACGCACAAAGGATCAGCTGCGTCAGGTGCAGATGATCTATCAGATGGCCGATACGGCGCTGAACCCGCGGATGTCTGTCGGCAATATCATTGCGCGGCCTGTAGAGTTTTATCTTGGCCTCAAGGGTGCAGAAAAGCGGCGGCGGGTGGATCAGCTCCTTGAACAGATCGAGCTGGAGCCGAGCCAGTATTATGACCGTCTGCCAAGCGAGCTGTCTGGCGGACAAAAACAGCGCATCGGGATTGCCCGCGCGCTGGCGGCAGAGCCGCGGATGATCATCTGTGATGAGGTGACAAGCGCGCTTGACCAGCTGGTGGCAGAGGGGATTTTGCGCCTGTTGGCTGAACTGCAGGATAAACTGGGTCTGGCTTATATGTTCATCACCCATGATCTCGCGACGGTGAAGGCCATCGCTGATGAGGTGGTGGTGATGAAGGATGGCCGTGTCGTGGAGCAAGGGCCAAAGGCCGAGATGTTCCAGCCGCCACACCACCCTTATACGGATCTTTTGCTATCGTCGGTGCCTGAAATGGACCCCGACTGGCTCACAAATCTGCTCGCCGAACGCGGAGTTGATAACATCGGCGACGCTGCAGTTGATAAGATGTAATTCGAATCACTCCCCCACCAAGAGGGGAGGGGACACCACAAAACCAAAGGGAGACTACCTAAATGACACCAATTAGCAGACGCGGACTTCTCAAGACCGGCGCCGCTGCTGGCGTTCTGGCCGCAACGGGTATGCCGCTAAAGGCGCAATCGCGCGGCGGTACGCTGCGCCTTGGCCTCGCCGGAGCAAACACCACCGACAGCTGGGACGGTCGGACACATTCTGACAGCTACATGATCATGATGGCACATGGTGCCGTGTTTGATTGCTTGACCGAAGTGGCCGCCAACGGCGAGCTCGTTGGCGAACTGGCCGAGAGCTGGGAAGCCAGCGCAGACGCCAAGACATGGACATTCAAGCTGCGCACAGGCGTGACGTTCCACAACGGCAAGCCGTTCAACGCAGATGACGTTATCGCCTCGCTCAACATGCACGTGGAAGAGGGTGCCTCCTCTGCAGCGCAGCCGATTGTGTCGTCCATTTCAGAGATGACCAAGCTAGGCGATCACGAGATCCAGTTCGTTCTGGCCAACGGCAATGCGGACTTCCCGTTCCTGCTGTCCGACTACCACATCCTGATGTACCCATCCGACGATATCGCCGGCGCGATCCAGAACGGTATCGGCACGGGCCTCTACAAGGTTGACAGCTTTGAGCCTGGCGTGCGCGTTTTGCTCAGCCGTGTCGAAGGCCACTACAAGGACGGCAGTGCCGGTTGGTTTGACAGTGTTGAGGCGATTGCCATCAACGACAGCTCGGCCCGGATGACAGCGCTGATGACCGGGCAGGTTGACGCGGTGAACCGTGTGGACTTCCAGCAAGAGCCATTGATGCGGGCCAACCCCAACATCAATATCTTTGAGGTTACCGGTAACCAGCACTTCACCTTCCCAATGCTGACAAATCTGTCGCCATTTGAGAACCTTGAAGTGCGCCGTGCTCTGAAGCATGCGATCAACCGTGAAGAAATGGTTGAGAAGATCCTGCAGGGCCACGGTGCGATCGGCAACGACCATCCGATTGGTCCAGCCAACCAGTACTATGCCTCTGACCTGCCGCAGAACGCGTATGATCCGGACCTCGCACGTTCGATCCTCGCCAACGCTGGTCTTGATGGACTGAGCGTTGATCTTTCTGCTGCCAACGCGGCCTTCCCGGGTGCTGTTGACGCGGCTCTGCTCTATCAGGCTTCTGCTGCTGGCGCAGGGATCGACATCAACGTGGTGCAAGAGCCCGATGATGGCTATTGGTCCAACGTCTGGCTGAAGAAGCCATGGTGTGCCTGCTACTGGTCTGGCCGCGCGACCGAGGACTGGATGTTCTCGACTGCCTATGAGAGCGGTGTTCCGTGGAACGACACCCAGTGGGAGAACGCCCGCTTCCAGGAGCTGCTGCTGACAGCCCGTGCCGAGCTTGACAGCTCTAAGCGTGGCGAGATGTACGGCGAGATGCAGGCGCTGATGTCTGCCGAAGGTGGTACGGTTGTTCCGATGTACGCCAACTACGTGGACGCACACTCAACCGCGCTGACCAACTCGGGCACAGTTGGTAACGTGTTCCAGATGGACAGCTCGCGTCTGGTTGAGCGGTGGTGGTTCGCGTAACCCGCGACGCCATTTGAAATTGAAAGCGCCCTGCCGAAAGGTGGGGCGTTTTGCTGTTT
>JAHDDU010000003.1:55543-58893 GCA_020629175.1 Flavimaricola sp. | reverse complement strand
AACAGCGGCGCGCTGGCTTCCACCCCCAGCGCCCACCGGAAAGTGTAACGGGCCGCGCGCCCGTTTTTTTGTGTTTGGACGAAACATGTCGAATGATCTGATTGCCAAGGCCGCCATGGACCGCCGGATTGCCGAGATCGTGCAGCCGGTGATTGAGGATATGGGCTATGAGCTGGTGCGTGTGCGTCTGATGACAGGCAAGGAAAGCATCTTGCAGATCATGGCGCAAAAGCCTGATGGCACAATTGAAGTCGACGATTGCGCCGAGATCAGCACGGCCGTGTCTGCCGTTCTCGACGTGGAAGACCCGATTGCGGACAACTACACGCTTGAGGTGTCGTCGCCCGGAATTGACCGCCCTCTGACACGGCTCAAAGATTTTGATCTGTGGATCGGCAACGAGGCCAAGATCGAGACGACCGAGCTGATTGACGGGCGTCGCCGGTTCAAAGGCCAGCTCGCCGGGACCGAAGGCGACGAGGTTCTGGTCGAGATCGAAGAGGGTACGATCGGGTTGAAGTTCGATTGGCTGTCGGATGCCAAGCTCGTGCTCACCGATGAGTTGATCCGTGACGTTTTGAAAAACCGCAAAGACAAGGGCCAGATTGATGAGGCCCAATTTGATGAAGTTGAGTCCTTTATGGACGAAGAAGATCCCGACGGTGTGAAAGCGCCGCCAAAGCAGAGGAAGCACTAATGGCCATTACATCCGCAAACCAGCTGGAGCTGTTGCAAACCGCCGAAGCGGTTGCCCGCGAGAAGATGATCGACCCTGAGTTGGTCGTGGAAGCGATGGAAGAAAGCCTCGCGCGGGCGGCCAAGTCCCGCTACGGCGCCGAGATGGATATCCGCGTGAGCATTGACCGCCGCACCGGTAAAGCGACGTTCACCCGCGTGCGTACCGTGGTCGAAGACGAAGAGCTTGAGAACTATCAAGCGGAGTTCACTGTCGAACAGGCCAAAGAGTATCTTGATGACCCGGCGGTTGGCGATGTGTTCACCGAAGAGGTGCCACCGGTTGAGCTGGGCCGGATTGCGGCGCAATCGGCCAAGCAGGTGATCCTGCAGAAGGTGCGTGAAGCCGAGCGTGACAAGCAGTACGAAGAGTTCAAGGATCGCGCAGGAACGATCATCAACGTTACAGTCAAACGCGAAGAGTATGGCAATGTTATCGTTGATATGAACCCCGGCGAGGGCATCCTGCGCCGCAACGAAAAGATCGGGCGCGAAGCCTATCGCCCTGGCGACCGTATCCGGTGTTTCATCAAGGACGTCCGCCGCGAGCAGCGCGGTCCGCAGATTTTCCTGACGCGGACAGCGCCAGAGTTCATGGCCGCCCTCTTCAAGATGGAAGTCCCCGAGATTTACGACGGCATCATCGAGATCAAGGCCGTGGCCCGTGATCCCGGCTCTCGCGCCAAGATCGCTGTGATTTCCTATGACGGCAGCATTGATCCTGTCGGCGCCTGTGTGGGTATGCGCGGCAGCCGCGTGCAGGCCGTGGTCAATGAGCTGCAGGGCGAGAAAATTGACATCATCCCCTGGAACGAGGATATGCCAACGTTCCTCGTGAACGCGTTGCAACCTGCCGAAGTGTCGAAGGTTGTCTTCGACGAAGATGCCGAGCGGATTGAGGTTGTGGTGCCAGAAGAGCAGCTGAGCCTTGCCATCGGTCGCCGCGGTCAGAACGTGCGTCTGGCCAGCCAGCTGACCGCCCTCGATATCGACATCATGACCGAGGAAGAAGAGAGCAAGCGTCGTCAGGCCGAGTTCGAAGTGCGCACCAAGCTGTTCATGGAAACGCTCGATCTCGACGAGTTCTTTGCCCAGCTTCTGGTGGCCGAAGGGTTCACCAACCTCGAAGAAGTGGCCTATGTCGAAGTGGACGAGCTGTTGGTCATCGACGGTGTTGACGAAGGCACTGCGGGTGAGCTGCAGGCCCGTGCGCGCGACTTTATCGAAGCGCAGAACCAGAAGGCGCTGGATGCCGCGCGCGCACTGGGTGTTGAAGATAGCCTGATTGCGTTCGAAGGGCTGACGCCGCAGATGGTTGAAGCGCTGGGCAATGATGGCGTCAAAACGCTGGAAGACTTTGCGACCTGCGCTGACTGGGAACTGGCTGGTGGCTGGACAACAGATGGCGAAGGCAACCGCAGCAAGGATGACGGTGTGCTTGAGCCGTTCGATGTCAGCATCGAAGAGGCGCAGAACATGGTGATGACTGCCCGCGTGATGCTGGGCTGGGTCGACCCCGAAGAGCTTGCGGCGGCAGAAGCCGAGGGCGAAGGCGAAGAGGGTACGACAGAGGAGGCGGAGGCCTGATCGCAGGCCTCCGGTTTCCGGCATGAGCCGCGGCGGTAAACGCAAAGAGCAAGACGGTCCTGAGCGCAAGTGCATCGTGACCGGGGAGGTCAGCCCCAAAGCGGGGCTGATCCGCTTTGTCGTGGGACCAGAAAACGTGGTGTACCCCGATGTTTTGGGAAAACTGCCCGGACGTGGTATGTATGTCAGTGCAACGCGTGCGGCTTTGACAGCGGCGGGGCGCGGGCAATTCTCGAAATCGGCCAAACAGGCTGTAACGGTGCCCGAGGGCTTGATTGATGAGGTTGAGCGCCAAATATTAAGGCGGGTCACTGATCTGATTGCGATGGCGCGCAAAGCTGGGCTTGCAGTTTGCGGGTTTGAGAAGGTAAAAGCGTGGCTCGGGAACGATCAAGTCCGCGTCCTTCTGCAGGCCAGTGATGGGTCAGAACGCGGCAAGACCAAACTTTGGACACCGGAAGGTGCACGCTACTACGGCTGTTTGACAGCTGCGGAATTGGGTTTGGCTTTCGGGCGGCAAAGTGTGATACATGGCGCGCTCGCCTATGGTGGACTCAGCAATCGTGTTGTAGAGGAAGCCGCGAAGCTGCGCGGAATACGTGAGATTGACGGAGGGGATACGCCCCCCGAGAAGGATACGAGATTACATGAGTGATACTGACGGCAAAAAACCTCTTGGTCTGCGCGGCGCACCCTCCCGTCCGGGGAGTGTGAAGCAATCGTTCAGCCATGGGCGGACAAAAAACGTCGTGGTTGAAACCAAACGCAAGCGCGTTGTCGTGCCCAAGCCCGGCGCGGCAAGTGGCGCATCGACTGGCGCGGTGACGAGTGACCCGTCCAAGCGGCCAGCGGGCATTTCGGATGCCGAGATGGAGCGCCGGATGAAGGCGCTGCAAGCGGCCCGCGCCCGTGAGGCCGAAGATGCCGCGAAGCGTGAAGCCGAAGAAAAGGCCCGCGAAGAAGATCGCAAACGCCGCCGTGCGGAAGCTGAGGCAAAAGAAGCCGAAGAGCGTGAGCGCGAAGAGGCC
>JAHDDU010000003.1:53721-55443 GCA_020629175.1 Flavimaricola sp. | reverse complement strand
GGTGAGCGAGCTTGCCGCGCGGATGACTGAACGTGTGGCCGATGTTGTCAAAGCCTTGATGACCAATGGCATCATGGCGACGCAGAACCAGACAATTGACGCTGATACGGCCGAGCTGATCATCGAAGAGTTTGGCCACACTGTTGTGCGTGTTTCGGACGCTGACGTTGAGGATGTGATCGACACCGTCGAGGATGATCCCAAAGACCTCAAAGGGCGTCCGCCGGTGATCACCATCATGGGTCACGTTGACCATGGTAAAACCTCGCTCTTGGACGCGATCCGCGATGCCAAGGTTGTGGCGGGCGAGGCCGGTGGCATCACGCAGCACATTGGTGCCTATCAGGTGACCACGGGCAGCGGTGCTGTTTTGTCGTTCCTTGATACACCTGGCCACGCGGCGTTTACGTCCATGCGGGCCCGGGGTGCGCAAGTGACGGATATCGTTGTACTGGTTGTCGCTGCCGATGATGCCGTGATGCCTCAGACGGTTGAGGCGATCAATCACGCGCAGGCCGCTAAGGTTCCGATGATTGTCGCGATCAACAAGATCGACAAGCCAGAGGCCAACCCTGACAAAGTGCGGACAGACCTTCTTCAACACGAAGTGATTGTCGAGAAGATGTCGGGCGATGTGCAGGACGTCGAGGTCAGCGCGATCACGGGGCAGGGGCTTGATGAGCTCCTCGAAGCGATTGCGTTGCAGGCCGAAATCCTGGAACTGAAGGCCAACCCAGACCGCGCGGCTGAAGGTGCCGTGATTGAGGCACAGCTTGATGTGGGCCGCGGTCCTGTTGCCACTGTCCTTGTGCAAAAAGGGACGCTGAAGCAGGGTGATATCTTTGTGGTGGGTGAGCAGTACGGTAAAGTCCGTGCGCTGATCGATGATAAGGGTGAGCGCGTCAAAGAAGCTGGTCCTTCGGTACCGGTTGAGGTCTTGGGCCTGAACGGAACACCCGAGGCGGGCGATGTGCTCAATGTGGTTGAAACTGATGCACAGGCGCGCGAAATCGCCGAGTATCGCGAGAAGGCCGCGAAAGAAAAGCGGGCTGCTGCCGGCGCTGCTGTGACGCTTGATCAGCTGATGGCCAACGCCAAAGCCGATGAGAATGTCAGCGAGCTGCCTATTTTGGTGAAAGCTGACGTACAGGGCTCTGCCGAAGCGATTGTTCAGGCGATGGAGAAGATCGGCAACGACGAGGTGCGCGTGCGCGTGTTGCACTCTGGCGTTGGCGCCATCACCGAAAGTGACATTGGTCTGGCAGAAGCTTCAAGTGCGCCGGTCTTTGGTTTTAACGTACGGGCAAATGCCTCTGCACGGAACACAGCCAACCAGAAGGGTGTGGAGATCCGGTATTATTCGGTGATCTATGATCTTGTGGATGATGTGAAAGCGGCGGCCTCTGGTCTGCTGTCCGCCGAAATCCGTGAAAAGTTCATCGGCTATGCCAGCATCAAAGAGGTCTTCAAGGTCTCGGGCGTTGGGCGCATTGCGGGCTGCCTGGTCACAGAAGGTGTGGCGCGCAGGTCTGCCGGGGTGCGTCTGCTGCGTGACGATGTGGTGATTCACGAAGGCACGCTCAAAACGCTCAAGCGGTTCAAGGACGAGGTTGCCGAAGTGCAATCCGGTCAGGAATGCGGCATGGCGTTTGAGAACTACGAAGATATCCGCGAAGGCGATGTGATCGAGATATTTGAGCGTGAAAGCGTTGAGCGTAGCCT
>JAHDDU010000003.1:0-53621 GCA_020629175.1 Flavimaricola sp. | reverse complement strand
AAAAAAAGAGGGGAGGTCGTTCGGGGCCTCCCCTCTTTCACTCACGCCTGCCGGGTGGGTTCAGGCGTGCTGAGGACAATTGGAATTGAAAGGTGGTATCACGGGGACGCCTTCGTACAGACGCTCGCCTACTCGCACCACCATGCGGCCGTTCTCAAGCTGCCGGACCAAAAGTCCCTGCACCGAAACACAGCTGCCTACGATGATTGTTTTCAGCATTGATACACTCCCCCAAGTCCATCCCTATTGTTAATCTACACAAAACAATCACAAAGGAAATGGTGATCTATTGAAATTTATTGAAATTTTCGCACAAATTTCAACCAAATCTTTCGTGTTATACCCAATCCCTTAGGATTGGGATGAGAGGGATGTCCGCGGGTGGCATTGGATAATCCCTCAGGTCTTTGCCCAGGACCCATTTTAGGACCTGTCCTTCACGAGCAATGGGGGTTCCGTCCCATTTGCGGCAAACAAACACTGGCATCAAAAGATGAAAATTCTCATAACCGTGCGATGCAAACGTCAAGGGGGAGAGGCACGAGTTCCAGGTGTTGATCCCCAGCTCTTCTTGCAACTCGCGGATCAAGGCTTCTTCTGGTGTCTCGCCTTCCTCAACTTTGCCACCCGGAAATTCCCAAAGCCCGGCCATGGATTTACCCTCTGGCCGTTGCGCCAACAGAATGCGGCCGTCCGCGTCAACAAGTGCAACCGCCGAGACGAGGATCACGGGTTTGCTCATGATCGATAGTCCGCGTTGATACTGATGTAATCGTGCGTCAGATCGCAGGTCCAAACGGTGCTTTGACCATTGGACAGTCCCAAATCGGCGTGAATGACAATGTGGTCGCCCTTCATATACGCAGCACCCGCCTCTTCGGTATAGCTTTCGGCCACCCAGCCATTTTCGGCCACAAGAATGCTGCCAAACCGAATGGTGAGTGTGTCGCGGTCCGCCTGCGCGCCGGATTTTCCGACGGCCATGACGACACGTCCCCAATTGGGATCCTCACCCGCGACGGCGGTTTTGACCAAGGGTGAATTTGCGATGGCCAGGGCCACCTTCTTCGCGTCGGAACCTGTGGCCGCGCCTGTCACACGCACTTCGATAAACTTCGTCGCCCCCTCACCATCACGGACCACCTGATGGGCGAGGTCTTGCATCACATCAAAAAGGGCGGTGGAGAACGCGGCATTGCCAGTCACATCCACACCAGAGGCACCCGTCGCCGCAAGAAGCAATGTGTCCGACGTCGACGTATCGCTATCCACGGTGATGCTGTTGAACGTGGGGCCCGTGTGGGCGCTGAGCAGTGACTGTAAGTCAGTCTGTGCAATTTGCGCGTCGGTAAAGATGTAGACCAGCATCGTCGCCATATCGGGTGCGATCATGCCAGAGCCTTTGGCGATGCCTGCGATGTTGACCGTTTTGCCGCCAATTGTGAGCGATGTTCCGGCACCTTTGGCAAAGGTATCCGTCGTCATGATCGCCTGGGCTGCGTCATGGATCGCGTCGCCCGCCAAGGTTTCGGCCAGAACTGAGATTTTGTCTGTAATCCGCTCATGCGGGAGGCGCTCGCCAATGACGCCGGTTGAGGAGGTGAACACGCGGTTTGGTGGGACGCCAAGAGCCGTTGCCGTGGCACCACAAATGGCCTCAACCGATCCATCGCCCGCTTTGCCGGTAAAGGCATTGGAATTGCCAGAATTCACGATGATCGCAGCTCCGGCGGAGGGGTCACCGCCAAGCTTGGCCTGACAATCCAGTACGTTGGACGATCGTGTGGCCGAGGTTGTGAACACCCCGGCGATTGCGGTCCCCGGGGCGAGTTCTGCAAGCATAACGTCGGTACGGTTCGTGTATTTGATGCCAGCGGCGGCCGTCGAAAACCGAACGCCCCCCACGAGGGGGAGCGTTGGAAAGCCCTTTGGGGCCAATGGAGATACCTTTTGCGTCATTCGTCAGAGAGAAGGCTCAGATCCGTCAGGAGTGTTGGGTCGAAATCCCCTTCTTCGGGGCGCACAATGTCTGCGGCCTCTGTCAGCTCGGCGAGGCGCTCCTGAATGGCGGTTTCGCGCAGGCTTGATTCAATGTCGGCGCGGATCGTGTCGAGTGCGGGCGGCTCTTGCTCGCGGCTATCGTTCAGCAGGATGACGTGAAAGCCGAACTGCGTTTCGATGATCTCCGACACTTCTCCCACCTCGAGGGCCATAACCCCCTGTTCAAATGGTGCAACCATCATGCCCGGTCCAAACCAGCCAAGATTGCCGCCATTGGCGCCAGAGCCCGGATCAGTCGACAATTCCATCGCGAGGTCACTGAACGCCTCACCGGCAGCGATACGCTCCAAAACAGCCTCGGCTTCTTCCATCGTGTCGACGAGGATGTGGGACGCGTTGTACTCTTGGATTGGCTCTTCTGTGGCAAAGGCTTCATCATAAGCAGCCTGTACGGCTTCATCCGTGATGGCCGCGTCGGTGATCTCCTGGACCACTTCGCCTGCCATCAAAAGACGGCGCTCGTTTTCAATGGCGATGGCCACACGTCGAGGTTCTTCCTCGACTGTGCCTGCGAGGATTTGCTGTTGGACCAGTTGGTCAAGCACGCCGTCAAACAGGACCTCGGCGGGAAGCTGCTGGTATTGCTGCGGCAGCCCGGCACGCGCGACGATCATCTGGCCCAGCGTAATGTCCACGCCATTCACTGTGGCCACGACTGTGTCAGCGGTCGGGGCGTCCTGAGCGGCCACTGGGGCTGCCAACGCCATGCAAAGTCCCAGTGCTGTGGTGATTTTGAGCATGTCTTTTCCTTCAATAGGCGGCGTTTCTGGCCGCAACGTTGACACGAGTACAGTGCCCCCTTACATCGCCTAGAGGCCGAAAGCGGGCATGTCTTGCCCCATACTTAGGCCGCAGGCCTCGGCGCAGCAAGCAGCCTGCTCATCAATTCGCCGCCAGTTTGTCAGGGAAGATCTAAATGCTCGGAATGGGAACTATCGCCAAAAAGATTTTTGGCACTGCAAATGACCGTAAAGTCAAAGCAACCCGCCCGCTGATTGCCAAGATCAACGCCTTGGAGCCCGAGTTCGAAGCCCTCTCAGACGAGGCTATAAAGGACAAGACGGAAGCGCTTGCCAAACGTGCGATGGGCGGTGAGAGCCTTGACGATCTTCTGCCCGAAGCCTTTGCGAATTGTCGTGAAGCGGCCAAACGGGCGCTGGGTCTACGCGCCTTTGACACGCAGCTGATGGGGGGCATTTTCCTGCACCAGGGCAATATCTCTGAGATGAAGACAGGTGAGGGCAAAACCCTCGTTGCGACGTTTCCTGCCTATCTGAACGCGCTCACGGGCAAAGGCGTGCATGTTGTGACGGTCAACGATTATCTGGCCAAGCGTGATGCAGAGTGGATGTCAAAGGTCTATGGTGCTCTCGGCCTCAAGACTGGCGTTGTCTACCCTCAGCAGCCAGAGGGTGAGAAGAAAGAGGCCTATGCCGCTGACGTAACCTATGCGACCAACAATGAACTTGGGTTCGATTATCTGCGCGACAACATGAAATCGGACCTGAGCCAGATGAGCCAGCGACCGCATCATTTTGCTATTGTGGACGAGGTGGACTCGATCCTGATTGATGAGGCGCGGACACCACTGATCATCTCTGGCCCGTCACAAGACCGATCTGAGCTTTATATCACGATCGACAAGTTGATCCCGGAGTTGGTCGAGGAGCATTATACGCTCGACGAGAAAACCCGCGGCGTGTCCTTTACGGATGAAGGAAACGATTTTCTTGAGAGTCGTCTGACCGAGGAGGGCCTCTTGCCTGAGGGCCAGACCCTGTATGACCCCGAAAGTACGACTATCGTGCATCACGTGAACCAGGGTCTGCGGGCGCACAAGCTGTTCACCAAGGATAAGGATTACATCGTCCGCGATGGTCAGGCGGTGCTGATTGACGAATTCACCGGCCGGATGATGGTTGGCCGTCGCTTGTCCGACGGATTGCATCAGGCGATTGAGGCCAAGGAAAATCTTGCCATTCAGCCTGAGAATGTGACCCTCGCGTCGGTCACGTTCCAAAACTACTTCCGCCTTTACGAGAAACTGTCCGGCATGACAGGGACGGCGCTGACGGAAGAGGAAGAATTCCTCTCGATCTACGGCCTCGGCGTGGTTGAAGTGCCGACGAACAAGCCGATCGCCCGAGAAGATGAGCATGATCAGGTCTATCGTACCGCCAAGGAAAAGTTCGATGGCGTCGTAAACTCGATCAAGGAAGCGCATGCAAAGGGTCAGCCGATCCTTGTTGGGACGACGTCGATTGAGAAATCTGAGTTTCTGGCGCAACTGCTGAAGAAAGAGGGCATTCCGCACAATGTGCTGAACGCGCGCCAGCATGAGCAGGAGGCGCAGATTGTGGCCGATGCGGGCCAGCTTGGGGCTGTGACGATTGCGACGAACATGGCCGGACGCGGTACGGACATCCAGCTTGGCGGCAATGTTGAGATGAAGGTGCTGAATGCGCTGGCGTTGGACCCCGAGGCTGATCCCGGCGTCGTACGGGCGCGGGTCGAAGCCGAGCATGCCGATGAAAAGCAGAAGGTGCTGGAGGCAGGCGGGCTATTTGTTCTGGCGACAGAGCGCCATGAAAGCCGCCGGATTGACAATCAGCTGCGTGGCCGTTCTGGCCGTCAGGGCGATCCGGGGCGATCGTCGTTCTTCCTTAGCCTTGAAGACGATCTGATGCGGATCTTTGGGTCCGAACGTTTGGACAAGGTCCTCAGCCGACTTGGTATGAAAGAGGGTGAAGCGATTGTTCACCCTTGGGTGAACAAGTCATTGGAGCGGGCGCAGGCCAAGGTCGAGGGCCGCAACTTTGATGTCCGCAAACAGCTTCTGAAGTTTGACGATGTGATGAATGAGCAGCGCAAGGTTATCTTTGGCCAGCGTCGCGAGATCATGGAAAGTCAGGACTTGTCCGAAATCGTGCAGGACATGCGCCATCAGGTGATTGACGATCTGGTTGATGGCCACATGCCGCCCAAGTCCTATGCAGATCAATGGGACACAGAGGCGCTGGCCGAAGCCGCGAAAGTTCAGTTGGGCATTGATGCGCCTGTTGTGGCTTGGGGCGAGGAAGAAGGCGTTGATCAAGAGGTCATGGCCGAACGTCTGGCGGAAGCTGCAGATGCCTTCATGGCGGAAAAAGCTGAAGCCTTTGGCCCCGAGGCAATGCGCAACATCGAAAAGCAGCTGATCCTGCAGACGATGGACGGCAAATGGCGCGAGCATCTTCTGACGCTCGAGCACTTGCGGTCTGTTGTCGGGTTCCGCGGTTATGCCCAGCGTGATCCGCTGAATGAATACAAGACCGAGAGCTTTCAGCTGTTTGAAGGGCTCCTTGACGGATTGCGTACCGACGTGACGCAGAAACTCGCGCAGATCCGCCCCATGACCAAGGAAGAGCAAGAGGCCTTGGTGCGGCAAATGGCGGAGCAGCAAAAGGCTGCTGCCGCAGGGGTCGCCCGGGCCACCTCACCAGCGATTGCGGGGACGGCGCAAACCGGCACAGCACGTGAAGGTTTCGTTGAAGACGATCCGTCGACATGGGGCTCACCCGGCCGCAATGATGTCTGTCCTTGCGGGTCTGGCAAAAAGTTCAAACATTGCCACGGCGCGCTTTAAAACTCTTTGCGAAGAGTATTGTCTAGCGGCGCTGTTGGTCGCGGGATGTGATCACGTCCCGCGCGAGCGTCAGCGTGTAGGTTTCCAGTGCGCTGAGGCCCGCTTCAACAGTTTTGCTGTCTTGTGCCTCCAGCCCGTCCGCGATGCTGGTGTGCATGTCACAGATCGCCTCGCGTGACCGGGCGGTAAAAGTAATCATATTCATTAGCGGCTCAATCGCCTCAACCGCGCCGGCCAATTGGTAAGAGAGGACCGGGTTTTGGGCCCCGTCCACGAGCGCGCGGTGAAAGGCGACGTCGCTGGCGCAAAAGGCCTCATCTGTCAGTCCCGGCTGCCCCTGACGGTGAATCTCGGCCCGCATTGTGGCGAGGTGATCGGCAGTACGGCGCTGACACGACAGCGGTGCGCAGGCTGCCTCGAGCGCAAAGCGGGCTTCCCACGCGGTGTCAAAACTCACGTCGTTCATGCTCAGAAGCAGAGTGGATGTGGTGATATGGGCGGCTTGGGCGTCTTGAAAGCTTTGTTTATTGACGAAAGCCCCACCAAAGGCGCCGCGTTGCGTGCGGATCAGGTTTTGCGCCGCAAGTCGCTTTAGCGCTTCACGCACCGTCGTGCGGCCGACGTCGAATTGCTCGGACAGTTCTGCCTCTGAAGGCAGGCGGTCGTTGACTGACAGCTCGCCCGAGATGATGGCCTCGCGGATGGCTTTGGCGATCTGGGCGGAGAGGTCTGGGGATGTGGTATCAATTTTCATTTGTCAGACATTTAAAAGTCTGACATTTAAAAAGCAAGATTCGTTTGGGAGGACGAAGATTGATTTCAGCCCGCGTCAGAGCCATGGCAGGTGTGCATTGGTTGGCCCTTTTCGGGCTGATCCTTGGCGCTTGGGGTGTGCTTTACGCGATGGCCGTCCCACCTGAATTGCGCGAAGGGGCGCTGATCTTTGGGTCTGATTTCATTGCGGCCTTGTGTGTCGTCACGCCAGATATGGGTGGCTATCTGCGCATGGTCGCGATGTGGGCGCTGATGTCAGCGGCGATGATGGCCCCCACGGCCTTGCCTGCCTTTGCGACATATGAAGAGCTGTCGCACGCCGGCGCACGCCTTGGCCCGTTAGTTGCGGCCTACTTGGCGGTTTGGGCTGGGTTTTCGATCTTTGCCGCGGCCATACAGATGGTGCTGTTCCGCGCTGAATTGGTCAGCGATTTTGGCGACAGCCGGTCGGTGTGGTTGTCTGCGGGCCTGTTGCTGTTGGCTGGGCTCTATCAGTTCAGCCCGGCGAAAGAGGCCTGCCTGAGCAAATGCCGCGCGCCCTTGGTTTTCTTTATGCAGCATTTTGAGGAAGGACCTTGGCGCAATGGTTTGCGGCTGGGTCTTGTGTGCCTTGGGTGTTGCTGGGCGCTGATGCTGCTGGCCTTTGTCGGGGGGGTCATGAACCTCGCGTTCATGGGGCTCGCCACGGTGATCATGGTTTTGGAGAAATTGCCCGATATTGGGCGTTGGCTGACACGGCCGCTGGGCGTCGCGTTGATCGCGGGCGCCCTGTGGCTGGTAATCTAGGGAGACAAGAGAATGGCATTGGACGGCGTTGGGACGACCGAGTGGTCGATCAAAGGTGAATTGATCCTGAACTGTAACTGCACGGTGTTTTGCCCGTGCGTTGTGAGCCTTGGCAAGCATCCGCCCACAGAGGGCTATTGCCAAGCATGGTCAGGTGTGCGGATCGACAGTGGTCACTACGGCGACATTGATCTGTCTGGTTTGAACGTCGGCCTTGTGATGGATATCCCCGGCAACATGGCGCGGGGCAACTGGAAGGTTGCGGCCTACATCGACAACCGCGCGAGCGATGAGGCGTTTGCAGCCCTTGAGGCCATCTTTAGCGGGGCTGCACGCGGCACGACGGGTCTTTTCAAGATGCTTGTGGGTGAGTTTCTGGGCGCTGAGCGCGAGGATGTGTCGTTTACCACCGAAGGCAATGCCCGACGCTTGGTTGTGGGCAAAAAGATCAAGGGTGAGATTGTTCCTGTTGGCGGCAATGAGGGCAAAGACATGGTCATCACCAATACGGAATATTGGATGGGCCCTGACATCACCGTGGCGACCGCCACACAGGGCCGCGTGCGCAGCCACGGGCGTGTTTGGGACTTTGATGGCCGATCTGCTGAGATTTGTCAGATCGACTGGCACGGGCCCAAGTAAGACCTGATCGCTTTGGGAGGAGCGTGATGCGCGAGCATTTTGAAGCTATGGAGCAAGTCGCGGCCAACTTTGTGCCGCTCTCGCCCATTTCATTCCTAAATCGGGCCGAGGATGTGCACGGCCACCGCGAGGCTTATGTCTATGGCGCCACACGCCTGACCTGGGCTGACGTTGGTCAGCGTGTGCGCCGGATCACGGCTGGCTTGCTGTCCCGCGGGATTGGCAGGGGGGATACGGTGGCGGTGATCTGCCCCAACATCCCCGTCTTGGCTGAGCTGCATTTCGCGGTGCCCATGGCCGGGGCTGTTCTCAATGCAATCAACACGCGCCTTGAGGCGGAAACTGTGGCCTACATCCTGTCGCATGGTGACGCGAAGTTGGTCATCGTGGATGCCGAGTTCACACCGCTGGTTGAGCGGGCCTTTGAGATCAACGGAACAAAGATTCCACTGCTCGAAATCCGCGATGCCGAAGAAGGTTTTGAGGGTGCGGGCAGCTATGAAACGCTGCTGGACGCGGATCCGCTCGAGGGGCCCATGCCCCTGCCCGAGGATGAGTGGCAGGCCTGTTGCCTGAACTACACCTCAGGCACGTCTGGCAGACCCAAGGGCGTTGTGTACCATCACCGTGGGGCGTACCTGATGGCGATGGGTACGGCGGCGGGTTGGCAGATGGCGCATTATCCCAAGTATCTGTCTGTGGTGCCAATGTTTCACTGCAATGGCTGGGGTCATCCGTGGATGATGCCGATTGTCGGTGGCACGACAGTTTTCACCCGCAACCCGGCACCGGATCGCATCATTCGCGCGTTCGTCGAAGAAAAGGTGACACATTTCGGTGGCGCGCCGATCATTCTGCAAATGCTTGCTGATAGCCCGGACAAGCCTGCGGAACCCTTTGATCCGCCGATAAATGCCTTTACCGCCGGCGCTCCCCCACCGCCCGCGATCCTCGAGAAAATGGGATCGATGGGCCTGAACGTCGAACAGGTCTACGGCCTGACCGAGACCTATGGCCACATCACCCAATGTCTGTGGCAAGATGACTGGGGCGCGCTCGCCAGTGGCGCGCAGGCTGAGAAACAGTCCTACCAGGGCATCGCGATGCCGATGGTCGAGGAAACCCGCGTGATCGATCGCGAGACAGGCAAGGATGTGCCACGCGATGGTGCGACACAGGGCGAGATCGTCATCCGTGGTAACACAGTGATGAAGGGCTACTACAAGAACCCTGAGGCCACGGCCGAGGCGTTTGAGAACGGCTGGTTCTGGTCTGGCGATGGGGCGGTGATGCACCCCAATGGGTATATCCAGATCAAGGACCGGCTGAAGGATGTCATCATCTCGGGTGGTGAAAATATCTCAAGCGTTGAGGTTGAAGGCGTGCTCTACAAGCATCCCGATGTGCAGGCCGCCGCCGTCGTGGCCAAGGCCGATGACAAGTGGGGCGAGGTGCCATGCGCCTGTGTCGAGCTGCGCGAGGGGGCTGCCGAGGATGCGGCGGGCATCATGGCGTTCTGCCGCGAGCATTTGGCGGGGTTCAAGACGCCCAAGGCTGTTGTCTTTGGGGAGCTTCCCAAGACATCGACGGGAAAAATTCAAAAGTTTGTCCTGCGGGACCGGATCAAGGAACAGAGTTAAATGGCATTCATTGCGCCATCGCGTCGGCTTCGCCGGACGCCGTTTTCTGACGGAGTAGAGGCGGCGGGGGTTAAGGCCTACACCGTCTATAACCACATGCTACTGCCGACGATGTTCCGCAGTGTGGAAGAGGATTATCACCACCTCAAAGAGGCAGTGCAGGTCTGGGACGTTGCGGTTGAGCGACAGGTCGAACTGCGCGGCCCTGATGCCGGGCGGCTGATGCAGATGTTAACACCGCGCGATCTGCGCGGGATGTTGCCGGGCCAATGCTACTACGTGCCGATTGTGGATGAGACAGGTGGGATGCTGAACGATCCCGTGGCGCTCAAGTTGGCTGAGGACCGTTGGTGGATCTCCATTGCTGACAGTGATCTGCTTTATTGGGCCAAAGGAATTGCCTATGGCTACCGACTTGATGTGTTGGTCGACGAGCCTGACGTATCGC
The DNA here is from genome assembly GCA_020629175.1 of Flavimaricola sp. GTDB lineage: Bacteria > Pseudomonadota > Alphaproteobacteria > Rhodobacterales > Rhodobacteraceae > JALZWD01. Next base: position 43,645 of record JAHDDU010000003.1, on the reverse strand, counting down.
CCCTGGCCGTGCAGGGCCCCAGGGCTGAAGAGCTGATGGCGCGCGTCTTTGGTGATGCGGTGCGTGATGTGCGGTTCTTCCGATTTGGTTGGTTCCAGTTTGAGGGGCGCGACATGGTGATCGCGCGGTCAGGCTATTCCAAACAGGGTGGCTACGAGATTTATGTCGAAGGCGGCGATATCGGGATGCCGCTTTGGAACGCCCTCATGGAGGCGGGCCGTGATCTGGATGTGCACGCAGGATGCCCCAATCTGATCGAACGGATTGAAGGCGGGTTGTTGTCCTACGGCAATGATATGACCGATGACAACACGCCCCATGAATGCGGGTTGGGCCGGTTCTGTGACACGCATCTTGCGATTGGGTGTATCGGCCGCGACGCGCTGTTGCGCGTGGCCAAAGAGGGGCCGGTGCAGCAAATCCGCGCAATAGATATCCTGGGCGACCCGGTCCCAAGCTGTGATCGGTGGTGGCCGGTGTGGTCGGGCAAGAAGCGCGTGGGCCGTGTCAGTTCGGCAGCCTATTCGCCGGACTTCAAGACAAACGTTGGCATCGGGATGGTGCGGCTGTCGCATTGGGACGATGGCGATGAAGTGCAGGTGGAAACGCCCGCAGGGATGCGCGACGCAATCGTGCGCGAGAAATTCTGGATTTAAGGGAGAGAGATTATGCGTGCTTTGGTCGTCCGCAAAGAAGGTGATGAGAAACCGATCGCAGGGGTTGAGGAGATCAGCATTGATGATCTACCCGCCGGTGAGGTGACGGTTGCCGTGGAATATTCGACAGTGAACTACAAGGACGGTCTGTGCATTGGGCCGGGTGGTGGCCTCGTGCGGAATTACCCGCATGTGCCAGGCATTGATTTTGCAGGCACCGTCGAGGCCAGCGACGACGACCGCTACAAGCCGGGCGACAAAGTCGTTCTGACAGGCTGGCGTGTGGGCGAAGCGCATTGGGGTGGCTACGCCGAAAAAGCACGGGTCAAGGCCGATTGGCTTGTACCGCTGCCCGCTGGCTTCAGCACCGAGCAGGCGATGGCCGTGGGCACTGCCGGGTTCACCGCGATGCTGGCCGTCATGGCGCTTGAGGATCATGGTATCAAGGATGGGCCAGTTCTGGTCACGGGGGCATCGGGAGGCGTGGGTTCTGTTGCGGTCGCCTTGCTCGCCGCTTTGGGCCATGAGGTCGCCGCAGTGACGGGCCGCCCGGATAACGCCGATTACCTGCACGCACTGGGGGCCACCCAGATTGTCGCGCGTGAGGATATAAACGAGACGACCAAGCGTCCGCTCGAAGCGGAAACCTGGGGCGGCTGTGTGGATGCCGTTGGTGGCGACATGTTGGCACGCGCGCTGGGCCAGATGAAATACGGAGCGTCTGTGGCCGCTGTTGGCCTTGCGGGTGGGGCGGCATTGCCCGCCACCGTAATTCCGTTCTTGCTGCGGGGCGTTAACCTTTTGGGCATCGATAGTGTCATGCAGCCTTATGAAAACCGTGTTCGCGCCTGGGAAAGAATCGCTAAAGACCTGCCCATGGACAAGTTGGAGGCCATGATTCAGCCTGCCACGTTGGATGACCTGCCCGATTTGGGCAAATCCATCCTTAAGGGGGGCGTTCGGGGCCGGGTTGTTGTGGATGTGAACAAAGTATCCTGATATTCCGACCTTTGTTTCCAAAACGACCTGTAATCTGCCATCGCCGCGCCCGGAACCGGGTGCGGCGTTGATCATTTCGCCCTGTCAATGACACGATCTGGACAAGGATTCTCCTAACGCACGCCCCGCTGGTGTCACTGTGACGCGCCAGATTGTTCCCAACGAGTTAACGGTTGGGGAGACATGGTCATGTCACAAGTCCGTAAATATGGCGTCGCTGCTGGCACTTTTGCCGTGGCCCTTGGTATTGGCTTCGTCATGCAAAATGGTGACGTTCTGGCAGCACGCATGGGAGCGGATGTTCCTGGAGCGCCCGAAGTCGCGGATGTGCCTGTGTTGCCTGCCGTCGCAGAAGCCACGACAGTTCCCGCCCTTCCCGAGGTTCTTGCGCCTTCCACGCCGGATGTGGCCAGTTTTGAGATGCCTTCGGATGTGACCACGCCCACAATGAACGCGCCCGGCATTGATATGGCCGCAGCTGATCTCTCTGATCTGGCAACTCTGGATGCTGCTCCACTGATTACGGCCGATGTCGATCCGTTGGCACAACCGGCTGTTGAACCCTCGTTGCCGATGGTGCCCACAGAAATGGCGGATGCCGACGTCGAGACGCTTGCGCCAGAAACATTGGCTCCAGTCACACCTGACACGACCGTTGCCACGACAGAAACAACTTTTTCTGACGCGCCATTTGAAGTTGCCGTCGCCGACACTGCACAAGACCTTGAAGACGCCTTTGCATCACCAAGTACGCCGCAAGCGGAAGGGTGCACACCCGACCTGCAGGGTGTTGCCGGGATCGCTGCGACCGTATCGTTGAGCCTGACGGCACCCTGTGCAACTGAAATGGCGATTACGCTTCACCATCAGGGCATGATGTTCACAGTGCTGACAGACGAGGCCGGGCAAGCAACGGTGACAGTTCCGGCACTTGCCGAAACGTCCGTCTTTATCGCTGACATTGGCGGCCAAGATGGAGCCGTCGCCGTTGTCAGCGTCCCGGACGTTGCGATGTATGATCGTTCAGTTTTGCAATGGCAGGGCGATACCGGCCTCCAAATGCACGCCCGCGAGTTTGGTGCGGAATATGAGAGTGAAGGTCACGTCTGGCAGGCCGCAGCGAGAGACATGGCCGCGGCCGTTACGGGCGAAGGTGGCTACATGATCCTGCTTGGCGATCCACGTCTTGAGGATGGGATGATGGCCGAGGTCTACACCTACCCAACACTCAGCGCATTGCAGGATGGAGATGTTTTGATGACCGTTGAGGCCGAAGTGACGGAAGCCAATTGTGGCCGTCTGATCGCTGCACAGTCTATTCAGGTAGCTCCGGGTGCAGAGCCTGTGGCGCGTGACTTAGAGATGACATTGCCAAGTTGCGATGCCGTTGGTGAATTTCTGGTGTTGAATAATATGCTGGAGGACCTGACACTCGCGTCGCAATGACGAGTCAGAGTTTTAGACCATCATCCAGCTTTTTCAGGAGTGCGGCGATCAGCGTCGCACTTTTGCTATTGGGGTGTGTGGCGGTTGCCCAAGAGGTCACTCTTCGTGCGATAGACGGCGACCTGACGGTAGATGGACGCATTGTTGGATACGATGGCACAAATCTACGTGTTGAGACGGACTCCGGAACCCTGACACTTAACTATGCGCGCATAAGGTGTGAGGGTCAGGCTTGCCCGGTTCCAGGCCGTGATGCGCCGTTCCTGAGGTTTTCCGGAGCCCAGCGCATGGGAGAGATTATCCTGCCTGCTCTGACGGAGGGCTTTGCCCGCGACAACGGCTATCTCACAGATCGTATTGATTTTGACGATCAGACTTCTGCCTACCGCATCTTTGACGCCGAAGGCGCGCCGTTGCTGAACCTCATCTTTCGGGCGACCACGACGACCGATGGATTTGCCGATTTGCTGGCAGATGAAGCGGATGTTCTGTTGGCCAACAGGTCTCTCACAGAGCCGGAAGCCCGACTGGCGCTGGAGATAGGTCTCGGTAACCTTGGGTCTTCGCGTCACATGCAGCTTGTGGCGCTTGATGCCATGGCCCCGGTGGCAGGTGCAGGTCAATCGGTGCGTGATGTGTCGCTCGCCAATGTCGCGCGGGCGTTCGGCGGTGAGATCACCAATTGGTCAGAGCTGGGTGGTGCGGATGCGCCTATTAGGTTGCACTTGCCGAACCTGCGTGTTGGGGCCTCATACGTATTTGTTGATACTGTGGTGGAACGTGCCGGGCTTCGGTTATCGGAGCAGGTGATCTTCCACCCTACTATTGAGGCCACGGCGGAGGCAGTCGCCGCAGACCGCACTGCATTGAGTATCTTGCCGGTTCTGTTGCAAGGGAACACGCAGCCGCTGGGCCTGCGAGATGCGTGCGGGATAGCGTCGCGCGCGACTCAGATCGGTATTAAAACAGAGGACTATCCGCTGACACTGCCGCTTTACCTTTATCATCCGCGACGGGCGATGCCGGAAATTGCGTTGGACTTCTTTGCGTGGATGACGACAGCCGAAGCGCAGTTGATCCTGCGCCGCGCCGGCGTGGAAGCGCAGGCACCTTCACCCATCACTGTTGATCAGCAAGGGCGGCGTTTTGCACAGGCCATCGCCAATGCCGGAGATGATGTAACGCTGGCGGCGTTGCAACGGATGGTGCGACAACTAGACGGTAGCGCGCGTCTTTCCCTTACGTTTCGCTTTGACGAAGGCGAACGCGAGCTGGATTTGACATCTCAATTGCACGCCGAGTATCTGGCGATGATTTTGCAAGATGGGGCCTATCACGGGCAATCGCTCCTCCTCGTCGGCTTTGGCGATTCCGAGGGCGGCGCGGCGGTGAACCGAGAACTATCGCTCAATCGTGCCAATGCGGTGCGTGAGACGGTGCTAGAGCATCTGGGCGGTGTTTTGCCTGACGGCGTCAGCTTGCGCACAGTGGGTCTGGGCGAGACCCTTCCAATCGGATGCGACGACACTCCTTGGGGCAGGCGGAGCAACCGGCGCGTTGAGCTTTGGATTGGCAGTGCGCCCTAAAGCAATCCCTCCGCCCGGAAGCTGAGCTCGCGCGATTTGCCGATGATCAGGTGATCATGGACTGTCACGCCCAAAGCTTGTGCTGCCGTGTCAATCTGATGGGTCATGCTAATGTCACTTTCAGACGGGGTAGGATCGCCAGAGGGATGATTGTGCACGAGGATCAGGGCGGACGCATTCAACTCAAGCGCGCGTTTGACAACTTCGCGCGGGTAAACGGGAACATGGTCGACGGTTCCCTTGGCCTGTGCTTCGTCGGCGATCAGCACATTCTTGCGATCAAGGTAGAGAATGCGAAACTGCTCGGTCGCGCGATGCGCCATGACAGTGTGGCAGTAGTCCACGAGCGCATCCCAACTGCTAAGTGCGGGTTTGTGGATGACCCTAGCACGCGCCAAACGGTGTGCAGCCGCCTCAACAACTTTCAGCTCGGTGATGACGGTTTCACCGACCCCTTTTATCTGAGCCAGGCTTTGGGGGCTTGCTGAGAGAACGCGATTAAAATCACCGAAGGTATCGATGAGACGGCGCGCCAATGGTTTGACGTCTTGACGCGGGATGGCACGGAACAGAACCAGCTCAAGCATTTCATAATCGGGCAGTGCGTCCGCTCCGCCTTCCCGAAATCGTTCGCGCAGGCGTTTGCGATGATCCGCCATATAAGATGGCACGCGCCCTTTTCCGATGGGGGCAGGATTCGGAATGTCATCAGGATCAAAGAGCTGCGGCGCTTCGGAGAAGGAACGGGTCATTTCCTGACCCTAGGCAAACGTGGTTACCTATCGGTTAACGCAAGACCTGAGCCCTTTAGGTTTCCGGCTGGTTCGTGTCGAGCGCCAAAGCCGACATGACAACACTGCGCGCGTGATCTGTATCGAGCCCAGCGGTTGCACGAGGCTTGGAAATACAGGGTTGCTCATCCACGGTGGTTGGAACAACTTTTTTCGAAATGCTCGCATCACATGGGTTTGATCTTTCGGAGCGGACAGATCGAAATCCAGTGTAGAGCGAGAAGCCTGATTGTCCGCTGCGCGCTTTGGCTGCCGCAATAGACGCCATGATCACATCGTTCATTGAAATGGTCCCAAACTAGAAAAATTCTTGCTTAAGAGGACCTTAACAATGCGGCGCCAATGCGTCCGAATTCTGACCTAGGGGGAAAAACATCGGCGAAATCCCCGTCGTTTCGCCGATGTGATAAGCGGAAAGCTGCGCGAACTAGCTTTTCATCGAGTCCCAAAAGCTTTTGACGCTGGCGAAGAACCCCTCACTCTGAGGGTTGTTCTCGGCGCTGATCTCGTCAAACTCGCGCAGAATTTCCTTCTGCCGGGTGGTGAGCTTCACCGGTGTTTCGACGGCAAGTTCGATGAACATGTCGCCGGGGCCACCCGATCTCAGGGCTGGCATGCCTTTGGCGCGCAGACGCATCTGGCGCCCCGATTGGCTGCCTTCAGGGATCTTCACGCGGCTTTTTCCACCATCAATGGTCGGGACTTCGATGTCACCACCAAGTGCTGCCGAGGCCATAGATACGGGGACCCGGCAATAAAGATGATTGCCTTCGCGCTGGAACAGCGTGTGTTCCTGCACCTCGATAAAGATGTACAGGTCACCGGTTGGCCCACCGCGCATGCCGGCTTCGCCCTCGCCAGCAAGGCGAATGCGTGTGCCGGTTTCGACACCAGCGGGGATGTTGACCGACAGGGATTTTTCCCGCTCGACCCGGCCATGACCATGGCACGAGGTGCAAGGGTCTTTGATAGACTGACCCGCTCCATTACAGGTAGGACAGGTGCGTTCGACCGTGAAAAAGCCCTGTTGCGCACGAACCTTGCCCATGCCTGCACAGGTCGGGCAGTTCACCGGCTCGGATTGCCCCTCTGCCCCCGTGCCATTGCAGCTTGTGCAGGCTACAGCAGTTGGGACCTGAATGGTCTTTTGCATGCCTGCAAAGGCTTCTTCGAGCGTAATGCGTAAATTATAGCGCAGGTCGTTGCCGCGCTGTGCACGTGTACGTCCACCAGCGCCGCCACGCCTGCCGCCCATCATGTCACCGAACAGATCGTCAAAGACGTCGGAGAATGCGCTTGCGAAATCGCCCTGACCACCCATGCCGCCGCGGGGGCCACCGCCACCCATGCCGCCCTCAAAGGCGGCGTGACCGTAGCGATCGTAGGCGGCTTTCTTTTCAGGGTCTTTCAGGACGTCGTAAGCCTCGTTCGCCTCTTTAAACTGGGCTTCGGCGTTAGGATTGTCAGCATTTCGGTCAGGGTGCAGCTCTTTGGCCTTCTGGCGAAAGCCCTTCTTGATAGCCGCTGCGTCGGCGCCTTTGGCGACACCGAGTACGTCATAATAATCGCGTTTTGCCATGAGTGATGTCTCCTTTGGAGAACGGAGAAGACCGGCCCCATGTGCGGACCGGTCCCCTCAATCATCCGCTACGCTTAGCTGCGCTTGTCGTCGTCCAGATCTTCGAAGTCGGCATCGACGATGTCGTCCTCGCCCGCCTCGGCAGGCTCGGGATCGGCGTCGCCGGCCTCTTCCTGCTGCGCCTTGTAGATCGCCTCGCCCAGTTTCATGGCCGCTTCGGTCACGTTCTGTACGCCAGACTTGATCTTGTCGGCGCTGGCATCTTCGGCCTCAAGATCGTCCTTGAGGGCGGCGATGGCCAGCTCGATGGCTTCGATCGTGGTCGGATCAACCTTGTCGTTGTGCTCTTCCATCGACTTTTCGGTCGAGTGGATGAGGCTTTCGGCCTGATTCCGGGCCTCAACCAGCTCGCGGCGCTCTTTGTCGGCGTCCGCGTTGGCTTCGGCGTCTTTGACCATGGCGTCGATATCTTCGTCCGACAGACCGCCCGAGGCCTGAATGGTGATCGTCTGCTCTTTGCCGGTGCCTTTGTCCTTAGCCGCGACCGAGACGATGCCGTTGGCGTCGATGTCGAACGTCACCTCGATCTGCGGCATGCCGCGCGGTGCCGGTGGGATGCCTTCGAGGTTGAACTGGCCGAGCATCTTGTTGTCGGCTGCCATCTCACGCTCACCCTGGAACACGCGCAGGGTCACGGCGTTCTGGTTGTCTTCGGCGGTCGAGAAGGTTTGCGACTTCTTCGTCGGGATCGTGGTGTTGCGGTCGATCAGGCGTGTGAAAACACCGCCCAAGGTTTCGATACCCAGCGATAGCGGTGTGACGTCGAGCAGGACCACGTCCTTGACGTCGCCTTGCAGAACGCCGGCCTGAATGGCGGCACCAAGGGCCACAACCTCATCAGGGTTCACGCCCTGGTGTGGTTTCTTGCCAAAGAACTTTTCGACCTCTTCCTGCACCTTGGGCATACGCGTCATACCACCGACGAGGACGACCTCGTCGATGTCACCCACGGACAGGCCAGCGTCTTTCAGCGCCTCTTTACACGGCTTGATCGACTGCTTGATCAGGTCAGAGACGAGACTTTCAAGCTTCGCGCGTGTGAGCTTCATCACCATGTGGAGCGGCTGGCCGTTAGAGCCCATTGAGATGAACGGTTGGTTGATCTCGGTCTGGCTGGACGACGACAGCTCGATCTTTGCCTTCTCAGCTGCCTCTTTCAGGCGCTGCAGGGCCATCTTGTCCTGCGTCAGGTCAACTTGGTTTTCTTTTTTGAACTCATCGGCAAGGTAGTTGACGATGCGCATGTCAAAGTCTTCACCACCCAAGAACGTGTCACCGTTGGTGGATTTCACTTCGAATAGGCCGTCGTCGATCTCGAGGATGGTCACGTCGAATGTACCACCGCCAAGGTCATAGACCGCGATGGTTTGCGTGTCTTCTTTATCAAGGCCATAAGCGAGGGCCGCGGCCGTTGGCTCGTTGATGATGCGCAGCACTTCGAGGCCGGCGATCTTGCCGGCATCCTTGGTGGCCTGACGCTGAGCGTCGTTGAAGTAGGCAGGGACCGTGATAACGGCCTGCGTGACTTCCTCGCCAAGGTAGCTTTCCGCGGTTTCTTTCATCTTGCCGAGGATGAAGGCAGAGATTTGGCTTGGGGAATACTTCTCACCCTTGGCTTCGACCCATGCGTCGCCATTGCCGCCGTCGATAACGGCGAAGGGGAGGTTCTTCTTGTCTTTGGCCAAATCCGCGTCGTCGTTACGACGGCCGATCAGGCGCTTGACGCCAAAGATAGTGTTGTCTGGGTTGGTGACGGCCTGGCGTTTCGCCGGCTGGCCAACAAGGCGCTCGTCATCTGTGAAGGCCACGATCGAAGGTGTCGTGCGGGCACCTTCGGAGTTCTCTACAACCCGCGGCTTGGAGCCATCCATGATGGCAATACAGGAGTTGGTTGTACCAAGGTCGATACCGATTACTTTTGCCATAGTTTCAAATCCCTTAACGTGAGGCGGTTTGAGCGGCGCGGACCCGTTCCGGCACCCGTGCCATTTTGTGAGGTGGCGCAGTCACGTTTTCGTGCTCGCGCCTGACCGATGGCTATATAGGGTTGAGCGTGCGGCGCTGCAACCTGCCAGACGGACTTCGGGCTGCATTTTTGGGCGCATGTGACGCCTAGGGGGTATGAACTGTGAAACTGTCCTTGCGTGGGGTCGATATTTACCCGGGATTCCTGACCATTGAAGCACAAGAGGCCATGCTGGCCGACCTTCGGCAGGTCGTGCGGCAAGCGCCGTTTTTTCAGCCGGTGACCCGGTTTGGCCAGCCTTTGAGTGTTCGGATGACAGCGGCTGGGAAATTTGGCTGGATTTCGGATCGTGGTGGCTATCGCTATGCAGATCGACATCCTCAGGGGCAAAGTTGGCCTGCAATTCCGGCTTCTGTCTTAACGGTTTGGACAGAGCTGTCTGGGTGTCAGCGTGCACCTGAATGCTGCCTGATCAATCTATATCGTGATGCGGCGCGCATGGGCCTACACCAAGATAAGGATGAAGCTGACGTCACCTGCCCGGTTTTGTCGATCTCGCTTGGGGATGACGCACAATTCCGGGTGGGCAATGTTGAAAAAGGCGGCAAGACAGAGAGCCTTTGGCTGCGGTCCGGGGATGTGGCGGTGATGGGTGGTGCCGCTCGACTGGCCTATCACGGCGTCGACAAAATTCGCCCCGGATCCTCAAGCCTGCTGGACGGCGGTGGGCGGATCAATCTGACCTTGCGCGTTGTTACTTGATTGCAGGGACTCCCCAAATATCGCAGGTAAGAGGCGAATAAGGGAGGTGCCGATGCGTGTCGTGTCAGTCGGGGAGTGTATGATGGAATTGGCGCCCGCTGAAGCGCCGGGTCAATTCACTTCAGGGTTTGCCGGGGATACTTTCAATACCGCGTGGTACCTGAACCGTCTTGCCCCAGACTGGCAAGTGGATTTCTTGACGGCGGTTGGGTCAGACCCGATGTCAGACAGTCTGGTCGGATTCTGCGAGGCGGCAGGCATTGGTGCGGCCCACATCCGCCGGGTCACGGACCGAACGGTTGGCCTCTATCTGATATCTCTGCAGGATGGCGAACGCAGTTTTTCTTACTGGCGCGGACAATCGGCCGCGCGCCTTTTGGCCGAGGATCGTGATGCGCTTGCCACCGCGTTCACCGGGGCAGATGTGATCTACCTGTCCGGCATTACCCTTGCGATTCTTGAGGGTGCGGGTCGTGACGTACTCTTTGACGCTCTTTCCGCCGCCCGCGCTGCGGGCTCCAAAGTGGTCTTTGACCCCAACCTGCGCCCGCGTTTGTGGCCCAACGTAGAAGAGATGTGTGCGGCTGTTGCCCAAGCGGGTGAATACTCGGACATCATTTTGCCCTCGTTCGAGGATGAAGCGACATTTTTTGGAGATGCCGATCCTCATGCGACGCTGGAACGGTGGCGCGCCACCGGGGCCTCTACCGTCATCGTGAAGAATGGTGAAGGGACAATGCTTTTTCAGGATGATACCGCCCATGGCCAGGTATCGCCTGTCCAAGTGGGCGCCGTTGTTGATACGACGGCTGCGGGCGATAGCTTTAACGCAGGGTTCATGGCGGCTTATTTTGCTGGAACACCTTGCGCAGATGCGATGCGCGCTGGAGCGACGGTTGCCGCACAAGTGATTCAAGGGCGCGGCGCACTCGTCGATATTTGAGGATGTAAACACACATGACGTATCATGCTGCCGACGATCGCTATGAGAGGATGATATACCGACGCTGCGGGCGGTCCGGTGTCAAGCTGCCGGCAGTATCGCTCGGCCTGTGGCACAACTTTGGCCATGACTTCCCGCATGAAACCAAGCGTGACATTTGCCTGACCGCGTTTGACCATGGGATCACACATTTCGATTTGGCCAACAACTATGGCCCCCCGCCCGGGAGCGCCGAACATGCCTTTGGCTCGATCCTGCGCGAGGATTTGGCGGCCTACCGGGATGAGCTGATCATTTCATCCAAGGCGGGCTATGACATGTGGCCCGGGCCCTACGGAGAATGGGGCAGCCGCAAGTATCTGGTGGCGTCTTGTGATCAAAGCCTTAAACGGATGGGCCTCGATTACGTCGACATTTTCTACAGCCACAGGTTCGATCCGGATACACCGCTCGAAGAGACGATGGGCGCTCTGGATTATATCGTCCGCTCGGGCCGCGCGCTCTATGCTGGGATCAGCAGCTACAATTCGGAAAAGACGCGAGAAGCTGCAGCGATCCTCAAGGATCTGGGAACCCCCTGTTTGATCCATCAACCCAGCTACAATATGCTCAACAGGTGGGTTGAAGAGGACGGCCTGAAAGAGACGCTCGCGGACCTTGGGATCGGATCGATTGCCTTTACCCCCTTGGCGCAAGGTATGCTGACGAAGAAGTATCTTGGTGGCATTCCCGAAGATAGCCGGGCGACGCAGGGCAAGTCCTTGTTCAAGGAAATGCTTAGCGAAAAGGCTTTGGCAAGCATTCGCGCACTCAACGACATTGCGGAGGCGCGCGGTCAAACCTTGGCTCAGATGGCCATCGCTTGGGTTCTTAGGGGCGAGGGGATCACCACGGCGCTCATTGGTGCATCAAAACCATCGCAGGTCATCGATTGCGCCGGAGCTGTTGGCAACCTCGCCTTTTCACAGGCAGAGCTTGATGAAATTGATCGCCACGCGACGGGTGAGGATATCAACCTTTGGGCCCGGTCCTCACAGGCTGACTAGCCCCGGCACGTCCAACGCCACGTTGCTTAGCGCTTGGCGCCCCAGCTCACTGACGCATGACGGCGCGTGTAGAACTCACCCATAAGTCCGATCATTAGCAGAACGATCGACAGGACAATGGGGTAGGTCAGATTTGTGTTGTGTGGTGTGTAGTTGGCGAAAACATAGCCGCGGCATTGGTCAATAGCATGGAAAAGGGGATTCCAGTAAAACATGGCCAGCATGACGCCAGGCAATGCATTCGCCACGAACATTTTGCCTGACGCCACCATATTGGCCCGAGAATATAGCGTTGAGACGATCCCGACGAACTCCGGAAACCAAGGTTTTACGGCCAAAAGCACCATCCCAATGGCGGCACCTGAGAACCAGGCAAGTAAGAGCATGCCAATCGCTCCGATCGGATCATCAATTACGACTGGAACAAACAACATGTGATACAGGAACAAGACGACGACCAGCGACAAGACTTGCAGGTAGAGCGCTCCGACTGCGGCGGCGGTGATCGTCACCACCGTGTTGAGCGGCGCATGCTGCATCATCGGTGATGTTGGACCCTCCGACCCGACGACGGCGCCCATTGCTTTGGTATGGGTCAGAAACAAAAAGATCCCCGACATCAGGTAGATCAGAAAATCAGCCTGATGGATGGCAGCAGCCCGTACACCCAACACGCTGAACATCACATAAAATGCCGCAACGAAGATCACGGTTTGCAAAATGTTGAGCAAAAGACCGACGAGCGCATTGCGATGCGTCTTGCGAATGTTGCGCACCACGCTGTGGTAGATCAGCTCCAGCAGGCTAAGTGCTGTGCGTGTTCGCTGCAATTTTGGCGTTGACGTCTGCATGTGGGCTCGTGGCTCTCATCGGGCGGCTCAGCAGAGCTTGTTTCACAGGGTTCTTGCTGAATGGTTGCCGCCACAGCATAAGGGGCGCGTCCATTCCACACAATCACAACAGGATGGCATGGCGGCAGTAAGGAAGAAATGTGATGGATTTTGAGCGGTTGGAACAGGTGATGCGCACCTTGGCGATTGAGGCTGGCGCGATCATCATGGAGATTTATCAATCCCCCGACTTTGAAGTGAAAACCAAGAGTGACGAGAGCCCGGTAACCGAAGCAGATGAGGCGGCAGATGCGCATATCTCGGCCGGGCTGCGCGCGGCGTTTCCGGATGTCCCTCTCGTGACCGAAGAGCAGGCCGACAGCCATGGGCAAAACGTCAGCACTTTCCTGATTGTTGATCCGCTTGATGGCACAAAGGAATTCGTAAAGCGCCGGGGCGAGTTCACGGTGAATATTGCGTATGTCGAGGACGGCGTTGCCACGCGGGGTGTTGTCTATGCACCCGCTGTCGGCAGGCTGTTTTATACCACGGCTGAGGGTCAAAGCGTTGAGGAAACAGGCACGCATGCTGTTGATCAAAAAGGGCCGACGGCACCGATGACGGTCTCCTCCAATCCGGACAACTCGGCTCTTGTCGTTGTGGCCTCCAAAAGCCATCGGGATCAGGCCACAGATGATTACATCAACAAGTATGGCGTGGCGGATATGACGAGTGCCGGATCATCGCTCAAGTTCTGTCTCGTCGCTGCAGGCGAGGCGGATATTTACCCGCGCCTTGGACGTACGATGGAGTGGGATACCGCAGCTGGTCATGCCGTTCTGAGCGGCGCCGGCGGGAGCATTGTCAGGTTTGATGATCACAGCCCTCTGACCTACGGCAAACCGATCTTTGAGAACCCGTTCTTTATTGCTTATGCGCCCGGTGTAGACCTTAAGCCGGCATGAAGACACTCATCGTCATCCCGGCACGGTACGCCTCGACGCGCTACCCCGGCAAACCGCTGGTCCAACTTACCGGTGCATCAGGTCTCAAGCAGACGCTGATCGAAAGATCCTGGCGCGCTGCCACGTCCGTCCAGGGCGCGGACCGGGTCGTTGTCGCGACTGACGATGATCGGATCAAAAGTGCCGCTGAGGGATTTGGTGCTGACGTCGTCATGACGTCTGAAAGCTGCCAGAATGGGACCGAACGCTGTGCCGAAGCGCTGACCGCGTTGGGGGAAGACTACGACATCGTTGTCAACCTTCAGGGAGACGCCCCACTTACTCCCCACTGGTTTGTTGAAGATCTGGTCGCCGCTCTGTCCTCTCATCCCACTGCGCAGGTCGCGACCCCTGTTTTGCGCACAGATGCAGAGACGCTCGAATCACTGCTTCTTGATCGGCGCGAAGGGCGTGTTGGTGGGACAACGGCTGTGTTCGCGGCTAATGGAGAAGCTCTCTATTTTTCGAAAGAGGTTATCCCTTACCGCGGGAAAATTTACACACAAGGTGAAGAGACACCCGTCTGGCATCATGTGGGTGTCTATGCCTACCGTCCAAGCGTTTTGGCAGAGTATCCCAGCTGGCCCACTGGACCCCTCGAGTCTCTCGAAGGTCTTGAACAATTGAGGTTTCTTGAGCGAAACGCAGCTGTTTTGTGCGTGCCAGTTGAGGCGCGAGGCCGACAGTTTTGGGAGCTCAACAACCCTGAAGATGTGCCCAAATTAGAGGCAATGATGAAGGCGATGGACGTCGACTGAGCGGGGACGTATGGCAGTGCTACGATTCAACTTTTGTAAAGCGGGGAAAATCTGACCTGCGTTGACCTTTATTTTATGAGCAGAAAGCCGCAGATTGTACGCAATCGTCGGCAATTGGCTGCGGACTTTGTTTGGGGTTCTGGAAATGAGTTGTACTAAAGAAGATTCAACTGCTGAACTTTTGGGCAGCGGCGCCTGCGATCCAAGACAACGGGCCAATTAATGATCCTTCCCGAGGTGACACACTAAATTCGTGGCAATGCTGCAGTGCGGTCACTGTATGGCCATAAAATGTGGTGATAGACTGGGATACAATAAATAGCGCTGAGCCGAATTGTTCAGCACAAGGAGTGAATATGAAAAAGCGCGTAACCAAGGCCGTTTTTCCTGTTGCTGGTCTTGGCACCCGGTTCCTTCCGGCCACCAAGTCAGTTCCAAAAGAAATCATGACGTTGGTGGATCGGCCTTTGATCCAATATGCGATTGATGAAGCACGCGCAGCGGGGATCACAGAGTTTATCTTTGTGACGTCCCGCGGGAAATCGGCGCTTGAAGACTACTTCGATCACTCCCCCGAATTGGAAGCCAAGCTGCGTAAAGATGGTAAGACCGAGCTGCTTGAAGCGCTCGAGAATACCTACATGGAATCCGGTGCGATCGCCTACATGCGTCAGCACAAGCCGCTGGGTTTGGGCCATGCGGTATGGTGCGCCCGGCGCCTGATCGGGAACGAGCCCTTCGCCGTTATCCTGCCTGATGACGTCATTGCGGCCGAAAAGCCCTGCCTGCAACAGATGGTAGAGGCCTATGAGGAAACTGGCGGCTGTATGGTGGCTGCGATGGAAGTTTCGAATGAAAAGACATCCTCTTACGGTGTTCTCGATCCAAAGGAAGACATGGGTTCAATCGTTTCGACCCGTGGCATGGTGGAAAAACCCAAGCCCGGAACCGCTCCGTCGAACCTTGCAGTTATTGGCCGCTATATTTTGACGCCTGATGTCTTGCACAACCTCAACAACATTGAGCCGAGTGCCGGTGGCGAACTGCAACTGACAGACGCGATCGCAATGGAGATTGAGGCCAAGCGTGAAGTCTATGGCTATCGCTTCCGAGGGCAGCGGTTTGATTGCGGATCCAAGGCGGGCTTCTTGCAAGCGACAGTTGCTTTCGGGCTAGCTCGTGAAGAGTTGGGTGCAGAATTCGGAGACTACCTGCGCGAGATGGTCGCCATGCGGAATGCCGCACAATAAAGACGCGCCTGCTTTCGCCCTGACAGAGGGGCGAGATGAAATGCAAAAGCGGTCCAGCCTTGGGTGGTTGGGCCGCTTTTGGTTGGCCTATAAATTGCGCCTTCGCCGCCGACGTTTCCTTTTGCGCGCCCTTCGCAAACGCCGGAGCCTGGCGATAGTTCAGGATCACACATCCACAATTCAACCGGATGACGTGATCTGTGTTGTCGTGGTGCGAAACGAAGCCGGCCGTTTGCCACACTTTCTGGATCACTACCGCCGCCTAGGCGTGGGTCACTTTCTCTTTATCGATAACGCAAGCACCGACGGGTCGCGGGATCTGCTTTTGGGACAGTCCGACATTTCGTTGTGGACAACAGGGGCAAGTTATAAGGCGGCACGTTTTGGCATGGATTGGGTCAATTGGGTTTTGCTGCGGTATGGGGCTGGGCATTGGTGCCTGACCGTGGATGCAGATGAACTCCTCGTGTTTCCCAGCCATGACGGGAGAAGCCTCGCTGATCTCGGAACGGCACTAGAGCGGGAGGGCCAGACCTCCTTCGGGGCATTGATGGTAGATCTGTATCCACAAGGCCCGGTAAGTGACGCCGTCTTTGCCAGCGGTGACAATCCGCTTGAGACGCTCACACATTTTGACGCGGGCCCCTACAGAAGCACGTATAAGCACGACTACCAAAACCTCTGGGTTCAGGGTGGTGTCCGGGACCGGGCGTTCTTCGCGCATGATCCCCGTCGCGCACCGACGATGAGCAAGACACCCTTCGTCAAATGGCGGAGGCGCTATGCCTACGTCAGCTCAACCCATTCCATTCTTCCCCGGCCTTTGAATCACGTTTACAGCGAGCCCAATGTCCGTCGCGAAACAGGGGTGCTCTTGCACACGAAGTTCCTGCCGGAAATCATGGAAAAGTCTTCCGAGGAACGGCAACGCAAGGAGCATTTTGCCAATAGTTCGCTTTATAACGCATACTATGATGCTGTGATCGGCGGACCGGATCTTTGGACAGAAACCTCAGTCCGATATGAAGGCTGGAAGCAGCTGTGCCATTTGGGATTGATGACTGATGTGGCACGAGAACCCTGAACCGTGGTGAACCCGCGCTCAACTGGCAGGGAATACCCCGCTTTGCTTGCTAAATTTCGGGTTAGGGATGATAGGTTACCCTAGGGAGACTTACAGGACAGAAAGAGCTACGTTTGAGTTTTGTGAGATCATATCAGCTTCGTCTTTCGCGGCGCCACGCGTTGGGTCGTGCCGTGATCAAGCGACGGCAGCTGACCGTGGTCAACAATCAGACCAAGCTGATTGCTCCAAAGGACATCCTGGTTTTTTCCACGCTGCGAAACGAGCGGGTGCGGCTGCCCTACTTTCTGCAATACTATCGCGAGAAGGGCGTTGATCACTTCTTGATGGTCGACAATGACAGCACCGATGGCAGTGCCGAGTACCTGGCCGCACAACCAGATGTCTCGTTGTGGACCACCTCTAAGAGCTACCGCAAAGCCCGTTTTGGCGTTGATTGGCTCAATTGGCTGCAGCTGCGGTATGGTCATGGGCATTGGTGTCTGACAGTCGATCCAGATGAGTTCTTTATCTATCCGTTTTGTGACACGCGCCCGATGCAAGCGCTGACAGATTGGCTCGATTCTTCAGATCTCAAGAGCTTTGGCGCGATGTTGCTGGACCTCTATCCCAAGGGGCCATTGAATGACCAACCCTACGCCGAAGGACAGGATCCGTTTGAGATAGCCTCATGGTTTGATGCAGGCAATTACTCGATCCGGTTCAACCCGCGCGAATGGAACCTCTGGATCCAAGGTGGGCCGCGTCAGCGGATGTTCTTTGCAGATGATCCGGCGTCAGCTCCGGCGTTGAACAAGATTCCCTTGGTCAAATGGAACCGGCGGTACGCCTATACAAGTTCCACACACATGCTGCTGCCGCGCGGGCTGAACATCACGTACGATAACCTCGGAGGCGAAAAGGCGTCTGGCATGCTGCTCCACGCCAAGTTTCTGAACACTTTCGCAGACAAAGCCCAAGAAGAGCTTGAGCGCGGTCAACACTACGCAGGCAGCCAAGAGTACAAGGCATATGCCGCTGGCTCGACCCGCAATCCGGATCTTTGGTGCCGGTGGAGCGAAAAGTACATCAATTGGCGCCAGCTTGAGGTCCTTGGCCTCATGTCCAAGGGGAACTGGGCATGACGGTGGGGATCGTCATGCTCGTGCACACGCACTTTGAACGGGCCGAGCAGATGGCCCGGCATTGGGCCGCGGGTGGCTGTCCGGTTGTGATCCACGTCGATAAATCATCCAAGGGTGCGGCTGCAGACGCCTTTATCGCAGCGCTCTCCGATGAGCCGCAGGTGCGCTTTTCACGACGTCACACTTGCGGTTGGGGGACGTGGGGCATTGTTGCGGCGACGCAGGACGCCTGCCAGTTGATGCTCGATGAGTTTGAAGAAGTGCGTCACGTGATGACGACATCCGGCACCTGCATGCCTCTCCGGCCGGTTGCTGACCTGCGGCGCTATCTGATGGAGCGCCCCACAACAGATTTTATCGAGAGTGCCACAACGGCTGATGTGCCGTGGACTGTTGGTGGCCTATCAGAGGAACGGTTTACGCTGCGGTTTCCATTTTCATGGAAATCTCAGCGTAAACTGTTCGACAGTTACGTTGAACTGCAGCGGCGGATGGGGCTCCGCCGGCGCATTCCCCGCGGGATCGTTCCCCATATGGGATCTCAATGGTGGTGCCTGACGCGACGGACGCTCTCGGCAATCCTGCAAGACCCGGATCGATCAGTCTATGATCGATACTTCAAGAAGGTCTGGATCCCTGATGAGAGCTACTTTCAAACTCTGTCCCGCTTGTATTCAGAGCGGATTGAAAGCCGGTCTTTGACCCTGTCAAAGTTTGATTTTCAGGGCAAACCGCACATCTTTTATGACGATCACCTGCAGCTTCTGCGGCGATCGGATTGTTTTGTTGCACGCAAGGTTTGGCATCGTGCCGACAAACTATACCAAACGTTTTTGGGCCCTGAAGGTGCAACGGCATCAGGTGCCGAACCTAATCCCGGCAAGATCGACCGCATCTTTTCAAAAGCTGTTGAGCGGCGCACCCGTGGCCGTCCCGGCCTTTATATGCAGAGCCGTTTTCCCCGTGAAACGCTTGAAAATGGTGTCACAGCGTCACGTTACGCGGTGATAGAAGGGTTTGGCGATCTGTTTGAAGACTTTGAAGACTGGTTGCGACGCGCCACTCAGGCGCGCGTTCATGGGCACATCTTTGCACCGGAGCGGGCGGAATTTGAGAACCGTCAGGCAACGTACGCCGGTGCGTTGTCAGATGATCCCGAACTGCGGGACTATCAGGGGCGAATGTTTCTGACGAACCTGATCTGGAACACCCGTGGCGAGCGCCAGTGCTTTCAATATAGCCCTCGTGACAGCCAGGTTGTCAGTTGGGACATCGCCAAAGATCCAAATGCTCAGATCAACGTCATCTCGGGCGCTTGGGCTGTTCCATTGTTCCAGTCAAACGCAAATTTTGCGGACCTGAGGATCGAAGCGGCGCGCCTGCAAAGGATTGAGGCTGATCACCTCGAGGCGCTGCGATCCCCCTATGCCAAGGCGCATATCCGGATTTGGACGATGGCGGAATTTGTCGAGGCCCCGATGGAGGCCTTGCAGGCCGTTGTTGATGCATGTGCCTCCCGCGAGGGGGCGCAAAGGCTGACGGATGTGCCGCGGATGGTCAATCTGGCTGGCTTTGGTCAGTTTCTGCAGAACCTCAAAAATCAGGGCATGCACCCCTACCTCATGGGCGATTTCCCCGTTGATCCTGTGCCCAAGAACCGGCGACAACAGCCGCGCAAACCTTATCTTGTACGGTGACCTATGCCTGACTTTCACAGCTTCGTTGTCTTTGCGGAAATGCGCACCGGCTCAAACTTTCTCGAAGCGAACCTCAACGCGTTTGACGGGATCACCTGTTACGGAGAGGCGTTCAATCCGCATTTTATTGGTTACCCAAATGCCAAGGATATCCTTGGCCTGACGCAATCCATGCGTGACGGTGATCCGTTGAGATTGCTGGAAGTCATTCGAAACGAGCCAAACGGTCTGGGCGGTTTTCGGTACTTCAACGACCATGATCCTAGGGTCTTCGATGCGGTTATGGATGATCCGGCCTGCGCCAAAATTGTTCTGACGCGCAATCCCGTTGAAAGCTATGTCAGCCGTAGGATCGCAGCGGCTACGGGGCAGTGGAAACTTACCAACGTCAAACATGTCAAATCTCAGAAGATCCGGTTTGATGAAGCGGAGTTCTACGAGCACTTGGATGCGGTGCAAGGCAGGCAAATCGCCATTTTGAACCGTTTGCAGCGATCGGGTCAGACGGCCTTTTATGTAGACTACGAAGATCTGCAGGACGTCGATGTCATGAACGGTTTGGCCGCTTGGCTGGGATCTGAGGCGCGGATCGAGGCGCTCGACAAGAAACTCAAGAAACAGAATCCCGAGCCCCTCGCAGACAAAGTTCGGAATTTTCCTGAAATGGAGGGCGCGCTTGCCCGGTTGGATCAATTCAACCTGACGCGGACCCCCAATTTTGAGCCGCGGAGGGGCCCGGCTTTGCCAACGTACGTTTCTGGCGGACCGCTCGTGTACATGCCAATACGGTCCGGGCCAGAGACCTCTGTGACAGCTTGGCTTGCGTCCGTTGCCGGGACCGACGGCCTTGTCGAGGGGTTCACCCAGAAGACCATTCGCCAATGGTGGGACGCACATCCCACCCACCGCAGTTTCACGGTGATCCGCCATCCAGTCGCCCGTGCGCACGCCGCGTTCTGTACCAAGATATTGCCGACTGGCGAGGGGACTTTTCCAGGCATCCGTGAGAACCTGCGCAAGCATTTCGAGATGCCGCTGCCAGAAGGGGACGTGGGCGATACGTATGACGCCAAAGCGCATTATTCCGCCTTTGTTGCCTGGCTACGGTTTCTTAAGTCCAATCTTGGCGGGCAGACGTCAATCCGCGTTGATCCGGCCTGGGCCAGCCAAACAGCCATCCTCCAAGGTATGGCAGGGTTTGCCGCCCCCGACATGATCATTCGTGAAGACGAGATGACGAAAAGTCTGCCCGCACTGGGCAACGCTGCTGGGTTGAAGGACGTGCCCAATCTCCCGTCTGAGACTGATCCTTACCGCGCTGACCTCGCAGAAATTTACGACGAGACAATAGAGAAACTGGCCCGCGACGCCTATGCGCGAGATTACCAAGTCTTTGCGTTTGGGAATTGGTCCTAAGCGGCCTGCGTTGCGGATTGATCGGTTAGGATCATGTGGACAGTCGCAGGGTCAGTATTGGCGCGCAATTTTTGGCACACAGTACCATCCCGCAGAGTCCGAGACACCAAGGCAAGCGCCTTGAGGTGGTCCACACCGGCCTGCGTTGGAGCGAATAGGCAGAACACGAGGTCTACCGGCTGGCGATCCACCGCTTCAAACTCCAGCGGTTTTTCCAAACGGATGAACATGCCCATGACGGCATCAATACTGTCGAGCCGAGCGTGAGGAAGGGCAACACCTTGGCCCACACCTGTCGGGCCCAAAGCCTCGCGATCAAGTAGCGCGTCGATCACCGTTTCGGCCTCGAGGCCCAGACTACCGGCAGCAAGCTCGCCCAGTTCATGAAACAGCCGCTTTTTGCTGCTGCAAGCGCTGAGCACTTTGACCGCTGAAGGATCAAGAATGTCGCCAAGGTGCATGTTCTAAAGTTCCGTTTCGCTGGCTCAGTGATCAACTCTGATTTCGGGGATCAACCCAGCCAATGTTTCCGTCGTCACGTCGGTAGACAACGTTTATACCGTTATGCTTCTCATTCCTAAACACGAGTACAGGAGCATCTGCAATTTCCATCTGCATAACGGCTTCGCCCACCGAAAGTTCCGGAATTTTTGCCTGCATCTCTGCCACAATGACCGGACTATCGTCCGCGTGGCTGTCCGTCTCCTCGTCCTCTGTCGTGGCGAGGATATACGAGCCTGCGTCCGAAAGTTCAACTGGTTGTGACCGGGCGCGGTGGTGATCTTTCAACCTGCGCTTGTAGCGTCGTAGTTGTTTGTCCATCTTCTCGCCCGAGCTGTCAAAAGCGGCATAGATTTCAGTGGCATGACCCTTGGCCTGCGCCGTAAGCCCGGTGGAAAGGTGCACAATCGTCTCGCAAACATACTCGTGCCCGCTCTTTGAAAAGATGACGTTGGCCTCTGTCGGGCGGCCTGCATACTTTTCTACGATCTCTCCAAGCTCGGCTTTGACGTGCGTCTGCAGAGATTCGCCAATGTCGATTTGCTTTCCACTGATCTGGTAGCGCATTCATGTCTCCTTCGTCGGGGTGCTGGTCCAGCGCGCCCTGCAATAGGGCGCGACTGCGCCGTTACTGCACCGATGGGATGAGTGATGACCGTATCTGACCACTGCCCGGTTTCGGGAGGATGGAGCGCTGGCCCCATATCACATGCCAGAGGTCTTTGATGTTGATCATCCCCCTTATTCGGCACCAGACGGGCCATACTTGTCAATGCTTGTAGCCGAAGAGTTTTGGAAACAAACGGTTAACGCGAGAACTCTGCGCCAAGGTAAACGCGGCGCACATTTTCATCTTCGACCACTTCATCCGTGGTGCCTGACATGAGAACTTTGCCGTCGTGCAAAATGTAGGCGCGGTCCACAATTTCGAGTGTTTCGCGCACATTGTGATCGGTAATCAGCACACCAATGCCGCGGGTCTTGAGGTCAGCGACAAGCGCCCGGATCTCACCAACAGCGATCGGATCAACGCCTGCAAAGGGCTCATCAAGCAGCACATACTTTGGTCCTGCGGCCAGACAGCGGGCGATCTCTGCGCGACGTCGCTCTCCGCCCGAGAGCGCCAAAGCCGGGGCGCGGCGCAGGTGTTCTATGGAAAATTCCGAGAGCAACTCTTCGAGCCTTTCACGTCGCTTGGTCCGGTCCCGCACAGCTATTTCGAGGATGGCGAGAATGTTGTCTTCAACACTCATCCCGCGAAAGATCGACATTTCCTGTGGCAAATACCCAATCCCGAGGCGCGCGCGTCGGTACATTGGCAAAAGCGTTGCATCGCGGCCATCGATGATGACTTGCCCGCCTTCGGCGCTGACCAGCCCAGCGATAGAGTAAAAGCAGGTTGTTTTGCCTGACCCATTTGGACCCAGTAGGGCAACAACTTCTCCGCGCCCTAGAGTCATGCTCACATCGCGGATCACCGGGCGTTTGCGATAGCTTTTGCGCAGGTTGATGACCTGCAAGCCTGCGTCGCCGGGGGTGACGGAAAGTGTGGGCTTATCAGCCATCAGTTGCCGCCTTGCTGGAACACCGTGCGCACGCGGCCTTCCATTCGGGCCGTCCCGGTGTTGAGATTGACCACCATGCTGTCCGCTGACAAGGCACTGGCCCCCTGGGTCAGCAGCACCTCGCCCCGGAGCGTCAGAGAACCCGTTTGTAAGTTATAGACTGCACTATTGGCTTCTGCCGCCTCTGTTGCTGTCACAAAGGTGACACCGCCAGCGGCCGTCAGCTGCGCGATGTCGCCAGTCGCCTCATCATAAGTGACTTGAACGGATCCTGCAGCAATGCGCAGATCGCCTTGCCCGATGACAACGCTGCCCTCAAACGTGGCCTGTCCGCTCGATTGATCGACCGAAAGCGCGTCGGCCGTGATCTCAACCGGGGCGCTTGGGTCTGCGTTCAAACCGCCAAGCGAGATGTTGGTTTGTGCGGTGGCAAACACCGGGGCCAGCGTCAGGCACAGGGCGTAGATCAGACGGATCATAAAGCGGGCTCCTTAAGGTTGCGGCGTGTATAGCAGCCGGACACCATCGTTGAAAACCAAACGTTGTGCCGTGCCATCCTCGGTGATCGTGACTTCCAGTCCGCCAGCGTCGAGGTCGCCGTAGGGCGTGCGCACGGCCAGATCACCCAGAGACCGGATGGTTCCAGTGCTTAGATCAGCTATCAGCCCTTCCGTCTCCATCACATAGCCCGTGGAGGAGGTCAGGCGTGCGAGACCCGAGATACGGGCGATCTTACCATCGGGATCAATCTGCCCCATGCCAGCGCTGACGATGATCTGGCCGCCGTCAGCTGCGTCAATCTCTGCTCGCATTTCGGTGACGGCAAAGGCGCTGGGGCTCTGCGGGTCTGGACGGATCGAGTCCGCCGAGAGTGCCACGGTCGCGCCGCTGGCCGTTACGGTCGAAAACCGCGGGTCCGAAATGCGGGCTTCGCGGGCAATCTCTTCGATCTCTGCAAATGGGATACTGGGGGCCGGCCCCGTGTCACGGGCAAAGAGGAACATGACGGACAAGAGACCGATGCCCGCCATTGGCAGCAAGATTTTCGACCAGCTGACAAAGAGCGAGTAGAGGTTGTCCTGAGCGGGCACGGCCTAGACCACCCCGGCGCGCAAACAGTCGTGAATGTGCAGAATGCCTGTGACCATTCCCTTCGGATCGGTGACGAAGAGGGTCGTGATCTTGGCCTCGTTCATGATGGAGACCGCTTGCTCGGCCAGCGCATCTTCGGCGATCGTGCGGGGGGAGGGGGTCATCACTTCACCCGCAGTTTTGTCCAGAAGGTCAGCCATATTACGGCGCAAGTCACCGTCGGTGATAATCCCGTCGAGTTTGCCGTCACTGCCAGTAATCCCGACCACGCCAAATCCCTTTTGGCTGATGGTCAAAAGCGCATCACTCATCGGGGTGCTGCCGCGCGCCAATGGCACCGCGTCGCCGGCATGCATGAGATCCCCGATACGAGAGAGCTGTGCACCAAGTTTACCGCCCGGATGGAACTCTCGAAAGTTCTCAGGTGTGAACTCTCGGGCCTGCATCACGCTTATTGCCAGGGCGTCGCCCATAGCGAGCGACAGAGTGGTGGAAATCGTCGGCACCACGCCATAGCCGCAAGCTTCGCCCAACTGCGGGATCAGCAGGCAAATGTCCGATTGGCGGCCCAGGGTGCTGTCCTTGCGGCTTGTGATCGCGATCAGTGGGATGTCAAAGCGTCTTGAATAGCTCAGCAGATTGACGAGCTCGGGGGCTTCACCCGAGTTTGAAAGGGCGATGACGACATCGGCTTTGGTGATCATCCCCAGATCGCCGTGGCTTGCCTCGGCAGGGTGCACAAAGTGCGAGGGTGTCCCCGTGCTGGCCAGCGTTGCCGCGATCTTGCGCGCGATATGTCCGGATTTCCCCATACCCGAGACGATGACGCGGCCGGTTGCGGCCATGATGGCATCAGTGGCTTGGACAAACGTATCATCCAGACCCTTTGCCAGATCCTGCAAAGCGTCGGCCTCTTGGGAAATCACCCGGGATGCGATGGATAACCGGTCCGTCATATCAGTGCGAGAAGATGTCGATGTCAGGCCAGCCTGCAAGATCGAGCTTGGCGCGGGTTGGTAAGAAGTCAAAGCAGGTTTGCGCGATATCGGCCCGCCCTTCACGATCCAGCATGTCGTTGAGCTTGTCGCGCAGCCCGTGCAGGTACAAAACATCAGACGCTGCGTAGTCGAGCTGTGCCTCCGTCAGCTCTGCCGCGCCCCAATCGCTTTGTTGTTGCTGTTTGGAGACGTCGATGCCGCAGAGATCATGGAGAAGCACTTTCAGCCCATGACGGTCCGTAAAGGTTCGCACGAGTTTGGAGGCAATCTTGGTGCAATAGACCGGAGCGGCGAGCGCGCCAAAGGTGTTGAACATCGCAGCGATGTCAAACCGGCCATAGTGAAATAGCTTGAGCACATTGGGATCGGTCAACATAGCACAAAGGTTCGGGGCCTCGGTCTGGCCGATGGCAACCTGCACCAGATGGCACTCACCATCCCCGCCTGACATCTGGATCAGACAGAGCCTGTCGCGATGTGGGTTCAGACCCATGGTTTCGCAATCAATTGCGACAACGGGCCCAAGGTCGAGCCCGTCTGGCAAATCGCCTTGATAGAGGTGGTTGGCCATATGACCGTCCTTTGCTCAGTACAGTATCCCTTGGGATGTAGTCGAGAATGACCGCAAGAGAAAGGACTGCCGCCTAAACTGGATAATTGTTGTGGCGGATGATCTGCCATATGCGCGTGTTCAGGGCGCTCAGATCTGAAAGTGCGGCATTGATGCCTGCCAGTGCGTCTTCGTCAATGCTGTTGGTTTGGCCCATTTTCAACCCATCTTTTCGGTCGGCAATGCGCATTAGGATCGAGCGCGGATTTCCGCCATCGGGATCGAAGGCGTAGATGCAATGGTTGTAACGATTACGCAGTGCACTCACCCGCATCATCGCTTTGGTACACTGTAGGATGTCATCACGGACCTGCGGATCCTTGTCAGGCATCTTGGCCATCCGGTCCACCAGATCGACGCGTGCCCGGGCTGTGTTGAGCGTCAGGAAAATGACCACGGCGGTCTCTTTGTCCACAGGTGCGAGGCCAGCAATTAAGTGGATCAACAAACTCTCGGTATTGGTCCAGGCATAATTGAGCCGTCCTGCCATGAGCAGGAAGGCTTCAAAATCGGGCGGGGTGTCATGCTTCATTTTGAAGGTGTCAGGCCCGGATGGGAAAGAAACCAAACAGTGGCTTCTGTCCTGTTGCGCACTTCAAGCTTGGCGATGATATGGTGCATATGAAGCTTAATCGTGTGCTCGGACAGGTTCATTTTTGCGGCGACATGCTTGTTCTGCATGCCTTGCGACACCAGCGACAAGACCTCGATCTCTCTCTCCGTCAGATCGTGCTGGGGCGGTGGCGCGGCGGCTTCCACATGTGGGACAGCTGCGCGCAACACGCTGCTGGGCAGGTAACTCTCGCCGCTGACCAGCAACCGCAATATCGACAGCCAACTGTCAATCTGCATCTTCATCGGCAACAGGCTCAGAGCGCTGAGTTCACTGTGCTCGGGCGCGGCGGATACGATATCCATCGGCACGCTTTCATCGCGATAAGCCATAGCGAACGTTGCGTCTGGCGCCAGAGTTCCCACGGCACGAGCAGACGTGGCCAGATTGTCCAAACTACATTGCGCAACCACCACTGCAACAACTGTGGCATCACCGACGAGGTCTGCCAAGTTCGTATGGTGATCGATGCGCTTGACGCGCACCTGCGTCAATTCTGCAGCCGCAGTTCGCATCATATGGTCCGAAAAATTCAGACCGTTTCCTATGAACACGAGCGTTGGCTGGATCGCCGCAATTGGCGCCGCCCGACTTTCATTGTTTTTAAACTCCACCAGTCCCAACTGACCCTCCAATGTGCGAGGTTGTGGACCGGGCTCATGCGATACCCCAAAGAAATGTAAGGGCCACTAAAAAGAGCCCGCAATCGTCAACCGTCAAAATACTTACGTCAAATAATCCGTATACTATGCCTTATCCGAACTGTTGGTTCCAGTTGATCAAAGGGTTTAGGTCAGGATGTCCTTACCTTTTGCTCGATAGTTACCTCTAAATAAGTGAGGAATTCACGCGGCAGTTGCAGATTTTGACCTTCTTGGTCCCGGAATCAGGTCAATTGACGTATAGGTTAACCCGAAAGATTAGCTCCCATGTCCCGGACGCCGTCGTGAACCACGATTCGCAAATTTCCGATGTTCCTTTGGGCAAAAAATAGTATTTAAAAACAGATATTTGACTGTGATTAACCTAATTTTAATCGTTTGTTCGGCTTCCACGAACAGCTGAAAGTGACCCATGGTAAAGGCAGTCGCAGTTATTGGCGGCGCTTCATTTTCATTGCTGCAGAGATCGGGGGGATGTCTGCGAAGTTATTGAGTGACCGGCCAATTTCGGGCCAACAATGACTTCTGATCCTCAACGGACCTGTGGCCAGAGCCAAGGGGGGATTTGATACGATGCCGGTGTGCGGCATCGGCGCGGAAGCGCGGCACAGCACACAATTACCAAAAATCTGAAACCAGACTGCACCACATGGTCGCTTTTGAAATGAGCAGCGATCCGGCGGCAGTCCATTATTTGGAGAAGACATATGTCTGCAGGACGTAACAACTTTTGGTGGCCATGGGACAACCAGAGCCAATCCCAGGATCAGCACCAGGATCAAGGTCAGGGCCAGATGCAAGGCCAGGGTCAGGATCAAGGCCAGGGCCAGGAACAGTATCAGGCGTCGTACAATGAAAACGACAACGCCAATGGCAACATGAACGGCTCGCTCAACCTGAATGCCAACCTTAATGGAGCGGCAAACGGGGCTGAAAACGGTGCATCGAACGGGGCCGCAAATGGGGCTGCAAACGCTGCAGCCAACGGAGCGGCAAACCACGCATCCAACAACAGCGACAACACCAACACCACGACAAACGAAGTGCACAATGACACAGATGTTGAGACTGACGTCACAACAAACGTGACAGTGGACCTTGATCTGTCGACACTTCCAGAAGAGTTCGCAAACGTTGATCTTCAGAACTCCGACGGCAACGTGACGATGATGGCGCATGGCGACATGTCCTATGATCCGGGCAATGATGTCGGGATCGGTGATATCCTCGAAGATGCGCTGAACGGTGCGGGTAATGATGTTGGTACTGTCAACATGATGACCAACGACCTGATCGACAACGACACGCTGTCGAACGTCAGCAACAGCGGTAACCTGCAGCAGACCAACAACAGCCACGGCGGCATTGCTCTGGCTGATGATGGTATTGACGCAGAGGCCGAAGGTGCAGCCGGAGGTAGCAACGCGGCGTCCACTGGTGGCGGCGCACTTGGTGGCTTTGGGATCGGTGGCGCCTCTCTTGGCGCTGGCGGTGAAGGTGGCAATGGCGGCACAAACGCCGCCGACGGTGGCAACGGTGGCTCCGGTGGTGACACTGGTGCAATCGGTGTTGGCCTCGGGCTTGGCGTAGCGGGTGCTGACGGTGATGCCGACGGTGGCAACGGCGGTGACGGTGCTTCTCTGGGAGCCGGTCTCGGTGGTGCGCAGGCTGGGAGTGCCGCGGATGCGCTGGGTCTGAGCGATGCTGACGCTGGCGCCATCGGTGTTGGCCTTGGTCTGCTTGGATTGGGCGGAGCCGACGCTGACGGTGGTGACATTGGTGATCTGAGCGCTGATGCTTTGGCCCTCGCCCTTGGTGCTGGTGAAGGCACGGGTGGCGCAGGAACCGGTGGCGACGCTGGGAATGCCAACTCAATGACCGATGCAATGAACTCTGCCACTGGTGGTGGGCTTCAGGGTAACACCAACGGCAGCACTGCCGGAGCTGGCGGTGCCGCAAGCGGTGACGGTGGCGCAGGTGGCTTTGGCGCCGGCGGAACCGGTGGCGCGATTGCGACAGCAGCCTATGGTGGCGTCGGCGGCGCAGCAGGCGACGCGATCAACGGAGACGGCGGTGCCGGTGGCAGCGCAGGTGTCTGGGGATCGAACAACGGTGATGACGGTATTGTCACCGGATCGTCTGCAGCAGACGCAGCATCAGCCATCGACACGACTGCCTTCAACCAGAGCATTGTGATGGGTGCCAACGTTCTGGGCAACTCAGTCGATATGACCGTTGTTGGCGGCTCGATGTCTTCGTCCTACGCTGGCGACGATACCACCGAAAGCATGTAAGCGACACAACGGGATGGGCCGGGTTATCCGGCCCTTCCCATCTGACAGACCACTCACTCACGACCAATTTTAGACCGTATTATTTTCCCGAACACCGGCGTGAGGTGCTCATTATGGCATTAGACCAAACCACAGAGATGCTGGCTCATTTCATCGGCCAGTTCGAGATTGCTACAGAGACGGTGCGCCTCAAAGAGGCCTATGCAGCATTCCGCGCCATGCGCGATGAGGCTCCTGATCTCGGCGATCTGCTCACCGTTTCTATCCGGTTCACATCCTCATATGCCCTTGATGGCTTTATGCCTGGGCTTGGATTTTTCTCGCCTTTCACGCCGCTGCCTGCGGCGTCCCTCTTACCGGTTGTGAACACGACAACTGGCGCTGGCTTCCAACCCTCAGGTGTATTTTATGCACCACCTTCCACTCCGCCCGCGCTGGATGTTGTTGTTCCACCGCCCATTGCCTTTGGGGCGATGGGCCCGGCCGGTTCCGTGATCACAGTCACCTATCAGTTGAATGTCCTAGACGATGGTGATGTGATTTTTGTCCCCGGTGCTGCCCCTCTGGAGATGATGATCCGTGACACGGAACTGGTTCAGGATGCAGTGGTTGTGGCCAAGGCCATGACCGCGTTCAACACACCCGAACCGCTCTCTCAAGACGGCAGCGCCCTTGGCTATGGAATGGCTGTTCTAGGGGACATCAAATCGTCCAAAGCCCCCGATCTGGAAGGTGTCACCGCAACGTTAAGCCGAGAGGCCGCGCCCGGTGTGGTGATTGATGGTGCAAAGGCCGATGCGATGGTCACGACGGCTGATGTTTTGCCTGAGTTTTTCTTGTCAGATGAAGAGGAGACGGAAGCGCCAGAAGAGGCCGAGGCTGGTTCTCTGCCAGAAGGCGCGTCTTTCACGCTGTCTGATACGCCAGAGCCAGAGCTTGATGCGCCTGAGAGCCCTTGGGAAGTTGGCGATGGCCACAAAATTACGAGCGGCGCAAACCAGTTGGTCAATGAAGCCGCGGTGTTCACAAGCTGGCTGGATGCGCCTGTCATTGCGGTGATGAAAGACGTGGTCTCGGTCGATGCGATCAGTCAGGTCAATGTGCTGGTCGAGTTTGATGTAGATGAGACGGACAAAATCCCCGGCATGGATAAGGAACCCGGTTCAACAGCGTTGAATACGGCATCCCTGAACGCGTCTAGCGTCCCGTTCCAAGTCGAAGGCGGTGGAGGTGTCCCGTCCAATTGGGTGGTGGCAAAGGTTGAAGGCGATCTGATGGTCGTCAACTGGATCGAGCAGCACAATTTTATGCTCGACAATGAGAATGTCCAAATTGAGTTGTCGAGCCAGACCAGCAGTTTCGTTCTGGGGGAGAATAAGGCCGTCAACGTGACGACCTTGAGTGAGATTGGGTACGGCTATGACCTGATCATCATTGGCGGCAACATGATCGACATCAACATGATCAGCCAGTCCAACGTTCTGATCGACAATGACATCGTCACCTTTGGCGATGTTCCACCCGACGCTGTCATAAGCTCAGACAACCTCGCGTTCAATTCTGCGACGATCAGTTCCAATGGCGTGGACAGCTATACCGATCTGGACGGCGCGCTTGAGCAGGCTGGCCAGGACCTTGGCGCGGGCGCAGATATGTTGCCTGGAAAACTGATGCATGAGGCGGCGTTCAATGGGCTGGATGTGGTCCGTGTTCTGCATATTGACGGCGACTATGTTGCCATCAATGCCATCACACAGACCAATGTTCTGGGTGATAGCGATCAGGTTGCTTTGGCGCTGGATAAGTTTGAGGCCGAGCCGGGCGCGGATGTGGTTGTGACCACTGGGTCGAACACCACGATGAATTTGGCCACGTTGGTGAACTTTGGCGTCGATAGCAGCATCCATGTGGGGGGCGACGTGTATTCTGACGCGCTGCTCTATCAGGCGGAATTGATAGACACGTCTGCTGATCCGCTTGGGGTTGGTATCTCGGATCTGGCGAATGAGGCTGTGGCGTTCCTCGCCGATGGTCTCATCGAGGATGTGCCGAGCATCGAAGACAGCGTGATGATTGATCCGGTTTTGGACGGCGGCGGGACAGCGCCAGATGTGCTGACGACGATGTTGGCGTGATGAGGGGTAGGGTATGAAGGACGAGATTGACGGACAGGACGCGGCGGTTTTTCGCAGTATGCGAAATCCGGTGCCGGCGACAACGTTGGAGTTGCAGCCCTCCGATAGGATAGATGATGCCCCCAAAGGGCGCGTCGTGCGCGGTTTGGGGACCGAGATCGATGGGCGGCCCGGTGCCAGTAACGGCGCGCCGAAGACGCAAACAGGTGGCGGAGGCGGCAAAGATAGTGACACTCCGCCCGCCTTTCACAAGCGGATGGGGTCCGAGCAGTTTTCCGAGAGCCTGAACAAGGGCGTCAAAGCGGTTCGGCGCAACATCGCATTTGTCATGGTCCTGACCTGTGCCACGAACCTGCTGATCCTCGCCATTCCGATTTATCTGTTCCAGATCTCCGACCGGGTTCTGACCAGCCGTTCTCTGGACACGCTGGTGATGTTGACGATTGTGATCGCGGGCGCTGTTTTGTTGCAGGCGATCCTTGACGCGGTGCGGCGGTTCATCCTGATGCGCACTGCGGTAGAGGTCGCAGCCCGTATGGGCGCGCCGATCCTGAGTGCGGCGGCCCACGCAGCTCTGCACACCAATGGTAAGGAATATCAGACGCTGGGTGACCTGCAGCAGGTGCGCGGG
The DNA here is from genome assembly GCA_020629175.1 of Flavimaricola sp. Classification (GTDB taxonomy): domain Bacteria; phylum Pseudomonadota; class Alphaproteobacteria; order Rhodobacterales; family Rhodobacteraceae; genus JALZWD01. The sequence goes on along the minus strand of JAHDDU010000003.1, from coordinate 11,547 downwards.
TTTCTGGTATCCGGCACGTTGATCTCGTTTCTGGATGTGCCGTTTGCGCCAATCTTCATCCTCGCCATCTTTTTGGTGCATCCGCATCTGGGCATGATCGTTATTGGCACGGCCTTGGCCCTCCTTGTCATCGCGATCATCAACCAAAAGGTGACGTCCAAGCCCTTTGCCGTCGCCAATCAGGCGCAAAGCCGGGCGAACCTGCATCTCAACTCAATGACGCGGAACAGTCAGATCATCAACGCTCTGGCGATGGTGCCTGAGGCTGTGCAGATGTGGGGAAAGGACACAGCCGCTTCGCTGAAAGAGCAGGTACGTGCGCAGGACCGCAACATCGTCTCGGCTGCTGCTTCGCGTGCCGTGCGTCTGCTCACGCAGATCGGGATGCTGGGGTGGGGGGCCTATCTTGCCATTCAGGGTGAGATCACGGGTGGTATGGTGATTGCCGCATCCATTATTGCTGGCCGCGCGCTGGCTCCGATTGAAGGTGCGATTGAGGGGTGGAATGCCTACCTCCTTTCCCGCTCGGCCTATGATCGCATTCGTGCGTTGATGAACAATACAAAGCAAAAGTTTGACAGGCTGCGCCTGCCCGAACCCAAAGGGCGGCTCGATGTGGAGCGGCTGCTTTATGTGCCCGGTGGCACCAAGCAGGTCGTTCTCAACGGGATCAGCTTTTCGCTTGATCCGGGCGAAACGCTTGGCGTCATCGGCAGCAGTGGCGCGGGCAAGACGACGCTGGGCAAGATGCTCGTCGGCTCGCTGTTGCCGACCTCGGGGAACGTGCGGCTCGACATTATGGATATCCGCAATTGGGATCCGCGCCAATTTGGCGAAAGCATTGGGTACGTCCCGCAGGACGTGCAGCTCTTTCCGGGAACCATCAAGAACAACATCGGCCGCATGCGCGAAGATGCAACGGATGAGCAGATCCATAGGGCTGCAGTTTTGGCGGACGTGCACGACATGATCTCAAACATGCCGCAGGGCTATGAAACGGTCGTGGCCGCCGATGGCTCGCCACTGTCAGGCGGGCAAAAGCAGCGGATCGCGTTAGCGCGGGCCTTCTTTGGCAATCCCAAACTGCTGGTGCTCGATGAGCCGAACTCGAACCTGGATACCAGCGGTGATCAGGCGCTGGCCCGTGCGATCCAACAGGCAAAGGCCAGCGGCATTGCCGTGGTGGTGATCACGCAAAAGCCGTCGCTTCTAAGTGTCGTGGACAAGGTCATGCTTCTGTCTGGCGGCAATGTCGCGCTCTTTGGCACGCGGGCACAGGTGATTGCAGAGCTGGAGCGGCGCAAGACCCAAGGTGCGGCTCAGGTGCAAAACAACGGCGGGGCCGCCCCCCTGCCGCAGGGAGGGTCGTAAGATGGCTGTGACAACAACAAATCCGGATATGGAATGGTATGCGGAGGTGCCGCGCAACGTGAATGGCTTCATTGCCTTTGGGCTTAGCCTGATGGTGGCGGCGCTGGGCAGCTTTGGCTATTGGGCTTTTACGGCGCCCTTGGCCGCAGCTGTCATCGCGCAAGGCAGTTTTGTCGCCACGGGCAACAACAAGATTGTTCAGCACCTCGAAGGCGGCATCATCAGTGAGATTTTGGTGGGCGAAGGGGATCAAGTCGCGGCGGGTGAGACCATCCTGTTTCTGGACGAAACCGCCGTTCTGGCCACGGAGCGCGAGCTGTTTTTACGCCAAATGCGTCTGGTGGCGACAGAGGCGCGGCTGCTGGCCGAGGCAAACGGGGCGGATGAGCTGTCCTTCCCCATCGAACTCGAAGAGGCGCGGGTGGATTTTGAAGTTGCAACGATCTTGGACGCGCAGGCCACAAGCTTTGGCGTCTCCCGCAACACGCTCGACAACGCTATCTCGATCCTGCGTCAGAATATTGAGGCGCTTGCAATCCGCATCGGTGGTTATGAAGTGCAAATGGCTTCGCTCGAATTGCAGCGCGAGCTGTTGCAGGACGAGCTGGCTGATAAGCAGACCTTGCTGGATCAAGGGTTGATCCGCCGGTCTGAAGTGTCAGCCCTGTTGCGCACGGTGGCAGAGGCTGACGGCCAAATCGCCCGACTTGATGCTGAAATCAATGAAATGGCTGAGGTCACGCAGCGCTATGAGGCCGAGATTGAGAATGCACTGAACCGGAGCAAACAATCCGCCATTGATGAGCTGCAATCCGTGCAGGCCGAGCTCGACAGTATCCGCGAGCAATTGCGAACCGCCTCTTCCGTGCGCGAACGGGCTGAAATCAGGTCGCCGGTCTCAGGCACAATTGTGCGGTTGCACTACCACACAGCAGGGGGTGTGATTGAAAGCGGACGGGCGATTGCCGAGGTGCTGCCCAATGATGAGCCGCTGATCATCGAAGTGCAGATCCCGCGGACCGAGATTGACACCATCAGCAACGGACAGATTGCAACCGTACGCCTGACCGCTCTGAACCAGCGGACAACGCCGGTTCTGGATGGTGAGGTTTTCTACGTCTCTGCCGATGCGATCACCGAGCGTGTCTCTGGCGGACCAGACCTCGAAGTCTATGTTGCCCGCATCACCATCCCGCCCAGTGAGTTACTGCGCGTGCCAGGTTTTACACCGACGCCCGGCATGCCAGCCGAGATCATGATCCAAACGGCGGAACGGACCTTTGTCGACTACATCACCAAACCTATCCGCGATAGCATGATCCGCGCCTTCCGCGAGCAATGATTGCGACAAGGTCGGTTGCACGGTAGCGTCCCCCAATCACCTGGGGGCCGCAATGAATATCCTGTTTATCATGTATGACCAATTGCGGTTCGATTACCTTAGCTGCGCGGGTCATCCGCATTTGCACACACCCAACTTTGACCGCGTCGCGGCGATGGGCGTGCGGTTCACCAATGCCTACACCCAATCGCCGATTTGCGGCGCGGCGCGGATGAGCTTTTACACCGGACGCTATGTGTCCTCGCACGGAGCGCAGTGGAATGGCGTGCCCCTGCGTGTGGGCGAAGTGACCATGGGGGATCACCTGCGCGCCGCCGGGATGGACTGCTGGCTGATCGGCAAAACGCATATGAAAGCGGACGCAGCGGGCATGGCCCGGCTGGGGCTCTCTGCGGATAGCGTTATTGGTGCACGACAGGCCGAGTGTGGTTTTGACGTTTGGGTGCGGGATGACGGCCTTTGGGGCGAGGGGCCAGATGGCTTCTATGACGAGAAACGCTCGCCCTATAACGCTTATCTCGCCGCAAAGGGATATGAGGCCGAGAACCCCTGGGCGGATCACGCCAACGCCGGGGTCGAGGGTGGCGAAATTGCCAGTGGCTGGATGTTTCGCAACGCCGACAAGCCCGCGAACATCCGCGAGGAAGACAGCGAAACCCCGTGGCTCACCACCAAAACAATTGAATTTATCGATCAGGCCAAAGTGCCGTGGTGCGCGCATGTCAGTTATATCAAGCCGCATTGGCCCTACATCGTCCCCGCCCCCTATCATGCGATGTATGGGACGGATCATGTGCCAAAGGCCGTTCGTTCAGACCAAGAGCGCGTTGATCCGCATCCAGTCTATGGCGCATTCATGGGCAACAAGATTGCCGCCGCGTTTCAGCGTGAGGATGTGCGCCAGAAGGTGATCCCGGCCTACATGGGGCTCATCAAACAATGCGATGATCAGTTGGGCCGCCTGCTGGATCATCTGGAGGCAACAGGGCAGATGGATCAAACGATGATTGTCCTGACGTCTGATCATGGCGATTACCTTGGCGATCACTGGCTGGGCGAAAAGGACCTGTTCCACGACCCGTCGGCCAAAATCCCGATGATCATCTACGATCCCCGACCAGTCGCGGATGCGACGCGCGGCACAACGTGCGATGCGCTTGTCGAGGGAATTGATCTTGTCCCAACGTTTGTTGAGGCCGCAGGCGGCACTATCGCGGATCATATCCTTGAAGGGCAGAGCCTCGTGCCTTGGCTACACGGTTCAGCACCCGAAACATGGCGCGATGTGGCGATCAGTGAATATGATTACTCGATGACACCGATGCGTGACACAGTGGGCATGCAAAGCAAAGACGCGCGTCTTTTCATGGTATTTGACGGGCGATACAAGCTGATCCATGCGGAAGGCGGCCTGCGTCCGATGCTGTTCGATTTGGAAGCGGACCCGCATGAATTTGACGACCTAGCCAAAGCTTCGCTTGATCATCCCGCCATCGCGCGGCTTTACGATCACCTGAACCACTGGGCCCGCAGACGGGCGCAACGTGTAACGCGATCAGATGCCGAGATTGAGGCCTCCCGCGGCGCCTCGGCCCGTCGTGGTATCCTGCCATTTCTGGTTGATGGCAGCGAGGTGCCCGAAGAGCTTTTGGTCAAATACCACGGGCCGATGGACAAAGACTACACGCCCTAGTCAGCGCCTGACGTGACATCAGCGATAAAAATATAGCCTGCGCCGTAGACCGTTTTGATGACCTGCGGGTCGTTGGGGTCGTCGCGCAGTTTGGAGCGGAGACGCGACACGCGCACATCAATGGCACGATCATAAGTGTCTGCCGCCCCGTCGCTGAGCGCATCCAGCATTTGATCCCGCGTGATCAGGCGCTTGGGTTGCGCCAAGAACATGCGCAGCAGTTGAGATTCTGCATGTGACAGCCGCTCGATCGTGCCGTCGTCATGGGTGAGTTGGAGCTGGTTGAGGTCCACAGTCCAATTCTGAAAGGACATGGTCGGATCAGAGCTGACCGGTTGTCCCCGCCCCCGGCGGAGCAATGCCTTCACCCGTGCGACAACCTCCGCCATTTCAAACGGTTTGGTGATGTAATCGTCCGCCCCCAGTTCTAAGCCCACGATCTTGTCCTGCAGGTTTGACCGGCCCGAGATGATCAAGATAGCTGCACCAGATTGAGCTGCCATATTGGCTACGACGGCAAGCCCATCTTTGTCCGGAAGTCCCAGATCAATGATGCAGAGCGCGGGTGTCAGTTTCGGGATGTGCTGCTCGAACTCGGAGGCGCGCGAAAAGCTCCGTGTCTCAAATCCTGCGTCCGTGAGGGCCGCTGACAGCAGGCTTCGGATCTCCAGCGTGTCGTCGAGGATGGTGATCAACGGGGTCATCATGACGCGGACCCCTGCAAGGCGAACTCAAGCGTTTCGTAGTCGAACGGTTTGGACAAAACGGCGTGATCCTTCGCCGCCATTTGTCGTAACGGATCGTCAGGCGGCAATCCGGTGATGATGGTGACCGGCACTGCACCCCGCGCAGCCATCGCGACATCCAGCCCCGTTGTCCCGGCATCTAGGACGAGGTCGGTCAGCACATGGGTCAACCCCGGAACCTCCATCAAGCTGGCGGCTTCCGTCGCGTCGCGGGCCTCAATCACCGAATGTCCCATCTTGCGCAGGTAGCCCCGCACGAGAACGCGGATGTCTTCGGTGTCTTCAACAAGCAAAATCAGCCCGGGCGTGATCTGGCGTGCAGGCTCATAGGGAATACGGATGCGCACTTGCGCCCCGCTGTTTGCTACGTTGGCCAGTCGAATGGCGCCGCCGCTCTCTTTGGCAAAATCAAAAGCTGTCGATAGGCCAAGCCCCCGGCCCATCTGCCCGGCCTTTGATGTGTAAAATGGCGTCAGGGCGTTTTTCAAAGCGTGGTCGCTAAACCCTGGCCCGGTATCCGTCACCGTCATTTCGAGGAGTGCCCCATCGCGCCGTAGCAAGACAGAAATTTCCCCCGGCCCGGCCAAGGCCTCAACAGCGTTGAGGACGAGGTTCAAGAGTGCGTCTTGCGCAAAGCCGGGGTCAAACCGCAGATGTGTATCCTTGGTGTCTTGGTGCACGTTCAGCGAGACACCCTCGGGCACTGCTGCACTGGCGAGCTGTTCAAGATCGCGGGCGAATGCGGACATTTCAACGGCCCGCGGCTCCAATGTCCGCTGCGCGTCAATCTGGGCGATACCGTCGAGCAGAACCCCACCGCGCAGAGCGGCCTGTTTGATCGTCGCGCTGATTTCTGCCACCTCATCAGACGCATCATCAAGCGCATCCAACCGGCTTTGCTGGCCCAGAATGATGGTCAACAGATTTGAAAAATCATGCGCCATTCCACTGGTGAGTTGTGCGGCCAACTCGCGTCTGCGCGAATGGGTCAACGCGGCGCGGGCTGTGGTTTCCTCGGTCACATCCATGGACAGAAGGTAGACGCCGCTGACATTTCCCTCAGCATTCTGCTCGGGCGTCATGGCAAGCCGGATGTGTTTTGCCGATGGGGCATCTTCAAATTCCAGAACTTGGGGGTGCCCGGCCCGCGCCAGATCAAAAGACGGCGCAACAATTGCAAAAACATCCGCGCCAAGAGCATCGCGCATGTGCATGCCAATGATGTCGCTTGCCCGGTCAGGCAAGACTGTCGGCAGCTTTTGGTTTGAGTAAGTGTAGACCCCGCTCACATCGACCCGCGCAATATGGGCCGGGATCATGGAGTTGGTGAGGTTCAACCTGTCCTCGCTCACGGTGAGTGCATGTTTGGATTGTTCCAGTGCCGTGATCGACGCTTGCAAGGCCCGGTTGGTTTGCGACAACTCCTCCGAGCGCTGCAGCAAAGCATCAGACAGGTTTTCAGACCGGTTCCGCAGCAACGCTTCCTGCGCCTTTACTTCGGTGATGTCCGTGTAAACGGCAACCCAACCTCCCTGCCGCAAGGGGCTGCCTTCAATTGAGATTGTTGTGCCGTTGGCACGCGTGCGTTCAAAGTAGTGCGGCTCAAACGTGCGCGCTTGTGCGCTGCGTTCGGCGATGAAACTTTCGATATCGGCGATGTCGCCGTAATCGCCCCGCTCGGCCAGATGCCGGATCGTATCTTCAAAACGCGCACCGGGCCGCACCAAGTCGGCGGGCAGATTAAACATCTTCTGCATCTGCAGATTGGCCAGAACCAGCCGAAGATCGCGGTCATAGATCGACATGGCCTGTTTGATCAGGTCCAAACCCGCAAGCGTCATATCATGTGTGTCGAGATCTGACCGGCTCATGACCCAAGCGTTAGCACCCCGTTTGCGGCCAAGGCCAGCGCTAAGAAACGGCTGCAAGGTTTCGCAACATTCCCGAAATAGTTTTGCAAAAACGCTCGTCCACAGTGCACCATGAGAAAACGAATCCACCGCAAGTGGATCGATCGTGACGTGCGTTTGGGAGGATGCATGACGGGAGGGACCCCACATTCTGTGCCGGGCTTACTGGCTCGCAATGTTGCCGAGCATGGCAACAAACCGGCTTACCGGGAGAAGGAATTCGGCATCTGGCAAAGCTGGACCTGGGCCGAAGTTGAAACTGAGATTGATGCGCTTGCCATGGGCTTTCTCACCCTTGGCGCCAATGTAGGCGATCATATCGCCATCGTCGGGCGCAACCGCCCTGCAATGTATTGGGCAATGGTTGCCGCGCAAAAGGCGGGCTGCGTTCCTGTCCCGCTTTACCAGGACGCCGCAGCAGAAGAGATTGCCTACGCGCTTGATCATTGCGGCGCGCGGTTTGCCGTTGTCGGGGATCAAGAGCAAGTCGACAAGATTGCTGACGTGCGCGAACAGCTGACCGAGCTGGCGCATGTGATCTACCTCGATGGGCGTGGGCTGCGAAAATATGATCACAGCGCTATGACGTCCTATGCTGACGTGCAGGCCGCGGGCCGCGCCTCTGATTTGCGGGCAGAGATGACGCGGAGAACAGAGGCTTCGGCTGCCGATGACACCTGCGTAATGCTCTACACCAGCGGCACGACCGGGCGGCCCAAGGGTGTCGTGCTCTCCAATCGCAATATTATCGAAACCGCCAAGAACTCGTCCGAGTTTGATGATCTGCGGGCGGGGGATGAAACGCTCGCCTATCTGCCCATGGCTTGGGTGGGTGATTTTATCTTCTCCATTGGTCAGGCGATGTGGACCGGCTTTTGCGTCAATTGTCCGGAGAGCGAGCACACGCTTTTGACGGATCTGCGCGAGATCGGGCCTACCTATTACTTTGCCCCACCCCGTGTGTTTGAGACGCAGCTGACCCAAGTGATGATCCGGATGGAGGATGCGGGGCGGTTCAAGAAATGGATGTTCAGCCGCGCGATGGATCACGCCAAAAAGGTGGGTCCTCAGCTGCTCGATGGCAAAGACGTGGGCTTGGGCGACAGGGTCAAATACTGGCTGGGCCGGATGTTTGTCTTCGGCCCTCTGAAGGACACGCTGGGGTTCAGCCGCGTGCGTGTTGCCTACACAGCGGGCGAGGCGATTGGGCCAGAGATTTTCGACTTTTATCGCTCGCTTGGGATCAACCTAAAGCAGCTCTACGGCCAAACGGAGGCCTCTGTCTTCATTACCCAACAGCCTGATGGTGAGGTACGTGGTGACACTGTCGGTGTGCCGTCACCGGGGGTTGAATTGCGCATCGCCGACAGCGGCGAGGTATTCTACCGCTCGCCGGGCGTCTTTGTGGAGTACTACAAAAACGCTGACAGCACGGCGAGCACGAAGGATGCCGAAGGGTGGGTCGCCACAGGTGATGCCGGTTTCATCGAGGACGGTTCGGGTCACCTGCGGATCATCGACCGCGCGAAGGACGTCGGCAAAATGGCCAGCGGCGCGCTTTTTGCGCCGAAGTATGTTGAGAACAAGCTGAAGTTCTTTCCCAACATTCTGGAGGCTGTTGTTTTTGGCAATGAGCGCAGCGAATGCACGGCATTTTTGAACATCGATTTGACCGCTGTAGGCAATTGGGCTGAGCGCAACAATATCGCCTATTCGTCGTATCAGGAACTTGCCGGGCATCCGCAGGTCAAAGAGATCCTGCGGGGCCATGTTGAAGAGGTGAATGCTTCTGTCGCCGCAGACCCGATGCTGGCGGGCTGTCAGGTGCACCGGTTCATCATCCTTCACAAGCAGCTGGATGCTGATGATGGAGAGCTGACGCGCACGCAAAAGGTGCGGCGCAAGATCATCGAAGAGAAATTCGCTGATTTGATCACCGCGCTCTACGACGGATCAGACAGTGTCTACACCGAGACGGAGGTTACCTACGAGGACGGCCGCAAAGGCAAGATTTCAGCGACATTGGATGTGGTTCCTGCCAAGACGCTCAGCGTGCCCACGCAGGTAGCGGCGGAATGAAAGACATGACCGAACCCTATGTGACCGCAGATGGCCGGACGATCGGTAACACATTGATGGAGATGCAGAATATCACCCTACGCTTTGGCGGGGTTGAGGCGATCAAGGACATCTCTTTCGACATCCGTGAAGGGGAAATCCGCGCCATCATCGGGCCGAATGGGGCGGGCAAGTCTTCGATGCTCAATGTCATCTCGGGGTTCTATCACCCACAAGAAGGTGACGTCATTTACCGTGGTAAGAAACGCCCACCGATGAAGCCATATCAGGTGGCCAGGTTGGGGATCGCGCGGACGTTCCAGAACATCGCCTTGTTTGAGGGGATGAGCGTTCTGGACAACGTGATGACGGGGCGGCTTGGTCATATGAAATCCGGCATGCTCGCGCAAGCGATCTGGCGTGGCAAGGCGGAGCGGGAAGAGACTGAGAACCGCGAAGCCGTTGAAAAGGTGATCGATTTTCTGGAGATTCAGGCGATCCGCAAGACGCCCGTGGGCCGGTTGCCCTATGGTTTGAAAAAGCGGGTGGAGCTTGCGCGGGCCTTGGCCGCCGAGCCGAAGCTCCTGCTTTTGGACGAGCCGATGGCGGGGATGAACGTCGAAGAGAAAGAGGACATGAGCCGCTTTATCCTTGATGTGAATGATGAATTTGGCACCACGATTGCTCTGATTGAGCATGATATGGGCGTGGTCATGGACCTCTCTGACCGTGTCGTCGTGATGGATTATGGGCGCAAAATCGGGGACGGCACGCCGGATGAGGTACGCAGCAACCCCGAAGTGATCGACGCCTATCTGGGGGTTGCGCATGACTGATTTCGGAAGGGCACATCTGATGCACAACCGATGCACATCTTATGCATACGCATTGGTCATATTGGCATGTAGCGCGCAACCCGCCAGCGCCGACCTGTCAGGCGTTGGCGCGGCCTGTGCTGCCTTTATGCGGGATGATCCAGCGGCCTTTGAGGGTTGGACTGCTTCGCCGTGCGACGGCGACTTCTGCAGCCAAATGGTCGAGACAACACTTTGGTCAGGCGCTGGTGCTTTGGAAGGCTGGGCTGCGCAGGCAGGCGCGCCGACAGAGGGCCCGGTTGCCGGACAACGCCGGTGCGAATTGGCTATCTTGCCAGAGGAGAACCTAGCCCGGTTCGAAGAAGACGTGGCCGTATGGGTCGCAGGAGAACTGGCGAATGGGACCCTTTGGCAGGAAGACCGGTTTACCTTTGGATGCGGCATTGATGACGTGGCCTATACCGTTGGCTCTTACAAGCTCGATGACGTCGCCGTTTTTTCGATGTCACTGGTGCCGGGTATGCACGACCCTTGTAACGGAAGAGGCACGCCATGAACGCTGATTTTCTCTACGGCATTGAGGTCGTTATCAATGGGTTGATGGCGGGCGTGCTCTATGCGCTGGTCGCGCTCGGATTTGTCCTGATTTTCAAGGCCTCGGGTATCTTCAATTATGCCCAAGGGGTGATGGCGTTGTTTGCAGCGCTAACCCTTGTCGGGATCATGGAAGGGGAGGTTCCGTTTTCCCATCTGATCAACGCGGTATTTGGGACGGATATTCATCACTTTGGCTGGCATGTGCCGGCCGTTCTCGCGATCGTTTTGACGGTGATGGTGATGATTGCCTTTGCCTGGGCGGTGCAGCGCTTTGTCTTTCGGCATCTCGTGGGGCAGGAGCCGATCATTTTGTTCATGGCAACGATTGGGCTCGCGTATTTCCTCGAAGGTGTGGGCGATCTGATGTGGGGATCTGACATCAAGACTATTGCGCTAGGCCTGCCCCAAGGTCGTGTCGAATGGCTGGAAGCGGCGACCGAGATGGAAGACATTGGGTTTTACGGCTTCTTCATCGACCAGCTTGATGTGGTGGCAGCCTGTGTTGCGGGTGTCCTCGTGATTACACTTGTCCTGTTCACACAATACACCAAGCAAGGCCGGGCGATGCGCGCGGTGGCTGATGATCATCAGGCCGCCCTCAGCGTTGGCATCTCGCTCAACACGATCTGGATTTTGGTCTGGTCGCTGGCGGGGATCGTGGCCCTTGTCGCCGGCGTTATGTGGGGGGCGAAGTCTGGGGTGCAGTTTTCGCTCTCGCTCATCGCGCTGAAAGCGTTGCCGGTGCTGATGCTGGGTGGATTTACCTCCATCCCCGGTGCCATCGTGGGCGGTTTGATCATCGGGGTGGGCGAGCAATTGTTCGAATACACCATCGGCGGGCCCTACCTTGGCGGCGCAACCGAGAATTGGTTCGCCTATATGCTGGCGCTGATCTTTTTGGTGTTCCGTCCGCAGGGGCTGTTTGGGGAGAAGATCATTGAGCGTGTGTAGTGTGGCCGGTGTCGTACCGGGGCGCTGCCCCGGACCCCGAGGTATTTTGGGCAAGATGAGATTG
>JAHDDU010000070.1 GCA_020629175.1 Flavimaricola sp. | reverse complement strand
GCACCCGTCGATGTCCTGTGCATCAACATCGTCGGCCAATTTTTGTACAGTGGTCTCAACAATCTGCTGATCCGGTTTCGTGACATTGGCCGCAATTGTCATCGGCGCACTCGGCTCTATGCCATTGGCTATCAGTTGAGCAGCAACAGGCCCGGCACGTGATGCGGCCATATAGAGGACGAGCGTCGATCCCGGTTGCGCCAAGCGCGCCCAATCTGGCGCAGGATCGCCAGGCTGGGATTGGCCTGTGCAAAGCGTCATCGCACTTGTCTCACCGCGCTGTGTCATTGGCTCTTGCAATACCGCAGCAGCGGCACTTGCCGCGGTGATGCCGGGGACGACCTCGATCTCAATGCCGGCGGACTGCGCAGCGCCGATTTCCTCAGCCGCACGGCCAAAGACCATCGGATCGCCAGATTTCAGCCTGACAACGCGCTGGCCTTTGCGCGCGGCGGCGACGATGATCGCGTTGATCCGGTCTTGGGGCCAGGCGCTCGCCCCCACGACTTTGCCCACAAACACGCGCTCAGCATCGCGGCGGGCGAGTTCGAGCACGTCGGGGTCAACGAGACGATCATAAAAAATTATGTCGGCTTCCTGCAAACGCTCTACCGCCCGCAAGGTAAGAAGATCGCGAGCGCCGGGTCCTGCACCTACCAGGGCGATACTCCCTGCCCCGGTATCCTCGGGCGCACCCCCAGCCTCAATCGCGGTTTTGAGCAGGCTCGCCGCCTCACGTGCTGCACCACGTTTGTGCGCCTGCATCGGGTCGGACTTGAACGCCCAAGCCCAAAAGGCCCTGCGCTTCTCTCTTGGGACCCGCCGCTCGACTGCCCCGCGCAAGCGACCTGCCAGCGCGGCAAAGCTGCCAAGGGCCGGGTCTAATTGCTGCTCAATGTCTGTTTTGATGCTTCGGGCCAGTACGGGAGCGGTGCCTTCTGTTCCGATTGCGATGACAACTGGATCACGGTCCACAATCGACGGGGTGGTGATCTGGCAGAGAGTTGGCTGATCCACAACATTGACGGGCACGCCCGTCGCCGTGGCAATCCCGTGCAGTGCGGCATCCGTGCCTGGGCACCCCGTGGCGATAAACACCATCGCGGCCATTGCAAAATCATCCGCGGTGATCGGCCCCGGCTGTTGGATCGCCCGGCCAGAGGAGACGAGCTCCGCGAGTTCATCGTCCAACTCTTCGGCCAACAACACCAGCTGCGCCGAGGTCTTGAGCATCAACCGCGCCTTTTGCGCCGCCTGCTCTCCCCCGCCCGCGATGACGACACGGCGGCCCGTGGTTTTGATGAACATTGGAAAGGCGTCCATGTCAGTCTCCTACGCTGCGGCTTGCTGGTGGCGATTGCGCCAGATGTCGATTGAAAGCCTGTGTGGGTCGGCAACGCCCAGCGTGCCAAGCGCCAACGCGGCGGTCCGCAGCACGACGGCCTCGGCAAAGGGATCGGATACGGCTCCGTCCCAGAGCGCGGAAAGGTGCCCAGGCTCTGTCGGTCCTTCGTTCAGCTTCTGCGTCTTGGCCCAGGTGGCGGCAAAGCTGTCGTGCCAGACCTGACCGTTGCGCAGACCGTAGGCCTCCAGCGCTTTGCCGGGGTGGACTTCAAATTCGCCGCCGCCGCCTTTGATGACAGAGGCGGCGCGATCCCCCAGCAGCAGGGCCGCTTGCGTCTGTGTCTCGCGGTAGGTCGGATGAAACACGCCCTGAACGCTGGCGCCTGCGACGCCGGGGTTCAGCATGCGGAGCACTGTGTTGATGCACGAGCGCAAGCCCAGATCATCGCGCAGCCGCAAAAGGGCAAAGAGCGGCTCGGACATTTGCTCGAGCGGCACATACGCGATTTGACCTGCGGCCAACATGTCTGACGCCTCGGCGACGCTGCCTGCCTTGCCAATGCCAAGCGGCCCAAGTGCTGCGCGGACACTCGCGTTGTTCTGTTGGTGCGAGTTCCAACCGTGGAGCAACACCGGAAACCCGGCGCGGGCGACGATCTTGGCCGCCAAGAGGAACCGCGGGAGCCCGCGCGTGCGGCCCGCGGCATAGCTGGGCCAGTCCAGCGCGGGCGCTGTGCCTGACCACCCGATCCTCGTTCGCGCGGCGGCCACAAACCCTGCGAGCTCTTCTGCCGTCTCACCCTTCATCCGCAGTAGCATCAGTAACGCGCCCACAGCTTCGGGCGCTGGTTGGCCGGTCAGGATGATCTCCATCGCCTCGGCCGCTTCGGCCTGCGTAAGGCTGCGCGACCGTCCGGGCCCCCTGCCCAGAATGCGGACATACGGGGCAAGGCTCATTCCGCTGCCTCGCACTGCATCGTTGTGCTGAGGATCGCGGCCAGCTCGGGTCTGCACGAGCCGCAGTTTGTCCCCGCTTGCAGCGCCTCGCCAATCTGCGCGACATCGTGCAGCCCTTGAGCCTCAATCGCGGTGACAATCGTGTTCACGCCCACATTGAAACAGGCGCAAATCTGCGGGCCGGGGTCGGGCTGGTCGGCGGGGCTGCGGCCAGCGATCACCTCGGCGGGCAGTCCGGCGACATAGTCGCGCATCACCGCCACCGGCGTGCGCGAGACAAAGAGCGCTGCCTTCACGCCCTCATCGCCCATGAAGGCCGTGCGGAACAGCCCACGCTGGGGGTCCTGCACCGTTTGCGCTGCAACCCCCTTGGTTCCGAACAACCGGGCGGCAAAACCCGCCCAATCTTCGGGCTGTGCATCGCCCGCCAATTCGGCGCGAAAGCCCGCGGCACTGCGGGTTTGTGCCCAATAGGCGGCGGCGGGTGTCATCGGCTGTCGCGACACGGCAAAGCCATACCACGCCGCTTTGAACCGGCTGGCGGCCACGGTGGCGCCCTTGCTCTCGGGCTGGCCCGAAACGGGATCAACATGGCTGGGCACGAGCGCATCAATCCGGGCGCAGGGTGCTGTCTGGCCCGTCCAATGCATCGGTGCAAACAGTTGCCCGGGGGACACCGCGTCGGTGATCCGCGCACGCAGGATCGCCTGCCCGTGATCATTGTCGAGCGTGACGAGATCGTCGCGCAGGATGCCCAAATGCGCTGCATCTTTGGGATGGATCTCCACGAACGGTTCCGCCAGATGGCTCGACAGCCGCGCAGATTTGCCCGTGCGTGTCATCGTGTGCCACTGGTCCCGCACCCGCCCGGTGTTGAGAATGAACGGTGCGTCCTCCGTGGGGGTCACATGCAGCGGTTTGGGCGCAAGCGGCCACATCCTGGCCTTGCCGCTGGGGGTATAGAACCCGCCGTCCGCAAAGAACCGCTCGGCCCCCCAGCGGAACGGGGCCATCGCGTCATACTCCGCATCGCTGAGCGTGGCTTTGTCCGAAATGTCAAAGTCCCGGCCAAAACCTCCAGCGATGCCCGAGAGTGCCGCATGCTCGCGAAAGATGTCAGCGGGCGATGCATAGTCAAACGCCTCGGCCCAGCCCATGCGCGTGCCCACGTCGGCCAGGATCGCCCAATCGGGCCGCGTGTGGCCAGGCGCGGGCAGTACGGCTCGCTGGCGGCTGATGGTACGGTCCGAGTTCGTGACGGTCCCGTCCTTTTCTGCCCATGCAGCAGCAGGCAGCAACACGTCGGCCAGTTGGGCGGTATCCGTGGCCCCGGTCACATCGCTGACCACCACGAATTCGCAGCCTGCAATCGCATCACGCACGGCATCTGCGTCGGGCATGCTGACCGCCGGGTTGGTGTGAATGATCCACAGCGCCTTGATCCGCCCTTCGCCCACGGCGCGGAACATGTCCACCGCCTTCAGGCCCGGCGCGCGCGGGATGCGGTCACTTTGCCAGAACGCGCCAACGGCGGTGCGGTGATCGTCGTTCTCCAAATCCAAATGACAAGCCAGCATATTGGCCAGCCCGCCCACCTCGCGCCCGCCCATGGCGTTGGGCTGCCCGGTGACGGAAAACGGGCCCATGCCGAGCCGCCCGATGCGCCCGGTGGCGAGGTGACAGTTGAGGATCGAAGCGACCTTATCCGTGCCGGACGTCGATTGGTTCACCCCCTGGGAAAACACGGTGACGACCCGGTCAGAGGCGAGCCACATCCGATAGAACGCGCTCAGCGTTTCGGCATCCACGCCGGTGTCTGCGGGATCGGACGCATGGGCTGCGGCAACGCTCTCCTCAAACCCCTCCACATGGGCCAGAAAATCCGCGTCAGTGACCCCTGCCCTATCAATCTCAGCCAGCAGCCCGTTAAACAGCGCCACATCACTGCCGGGCGCCAAAGCCACATGCAGATCAGCCCCATCGCAACTGGCCGTCTGGCGGGGATCGACGACGATAATCTTCATCTCGGGCCGCTCTGCCTTGGCCGCCAGAATGCGCTGGTACAGCACCGGATGACACCACGCGAGGTTTGAGCCCACGAGCACAATCGTGTCGGCCAGCTCTAAATCCTCATAGTTGCCCGGCACCGTATCGGTGCCGAACGCCCGCTTGTGTCCCGCCACGGTCGAGGCCATGCACAGGCGTGAGTTCGTGTCGATGTTGGCGGTACCGATGAACCCTTTGATCAGCTTGTTGGCGACGTAATAATCCTCGGTCAGCAATTGGCCAGAGACGTAGAAGGCCACGGCATCTGGGCCGTGGTCTGCAATGGTCTGGGTGAAGCGATCCGCCACATGCTGTAACGCCTCGTCCCAGCCCGCTAGCGCGCCATCAACCACCGGCGTGGTTATGCGCCCGTCCAGTCCCACCGTTTCACCCAAAGCCAGCCCCTTGGAGCACAGCCGCCCCTTGTTGGCAGGATGATCCGGGTCGCCCTCTACCAGCAGCCCCCCTGCCCCGTCGGGCCGCAAGAGTACCCCGCAGCCAACGCCGCAATAGGGGCAGGTGGACCGTGTCTGTGGCAGGCCGGTTCCATCCATCAGGCGGCACTCCGCTTTTCGATGGCCTCGGCGTCCAGAAGGATGCGCCCGGCCTCCACACGGGTCGGATATGTGGGGATTTGCCCCTCATCCGCGCCCTGCGCCTGCCCGGTGTTCAGATCGAACACCCAGTTGTGCAGTGGGCATGTCACCGATTGACCATGCACGATCCCTTCGCTCAAGGGGCCGCCCTTGTGCGGGCAGGTGTCAGAGACGGCGAAAACCTCTGCCTCAGCCGTGCGAAAGATTGCCACGCAGCCCACATGGGTTTTCACTAAACGCGCCCCGCGCAAGGGGATATCGTCGATATGTCCTACGTCGATCCAGCTCATTCCGCGGCCTCCAGTGTCAGGTTTGCCAGCGGCTGATAGCTCTCCGACTTTTGCTCGGCATGTTCGGCCCAGGGGTCCGTCCGGTAGACGCTCTGCGACAGCTCAAACCGTTCCACGAGGGCCGCGCGGTTCTCAAGATCATCGACCACCTGCTCCTTGACCCAATCGAGGCCAACCTTCGCGACCCATTTGTAGCCCCTATCGAGGTATTTGGCGTTTTCACGGTAGATCTGAATAAAGGCGGTGGTGACGGCAATCGCCTCCTCCTCGGTGGCAACTTTGGCGAGCAGTTCCGTCTCTCTAACGTCCATGCCCGCGGCCCCCGCGACGCTGACCTCATAGCCTGAATCCACACAGACGATGCCCACGTCCTTGCAGGTCGCCTCCGCGCAATTGCGCGGGCAACCCGAGACACCCAGCTTCACCTTATGTGGCGTCCAAGAGCCCCAGAGCAACTTTTCCAGCCTGATCCCCAGCCCCGTGCTGTCTTGGGTGCCAAAGCGGCAGTGATCCTTGCCGACACAGGTTTTGACCGTGCGCAGACCCTTGGAGTAGGCGTGGCCCGAAACCATGCCCGCTTGATTGAGGTCATACCACATCGCAGGCAGGTCTTCCTTGCGCACGCCCAAGAGGTCGATGCGCTGCCCGCCCGTGACCTTGACCGTCGGCACGTTGTACTTGTCCGCCGCATCGGCAATTGCGCGCAGCTCATCCGGCGTGGTGATGCCGCCCCACATGCGCGGGACGACCGAATAGGTGCCATCCTTTTGAATGTTGGCGTGGTTGCGTTCGTTGACGAACCGGCTTTGCGGATCGTCCGTGTACTCCAGCGGCCAATCGGCCAGCAGGTAGTAGTTGATCGCGGGCCGGCAGACATGGCAGCCGTTGGGCGTGCTCCACCCCAGCTCCTGCCAGACGGCCTCCTGACTTTTCAGCTCTTGCGATTTGATCAGCCGCCGCACATCTTCGTGCGTGAGGTCTGTGCAGCCACAAACCGATTGCGCGGCGGGCATCTGGAAGTCATCGCCCAGCGTGACGGCCAGCACCTGTTCGACCAGCCCCGTACACGTCCCACATGACGCGCTCGCCTTGGTCTGCGCCTTGACCTCGGCGAGTGTCCCTGCCCCGCCTTCGATCGCCTCAACAATCCGGCCTTTGCAGACGCCGTTGCAACCGCAGATTTCTGCATCAGCCGGCAAGGCTGCAACGGCTTGCATGGGGTCCACGTCGGCCCCCTGCATGTTCGGGCCAAAGATCAGCGTCTCGCGCATCTCCGCGATGTTGGTCTTGTCCTTGATCAGGCCAAAGAACCAGTTGCTGTCAGTGGTGTCGCCGTAGAACACAGCGCCCGCGACCACGTCATCCTCGATCACCAGCCGCTTGTAAACGCCGCGCGCCGGATCACGGAAAACGATGTCCTCGCGCCCTTCCCCATCGGAAAAATCACCAGCGCTAAAGAGGTCACAGCCCGTGACCTTCAGCTTGGTCGACAGGCTTTTTTGCACGAATTTCGCGTCCTGCCCCATGAGCGTTTGTGCCGCGACCTTGGCCTGATCATAGAGCGGCGCGACGAGACCAAAGAGCGCGCCATCGTGTTCGACACACTCGCCCACGGCCATGACGCCCTCGACACTCGTGCACATCTGGTCATCCACATGGATGCCCCGGCCCACAGCAACGCCCGCCTCGGCAGCCAGCGCCGTGTTGGGCCGAATGCCCACGGCCATGACCAACAGATCGCAGGGCAGCTCTGTC
>JAHDDU010000029.1 GCA_020629175.1 Flavimaricola sp. | reverse complement strand
TTCGTCCCGCAAAGCTGACTTCTGGCCAACAAAAAAGGCCCCGTGCTTGCCGGGGCCTTTTCAAATCTATTGCCAAGCTCTCTTTACTTCACAGCGCCCAGCGTCAGGCCTGCGATGAAGTGCTTTTGCATCAGGAAGAACATCGCCACTGGCGGCAGGGCGGCGACGATGGCGCCGGCGCTCATCAGGTGGTAGGCCGCGCGGAACTGGGCGTTGAAGGATGTGATGCCGGCTGTCACAGGCTGGCTCTCAGCGCCTTGGGTTAGGACCACGGCCCAGAAGAAGTCATTCCAGATGAAGGTAAAGATCAGCACTGCCATAGCCGCCAGAGCGGGCTTGAGCAGTGGCAAGACCACGTACCAGTAGATGCGCCACTCTGCGATACCTTCGACGCGTGCGGCCTCGATCAGTTCGTAGGGCAGGGCGCGGATGAAGTTGCGCATGAAGAGCGTCGCAAAGCCGGTCTGGAAGGCGATGTGGAACAGCACGAGGCCCGTTTTGGTGTTGTAGAGGCCCATATCGAGCGTCAGGTCGCGGACGGGGACCATCAGGATCTGGAACGGGACAAAGTTTCCGGCGACGAACATGAAGAAAATCAACAGGTTGCCGCGGAACTTGTAAACGCCAAGGGCAAAGCCGGTCATGGACGACAGGATTACAACGCCGATTACGGTGGGGATTGTGATCATCACCGAGTTGAACATGTAGCGCACCATGTCCGAGCCGGAGTAATCCCATCCAAACCCAAAGATACAGAACGATGTATCGTTGAAGATCATCGGCCAGAGGTTGCCGGAGCAGCCGTCGACCGTGCGTTGCCAATTGCCGAATACCGTGCCGTAGTTTTCACCTCCAGCAAAGTAGGAGGGCAGGGACCAGATCTCGCCTGCGGTAAAGTCACCGTCTGGCTTGATCGAGAAGAGGGCCACAGCGAGCAGCGGCAAAAGCCACATGATCAGGGCAATGGGCAGCATGACCTGATAGCCACCGCGCCAGGCGGGAGACGATTTTTCAATGGGTCTTGGAAACATCTTAGCGCCCCTTCTCGTCTTGGTACATCGACCACAGGAAGTAGCCGATGAAGAACAGCATGATGATGAACAGCACCACGGCGATGGCCGCGCCATATCCCATACGGAAGCCGTATTCGCTGAGCGCTTTTTCGAACATGTAGAACGACAGCACGCGGGTGGAGCCGAACGGCCCGCCGTTTGTCATGATTGAGATGAGGTCAAACGAGCGCAGGGCGCCGATGATGGTCACGACAAAGGCGATGAAGGTCGCGGGTTTGAGCTGTGGGATGATCACATACCACAGCATTTTGTGACCCTTGGCGCCATCAAGACGTGCGGCCTCGACCTGCTCGGGGTCCACCGCGTTGAGGCCGGTGAGATAGAGGATCATGCAATAGGCCGTCTGCGGCCAGAGGCCGGCTGCGATGATGCCGTAGGTGGCGAGCGTAGGGTCCCCGAGCACGTTTACGCCCTCGAGGCCGAAGAACGCCAATATGGGCGGTAAAAGCCCGACGTCAGGCCTGTAAAACCACGAGAAGACCAGGCCCACGACGATCTGGCTGATCACAAAGGGGAAGAAAAACATCGACTTGTAAAGCCGGATGCCAAAGACGGTTTGGTTGAGGAATAGCGCGATGAAGAGGCCTGCCGGGATCGCCAAAAGGTAAAGGATCAGCCATTTAAGGTTGTTCCAGAGCGATGTTTCAAAGTTCCGGTCGCCCAAAAGCTCGCGGTAGTTGTCCAGACCCACATATTCAGCGGTGGAGGCGGTGGTGCCACTATCTGCACAGCCCGGATTGCCGCGGGCGCGGGGGCCAAGCGCGTCACATTCGGCGTCGGTGATCTCAGCGCCTTCGAGGGCCACATACACAGGGCGGTCGAGGCCGTCCCATTCGTACAAAGAGATTTGGAAGCTCTGGAAAATGGGCCAGATCACGTAGACGGCGAAAAACAAAACGCCGGGCAGCAAGAACAACCACGGCGTGACAGCGATTTCGTTTCGTTTGTACCAGCCTCGTCCGCTTCGCGCGGCGACGCCTGGCTGAATCGACGTATCTGCCATTCTCCCCTCCCTGGATTGTGGCACTTGGCCCATGTGAAAACGCGAGGCGCGCGTTTGCAGATAGGTCAGGCTATGTGGTGGTGTGGCCCCCCGCGCCGTGATGGAGCAGGGGGCCGTAGGATGGGGTTTTACCCCATCTTGGTCTTAGTAGACGCTACCGCGTGCGTCTTCGAGACGGGCCAGGATGTCCTCGAGGTTGTCGGGGAACACCATGAACTCCTGCAGACCTTCCATCGCGATGGCGGCCATCTCAGCTGGGGCGTCACGGTCAAAGAACTGTGCCACGCCGCCTGGGCTGTTGGAGGAGAGCATTGCAAAGCCCTGGTTCAGGAACTCGTCATCGTCCACGGATGCGGCAGAGTTGACGGGCAGCTGACCAAGTGCGTCGCCTGCGTTGATGATGGTCTGGTTTTCAGCCGACACCACAAAGCGGAGGAATTCCTTCGCAGCTTCAACGTTCTGGGCACCCGATGGGATGTGGAACGTGTCTGTTGGTGCGTCTTCGGCCAGCTCAACATCGCTGTTGATCGCTGGGAACTGGTAGAAGTCCAGCTGATCATCTGTCAGGCCTGCGTCACGCAGCGGCTGAACAGCAAAGTTACCGATGAGGTAGGCTGTTGCTTCACCTTCAACGACGAAGGGCAGCGCTTCCTGCCAGCTGTAGGACTGGTGGTCAGCGATGAAGCCGCCCATGTCGATCAGCTGACGCCAGTTGGCGAAAGTTGCGCGAACTTCGTCAGATGTCCAGCTCTCGTTGCCGGCGAGCAGCGAGGCGTGGAAGTCGTAGCCGTTTGTGCGCATGTTGATGTAGTCAAACCAACCGCCAGCTGTCCAAAGGAACTTGGAGCCGATGGAGTAGCAAGCACGGCCGCTGTCGACGATAACCTGGCAGTTTGCCAGCTCTTCTTCCCAGGTTGTGGGCTCGGAGAGACCCAGCTCGGCGAAGATGTCTTCACGGTAGTAAACGCCCCACTGGTAGTATGTGTAAGGCACGCCGTACTGAGCGCCGTCGATTGTCATCGCGCCGCGGGTAGAGGCAAGGTTTGCGAACTCTTCTTCGGCCCAGAGGTCGGAGATGTCCATGAACAGGCCGGCGTCAACATAAGGACGCATGCGGTTGGCAGCGTACCAGTTGGCGACGTCTGGCGCGTCTGCAGTCAGGAAGTTACGGATCTGTGTTTTGTAGGCTTCGCGATCAATGATCGTCAGCTCAATGTTCAGATCGGGGTGCATCGCGCCAAAACGCTCGACCATTCCTTCCATCACTGCGCGGGGCGCAGGGTTGGACATGTCGGAGAAGATCACAAGATCACCCGACAGTGCGTGACCATCAGCAGATGCCGATGTCGCCATCATAGCCGCAACGGCGGATGCCGCAGACCATTTAGCAAAAGATTTCATAAGGTAGTCCTCCCTAGTTTTACCTTTGACAGGTTCCATTATTTGGAACACAGTCTTACATATTGAAATCATAATCGCGACCTGCGTATGCTTGTCAACACTAACCCGCCCAAATGTGAGGCGGATTACGAACAGACCGGAGGATAACCTCATATGTCGGACGGAAACGGTGGCACAGTTGGCAAAGCAATGGAAGTGCTTGACCAAGTGGCGGCCTTTGGTCGTCCCGTCCGGTTTTCTGAGCTGCTGGCCGGGTCTGACTATCCAAAGGCAACGCTCTTTCGTCTTGTTCAAACGCTGACGTCCCAGAAACTGTTATCCTATAATGATCGCGATCAAACCTATGCGCCGGGCATCCGTCTGGTGCGGTTGGCGCATGCTGCCTGGGCGCAGAGCACATTGGCCCCAATTGCGCGGCCATTCCTTGATGATTTGGCCGCAGGTGTGGGCGAAGCAGTGCATTTGGCCCAATTAGATAACGGCCAAGTGCTGTTTGTGGATAAACGCAAACCCGCGCACACGTATGATACTCTGGCGCAGACGGGGCAGGTGGCACCGGCCTATTGCACGGGCGTTGGCAAGGCTATTCTGGCCTTCCTTCCAGATGACAGGCAGGAACAGGCGCTCCGCCAACAAGCCTATATGCAGTATACCGATACGACACATGCACAGGCCGACACTCTGAGTGCAGAACTTATCGAAATTCGGGCGGATGGCGTGGCCTTTGACCGAGAAGAACATGAACGCGGCATTATCAGTATAGCCGCCCCAATTCTTGCAGATGATCAGCGCGTCGTAGGCGCGCTGTCGATTGCAACATCAACGATTCGCTACAGCCTCGAATCGCTTGAGGCCTTTCGACCTGTTTTGCTGCAGACAGCATCTCAGATCGGGGCTGAAGCCAAATCTTGGCAATTTCCAGACACTCAAAAGCATTAGCGGGAGGTGAGCTATGACAGGTGTGACTCTAAACTCGGTCATCAAGAAGTACGGTGAAACGCAGGTGATCCATGGGGTCGACCTTGAGATTGAGGACGGGGAGTTTTGCGTGTTCGTTGGGCCATCTGGCTGCGGCAAGTCAACTTTGCTGCGGATGGTTGCGGGTCTGGAGGAGACCACAGGCGGCCAGATCCACATCGGCGCGCGCGACGTGACCAAGCTTGATCCATCCGAGCGGGGCGTGGCGATGGTGTTCCAGACCTACGCGCTTTATCCGCATATGACGGTGAAGGAGAATATGGGGTTTGGCCTCAAGATGAACGGGCACCCCAAGAACGTCATTGATGAGAAAGTGGCCGAAGCCAGCCGCATTCTGAAACTGGATGAGTATCTGGACCGCAAGCCGGCGGCTTTGTCCGGGGGTCAGCGGCAGCGCGTGTCGATTGGCCGTGCGATTGTCCGCGGGCCGGAGGTGTTCCTCTTTGACGAGCCGCTGTCCAACCTCGATGCGGAATTGCGCGTCGACATGCGGGTCGAGATTTCGCGTCTGCACCGCGAGATCGGGGCAACGATGATCTACGTGACGCACGATCAGGTTGAAGCGATGACGCTCGCAGACAAGATCGTCGTGCTGCGCAAGGGTGTGATCGAGCAGGTGGGCGCGCCAATGGAGCTTTACCGTGATCCCAACAACAAGTTTGTGGGCGGATTTATCGGCTCGCCATCGATGAATTTTGTCGGTGGGACCATCAAAAACGGCGGTGTGGATGTGCCAGGCCTTGGCCGGACGGTGGCAAAGTCAGTTGCCGCCGCCCATGAGAGCAAGGCTGTGCATGTGGGTCTGCGGCCCGAGCACTTGTCGCTTGATCCGGCAGGCGACACATTCCGCGTTGATTTGACCGAGAGCCTGGGCGGCGTGTCATATGCCTATCTGCAGGCGCCCACAGGCGAGCGGATCGTTGTCGAAGAACGCGGCGATGATCGGGTGTCTGAGGGTGACAGCGTTGGTTTGAACTTTGAGACCGAGCGGGTCTATCTCTTTGACGCTGAAACAGAGATGCGTATTCGCTAACCTCTGGCGAGACTGTTTTCGGGTGCTATGGTGGTCTGATATGACCATAGCACCCGGACTTGCATGAATATCCTCATCATCGAAGATGACCCCGAAACGGGGAGCTACCTTCAACGTGGTCTTCGTGAGGCGGGGTGGGACCCTTTGCTGTGCACAACGGCGCAAGAGGGAATTCTTGCCGTTTCAGGCCGGGACTTTGATGCGGTGATCCTTGATCGGATGTTGCCGGGCATGGACGGCGTGGATGCGCTGCGCCTGATCCGGGGCGCTGGTGTGGCGACACCCGTGCTGATGCTGACCGCGCGAACCGCCATTCAGGACCGGGTTGAAGGGCTGGAAGCGGGGGCGGATGATTACCTTCTCAAACCTTTTGCCATGTCCGAACTATTGGCCCGGCTCAAGATCATTGCCCGGCGTCCGACGCGGCCGGTTGAGGCGACAGAGGTGCAGGTTGGGCCACTACACCTCGACCGGGTCAAGCGGACGGCGCATCGGGGCGAGACGCTTCTGGATCTGTCGCCGCTGGAGTTCCGGCTGCTTGATTTCATGATGCAGCATGCAGGGCAGGTCGTCACGCGTACCATTTTGCTCGAGCAGGTCTGGGGCTACCGCTTTGATCCCAAGACAAGCCTCGTGCAAACCCATATGAGCCGTCTGCGCACGAAAGTGGACAAACCCTTTGAGACGGAGCTGATCCGCACGGTAAGAGGATCGGGCTATGTCCTCGCTACAGACTAATATCCTCGGTTCGACCGTGTTTCAGCAGATCGTGCGGTCCAGTGCTATGTTTGTGCTGGTCAGTCTGATCCTGCTTTGGGCCATTTGCGGGGCTGTGGTCTGGCGGATTGATCGTGCGCAAACAGCAGGCCTCGAAGCGGAGATGGCTTATGGCCAGGAGGTCTACTACGGGCGCGGGGTTGAGGCCTTGGTCGAGGAGGAGATCCGCGACGGCGAAGACCTGATCTGGGAAGATGATCTGATCTACGAGATGCTGGACGCGGGCACCTACATCTGGGTGCTGCGCGATGCGGATTACGACGTGATCGCAGGATTCGACGGGTTGCATGGGGAGGATGGGTTCAGCACCCAACGGCTGGATCATCCCGACATCTCAGACCCGGTGCTGGTTCACCGTGCGGTCTTGCGTGGGGGGGACAGTCTGAACATTGGCGTCTTTGTGGACCCCGCGCGGGAGAATACGTTGGGTTTTGCGATGTTCGGGACGCTGGCGCTGTTGCTGATCGTGCTGCCGCTCTCGCTCATCACCGGTTTTGCGGTGAGCAAACGGGTCTATCGCCGGATTGAGGATATTTCGGCCACAACGGCCGCAGTGGGGGCGGGTGAGATGGAGATGCGCGCCCCGCAATCGGCGCGCCATGATGAGTTTGACCGGCTGGCGGGCGGCATCAATACGATGCTCGATGAAGTGGCACGTCTGAACAGCAACATCGAAGCGGTCAGCGTGGGTGTGGCCCATGATCTGCGCACACCGCTGAGCAATATCGGCGGCCGTCTGGAACTGATCCGGCGCGATAAGGACGATGCGGCGGCGGTGGAAGAGCATGTGGAGGCCGCCGAGGCAGCGCAGGGGCAGCTGATGCGCGTGTTCGATGCGTTGCTGCGGCTGGGGGAGGTCAAGGCGGGGAGCCGGCGGGCCGCCTTTGCCGAGTTTGATCTCTCTGACAGCATTGGGGGGCTTTGTGAGGCCTATGGGCCCTTGTTCGATGACGCTGACAAAACGTTCCGCGCGAACATCGCGCCGGGTTTGCGCGTGATCGGTGACAGGGAATTGATCGAGCAGGCGGTGTCCAATCTGCTTGAAAACGCGCTCGAGCATTCGCGGGATGCAGCGCGGGTCACCGTCGCACTGCACCCTGCGCCGGAGGGGATCGCGCTTGTGGTCGCCGATGACGGTCCGGGGATTTCGCCGGTCGACAGGGATCGCATCTTTGATCGTTTCTTTCGTGCGGATGCAAGCCGGTCCACGGCGGGCAATGGGTTGGGCCTCAGCCTTGTGCATGCCATAGCCGAGCTGCACGGCGCGGAGATCCGCTTATCTCCCGATGCGCGAGGGGCTGAATTGACGCTTGTTTTCAAGGGCTGAGGCCAAGGTTACAGGTTTGTATGAATTGCGTCGGCGACATGTAACCTGTCTCTGCAAAAGCCTGTGGTAATCTTCTTTGCGTCAGACGCTGTGTCTGGCGGAGCGAAGGAGGATTGCATGACTGGCAAAGGGTTGGCTGCATTTGTCATGGCGGCGGGTGTATTGGCACAGGGCGCAAGCGCCGGGCCCGAGGCGATGACGCCGCAAGAGGCACGGCACCTGATCGCGCGCACTGGATTTGGCGCCGCCCCGCATGAGATCACAGCCTTCACCGGCTTGTCGTTTCAAGAAGGTGTGGCCCGCATCATGGCGGATTTGCGGACAAGTGCTGTGACGCCACTGCCCGCATGGTCCGAGGATTGGACCTATCCTTACGATCTCATCTGGGCGTTGGGCGATACGCAAACCGATCTGTTTTATGCCAACCGGTATATGGAGCTTGAAGAGCTGTCCGCCTGGTGGCTGGCCGAGATGGTGTCGACCCCGTCGCCATTGACCGAGCGTTTGACGCTGTTCTGGTCGGACCATTTTGCCAATTCGTTTGAAGCGCATGAAAACGCCCAGTGGATGGCGCAGCAGAATGCGTTTTTGCGCACCCATGCAGCGGGGGATTTCGCGCGGTTGGCGCAGGGCATGCTGCTCGATCCGGCGATGTTGCAGTATCTGAGCAATACGACCAACACCGTTGATGCCCCGAACGAAGACCTTGGCCGCGAGTTTCTGGAGTTGTTCACCCTTGGTGAAGGGCGCGGCTATGATCAGAACGATGTGCGGGCTGCGGCGCGGATACTGACGGGCTATACCTTGGCTGAAGAGGGCGCGCCGGTGCCGGTGTTCCTTGCAGAGGACCACGACGACGGCGAAAAAGACCTGTTCGGGCAGCGCGGTGCGTTCAAGGCCGAAGACCTTGTGGCGCTGACGCTGCAGAATCCAGAGTTTGGCCCTTATATCGTCGAGCAACTTTGGAAGACCTTTATCTCAGACGTGCCGGACCCTGTTGCTGTGTCCGAACTGGTCGAGGTTTGGCGCGGCGCCGAATGGCAGATCGCGCCGCTGCTGGAGGCGATGTTCCTGAGCGACGCCTTCTGGGACCCTGCCAATCGCGGGCGGTTGATCAAATCGCCGGTGGAACTGCTGGTGGGGACAACGCGCACCTTTGGCCTTGAGCTGTCAGACGGGCGTGTGATGTGGTGGATGGCCGAGGAGCTGGGTCAATCGCTGTTCATGCCGCCAAATGTTGGTGGTTGGCCCGAAGGGGTTGAATGGATCAATGACGCTACAGCCTCCGGCCGGGCGACAACGCTGACCTATTTGTTGCAGGGCGCGGCAGACACGACACCGGCAGACATGATGATGACCGCGGCCGCAGCGCCCGCGCAGTTGGATGCCCGCCCGCAGGATTTGCGGGTGGGGCAGGTCTTTGCAAGCTATGTGGAGCCTCGTTCCGAAGAGGATGGATTCGGCGGTGCGTTCACCCTGTATGATGTGAGCTTTGGGGGTGAGACGTGGCGGTCTATCCCACTCTGGCTTGAGCATCAGCCCGACGAGGACTGGGCCGCTGTTTATGCCTACACGGGCGATTGTGCGCCTGAGTGCTTTGCCGGGTTGCCGCGGGACGAGGAAGACGCCAATTGGATCGCGCTTGAGCCGTGGGACGGGATCATGGCCTATTGGGAGAGTGATACCGGCCCTGATCAGGCTCTGGCGGCGGCGATTGCTGCGCATTTGCCTGCGATGCTCGAAACCACCGCCGGCCAACGTGTCTACCAGCAAGCGGAATACGGTGAGGAAACGGCTGATCTTGAACAGGTTCTCGCCGCGGCGCGTCAGTTTTCGGAAAGTGGACGTTCGGCTTTTGGGGGCACTGAGGGGACCTTTGTCTCTGCGTTGAGCCGTCCGTCTGTGCTTGGGACCAGTGGTTACCGCGCCGGGCAAAGTGAGGCGGAGGTTGATGCCATGTTGGAGGCGCAAGAGGAAGCCAGCCGCCGCGTCCTGCAGCCAGAGGTGATCTATGCAAGCCCGCGCGACTGGATCAACGCGCTGCCCGGAACGGGACCCGAGAGTATGCGGGTGGCCGAGGCCGTTCTGGCTGTGCCGCGTCCGCAGCAGGGACTGCGGGATGAGATGGTTGTGCAGGATGCCGAGGCGCTGTTGCGGCAGCTGATCCTGTCACCCCGGTATCAAGTGAAATGAGGAGAGAGACGATGACATTGCTTTCACCAACCCGCCGCAAGTTTCTGTCAGCCTTGGGTTCAAGCGCAGCGAGCCTGCCGTTGCTGACGTTGCCGGGATTTGTTCAGGCCGCTGGGTCCAAACCTATCTCAGGGCACGTTCTTATTCTCGTGGAGCTTGCCGGCGGCAATGATGGGCTGAATTCGGTTATTCCGATCACTGACCCTGCGTATCGCGCCCTGCGGCCTGAGATCGGGATCAATGCGCGGGATGTTTTGGGCCTTGACCCCGACACTGGGCTGCACCCGGCAATGCGTGGATTTGCCGATTTATGGGAACGGGGCGAGGCTCAGATTGTGGAGGGGGTCGGCTACCCGGATCCCAACCGCTCACACTTTCGCTCGATCGAAATCTGGAACGCGGGATTGGGGGCCACGAGTACTGTGCGCAATGGCTGGGTGTCGTCTGCCTTTGCGCCAGGTGGCGCGCTCGTGGGCCGCGATGCCGAAGGCCTCGTTCTGGGCGGCGGCATGGGTCCGCTAGACGGGGCAGGTCGGTTTTCAGCGATGCGCGACGAAGATTTGTTCATGGAGACGCTGCAATATCTGCCGGACGGCCAGCACCCGGTGCGACCCGCCGGAAGCCTCTCGCCGCTCGATCATGTGCTCGAGACCTATGAGAGCGCGCAAGTGACGGGTGAGGCGATCCGGCGCAAACTGGAGCATAGCCCGGCGCGCAGTTGGGCCTTCCCCGAATCCGATCTGGGGGCACAGTTGCGCACCGCCGCCCGGCTTTTGGACGCGGGCGTGGATGTGCCTGTGCTGAAGGTTGTGCAGGATGGATATGACACACATGATAATCAGCCGGGCGAGCATGCCGCGCTGCTGGGGGATCTGACAGACGCCATCAGCGCCTTTGCCAGTGCAATGCGCGATGCGGGGCTGTGGGATCAGATCACCGTGGTCACCTATTCCGAGTTTGGCCGCACGGCGCGGGAGAATGCGTCGGGCGGAACGGATCATGGCACGGCGGCCCCAGTGTTTATCAGTGGTGGTGCCGTGGCAGGCGGGCTGACAGGCGCGCGCCCGTCGCTCGAGCAGCTGGTTGAGGGTGATCTGGCCCACACAACGGACTACCGGCACGTCTATCAAGCGATCCTCCGCGATCTCTGGCAGATCGACGGGACGGACTTTGGCGTGGGTGATGGCAGATTGCGATTGCTGCGCCAAACCTGACCTCGGCGTTTACTTTCGACGATCTTGCCCGCAGTGTTGGCCCCAAAGGCAAGGGGGCCAACAGGTGTCTGAGACTAAGAAAACCGGAGAAGCCGTGCGCCGGGCCGTCCTTGGCGACGCGCATGTGGATCGCGCCCAAGCGATGGAGACAGAGATTGATGCGGCGTTTCAGGCGCTGATCACCGAAGGGGCCTGGGGTCGGGTCTGGGCGTCTGACGCGATCAGCCTGCGCGAACGTTCCATGATCACGCTGGCGCTTTTGGCGGCCTTAGGCAATGTCGAGGAAATTCCGATGCACATCCGTGCGACGGCCCGCACCGGGGCCAGCAAGCAGGATGTGATAGAGGCATTTCAGCATGTGGCCATTTACGCAGGCGTGCCGCGCGCTAATCAGGCGCTAAAGATCGCCAAGGCCACCTTTTCCGAAATGGAGGCGGAAGCTGCCGCCTCATGAGTGGGGAGATGATCCTCTTTCTGGTGCTTGGGGCCCTATCAGGCGGGTTCATCAACGGGCTGGCGGGGACCGCGACGGGCATGTTCGCGCTGGGGTTCTTTTTGCTGGCGGTTGAGCCGGTGACAGCGGTGGCGCTGGTGACACTCATGTCCATGCTTGCGGGCATCCAAGGGGTCTGGCTGGTCCGCAAGGTGATGCTGCGCAATTTGGCGCGGCTTATGCGGTTCGCCGTGCCGGGTCTTGTGGGCGTGCCGGTGGGCGTGTGGCTGCTTGGGGTTATTGATGCGGATGTGTTGCGGCTTGCGGTGGCGGCGCTGCTGATCCTTTATGGTGGCTACTTTGGATTTCGAGCGACCTTGCCCGCGTTTTCGCGCCCGACGCCGGTGATTGACGGTGTGGCAGGCGGGATCGGCGGCGTCCTTGGGGGGATGGCGGGGATATCAGGCGCGATCCCGACCCTGTGGACAGCACTCCGGCCCTGGACCAAGATGGAAACCCGCGCGGTTGTGCAGCCCTATAATATGGCGATGCTCATTACGACCGTGTGCCTGTTATTTGCCAAGGGCGCCTATGATCGCACGACGCTAAACGCGGCGTTGATCGTGGTACCGACAGGGCTTGTCGCGGCACAGGTGGGCATCTGGGTTTTCGGGCGGCTCAGTGATACGGGCTTTCGCCGATTGCTGATCCTGCTGACGCTGTTGATGGGGCTGGGCACTTTGTTGACCGTGTGGTTTGGCTGATGCAAGGGGTAGCCCCGCTGCGCAGTACAGCCTAAGACTGCCCGACCCCAGCCAAAAGGATGAGCCCATGCCACTGCCGATGAAAGAGCTTTTCGATATTCCTGAAGGGATGATTTACCTTGATGGCAACTCGCTGGGGCCTCTGGTCAAGGGTGTCTCGGATGCGGTCAAAGATGCTGTCGAGGCCCAATGGGGCGGGCAGCTGATCAAGGGCTGGAACAGCTGCGGTTGGATGGAGCAGCCAACCCGCGTGGGCAATCAGGTCGCTTCTCTCATCGGTGCGCCAGATGGATCCGTGGTGATGGGTGACACGCTGTCGATCAAAGTGTTTCAGGCTCTGGCCGCCGGTTTGGCCTTGCGCCCTGAGCGGCGGGTGATCCTGTCAGACAATGGCAACTTTCCCTCGGACCTTTACATGGCAGAGGGGCTGATCGACCTCAAAGGGCAGGGCTATGCGCTAAAGGTTGTGGACCCCGAAGATGTGATTGCCGCGATCGATGATACGGTTGCGGTGGTGATGTTGACGGAGGTGGATTACCGCACCGGCAGGCGGCATGACATGGTCGCGATCACCAACGCGGCGCAGGCGGCAGGCGCCGTTATGGTCTGGGATCTGGCGCATAGTGCAGGTGCGGTGGATGTGGACCTTGCGGGCTCAGGCTGCGAATTTGCGGTGGGCTGCACATACAAATACCTCAACGGTGGGCCGGGCGCGCCTGCCTTTATCTATGTCCGTCCTGATCTTGCGGCCTCGGTCACGCCAGCCCTGTCGGGATGGTTGGGGCATAAAGCGCCCTTTGCCTTTGACCAGAGCTACACCCCCGCGCCGGATATTGAACGGATGCGCGTGGGCACGCCGTCTGTTCTCCAATTGGCCGCGCTCGAACGGGCGATGGTGGTTTGGGAAAAGACCAGCGTGGCAGAGGTTCGCGCGGCCTCAATCGCGCTGTGTGATCTGTTCATCGCCGAGGTGGAAGCGCGCTGCCCGCAGCTGACGCTGATCTCACCGCGCGTGGGGGCGGAGCGGGGCAGCCAGGTTTCTTTCGCGTTTGAGCATGGGTACCCAGCGATGCAGGCCCTGATTGACCGCAATGTGATCGGAGATTTCCGCGCTCCGAACGTGATGCGGTTCGGTTTCACGCCGCTCTTTATTGGGCGTGAGGATGTGATTGCGGCGGTGGATGTTTTGGAAACCGTGCTGAAGGACCGACTGTGGGATGCGCCTCATTACAAGACCAAGAGTCGTGTGACCTGATCAGCCAAAAGGTTTCGAATGCCTTCGGCATCCGACCAATGGGGGGCGTTGCCCCCCGCCGCCGTCGGCGTCTCCCCCCAGAGTTTATGGGTCAGATGAAGTTAGGGAGCCCTTGACGGGTCTGTCAAGACTATCTACTAGTAGGTAGAAATTTTGAGGTCTGGCAGATGGAATTGAATGCTGATTTTGCGACGCGTGTTGTTGTGCACTCTGATGCCTTGGCGTGGACACCATCGCCGATGCCGGGAGTGGACAGGCGCATGCTGGACCGGATCGGGGACGAGGTCGCGCGGGCGACAAGCATTGTGCGGTATGCGCCTGCCAGCAGCTTTTCCGCCCATACCCATACCGGGGGCGAAGAGTTCATCGTTCTGGACGGTGTCTTTCAGGATGAGCACGGCGATTTTCCGGAAGGCACCTATGTGCGAAATCCGCCGACAACACGCCACACGCCGGGGTCGGCCCCTGGCTGTACGATCTTTGTCAAACTTTGGCAGTTTGACCCTGAGGACCGAACCCAATTTCGTAAGACTATGGCAGACGCGCTTGGCGCACCGGTCGAAGGAGTGGCCGTCGCTGAGTTGCACGCCGATGCGCGGGAAGTGGTGCGCTATTACCAGCTTGATCCTGGGGCCAAGTTGTCAATCGATGCGCCGGGCGGGATCGAAGTGCTGATGATTGCGGGCAGTATGACCGACGGGGATGATGTTTTGCGCAAGGGATCCTGGCTGCGGTTGCCGGATGGCGACGCGTTGCAAGCCATCGCTGGGGTGGAAGGAGCCAAAGTTTGGATGAAGACGGGGCATCTGCGCTTTGCTAAGGCACCCGAGGTCTAGGGGTGTCTGATCCGACATTGCCTGCCTCGGCTGACGTGCTGATTGTGGGCGGGGGCCTCGCCGGACTGGCGCTGGCAAAACAATTGTTGGTGGCGGGCGTTGATTTTCAGCTGGTTGAGGCCCGGCCCCGTTTTGGCGGCCGCATCAAGGGGTCCGACGTTGGGGGCGCAGCCTTTGATATGGGTCCTGCCTGGTTTTGGCCGGGCCAACTGCGCATGGCGGCTTTGACCCAAGAGCTGAACCTTGGCGTGTTTGAGCAGTTCGCCCAAGGGGATCTGAGTTTTGAAGACGAGGAGGGGCAGGTGCACCGCGGGCGCGGTTATGCGTCCATGGAGGGCTCGTTTCGGGTGAAAGGCGGACTGGCCCATCTGATTGCGCAGTTGGTCCAATCACTTCCGCAGGAGCGGTTGCATCTGCATTCACGCGTGACCCGGCTGGGGGAGGCCTGTGCGGAGATCGAGACGCGTTGCAATACTCATAAGATTGCAGCCCGGACCATCGCGCTTGCCGTGCCGCCCCGACTGGCAGCGCAGCTTGACTTTTTCCCAGCTCTAGAGCCCATCACACACGATGCTCTTTTGAATGTACCCACTTGGATGGCAGGGCAGGCCAAAGTGGTGGCGGTTTATGATCGTCCGTTTTGGCGCGAGGCTGGACTTTCGGGGGATGCGATGAGCAGACACGGCCCATTGGTCGAGATCCATGATGCGTCTCCGGCAGAGGGCGGGCCTTATGCGCTGTTTGGATTTGTTGGTATCCCGATCGAAGCGCGGCGTGATGCGGAGAGTCTGAAGTCTGCGGCAGTCGCACAATTGGTCCGCCTTTTTGGAGCTGAGGCAGCAGAGCCGCGCGACGTTCTATTGAAAGACTGGGCTCTTGATGAATTGACGGCGGCACCACGGGATCATGCCCCTCTCATGGCGCATCCGCGCTACGGTATGCCACCGATGCTGGATGCGTTGCATGCCCAAGGTCTGTTCTTTTGCGGGACAGAGGTTGCGGCGACCTTTGGCGGCTTCCTTGAAGGGGCGTTAGAAGCTGCGGAGGCTGCGGCTCCGCGGATTATCAAGTCGACGATGTCCCGGACCGCAGCGTCATTCTAATCACGAGGCCCAGCGATGGATCGCAAGACAGAGCTTTTGGACACAGCAGAAAATCTGGTGCGGCGGCGGGGTTTTCAGGGCATGAGTTTTGCCGATGTCGCCCAAGAGATCGGCATCAAAACCGCGTCGATCCATTACCATTTTCCGGGAAAGGCAGCGCTTGGTGCCGCGCTGATGGAGCGCTATGCGGAGGTGTTTGCAGCGAAGCTGGAAGAGTTAGCGCAGAGTGGCGTGACACCCGCGGCGCAACTTGCGGGACTTGTGGCGCAATATCGCGCGGCGCTGCAGGGCGGAGAGACGATGTGTTTGTGCGTGGCTCTGTCGGTCAATCGTGACACTCTCGCAGAGCCCATCATCAGAGAAATGACGGCATTTCGCCAAATGGTTCTTGGATGGCTGACAGAGCTATATGCGCAAAGCGAAGTGAATGCGGACATCTCTAGCGACGCGCGAGCGGCGGCAACCTTGGCCTTGCTTGAAGGGGCCCAATTGATCGCTCACACGCAGAAAGACATGGCCTGCTTTGATCTCGCCACGGCAGGATTATTCATGCAACCTGTCTGACCTGGCGCGGCTCCTTTCGCGACGGCGGCTGGTGGATGGTTCATAATCAAGGACATAGAGCCGCGCCAAAGAATTTTATGCAACCGGTTGCAAAATGCAGAATCACGGTTAAAGTGGCAGGTAACGAGAGGGAGGACTCGGCCTGTAATGCTGTCATTTGGTGCAAACCACTTGCCGACTGCTGATGGACTGACGCGCGCCGCGACAGTGGCCACTACTGTCCACACTCCTCACGACCGTCTTGATCTGATCGCTCCGGCGGCTGGGTCTGCTGTATTCATCAAACCCTTGCTGCGTCTGGCATGAAGGGTGGGGTGGACCAATCGCCTCGGAATGAGGTCCCGGTATCATTGAACCGTGCGCCGGGCACGATCTTTGGGAGGAAACCATGAAAAAGATTCTTTTGGCCACTGGCCTTGCGGCTCTGATGGGCACATCTGCGATGGCTCAGCAGATTGGTGTGTCGGTTGCGCGCTTTGATGACAATGGCCTGACCATCATGCGTAACGGCATGACGGATCACGCTGCTACAAT
Organism: Flavimaricola sp.; assembly: GCA_020629175.1. Lineage (GTDB taxonomy): Bacteria > Pseudomonadota > Alphaproteobacteria > Rhodobacterales > Rhodobacteraceae > JALZWD01. The sequence goes on along the minus strand of JAHDDU010000029.1, from coordinate 21,591 downwards.
CGACGGGCTGCAGCTGCAGGTCGAGGATGCGCAGGACGACGTTGCGCGTCAGCTTGACCAGATCAACAACTTCATCGCCTCTGGCGTGGATGCGATCATCGTGAACGCTGTGGACACCAACGCAACAGAAGCAATGTCAAACGCTGCTGCTGCGGCCGGCGTGCCGCTGGTCTATGTGAACCGTCAGCCGATCAACATGGAGACGCTGCCTGAAGGTCAGGCATTTGTGGCCTCTAACGAGATCGAGTCCGGCACTCTGGCTGCCTTCCGCATGTGTCAGGATCTGCGGGCCATGGGTCTGTCAGGTGGTGCACGCGCCTACATGCTGATGGGCCAGCTGTCCAACCAGGCCGCTGTTCAGCGCTCCAAGGACTTCCATGACGTGATCGGCATGGACATGTGTAACTTCATCACGCTGATCGACGAGCAGACAGCCAACTGGTCCCGCGACGAAGCGCAGGACCTGATGACAAACTGGATTTCGTCAGGTGAAGAATTCCACGCGGTCTTTGGCAACAACGACGAGATGGCCATTGGCGCCATTCAGGCCATGAAGTCTGCGGGCATCTCTATGGACGACGTGGTTGTCGGCGGTGTTGACGCAACACCCGATGCGCTGGTGGCCATGCAGGCCGGTGATATGGACGTGACTGTATTCCAGGACTTGGCTGGTCAGGGTGCAGGTTCCATCGACACAGCCATTGCGCTGGCAAATGGCGAAGATGTCGACAAGACTGTCTTCATCCCATTCCTTCTGGTGACACCTGAGAACGTCGAAGACTTTATCCAGTAAGTCTTTATGAACTCGGCGCTCCCCATCCGGGGGGCGCCATCTTGCCCGGCACGGCGTGAGGTGCCGCTCAATTTCTCAGTCAAAGGGGGCAACGATGTCCGACACGTCACACGGGACCGGTGGGCTCGCGTTCGACAGCAAAAAGAAGTCTTGGCCGAACGAAGTGAACATCTTCTTCGCGTTGATAGCGATTGTGCTGATCTTTGAGGCTTTGGGACAGCTTTTGCCGTATATGAACGGGCAAAGCATGCTCTTTGACATGAATACAAACCGCGATGGGACAATACTGAACGTCGCGCGACTTAAAATTATCATCCTCCAGGTCTCGATCATCGGGATCATCGCGCTGGGAGTGACGCAGGTCATCATCTCGGGCGGAATTGACCTGTCATCCGGTCCCCTTGTCGGGGCAACGGCGATGATCGTGATGTCCTTTGCTCAGACCGAGTTTTTGCCCACAGGCAGCGCGAACCCAGATGCAGTTTTCGGCTCATGGGCCTTGGATTTGCCGCTGGTGATCCCAATTATCGTCGGGCTCTGCTTCGGCGCGTTCATTGGGGCCATCAACGGCACGCTCATCGCCTACACGCGTATTCCGCCGTTTATCGCGACGCTCGGCATGTTCCTGATCTGCCGCGGAATCGCGCAGGCCTGGACACGCGGTCAGCCCATCTCCTTTCCGACTGAAGGATACAAGTTTATCGGCGCGGGCATGATGCCAGTGGTGTGGTTCATCGGCCTTGCAATCATCTTTCACTTCATCCTGAAGTACACCGTCTATGGCAAACACACCTACGCCATCGGCTCCAACGAAGACGCGGCGCGCATGTCCGGCATCAATATCAAGCGGCACAAGGTCATGGTCTACATGATTGCCTCGATGCTTGCCGCCTTTGCCGCGATCATCCTCAGTTCCAAGAACCTTACGGCACAGGCAGGCATGGGCCCATTCTACGAGCTCTACGCGATTGCTATGGCCGTCATCGGTGGGGTCAGCCTGACAGGTGGACGTGGCTCAATCGTTGGCACTGTGCTCGGCGCGATGGTCTTTGGCGTGATCCAATCCGGTTTCACCTACCTTCGGCTCGACGCGTTCTACCAATTGATGGCCATGGGCGCGATTATCATTGCCGCCGTTGTCCTTGATAAAATGCGCCAAGAGCGCGGCATGAAACGCTAGGGAGAGGTCAGATGAGCGATTACATTCTCGAAACGCGCGGCCTTACCAAACACTATGGCGGCGTGCACGCATTGAACGACGCCAATTTTACCCTCGAGCGGGGCGAACATGTGGCGATCATGGGCGATAACGGCGCGGGCAAATCCACCTTTGTCCGTCAGATCACCGGGGTGGAGCAGCGTACCAGCGGCGACATTATCTTCGACGGGCAAGAGGTGCACTTTAGTGGACCTATCCAGGCGCGAGAGGCCGGGATTGAAACCGTATTCCAAACGCTGGCGCTGGCCGACGACCTGAATGTGCCGGACAATCTGTTCCTCGGACGCGAAAAGACAAAATGGAACTGGCTCGGGCCATTCCGGCGTCTGGATTACAAGGCGATGCGCGAAGACACTCTGGCGGGACTGGAAAAGACCGGGGTGAAAATCCCCAATATCCGCAACACCATCGCCAATATGTCCGGCGGTCAGCGGCAGTGCGTGGCCATCGCCCGCACGGCGACATTCCCCTCCAAGCTGACAATCATGGACGAGCCGACCGCGGCCCTCGGCGTGCAGGAAACCGCCCAAGTGGAAAACATCATTCGCACGCTAAAGGAACAGGGCGAAAGTCTGATCCTTGTCAGCCACAACATGCGGCAGGTGTTTGACCTGGTGGACCGGATCATCGTGTTTCGCCGGGGCCGGATGGTTGCCAATCTCCGCAAGGAAGACACCGACGGGCAGGACGTGGTGGCCTACATCACCGGCGCCAAAACAGGCGCCGAATTCGAAGGGGCGGCGTAACGGTTAACAGCCAAACCGCCACGGCTGCTTCATCTGACAAAACAAACTCCCGCCGGAGGCACCCTCCGGCGGCCATGTTGTCCAAGGCCCCGATCATACGGCTGAAAGGGCTATTATTCTCATAATCAGAATTATGTGGTTTTGCTTTCTGATGGATCCAACGCAACCGCTGCATTTGACAGCATCCAGTGAATTCCCGACAGTCACGCAACTTCCCAGCGCAAGAGGGCCGCGTGACCACAAATCCTACAGTTAAGTCCAGCGACATGGACGCCTACGAGAACATCTACGCCTGTATATGTGACCTGAACGGGACGTTTCGTGGCAAGCGATTGCCTGTCGATCAAGCACAGAAAGTGCGGCAGGACGGACTGCGGATGCCGCTTTCGCTGGCGGCTGTCGATATCTGGGGCGAAGATGTGGAGAACAGCAACCTCGTTTTTGAGACCGGCGATGCGGACGGGATCGCCCGCGACACGGGGCGCGGCATCATCCGCTCTGACTGGGGGACCAAGCCTACCGCGATGATCCCGCTTTGGCTGTTCGAGGAGGACGGCACACCCTTCGTCGGCGACCCGCGCCAAGCGCTAAAGGCTGTCGTCGACCGTTTTTCAGCGCTCAAGCTGACACCTGTTGTTGCGACCGAGCTCGAGTTCTACCTCTGCGACCCGACCGAGGCCGAGCCGATGCCGCCACTCTCCCCGGTCAGCGGGCGCAGACTTGATACGGATGGCGTTATGTCGCTCGACGATCTTGAGCATTTCGACGCCTTTCTCAATGACGTCTACGCCGCCTGCGCGACGCAGGGCATTCAGGCAGAGGCCGCAATTTCTGAAAACGGCGCAGGTCAGTTTGAGATCAACCTCAAGCATGTGGCAGACCCGCTGCGCGCCGCAGACGATGCCATGCTTTTTAAACGACTGGTTCGCGGCGTCGCACGCGCGCATGGCTTTGCGGCCACGTTCATGGCCAAACCATATGGCACACGCTCCGGCAATGGGTTTCACGTGCACTTCTCGCTTCTCAACGCAAGCGGGGAGAACGTCTTTGACAACGGCGGCCCAGACGGCAGCCCGATCATGATGCAGGCCATCGCCGGGTTGCTCGCCACGATGCAAGAGAACACCCTCGCCTTTGCGCCCCACCGCAATTCCTACCGCCGCCTACTGCCAGGAGCGCACAGCCCGTCCAACGTCGCCTGGGGATATGAAAACCGCACCGCCGCGATCCGCATCCCCGGTGGCGACGGCGCGGCCCGCCGGATCGAGCACCGCGTGGCTGGCGCGGATGCAAATCCCTACCTCGTACTGGCAGCCATCCTCGGTGGCGCCCTTCTCGGGATCAACGAAGGGATGCGGCCCGCCGCTCCGATCAAGGGCGACGCCTATACCCAGAAACTCCCGACGCTTCCGCTCGATTGGGCTTCTGCGATCAAGGCCTTTGAAACCGGGCATTATGTGCCGCAGATATTCTCAGCGCGTCTGCAAAAGATGTTTGTCGAATGCAAACTGCAAGAGCAGATGCGCTTTAACCAGCATGTCACCGAATTTGAGCACAGCAGCTACCTCGAGAAGGTCTAGAACGTCGCCACAATGTTCAGTCCAATCCCTTGTGAGCTGTAGTTGATGTCCGTGATCTGGTCCGACACATCGCCCCATTCATAGATCAGGCCCACGCGTACATTCTCATTCAGATGCCGGTAAACACCCACGGCCGCACCGCGCTCAACGGTTTCTGTTTCATGCGTATAGAGGATACGTCCCTCGGCCATGATGTCCCACTGATCAACCACATGCCAATCCGCCCGCAGCACCGCCAGCGTTGCGGAGTTGGCGGTGAACACATCGCTGCCCCGCTCCGCCACCTCGCTCGACCGGTAGCCCAGCTTGGCGCCGACGGTCAGCTCCTCGGTCAGATCGTAATTCGCCGCGATCGACAGGACATGGCTGACTTGTCGCGCCCCGGCCGCCGTCCCATCAGAGGCCAGCTGATCCACAGCGGGCAGGTCCCGCAAATAGCTATAGCCAAACAGCACGTTCAACCGCTCGTTATCAATCGGCCGGTAGGCATAGCCGAGGGAGGCGCGCACATATTCGCCATTCTGAAAGTCACCCTCCGCACTTTGTGAATAAAACGCATCCACAGAGGCGAGGATGCGCCAATCCTCGGCCACACGGTTCGAATACCCGGCGCTCAGGGCCCAGGTCTCGCGGTCCCGCGCGGTGCCTGCCCCATCCTCGTGCCGGTACTCTAGCCGCAGCCGGGCGGATAAATCGTCATCCCGCGTGTAGGCCGCCCCGAGCGACAGTGCCAGCCTATCGAAATCCCCATCCTCGGCATCTCGCACTTGCCCCCGCTCGATGGAGCCCGTCACGGTCCACTGCGGGTTTGGCATAAAGCTCAAGCCATACATCTGCGTCAACGACTGCTGGTTGCCCGGCAGATCAAGTGTGCTTTCCGTCCAGGTCGTGATGCTGTCGGACAGCCGGTAGCGTCCGCCCAGCACGATCGTCCCCTGATCGCTGAGCGGTGAGCCCGCCCCGTGGCGCGTGGGATCGAGCGAGTAACCAATGTAAATCTCATTGTCAGCGCTGGCCTGATAGCGCAACTGCACCGCGGCCCCCGGCCCGGCATCCCCATCAGACGCCTCTGCCGTGAGGGCAATCCGCGACGTCAGCTGTGCCGTCACCCCGGCCCCATAGCGATTGTTGCGCGGCAGCCCCTCGCGCTGGAGCGTTTGCTGAGCAAAAGCATAAAGGCTGAGGTCATCGCTTGGCGCATAGGTCAGCCGCACGGCGGCATCCGTGCGCGAGCCGATCACCGCCCCGCCGTCCTGCCGCAAATGCGCGATGCCGAAATCAACCGTGAACGCCTGCGTCACTTTGTAAGAGATCGCAATCTCTGCCTCGGTGCGATCCTCTCCCCCTTCACGGCGAAACCGCTCCGCCTCAAACCGCAGGCCAAACCGGTCATCAAAGGCGATGTCCCCCACCACACCGATCAGCTCCTGATCGGCCGTGATGTCCTCTTGCAGAGTCGAATACCCGGCCTCCTTGACCTCGTAATAAAGACCGAGATAGCCCTGCTGCGACAGGCCCATATCCTGCAGATCAACCCGCGCATCGAAACGAAGCGCGCGGGCTGCGGGGAAATCGCCACCTCCGGTGCGCACATCCGTCAAACCTCCATCTGTTGAAAAGGTGCGGGCAAATCCGGGGCCTTCGGTCTGCGCAAACTCGAGCTCGGCATAGGTTTGTGCACCCGGCTGCCACCGCAGATCCACGCCCATCATCCGCTGGGTACCGGCGCCCGTCTCCTCTTGCATATAGGTCGCGCCAAACCGGAGCGTCTCGCTCACCCACCCCTCAGCACGGCCACCATAAACGGTGCTATCGCTGGTGTTGGTCGTCGGCGAGTACTCGTATTGCGCAACGAGAGAGACGTCGTAGTCCGCCCCGCCATCGCGGATCAAACTGCCCCCATTGGCCGAAGAGTTGAGCGGGTGGGTCAAGATCACCACCCCCTGTAGATGATCAATGGTGTAGTCCGCGCCCTCTACCAATGGCCGCGTTTCAATCACCCGGCCCGTTTCGGGGTCCACAACCTGCACCAGCAGCTTTGCCGTCCCGCTGAGCACATCCTGACGGCTGAGATAATAGACCGACCCCCCGGTCCCACGCAGAATGTCCCGCTGGGGCACCGTCTCTGGCTGGGCCGCATAGACCGTGGCTGCAAAGCGCGGCTCCCCCGCTTCTGTCACGCCCACGGATTGATAGCGCAACTCCGCACCATAAAGGCTGCGCCCGTTTTGCAGCAGCCCACCACCTGTGATTCCTGCGTCAAAATCACCCCAGGTCAGGCGCAGCCGCTCCGTCTCAACCCGCAGGTACACTGCCCCACTGGTGGGCGTGTCATCGTAAAACGTGCTGTCATCGCCGTAGGTTGGATAGAGGTCTGCAGCATCATCGCGCAGCCGGTCCAGAATGCGGCGCGGGTCCTTGTCGTTCAGCCGGCGGAAGATATCCTCAATCGGCCCATCGCGCGTATCAAGCGAAGAGGTAATGCGGTACCCACTCTCCGTTTGCCCGCGCAGGTAGTAGGCCAATCTGCCATTCGTATACCTCTCCTCAAGGTCATTCGGCCCGCCGCTCCGACGGCCCAGGGTGACATCTGCCAACACCACATAAAACCAGTCAGATGTTGGGATCAGAACGTCGCGCACATAGGTGCGGCCGCCAATCGTCACCGCCACCACCTGATCTCCGGCGGGCAGAATGCGGCGTGCCACAAAGCGCCCGGTCGCGTCGGCAACAACGGGCTCTCCCATCACCATAACCGTGCCCCCCGGTGCAGCCCCCTGCCCTGACACTGTGATCGCACCACCCGTCGCAGGAATGCCGCGTCGCGCTGTCCGGTCTTCGCCTGCGCCACTATCGGCAAAGGGGCCAGAGCTGCCCTGCCCCTCCCGCTCGGTCCGGGTCAGGGCGAGCGGCCGCGTCTCATCATAGCGCCCTTGGGCATCATACACCCGCAGCACATAGGCATAGGTTCCATCACCAGCACCCGGCATTTGCCAGGACGCTGTTCCATTCGGCGCCACCGGGATTTGCCCGACAACCGGCGTGCCGGGCCGGCTGCGATCCAGGATGCGTACCTCGGCCCGGGCGATATAGGCCGGGTAGTTGCTGATCGCCCGAAACGTGACAGGCGCTCCGCTTGCATAGCCAACCCGGCCATCCAGCGTTGTCACATTCAACAGGCGGGGTGCGTCCAGCCCGTCAAAGCGGACATCCACCCCCGCCGCCGCCGCGATCAGATCCGCGCTCCGCTGCGGATTGGCCGGGGGGGCAGAGCCTGCCACCACCTCATTGTCGATAGAGATTGAGAAACCTGCCGCCCCAAATCCAGCGGCCTCGGCGCGCTCTGTGCTGCTGCCCACTGGCGCGCCCAGCACCAAAGCCGACTGCCCAAAGGCCATCCCCGGCACAGCACAGGCCAGACAGAGCCCCACGCCTGCGCTCCATATCCGATCGGTTGTCATTCTGCTCTCCTTCACGGTCCGGGCCGGACGACGATACGTTCGATGGGCAAACGGCGTGACCCATACGCGGGCCAACGATCCTCAATCCTGCGGGCAACGATCTGCATGAGTTGGCGTGCATGGCGCACAGTGTCCGCATTCGCCTCCGCGGGGAGATGAAAAGCGATGCGCACCGTTGATGGCGTGTCGCCAAGCTGCGCCAGCATCTGCTCAATCCCGGCGATCAGCGCAGGGTGCAGCTGTGCGCCCCCAGCCCCGTCTGAGGCAAAGGCCGCAGCACTCACATCCACCCGCACCACACGGCTGATTGACACGCCAAAGTTCAGCTCGGTCAGCATTCCGGGCGTGAGCCGCACCACGCGCGGATTCTCGGTCGTGAGCCGGTATCCCGCAGGCAAGCTCCGATCATCAAGCTTGAGCACAAAGTTCGCACCACCCTCCGCTGGCAAGGCCGCGCACGGCACACTGAAGAGCCCGTTGGCATCCGTTGTGATGATCAGCCCATCGACCGTCGCAAGCCGCACATTCGCCACGCCCTCTTCGATGACACCATTGCGCGGCGGGTCTTGATAGCCGTCCCCATCATGATCCGTGAACACACGGCCAATAACCTCGCCACAGTCAAAAACCGCCTCTGGCAAAATCTCGACCGTGGCCATTGCCGGCCCCGCCAAAACCGACCCGCTGGTAGGATCAATCACATGAGCCACATTGGTGTGGGTGCCAGAGGGCGTTCCGGTCAGCACCCGCCCGCTCACAGTCAGAACAACCTCACCCTGCGCAGGCACCAGAACACCGGGCAAAGACACCAGACCCCCCGTGACAACAACCGGCGTTCCAGCACCATCAAAGCTGGCCGATCCCGGCACAAAGACAAAGCCGTCTGGCATCAGATCGGTCAGTGTCACAGGCCCCGCCACAAAAGGATTACTGTTCGTCACCGTCACCGTGTAGGTCACGGTGCCACCCCGGGTGACGATTCCACTGCTCGCTATGTTGCTGATGCTCAACCCGCCGCCGCCGCCGGGTACAGATGTGCTCAGCACCAAGGACGTAAGATCGTCCTGCGTGTTGCCATCGGTATCGTCCCCATTGTCTGACACATCGCTCACAGCAGCCGGTCCTTCGGGCACGTCATCGCCGTACACGGCGCGCGCCTCTGCGAGAACGGTGTTGTCCACGCCGCCCGCGTTCACCGCTTGCAGATTGATCGTGAAATCGGCGCGATAGGTCGCGACCTCTCCGGGCAGCAAAGCACCCACCGGTGACCCATCGCTCGCATTCACGAACCGCGGCGGCGCGTCCAGCGACAGCGGCACACCCGCCGCATCGGTCAAGGTATCTTGTACTGTGACACCGGCGAGCGGCATATTGCCCGCGTTCGTCACGGTGATCGTGTATTCGACCCGGTCTCCGATGTCGTCAATCCCGTCGCCATTGTCGATGAAGACCTGGGTTTTCACCGCCTCAATCGCAGGCAGCGGCCCCTGTACGACCGTTTCAACTGCAGTGTCGGTCAAGGTGGGGACCAAAGCGCTCGCGATCTGGTACTCGACCTCATAGGCCCCTGCCTCAAGGCCGGGCGCCATGGTGATCAACCCCGTTGTTGGGTCCAGCGTCACGCCATCATCGGCCCGCAATACGGTGATCACCACAGTCTCGAGCGTGGCCGGGGCATTGTTCAGCGTATCTGAGGCGAGCACGGACGTCGTGACCCCTCCATCCTCGGTAAATGGCGGAAAAACCTCCGGCTCTGCCGAAATTGTGCCCACTTTGGCCGTCACAGCAGAGACTGCAGTCACAACATCGCCGGGCGCGGGGCCAAACCGGCCCGTGACCGTTGCCTCATTGATGACATCCCCCACCAGAATATCATCCTGCGTCACCGCATAGGTCGCCGTGATCGTGCTGTCATCCACGGCCAACGGCGGCAGCACAGCAATCGGCCCGCCAGAGACTATGGCACCAGGCAAAGCGTCTGCAATCTCCACATCCGTTAACGGCAGATTGCCCGTGTTGGTGATCACAAAGCTGTAGTTGAGAAGCTCACCCACCTCTGCCCCGTCAAGCAGCGTGCTTTCATCAACAATCTTGACCAGCGCAATCGACGGCCCCTGCGCAATCATGCTGACCGTCGGATCATCCAAAGACGGGGCGGACCCGGACAAATCCCCCACATCCGGCCCCATCGGTGGTGTGCCGGTTGCCGTGGCCTGATTGGTCACCTGGCCCGCATTGATATCATCCTGCGTAATCGCATAGGTGGCGGTGAACGTGCCGCCATCCACCGCACCCGGTGCCAGGGCTACAATGGGCCCGCCACTGATCATAATCCCCGGCAATGGGTCGGCCAGCCGGATGTTGGTCAGCGTCACATTGCCAGTGTTCCGGATCTCAAACGCATAGGTAATCACATCCCCCGGCCGAGGGGGCGACTGCAGGGCTGAGGTATCCGCCGTCTTGACCACGGCAATCGACGGCTCATCCACAAACGGCGTGCTGAGCGGAGTGTCATCGGCAAAGGTGGCACCGGACAGATCAGACTGATCCACGCCAAACGGGTCTGTGCCCATAACAGTCGCCTGATTATCGACCCGGCCTGCATCCACGTCATCCTGCGTCAACGCATAGATCGCCGTGATCGTCGCGGTATCCGTCGCCCCCGGTGCCAGAGAGGCGATCGGGTTCCCCGACAGAACAATGCCCGGCAGCGGATCAGCTACCTGCACATTGGTCAGCGTCACATTGCCGGTGTTGCGCACTTCGAACCGGTAGATCAGCTCATCCCCCTCCACCACAGTCGGGGACAGACCGGACCGATCCGCGATTTTCACCAAGGCGATCTGCGGCGCATAGCTGGGGGCAAAAGGCGTCGGATCCCCCTCCCCGGCATCGCCTGCGCGATTGTTGCCATTGGGATCGGGATTGCTGCCATCATCTGAGATGTCCGCAAGGAAGGCATTGCCCGGCGCAGACTGTCCCGATTGCGCGCCCACCGCCTCAACGCTGGCCTGGCTTTGATACGTCGGTGGTGTCGACGTGGCAGGCTTCACGCGCACGTCAAATTGCACCGTGCACGTGGCTCCCGCCGCAAGGCTGGCCCCCTGCAGCACCAAGAGCGCGCCAGACCCGTCAAAGCCCGCTTGCATCCCACCACAGCTCCCCGAAGGCGGCGTGAGGATCGTGTAACTGCCAAGCGGCAGCGGATCATTCGCCGGATCGCTCAACGCCACATAAGACCCGAGGCCCGGACTGCTGCCCGCCAGCGGGTTGCGCACGTCGATGCCCGTTAGCCCTTCAAGGCTGAAGTTCTCAACCACAATTGCCAGTCGCGCCGTAAACGCGCCATCCGGCTGCACTGTCACCGCGCCATCCAACCGCTCAGCAATGCCCACCCGCGCTTGCGGCACAAAGGCAAAAGTATAGTCGACAGCCGCCGTCCCCGGCTGCACATCAATGCTGACAATGCGGTCATTGCCCGAAACGGTCCCACTGCTGGTGCTCGGCGCCACAGTGCCCGGTGAGAGTATCCCGACATCGAGATACGGCTCATTCACCGTACCGCGGATGAGCTGATACTCCCCGGCAGGAATCAGACCAAAGCTGAACGTTCCATTGGCGGCAGTGGTAAAGTTGCGCGAGACACTGCGCCCATCAAAACTGGTCCCCTGCAATTGGACCGCGATGCCCCCCATCCCGGTATCCGATCCTCCGAATCCGCCATCATTCGCAAAGTCCCGAAAGACCCGCCCGCTAATGGACGAAGAGCTTATCTCAACAGATCCCGTGGCCTGATCATTCGTGGTCGAGAAATCCTGCGATGAGGTGGCTACGCTGAAGGTGTTGGTAAAGGTCTGCGGCAGCGACGAGACTTGCGTGACCTCCACCGGGATCGCGATGGACACCTCTCCCCCGCTCGACACCGTGCCCAGATCACAGGTGAAACTGGTGCCCCCCGCAGAGCCAGTGCAGCTTGTCGATGTTGCCGTGCCGGAGCTCACCGTGGCCACAGGCTGACCCGTCAGAAACATATTGGACGGCAGGCTGTTGCTGACAACAACGTCATCCGCCTCCAGCAAGCCGGGGCCGGTGTTGACCCGCACAACGCCCGTGAACACAAAATCATCGTTGAGGTTCACGACCGGGCTGCTTGGCGTCATGCTGATCGCCGCAATATCCGTGCGCGTGCGCACTGTGGTGTTCTCGGTTGTCGTGTTGTTGCCCGCGATGCGGTCAAACCCGGCGACAATCTCGTCCGAACTGATCGTAACAGCATCGCTGGTGGAGCCCTTCACCTCCCCCAGCATCTCAATCCGGACCTCTGCTACCGCGCCTGCAGGCAGATAGGCAAAGCTGCATTCGACAGTACCGCCAATTGTGCCCGGCGACGGCGCCGTGCCGCAGCTGCCGCCCGCGCTGGTCGTTACCCCCTGAAAGCTGAGCCGCGCACTTGGCAAAGTGTCTGTCACCACCACGTTCTCAGACGCAGACGGCCCGGTGTTGGTGACGGTGATGACATATTCCATCGTCTCGCCAATCGCGACAGGATCAATGGTGTCAGATTTGTTCACCAGCAGATCAAGGTCGGGGTCCTCAACATTTGAGGTCACGCTGACCGCGTTATTGCTGCCATCCGTCTCGGTCGTCGTGGTCGAAACGGTCGCACTGTTGGTGATGCTCGTCCCCCGCACCGCATTGTTGGGCCGCACCACGATGGTGACGGTCCGCTGTCCACCGTTGTTAATGTTGCCCAAGGCACAGGTGACCGTGTTATTGCTGGTGGCCCCCGTGACGCTACCTGGCGCAGGCGCGACAGAGCAGCTTCCGTTCGATGGCGTGGCCGAAACAAAGGTCAGATCGGCGGGCAGCGTGTCCGTCACACTCACCCCATCGGCCCGGCTGAGCCCGTTGTTGATGTTGCGCGCCGTGACGACGTAGGTCAGGTTCTGCCCTGCCTCCACCGTCCCCGGCGTCGCGGATTTCAGAACCGTCACATCCGCCCGGGCGAGAACAGCATACGACCAGCCCTCTGAATTGTTGCTGAGTGTTGGGTCTGGCACATCTTGTGAGATCGCAAAGGCCGTGGCGGAACGATTGCCCGCGTTACCCCCGGGCCGGATCACCACAGCCACTGTCGGACAATCCGACCCTTGGGTGCACACCGGCAGCGTTGCTATATTGCACTGCAACTCGCGCGACCGGCTCCCCGTACTCACACTGCCGCAGGTGATCCCACTTGCCACACCGTTGGTGATCGTCTCGGACACATAGCCGTCGTTTGGCCCTATGTTCCCGTTGATCAGCGTCAGAAAGTTGTTGGTCAGCTCAACATTCGTCGAAGGCTGCGGCCCATCATTGATCACCTCAAAGGTGACCGTCAGCTCGTCGCCCGCAGGCAGGCTTGACAGATCAACAGACGGGATCACCCGCACATCAGCCGAATTGTTCGGCTGTGTCGAACTCACACCATAGCTCACAGTGTCATTGGGGGTGTTTAGATCGGCGATGTTTGCATCAGGCGAACTGACGTTCACTGTGTTTGCGAATGACCCGTTGCCAGTCACCGTCGTATTAAGCGTCACAACAGGCGTATTTTCGTTTGGGGACAATGGGTTAGATTGCGTGTAGACCAATTCACATGTGATCGTCACTGGCCCCGTCTGAGGCGCCGCAGGCGTACAGGTAAACCCATTCTCAGCGATGGAATTCACGTTCAGCTCAGCCGGGATCGTATCGGTCAGGACCAGCGTGCCAAAGAAATCCGCATTGCCAATGTTCCGCGCGGAAATCTGAAAATCATAGTCATCCCCCACTACAACAAGGGCGGGCGACGGACCGGACTTGGCGACGTCAAGGTCTACAACCGGATCCTGCAGGATCACACCGTCATCACTGTCGCTGTTGTTGGCACTGCGCGGATCAACTGGCGACGAGGCCGAAATATCGGCGACATTCGCAGGTGTCCCGGCACTCAGCACATCAGCGGTGATCAGAATATCGCCCAGCGACACCCCATCCCCCGACCCGGATCCAGAAGGCCGGTCGCACTGCACATCCTGGCCCGCGACAGAGCAGCTCCAGCCTGCGGCGGCACTGACCATGATGTTTCCGTAATTCGGCGGAATGCTATCGGTTACGGTGATCCCGCTTGGACTGTCCCCGGTATAAGACGAGGCAAGCGTCCAGGTGATCTGATCCCCTACCAGCAAGGACCCCCCAGGGCTGCGTGAGACATCGATCGCAAGATCGGATCCGCCGGTGATGTTGATCGTCTGAACCACCCCATTATTGCTCGCTTCAGGGTCGCCGGGGTCACCGTTGGTCACTGCTGCGGCCAACGTCACATCCGAGCCGCCACCCGCCGTCACCTGCGCCGAGAATACCCGGTTCGTTGTGCTCCCATTCGCCACCGGCCCCACTGGGCAGGTGTAGAGCCCACCGGCAAAGGCGCAGCTCCCCGGCGCTGCAGTGATGCTCAACCCGGCAGGTGTTTCAAAAACAAAGTCAAAAGTATCGGCCGTATTCGGGCCGTTGTTTGTCATCGCAAAGTCAAAGGTGATGATCTCTCCTGCCGACGCCGTCGTTGGCGCTGTGACGGACAGGCCAATATCAGCCCCCTCCGTGATCGTTGTGGCCTGGGGGTTCGTATTGTTGCCCCCATCCGCATCACCCGCGGTTGGGACCGCCGCCGAGAATTGGAAAAAGCCATCGGTCGGCGTCTCAATGCTCAACGTCACGTCGGCAGAGCCCAGTGACGCCAGCGCGGGAACTGTACATGTCACCGTCGCAGGGCCAGCTGCAGGCAGCCCTGTGCAGCCAGTGATCGTACCCGCCTGCCCCACCACCGTAACGCCGGACGGGACCGAGAAATCCACCGTGGTTTGCGGTGCCGGATCAAAGCCGTTGTTGGTGACCTTGATCACATGTTCAATCGTGCCGCCTGCCGGGGCAGGGTCAAACCCGTCATCTGTCAGCTGCACCACCCAGTCGACCTGCGCAGCTGCCACGCCTGTCAAAACGCCCAACCAAATCCCGGCAAGAACGACGTGCATGCACACCGCCCGCACCACGGACCACCCCGTTCTCAGATATTGCCCCAAATCTTCGCCCTCACCCTTCCCCCTGTCCCTTCAGGGGGGCTGCTTTCCGTCGGGAGAGGATCAGTCGATCCCTAAGATTTGGTGTAGATGGCCGATGTTTTTCGTTACGATTGCGTTAATCGCCAAAGGCCTGAAGCAGGATGTCCAGCACAGCCGGCGACGCCGCCTGCAGAAAACGTCCGTCCGTGACCATCGGGCTATAGGGACGTCCATCCGACAGGCAGCCATGCCCGCCCGCCTCAGCATAGATCAACGCGCCTCCGGCATGATCCCAAGGGGTTAGACGATGACTGACAAGCGCGTGATACCGCCCCAGCGCCAACATCCGAAAATCCTGCCCGGAGGCGCCAACAGCGGAGATACGATTGAACCGGTCATGCACCTTGGCCAGATCCTCCGCCATTCCGGGCCGCAAGGCGTCCGTTGGCACCAGTAGGTTCAACGGTGCGTCAGCGGCGGGCGGCGCAATCCGCAGCCTTTGGCAAGCCCCCTGCCCCGTCTCGAGCCAGGCCCCCTGCCCTGCCACTGCCGTGATCAAATCTCCGCTCACAGGATCAAGGATCGCCCCATAGATGACCTCCCCCTGATGATGGATCGAGAGCATGGAGGCAAAGGCCGCAATCCCATGGGCAAAGTTCCAAGTGCCATCTATCGGATCAATGACGATCGATATCTCAGCGGACCCAAGGCTCTCGCGCACGCTCGGATTCGCGGCAAAGCTCTCTTCGCCCCAAATGTTCGCCTCTGGGAAAATCTCGCGCAGTCCAGCGATCAATGCCACCTCGGTTGCCGTATCCGCAGGTGTCACCAGATCGCTGGCCGAGGACTTCTGATCCACTTGAAGGCTGGCCAAATCCCGGAACGGCCCCATGATCTCGCGCTCGGCCACCTCGCGCATCAATCGTGCCACCGCCGTCTCGTGATCTTTTGTGATGTGCATACGTTTGCCTCCTGCTGCACCACCATTGTCCTCCCATCCCCGCTAAGGCACAAGAGAGGCGCACAGACGCGCAGGAGGCCCATCCATGGCAAATGCCCTATACGACACCCTCTTCGCCCCTCACAGAGGCTCTGAGGCGGTCTTTCTGCACCTTCCGGACGGCTCGACCGTCACATATGGCCGTTTTCTCGGCCGGATCGCCCAATTTGCCCATATCCTCACAGCTCAGGGCCTCCGTCCCGGCGACCGGCTGGCCGCGCAAATCCACAAAAGCCCCGACGCCCTCGCGCTGTATGGCGCCTGCGTGCAAGCCGGGATCATCTTCTTGCCGCTCAACACCGCCTACACCGGCGCTGAACTTGGCTACTTCCTCGAAAATTCGGGGGCCAGCCTCCTGATCTGCGACCCGGACCTCACACCAGACACAGCCACGCCGACCCTGACCCTCACAGCAACTGGCACCGGAACCCTGCCCGATGCCGCTGCAAACCGTCCCACAACCTTCGACACAATCCCCCGCGGCCCAGACGACCTCGCGGCCTTCCTCTACACGTCTGGCACCACCGGCCGCTCCAAGGGCGCCATGCTCAGCCACAAGAACCTGCTCTCCAACGCGCAGACCCTCGCCACCCACTGGCGCTTTACCGCGGACGATACGCTCCTCCACGCGCTGCCGATCTTTCACACCCATGGGCTCTTCGTCGGTACCAACATCATGCTGCTGACCGGCGGGTCGATGGTCTTTTTGCCCAAGTTAGACACAGATCAACTCATCACCCACATGCCGCAGGCGACGACGATGATGGGCGTGCCCACGTTCTACACCCGCCTGCTGGCTGACCCCCGCTTTGATGCCAAGCTTACCGCGCACATGCGGCTCTTCATTTCCGGCTCTGCCCCCCTGCTGGCCGACACCCACATGCAGTTTGAGACCCGCACAGGCCACCGCATCCTTGAGCGTTATGGCATGACAGAAACCAATATGAATACGTCCAACCCCTACGACGGCGAACGTCGCGCAGGCACCGTGGGTCAGCCCCTGCCCGGCGTTGAACTAAGGATCGCAGACCCGGACACCGGCGCGCCCCTTCCCCGCGGGGAAATCGGCCAGATCGAAGTGCGCGGCGACAACGTGTTCCAAGGCTACTGGCAAATGCCCGAGAAAACCGCAGAAGAGCTGCGCCCTGACGGGTTCTTCCAGACCGGCGATCTCGCCCGCGAAGACGCGGACGGCTACATCCACATCGTCGGACGGGCCAAGGATCTGATCATCACTGGCGGCTACAACGTCTATGCCAAAGAGGTGGAGAGCCTGCTCGACGCATTCCCCGGCGTTCTGGAAAGCGCAGTCGTCGCCGCCCCGCACCCTGATCTGGGCGAAGCGCCAGTGGCCATCCTCGCCCGCGCAGGTGACACCGATCCTGACACTGACTCCCTTGCGCAGAGCCTGCAGGACACCCTCGCCCGGTTCAAACAGCCGCGGCATTATCTGGTGGTAGACGCCCTGCCCCGCAACACCATGGGCAAAGTCCAGAAGGCCGCCCTCCGCGCAACGGTTGCTGATGTGTTTCAGCCCAGCTGACGCATGCGAAGTTGTTCCGCCATTGTGGCGATGGTCAGCATTGCGGGTATGCCCCCCTCCTGCATCACAAACAGCGGGCTGTCCCCCTCAAAACCGGGAGACGTATTGGCCCGTGTCAGCCATGCAGGGCCAAGCGGTGGCCGGATCGGCGGGGCAACTGCCGCGTCAAGCCGCAAGATGATCGCAGCCCGTGTAACCTTGTCCTGATCCAGCCGTCCTTTGAAGCGCCCCGCCTTCATCCGATTCCACGTCGGCAGCGGCACATCCATCAGCGCTGCAGACTGAGGATTGGTTAAAGCCCACCCCTCAAACACAGCTGCTATCTGGTTCAAGACCGCGCGCCCCTGACCTGCCGCCTCCATCGGGCGCGGCGGATCAAGATCATCGGCGGTGAGAGATGAGTTTGTCGTCATGTCCGTATCATATGATACGGCTCTCAAGGATACAACGGCATAAGATTCATGCCTAAACAGCAAATTTATAGTGTCTATTCATATATTTAGACTCTATTCCTCGGCTTGTGCGACCCTCCCCAAAACCTTCCCCGCGGGGAAGGTTTCAGTCGATCTGGTCGAGCAGGCTCCGAACCGCGCCTTCCAGCTTGCGCCGGTCAATCGACGAAAAGTCCCGATCAAACTTGATCTCAAGCCGCCCTGCTCCGGCCACGCATCTGGCCTTGCCGCGCGGTCGCGCAATCTCGAATGTTGTCTTGGCCTTGGTTGCTGCCGCCGCCCCTGGCTTGCGCAACGCAGGCTTCGCAGGTTCCACCACGCGGCCCACATCATCATAGATCGCCTGCCCGGCATAGCGGCGCAAAACATCCAGCTCTTCCCGGATTGAACGATTGTCGAGCACTTTCAGATCCGCCTTGATCGCCGCCACAATCCCGGATTCCACATCAATCCGCCCGGCCAACGCCACACCAAGCGAGCGCGGAATTTCATTCATGAACTGCAGATCAAACCGCAGCGGCTCCACGATCTTGATAAAGGCGCGGATGTAGCTGCGCTTTTGATAACCAGCACTTTCATATAGCTCAGCTACCGCTTTCTCCGGGTCCATCCCCGCCATGATCGGATCAGACGCATAATCAATCGCCAGCGCGGCCATTTCAGCAAAAGAGATATCCTTGCGGATCAGGTTCTCATCTACCATCCGCCGGTAGAGCGTCTGCAGTGTTTCCCCGCGGGGAACCATGCCCGCCGGGATCATACCCCACAGCTCGGCATCGCCCGTCTCTTCCAGCAACGCCTTATAGGCCGACAGCCTGCGAAACCCTTGGATCAGCTCGTAGCCGTCCGCGCTTTCCTCCACCCGGATCGGGTTGGACAGCCCAATATCGCGGATCGAGGTGATCAGATCCTTCAGATCAAAATCTTCATGCTTGACCCGGTCGCGCATCAGCTTGGTCGTTTTCACCGCGTCGAGCGGGATCAAATCCACGATCAGCCCGGCCTGTTTCAGCCGCACATGTTCATGTGCCAGCGCGTCATTCTCAGCCCGGATTTGTGCCTCAAGGTTTTGCCTGTCGCGCAGGCTCTCGGCATTCTCGGTGATCGCCGTCGCCATCGGACCGCGCCGCGCGGTGGACTCCGCAGGTGCGGCCGCCTCATCCATCGGCATATCAATATCAAATACGCGTCTCTTCTTGCTCATTCATCTGCCTCCAGTTGGTCCCATGCCGCCAGCACGGACCCTTTGAACTCACCATACGCCCGATCAAACGACGCCCGCGCCCGGCGCCAGGTCTCTCGCGTCATGTCGCGATAGTCGATCTCATAGACCGAGCTGAGGAACCGGCCCGATTGCTCAACCGCGCGCGTCATCTCGATCGGATGCTCGGCCACATGATCGCCAAAAACCTTACGAAAAGCTTCGAACATCGCACGGTGCAGATCGTTGCCCGGCTCATACCGCGTCATCAGGAACCGCACATCAGTGAACACTTTGGGCAGAGAAACCTTCCCCGCGGGGAAGGTCGTGCCATAGCCATGGGCCAAGTCCTCGAGCGCTTCGGACAGCTGGCCGATAAAGGAGGTCGTGCTGTCGTATTCCCAGTAGCCGGGGCCAGACGGGATATAAAGCATATCAGCGGCAAAGACCGCGTTCATCGACTGGTAGCCAATGGCAGGCGGGCAGTCGAAGAGAATGAGGTCATAGGCATCATCCGGGATCGCATCGAGGTAGCGGCTTACCGCGCCGAAGAACGTCCACTCCGGATTAAGGTGCCGGTACTGCGCGGAGGCAAACTCGACGAAAGCTGCGTTGGCACAAGAGGGGATGATGTCGATGGTCGACCAGGCGGTCGGCTTGATAAAGTCCGCGACCCGAAGATCACCAAGTCCCATATCCCGGATACTGGCAGGAATCTGGCGCTGGGGCAGGGCGGTACCAGAGGCAGCGCCCACGCTGGCCGCATTCATCCGGTCCGTCTCGCGCAACAGATCGCGCGCCATGATGCCCCAGACGGTGTGATCCTCGGACACGTCGTTGAGGCCCATGGAGTGCGACAGGGTGGCTTGTGGATCAAAGTCCACCACCAGAATGCGGTAGCCATCGAGCGCCGCTGCATGCGCGAGGTGAAGCGCCACCGTGGATTTGCCAGCCCCGCCCTTGAAGTTCGCCACCGCCGCCCGGAACGCCCGCTTGCCCGCGGGGCGAGGCGGCATAAGAGACTTTCGGTTGATCTTCATCTTGCGGCGCAGTTCGTTGATCTCGTCAAGGCTGAACCACCGCTGGCGGCCTTCCTCCTCGACCTCCCCATGGGGAAGGTCAGGTTCAGCGGCGAGGCGACCACGGAAGGTGGATTGGTTGATCCCAAAGATCAGCTCGGACACCTCCCAACTGCTGAACCGACGGAGGGTCTTCTCCATCTCAGGGCTGAAGGTCTGCCGTCTGATCCAGCTTTGCATCTTAAGGGATTGGGCCTGTAGGTTGGCGAGGTCTTGGTGCGTGAACATGGTGTTCTGTCTTTCCGGACGCTAATTCTGCTCTGTTTCTGAAATACGCTGAATTTGGCAAAAACGCAAAAGGGCATTTATCCTATTCCCGAGATTCCCGACTCTATTGAAAATAAGACAAAAAATGGCGGCAGGGGTGCGCGGGTTGCGAAGTTTGATTCGGGTCTTTTGCCCGAAGAAGACAGGGCGAACCACACAAGATTGAGGGGACAGGTTTGGACGAACCACCAGCTTTAGGGTGACAAAAGAACCGAATGAGGGGACACTCTGAGTGTCACCCATTACCATATTACCTAGACTCTTTTTCAGGATTTGGTTTTGTTCAGCACACTCAGAACGCTCTTCATCGACATACTGCTTGACAGAATCGAAGCGCTGGACGCAAATGGCGGCAGGGTTGCGAAAAGCGTTGGCAAACAGCGCAGAACCCGAAGAAGGGCGGTAGACCCTGATGAGGCAACGACCTTGATGGTCACAAGATAGCAGGGGTCCAGAGAAAGTGCTGGTGGCGAAACCCGTCGGGCGTGAAGCTGCGACGAAGAAATATGATATTTTGTCAGCGTTGACCACCTATGGGCTGTCGCTGGACAAGCACCGGCAGCGGCAGATCATGCGATTGATTGCCCTCATCACCACGCGGTATAATTGGCAGCGTGACGAGCTGTCGATGGGGCAGGCTGAGATTGCCAAACTGTGGTCCGTGGATACGCGCACTGTGAAACGCGAGATGGCCAAGCTGCGGGCACTCGGCTGGCTGGTGGAAAAACGGCCCGGTGCGCGGGGCAGGGTGGCCTTACACGGATTGAACCTGCCCAAGATGTTGGAGGACACTCGGCCTGTCTGGGCGCAGATCGGGCCGGATTTTGTCGCGCGGATGACGCCAGCAGAGACGGTGCCGCAGGGCAACGTGGTGCCGTTCAAAGCGGTGACACCAGAGTTTGGCGCGGATGATTGGGGCCGTTTGTGTGCGGCCTATCACCAGCTTGATCCTGCCGGATATGCGGCCTGGGTCGCCCCCCTGGTGCCTGCGGAGACTGCGGAGGGCGTCCTCACGCTGGTTGCGCCCACTCGGTTCCATGCAAGTTATGTGATGCAGAATGTGGTTGAGCGGCTCTTACAGGCTGCGAGAGGCGTGGATGGAGCGCTGAGGGGCGTGCAGGTGATCGCGGCGGGCTAGGGGCCTGATGAATGGCGGTTGAGAGCCCAAAAT
>JAHDDU010000028.1 GCA_020629175.1 Flavimaricola sp. | reverse complement strand
GTTAGGCCTGCCGCCAGCGTTCGTTCTGAGCCAGGATCAAACTCTCAAGTTGAAAGTCCCGAAGGACTATCCTTGACGTTCGAACCTCTGCACATCGAGTTACATGCATTACTGACACATGTAACCGTCTCTCTGTTTGTTGTGCTTCAGGTTTTCATAAGAAAACAAGAAACCGTCCAAACAGTGAAGCTGACACTCTATAATCGGCCGAAGCCTAAGAGCGCGATATACAGACGTCTGATCCATCGAACTGAACCAAACCGCCCACATATCTCTTCAGATACTATCAATTTCAAAGAGCGTGGAGACAAAAACCAACAAGATGCGCCCTAACTTTTGGCGCGCCCCGCCTGCTCAATCTCCGAATTTCGTCGTCTGCGTCTCGTTTCGGTCCGTTCCGTTTCCGGTGTGTCCCGCCCGTCTGGCGCCCCGTTGGTGCTTGTTAGCGCCGCCGGTGAGGGGGGTTCTACGGTTAGTGACGGGTACCCGCAACCCCTTTTTTCGAGAAACTTGCATTTTTTGTGACAAAACCGATTTTCCCTTTGTTTTGGCAGGGTTAAGGCAAGAATTGGTCGCCGACCTTGGGTCACATCGCAATTTTCTTAGGCAGAGTATGTACGGCGAAACCTAGATATTGGGGTATCCACAGGCTTATCCCCAAGACTCCCCGCAAATCAGCCCCGACTCTGCCGACAAAAAACCAAATCAGCGGGTGAATCGCGGCGATTCAAGGAACACCGACTCGCAAATCAGCCCGATTCACCGCCCTCCCCCGGCTGATTCCGGAGATCACCCGCTTTTTCCGTCGCGATTCATTCAAACTTTACGATTCTTCATAAACGAACCGCCAGCACAGCGTCGGCTGTCTGGCGGCTCTCTACTCTTAGGCAGTTTGGTGTCTTTATTTACTCACGCCACGGCGCGGCTCTGGGTCCAGTTCATGCGCAAGGCGACAAGACCGACAATCACACCCAGATAAAGGATCGGCTCGATCTGAAATCCTTTGACCAGCCACAGATAATGCAGACCACCCAAAATCGCGGCCGGGTAGGTCAGTTTGTGTAGCTGCCGCCAGCTTGCCGCCCCCAGACGTTTGACCATTCTATTGTTCGATGTGATCGCCAACGGGATCATCATCAGGAACGACGCCATACCTACAGTCACATATGGCCGCTTGATCGTCTCTTCCACGACCCGGCTGAGCGATGCCACGTCAAGAATGGCAAACACCAGAAAATGCGCCAGCACAAAGAAGAACGCCGTCACCCCAATAGCCCGCCGAAACTTCATAAAGTTCAGCCCGGCAAACTTGCGCAGCGGCGTCACCAACAGCCCCGCAATCATGAGCTGCAACGCAATCTCTCCATAAGCCCGCTCCAGCACATTCACGGGGTCCGCCCGGAAATGCCCTTGCTGCGTCAACGCCAGCCAAAACAGCCAACCGGCCCAAAGTGCGCCCACTATATATATAGTCCACGCTGGAATGCGGCGGAGACCGCCGTTGATTTGACCCACGACGTCCATCAGTAGAACTCCGCCAAATCCATGCCCTCGTACATGGAGGCAACTTCTTCCTCGTAGCCGTTGAACATCAGCGTCTCTTCCCGGCCCGCGAACAGACCGCCGCCGATCACTCGGTGGCTCGCCTGGCTCCAGCGCGGATGGCTGACGTTCGGGTTCACATTACTATAGAAGCCATACTCGCGCGGATTAATGATGTTCCACGTCGCTGGCGGCTCATCCTCGGTCAACGTAATGCGCACGATCGACTTGATCGATTTGAAGCCGTACTTCCATGGCACAACCAAACGGATCGGCGCACCGTTCTGGTTTGCTAGTGGCTCGCCATAAATGCCAGTCGCCAAAATCGTCAGCGGGTTCATCGCCTCGTCCAACCGCAGCCCTTCGACATAAGGGAACGGGATCACGCCGCGCTGGACACCGATCATATTCTCGGGCTGGACCACGGTTTCAAAGGCCACATACTTGGCAGCACTTTGCACGCCCGCCCGTTCAAGGATGTCGGCCAGTTCGACGCCATTCCACGGCACCACCATCGACCACGCCTCAACACAGCGGAACCGGTAGATGCGCTCCTCAACCGTCAGCCCGTCCATAAAATCCGCAAGGCTCAGCGTGCCGGGATTATCCACCAGACCATCAATCGTGATCGACCATGGCTCGGTCTGCAACGCGTGAGCGTTGTTAGCGGGATCACTCTTGCCGGTGCCGAATTCGTAAAAGTTATTGTACTGGAGGATATCTTCGAGGCTCGTGGGCTCCAGCGCTTCTTGGGCAGCAGCGGGCGTCGCACCCATTGTACCGAGTGCAGCAGCTCCGATCGCCGTGCCGCCAATTCCCAAAGCACCCGCCATAATCTGGCGACGGTTGAGAAAATCAGCCTTGGGTGTCACGTCCTCTCGGCTAAGGTCATTTTTCCAGCGGTGGGCCATGCGGGCACTCCTCATTCAGCGTGCAGCAATTCTGCGTTGGTCACTATCTAGGCACGTATACGTGAAAACCTATTTCAGCGGCCTCACGATGCTATCAGGGACTGTAACGCGCGATTCTGGCGAAAAAGGATCGGCTGCCGATAAACTCCTTGTGATTGGTTTTCGCGCAACAGCGTGGCTTAGCCCGGCCCCCCTATCGGTCAAACAGCATCGGCAAAAACCCCCGGTGATCCACCGTATACTGCGTGCCGTCAAATCCACGATGCCGACATGTGCATTAACCAACAACAGGAGTTCCCCAATGTTTCGTAGAACATTCCTCGCGCTCACAGCCAGCGCCGCCTTCACCACATCCGCATTCGCGGACGGCCACGCGATGGACATCGTTGACACCGCCGCCGCCGCTGGTGGGTTTGAAACCCTTCTCGCCGCCGCAACAGCAGCAGGCCTTGTCGACACTCTGAAATCCGAAGGCCCGTTCACCGTCTTCGCCCCAACGGATGAAGCGTTCGCCGCCCTGCCCGACGGCACGGTCGAGAGCCTACTGGCCGACCCCGACGCCTTGGCCGCGATCCTCACCTACCATGTCGTCGCCGGTAAAGTGATGTCGACGGACCTGTCCGACGGGATGACAGCCACAACCGTCAACGGCGCCGACATCACCATCGGTACCGAAGGCGGCGTGACAGTGAACGATGCCAACGTCGTCGCTGCCGATATCGAAGCATCCAACGGCGTGATCCACGTCATCGACGCAGTGATCCTGCCAGAATAAATCGAAAACGCCCGGTCCGGTCTTCCGGTCCGGGCACACTTTCCTTTTGGCCCCTTATCCCCCAGGCTTGCAAAAAATGGGGGATCATATGTCACTTAAAACCGCCATCGTCACCGGGGCCGCCCGTGGCATCGGTTTGGCCACCACCAAATTGTTCCTTTCAGAAGGCTGGCAAGTCGCAATGGTCGACCGCGACGGTGCCGCTCTCGCAGATGCCGTCACGACGCTCGACAATGTCCACGGCATAAATTGCGATGTGTCAGATCCAGCATCTGTCGACGGGATGATTACAGAAGTGCTCCGCCATTTCGGCCAGATCGACAGTCTGATCAACAACGCGGGCGTCGCCGATTTCGGCCCTATAGAAGAGACAACGTTTGAGCGTTGGCGCACCGTCATGGCCACAAATCTTGATGGGGTCTTTCTTACGACCCAGGCGGCCATCCCAGCCCTCAAAGAAACCCGCGGCTCTATCGTCAACATCGCGAGCATTTCTGGCCTGCGCGCCAGCACGCTGCGCGTGGCCTATGGCACCTCCAAGGCAGCGGTGATCCAGCTCACCCTGCAACAGGCCGCCGAGCTTGGCGAATACGGCATCCGCGCCAACGCCGTGGCCCCCGGCCCGGTGAAAACCAAACTTGCCATGGCTGTCCACTCGCCCGAGATCATCGCCGCCTACCACGACGCGCTCCCGCTCAACCGCTATGGCACCGAGGAAGAGATTGCGCAGGCCATCGTGTTCCTTGCCTCCGACAAAGCCAGCTTTGTTACTGGCCAACTCCTGGCGGCCGACGGCGGGTTTGAAGCAACGGGCATCGGTCTGCCTGCATTGCGAACCTAGTACTCGTTGGCCCCTTTGCCCGCGATGATCTTGGGGCGAAACTTGGCAATCCGCGCCACCCGCGTTTCGCGTTTCTTGGCGCCCTCAAGATTGATCACATAACTGCGCTGCCGCCCCCGAGTGAGCGCATGGAACGCATCGGCCATCTCAGCATCCGCGTCCAACGCATCCACCAATTCTTCGGGCAGTTGAAACTCTACGGTGCGGCGCGCTGGCCGCTTGCCTTCGGCCGCATAGTCCATCGCCACACGCAAATAGCCTGCCAAAATCTCAGCCCGCGCCCCCACATCGGCCACGCCGGTAAAGCGCATCACATTAGCCGACTGCGAATTCGGCCCCTGCTTCTCAAGTACGCCATGCGGGTCTTTCATCAGCGATGCACTAAAGAAGGACAGCCTGACATCGTTCCGCAACGCCCCGATCAAGGCGATGTTCCGGCCCGCGTAGGTGTAGCACGGCTGGCCCCACTTCACCGTTTCCTTCAACCCTTGCGCCAAAAACAGATCCCGTAGCGCCCGGATAGTCTCGCCCCAAATCAGTGCAGAACATGTGGGACTGTCAAAGCGCGCGCAGCGCCCGCATCCTTTGTTCAGATATTCACCAATCGTTTCAATCATGCGCGCGGACTCATTTACCTGCGCATGATCCTATTACGACGTCAGGCGCGGGCCAACTGCCGCGCTGCGCGGAACGACACCAGCCTCCGGTTCGCACTGTCCCACAGATCAAGGCGCGCGCATTTCAGGCTCTCGCGCAATGTCATCCGGCTACATTCGACCAGCTCTTCGTGATCACGCAGGACTTCGGGCAAGCGGTAGAACGGGATTCGGGCATACAAATGATGCACATGGTGAATACCAATATTGGCCGAGAACCACCGCAAAATTGGTGGCAGATCATAGTGCGAACTGCCGTGCAGAGCGGCCTCGTGCAATTCCCAGTCATCATGCGTGTCCCATTCGGTGTCCTCAAACTGGTGCTGGACGTAGAACAGCCACACCCCGATAGAGGCCGCGATCAACGTCGACGGCAAAAACACCAGAAACAGCGCCTGCCAGCCGCCAAAGTAGACGATCACAGACAACAGCATCAAAAGCGCAGCGTTCGTCCCCATCGCCGAAATCCAGTATTTGCGCCCCTGATCCATCAGGCCAAAGGGCAGCCGGTTCGCCAGCAAATAAATGTAACTTGGCCCCAGACCAAACATCACCAGCGGATGCCGGTAGGCGCGATAGAGCATCCGCCCGAATGGGCTGCGTTGATGGTATTCCTCAATCGTCAGCGTCATCAGATCGCCAATCCCGCGATGATCCAGATCGCCCGAGTGGCTGTGATGGATCGAATGCTGCCGGCGCCACACGTCATAAGGTGTCAGCGTCACGACGCCCAGCGCCCGGCCGACCCAATCGCTAAGCGTGCGATTGTCGTAGAATGACCCATGCCCCAGATCGTGCTGAATGCAAAACAGCCGCAGCAGGAACAGGCTGTTGAGAACCGAAATCAGAAACGCCGCAATATAGCTGTACTGCGCCACCCAACAGGCAAAAATCCACAGCGCCACAAAGGGAATTGCGCTCACCGCCAATTCATAGCTGCTACGCAAGGTGTTGGGCTGCCGGTACTTGGCAAGAATGCGGATCCAGTCGCGCGCGGCGATCTGGTTGGAAAGGGGGGGAGTATCAGTCATGCTCGGCCAGTCTTGTTGTTTGATCCGACGTCGCAGCAAAGGCACCGTCGCGCAACAAAACAATCCGTGCAATCAAAACGAATTTTTCAAGATGACAAAAATCAGACACTGCCCCCCGGGCCGTTTCGGGCTCGGGGGGCAACGGTGTTAGTGCACAACAGCATCCTCAGGCGGCTGACGATTGGATGAAGACACCCGGTCCCCAACCAGTAGCCCATCGGCGCCAGCACGCACTGTAACCGTTTCACCGTCAGCCACATCACCGGCCAACAGCATCTCGGCCAATGGGTCCTGCAGCGCCCGTTGGATCACACGCTTCAGGGGACGCGCGCCAAAGACCGGGTCATAGCCCTCATCAGCCAGCCAGACTTTCGCCGCATCGTCCAGATCAAGCGCGATCTGACGCGACGCCAACCGCCGCTCAAGCCGCGCGAGCTGAATTTCGACGATCCCGCCCATATCCTCGCGGCCCAGACGATCAAAAATGATGGTCTCGTCCAGTCGGTTCAGGAATTCGGGCCGGAAGTGCGCCCGCACGGCATCCATCACGTCCCGCTTGGCATCCCCTGCGTCAGCCCCATCGGGCAACCGGCTCAGCGCCTGCGCCCCAAGGTTCGACGTCAGGATGATAAGCGTCTGCTTGAAATCAACCGTGCGCCCCTGACCATCGGTCAAAACGCCGTCGTCCAGCACCTGCAACAACACGTTAAACACATCCGGATGCGCCTTTTCGACCTCGTCAAACAGTACAACCTGATAGGGGCGTCTGCGCACCGCTTCAGTCAGCACACCGCCCTCGTCATAGCCAACATAGCCCGGGGGTGCGCCAATCAGACGGGCGACCGCATGTTTCTCCATGAACTCCGACATATCGATGCGCACCATCGCGCTGTCATCGTCAAACAGGAACTCAGCCACGGCCTTGGTCAGCTCGGTTTTACCGACGCCTGTTGGCCCCAGAAACAGAAACGAGCCCAGCGGACGGTTCTCATCATTCAGACCGGCCCGCGCCCGGCGCACCGCATTGGCAACGGCATGTACCGCGCCCTCTTGGCCGATGACCCGCTTGTGCAGACCCTCTTCCATGCGCAAAAGCTTCTCCCGCTCGCCTTCCAGCATCCGCGACGTTGGGATACCGGTCCAACGCTCGACCACTTCGGCAATCTGCTCGGGCCGCACGGCCTCCTCGACCATCAGCGCGTCGTCCTGCGCTTCGGTCTCGGCCAGCTGCTTTTCCAGCCCGGGGATCACGCCATAGGACAGCTCTCCAGCCTTGGCCAAATCGCCCTCACGCTTGGCAATCTCCAGCTCGGCGCGCGCCCGGTCCAGATGCTCTTTCAGCGCCCGCCCGCCTTCCAGCCGATCCCGCTCGGCCTGCCACTGCGCGGTCATCGCATCCGCCTTTTCGCGCAGATCCGACATCTCCTTCTCCAGCTTTTCCAGCCGGGTCTGCGAGGCATCGTCATCCTCTTTCTTCAGGGCCTCAGCCTCGATCTGCATCTGCAACAACTGCCGGTCGAGCGCATCGAGCTCTTCGGGTTTACTGTCTACCTCCATCCGTAGACGCGACGCGGCTTCATCAACCAGATCAATCGCCTTGTCCGGCAGAAACCGGTCGGTGATATAGCGGTGGCTCAGCGTCGCCGCAGACACCAAGGCGCTGTCCGAAATACGTACACCGTGATGCAGTTCGTACTTCTCTTTAATCCCACGCAGAATGCTCACGGTATCCTCAACCGTCGGCTCTTGTACAACAAGCGGCTGGAACCGGCGGGCCAAAGCGGCATCCTTTTCCACATACTTGCGGTATTCATCGAGCGTCGTGGCACCCACACAGTGCAACTCACCCCGCGCCAGCGCAGGTTTGATCAGGTTGGCCGCGTCCATCGCGCCATCGGTTTTACCCGCACCCACCAGTTGATGCATTTCATCGATGAACAAAATGATCTCGCCCGCGGCGGCCTCAATCTCCTTGAGGATCGCTTTCAAACGCTCCTCAAACTCGCCGCGATATTTCGTGCCAGCAATCAGCGCGCCCATATCCAGCGCCATCAACTGCTTGTTGCGCAGGCTTTCGGGCACGTCGCCGTCCACGATCCGTAGCGCAAGCCCTTCGGCAATCGCGGTCTTACCCACCCCCGGCTCACCAATGAGAACGGGGTTGTTCTTGGTCCGGCGGCTCAACACCTGCATCGCGCGGCGAATTTCCTCGTCGCGGCCGATGATTGGGTCAATCTTGCCCTCACGCGCCGCCTCGGTCAGATCACGGGCGTATTTGTTGAGCGCGTCATAGCCATCCTCGGCCGTTGCACTGTCCGCTGTGCGCCCTTTGCGCACATCATTTATGGCAGAGTTCAACCCTTGGGCCGTCACCTTGCCGGCTTCCAAAGCCGTCCGGGCCGGCGACTTCACCATCGCAAGCGCCATCAGCATCCGCTCGACCGGCACAAAGCTATCGCCCGCCTTTTGCGCCAGTTTCTCAGCCTCGGCCAGCACTTTTCCGGTGGCACTATCCATATAGACCTGCCCCGCATCGCCCGTAACCTTGGCGATCTTGCCCACGGCCAAATCAACAGCCTCACGCACGCGGGCGGCGTCGGCACCGCTGGCAGCAATCAAATTGGCTGACAAACCCTGATCGTCGTCCAACAATGCTTTGAGCAAATGTTCGGGGGCGAGCCTTTGATGGCTCTCTCGCATGGCAATCGTCTGCGCGGCTTGAATGAACCCACGCGACCGCTCCGTGAACTTGTCTAAGTTCATGGTGTCTCTCCTTCTTTCAGCGCCCTGTTCAGCATGCCCACACTTGCAGCACATGCCCGGTTTGGGCCTACGTCATCAATGTGGGGCACGACTCTGCCCGCTTCAAGAACATCTAAATTGCGAACCGCCCAAAATCTGCCAAGAATCATGGGTAAACCCCGCAGAACTTTGCGGATACGCGCCATTATCTCTGCGGGGAAGGCGCAAACCTTTCTCCCCAAGGCAGGTGCCTCCGCATGGTATAGGGTGCTGCTACCCTGATGCTCAGGAAGGAACCAAGATGACCAAGATCGACGCTGTCAACTCCGCCATGGCCAAGGCGCCCTACTTTGCCCTGTCGCCAGAAGCGTTGCGCGCCCTGCGTCAGGAGGCTCAGGCCAGCAACAGCAAGTCCGATGACAAGCCCGACCCCGATCAGGCATAAGCCATCAGCGCGGCCTTAAGGCTGCGCACCTTTTGCGCCGAGGTTTCCGGCGCCGTCCCTCCCACAAATCCCATCTCAACCACGCGTCCGCCTTGCCGGACAGCTGAGCTGCATGATGCATGTATCTCGCGGATTGGGCCGAGCGCCATTAGCTCAGGCAGCACGTCCGGCGACACGCCCGAGCCGGGCATTACGGTGATATCTGACCCTGCACTCGCCATAGTCTGGGCCAGTCTGTCCAATCCCCTAACAACCTTTGTCGCCCCGCCACTTGTCAGCACTCGCTGGATGCCAAGCCTGCGCAGACAGGCAACAGCCTCAGCCACATCAGGCACCAAATCGAAGGCCCGATGAAGTGTCACATCCAACCCACGAGCCTCCTCAACCAGTCGCCCGAGTACGACTTCGTCCAAAGTTCCATCCGCCCGACTGGCCCCGATAACGACCCCCGATAATCCTGCCGCTCGCACAGCCGCGATGTCCCGCAGCGCAATATCGATGTCTGCATCGGACAGAATAAAATCGCCGGCGCGATGCCGGATCATCGCCATAACAGGTACGCCGCACTGCGCGGCTACAGCCATCAAGCCGGGCGAAGGCGTCAACCCGCCCAGTGGCAGGGCCGCGCACAACTCGATCCGGTCTGCACCCCCGTCCACTGCCGCCACAATCCCGGCAGCATCGTCAACGCAGACTTCCAAAATGACTGACATGCGCTCTCCCCCGCGTTTGCATTCCAATATGCATCACATGTGCATCGGATGTGTATGGGTTGTGCATCAATAAAATATGGGTCAAACGCCGATTACCCAGATCCATTGAAAGGACACGCAATGTCAGATGACCGATTGATTGTCGCCATGGATGTGGGCAACGCGCTGGACGGCCTGAAACTGGCCGAGCGCTTGGGGGATGCCGTCTCTTTCTATAAAATCGGGCTCGGCATGCTCACCGGTGGCGGCCTCGCACTCGCCAATGAACTTAAGGACGAGCATGGCAAGCGCATCTTCCTCGACATGAAGCTTTTTGACATCGGCGCAACCGTTGAAGCCGCAGTTCGCGGGCTCGCCTCGTTCAATCATGACTTCCTCACCGTCCACGGCGACCCTTACGTCGTCCGCGCCGCGCGTGAGGGGGCCGGCACGTCGCAGACCCAAATTCTTGCCGTGACAATCCTCACTTCACTGGATCGCGGTGACCTTGATAACGCCTTGATCAAAGAGGGTAAAATTCCCGATCTGGTTCAAGAACGCGCAGGTTTTGCGTTGGAAGCCGGGGCGCATGGCGTAATCTGTTCTCCCCAGGAAGCCGCCCTCATCCGCGCCCTGCCCGAAGCTGAGGGCAAGCTGATCGTCACTCCCGGTGTGCGCCCCGCTGGCGCGGATCTTGGCGACCAAAAACGCGTAATGACGCCGGCCCAAGCCATCGCCGCAGGCGCAGACCACGTCGTTGTCGGGCGCCCCGTCTGGCGCGCCGAGGACCCACGCGACGCAGCTGAAAGCATCCTGAACGAACTGAGCTCGCCGCAGGCCACATCGCCAAACACGACGATTCACTAAACAGTTACTCCACCGAAACAGTGCTTTAAGGGAACGATGTTCGCCCCACCTTGGTTAACAAGACAAAACCAAGAGGTGGTATCATGCAGAACATCAACATTGGCCCCATCCGCTACAACGCAACGCTGAGCGCATTCGAGGCGCGCGTCGACATCCGGCGCGGCGGTCAGGTTTACCGCTATCCGTGTCAGATGGCAGGCCCGCTAACGATGCCCTTAGGCGATGTGGCACAAGCCTTGAAACAACAAGCGATGCGCATGTCTGACAGCGGTGCGGCTCTGCGCTCTGTCACGCCGTGAGGCGGTTGCTCGCTGATACAATAGCACGCGGTTTCCCCCTGTTCGCGGGTCGCGCGTTCCGTACGGTCAATACTTGAAGACGGTCCACCAGGGCCAGCGACAGAAAGGCACTGCCATGTCAGACGTCTCGTTTCACAGTTTCCGCTACAATGCGGCCCGGTTCACCTTTCAAGCGCAAGTCTCGCTGCGCAGCGGCTCGCGTATTCTCAAACATTCTTGCGAAGTTCTGGCACCCGCATCAATCGATTTGGCTACCGTCCGAAACCGGATGATCGATCAAGCGCGGCGCATGTCCGACGCGGCGGGTCTTTATTGGGCTGCGCCCTGACCTGATCCCTCGTGCACGTCCCTGTCTACGACTGCCTGTCCAGACACTGCACGACACCTTAGCGGCGGCCCTTACCCAAGGCCGCCGCTTTTTTTTCAGTCGTTAATGTCGCGGTCCCAGATTTTGACCGAGCCACCGGGCGCGCCAAACGCAAACCGGACGGCAATGTACCCAAGCAGTGAGAGTACTGCGAACACAACCAGCATCCAAGACATACTGAGCCCCGCAGTAATCCCGACCGCGACAGCCAATCCCGTAATTGCCGCCCCGACAGCAAAGCCAAGAAAGATGTAGGCTGGCACAACAACTTCAAGGATCGCCATCACCAACGCGGCGGCGAGCCAGATCCACCAGACGGTCCACCACATCATTTGGAAGCCCGCCCTGTAAGCATTTTGAACGCATCGCCAAAGGCATCAATCGCGTTCGATGGGACCACCACGGTTTGGTTGCCCTGACCGCTGCCGAGCGCGGTCAGCGATTCAACCTGCTTGAGCGCAACCTGATATTGCGCGGCTTCAAGGCCGTTGTTGGCGATAGCCGCCGCGACCACTTCCGTAGCGTAGGCTTCGGCTTCTGCCGCGATCCGGCGGGCCTTTGCGATCTGCTCAGCGGCATAAAGCTCCGCATCCGCATTCAACTCAACTGCACGCTTGCTACCCTCGGCCTCTGTCACCTGAGCACGACGCGCACGCTCGGCGTTCAGCTGTTGCAGCATGGCCGCGCGGGTTTGCGCATCAAGGTTCACGTCCAGCACTTCGGCACGGGTCACCTCGATGCCCCAGTCATCAACCTGCTGGGCCACTTGCTCACGTACGGCCGCGATGAGAGCGGCACGGTTGGCCTGCACCTGATCAAGCTCCATTTTACCGATTTCCGAGCGGACAATGCCCGCAACGGTCGTCTGAATGGCGCCATCGACGTCACGGATACGGTAGACCGTCTTCTCAGGCTCGAGAATGCGGTAAAACACGCTGACCTCAACCTGCACCAACACGTTGTCTGCGGTGATCGCATCTTGGCTTGCATTGGGCAATTGGCGCTCAAGAACGCTCACCCGGTGCGCTACGCGATCCAGAAATGGCACAATAATGTTGATGCCAGGTCCGAGGACGGACCGCAGCCGTCCAAACCGTTCCACCACATACTTTTCAGACTGCGGGACGATCTTCACGCCCTTCATGATGCAGATAATGATGAACAGGGCCAAAAGGATGAGAACAAGGTTCCCACCGACGAATTCTGTCAGCAGCGCTTCAATGTCCACGCGGTTGCCTCCTCTTAATAACATATCCGTGATCTAAGTACGATTTGCGGCAATTTTAAGTGCCAACGCACAATCATGGCGCGAAATGGCAGGAACTATCCCGGAAATGCAACACCTGCATCCCCCTGCAAATAAAGGGACAATCGGGCTGTTAGTGATGGGATCGCATCCTTGCGCGCCAGGAACCCATCCGGCGTCAAAAACGCCCAGCCCTGCCCCTCATTCCCGAATGTCACCTCTGCGACGGCCAGTTTGACGACAAAGAACCAACTGACCCGATCTGCCTGCGGCGCGTGATAAGACCAGACTACATCTTCCGCCGAAATGGTTATCCCCACCTCTTCCATCACTTCACGTCTAAGTGTTTCAAAAGGGGTCTCGTCCCCTTCTCGGCCACCGCCAGGGAAGTCCCACCAATTTGCCCAAGGGATGTCTCCGGTGTCGCGCAAGATGCAGAGCAACCTATCGCCGACAAAGAGAGCGCATTTTGCTCCGTTAAAGCTCATCCTCCAATGATAGCATGTCAGCAGCCTCAGCCCCAGTCCCTTTGCCTTGTCCCCTGCCTATGGTAAATTCCTCGCATGCCCGCCCTCTGCCGCGATTGCCTGACCTCCTTTGACGGCCCCGGCCGATGCCCCGCCTGCGGGCGGCCCCGTGTCACCCGCCACGAGGAGCTGCACAGCCTGACCATTGCCCACATGGATTGCGACGCCTTCTTTGCCAGCGTCGAAAAGCGCGACAATCCCGATCTCGCGGACAAGCCCGTCATCGTGGGCGGCGGGCGGCGTGGCGTAGTGTCGACCTGCTGCTACCTTGCTCGGATCAAAGGGGTGCGCTCGGCCATGCCAATGTTCCAAGCGCTCAAATTGTGCCCAGACGCAGAAGTCGTGAAACCCCGGTTCGACGCCTATGTTGCCGCCTCCAAGGCTATCCGCGCGATGATGGACGAGTTGACACCCGTGGTCGAACCCTTGAGCCTTGACGAGGCGTTCATGGATTTGACCGGCACCGAAAAGCTGCACGGCGCACCGCCGGCCGTGATGCTCGCACGGCTGACCAAGCGGATGAAGGATGAGCTAGGGCTCACCGGGTCCATTGGTCTGTCACACAACAAGTTTCTGGCCAAGGTCGCCTCCGACCTCGACAAACCGCGCGGGTTTTCTGTGATTGGCAAAGCTGAAACACGGAGCTTTCTTGCAGACAAACCCGTGCGATTGATCTGGGGGATTGGCCCTGTCGCGCAGCAAAGCCTCGCCAAAGCAGGCATCCATACTTTCGATGATCTGACCCGTTGGGATAGACGGGATCTGCACGCCCGCTTTGGCAGCACGGGCGAGCGGCTCTGGCATTTGGCGCGGGGCGAGGATGCGCGGCGTGTCTCGTCCCACACGCCGGTCAAAGGGCTGTCGAATGAAACGACGTTTGGCGAAGACACCTCCGACCCCGATATTCTTGATGGCCATATCTGGCGCATGGCTGAGAAGGTCAGCAGTCGGGCAAAGGCCAAGGATAAGGCGGGCCGGGTTGTGACGCTGAAGCTGAAACGTGCGGATCACTCGCTCATATCCAAACGGTTGAGCCTCCGGCATCCGACCCAGATTGCGGACACGATTTACCGCACGGCCCGCGACTTGTTTGATCAGGTGAACGAGCCGGGGCCTTACAGGTTGCTCGGCGTGGGCATCAGCCAATTGGCCCATGCCGATAGCGCAGATCTTGAAGGGGACCTGTTGGACCCCGGCGCTGAAGCACGGGCAAGGGCTGAGCGGGCGACGGACAAAATCCGGGCCCGTTTTGGTGACGACGCTATCGTGAAAGGCCGCGCTCTGCGGTGAGGGCTATTCTGCGGCCAGCTGCAGATCAGCCGGGCGTCCGATCATTGCGATGTCGGCCACAACCCCCGCGATAAGCTGGCAAAAGGCGGCGTAATCAGCGTTCGGCACGATCCGCCGTTCGTTCATATAAAGTGATCGGTCAATCTCGACCTGCACGGCATGCTGTTTGCGCGAGGGTCGGCCATAATGTTGCGCAACATAGGCCCCGGCAAAAGGCATGTTACGGGCGACACGCAGACCTGCGCGGGTGAAAGCCGCTTCAATCTGCTCGACAACGGGTGCCGCAGCCGCTGCGCCAAACCGGTCTCCCAGCACCACATCAGGCCGGGCAGACCCCGGAGAGCCGATGTTCTCCAGCGCCTCATGCGGCATTGAGTGACAGTCAATCAGGATCGCTTCGCCAAAATCACGATGGCTCTCATCCAGAAGCGTCTGCAACGCATCATGATAGGGCCGCCAGCTGCCATTGATCCGGGCATGCGCCTCTGCCAGTGTGATCTTGCCAGAATAGATGGGTCGTCCATTGGCCACGACGCGAGGGATGACCCCCAGCCCGCTCGAGATGCGGGGATTGTGCGCGACCCGGCGCACCCCTTGGATCAGGGCAGGATCCAACTCCTCGGGGGCACGGTTCAAATCGACATAGGCTCGTGGTGCATCGGCCGCCAGCAGTGGAGCGCCTTGTTCGATCGAAGACGCGAAAATCTCTTCGACAAAAGCATCTTCCGACGATCTGACCAAACGTTCATCAAGAATGATGCGATCCAAAAAGGCCCTTGGATACACCCGCCCACTGTGCGGAGAGGCGAAAACAACGCTGGTTGTCCGCACTTTCGGCCGCTTCAGTTTATAGGTGGGTTGTGGCATCTCTGCTCCTGACTATGTGCTTATACATAGCGCAAAAAAACGCTTTGCCGAAAGCCCTTGATCACGCGACCGACTCCTTTTATAGACCGCTCACCTGATGCAGGGCGTCGGTGGCTTTGGCCCCATGTTGTGCACTAGGTTGGGCGGTTAGCTCAGCGGTAGAGCACTTCGTTGACATCGAAGGGGTCACAAGTTCGATCCTTGTACCGCCCACCAGAATTTCGCCGGACCCCGATTTAGGTCTGCAACGTAACCCCAGGCGCCACTGCAGAGCGCCGCGATATGAGGAGAAGGACATGAAAGTCGCTAACTCGCTTCGCTCGCTCAAGAACCGTCACCGCGATTGCCGCGTGGTGCGCCGTAAGGGCCGCGTATACGTGATCAACAAGACTCAGCGCCGGTTCAAGGCCCGCCAGGGCTAATCCGCTGAGATTTGCTTAGACGCATGAGAGAGGTCGCCACTTGGCGGCCTCTTTTTTTGTTTTTGAACTGTGGCCGAAAGGGGTCGGGAAATCCATAACTTGCCCAATTGCTGCCTAGCCATAGCCATTTGGTTGCGGGTAACCTCTGCCCATCAACAATTGAACAAAGGGATTTTCCCATGAAGAGCATTAAGATGCGATCACTCATCGCAGTGGGGTTTGCGGCAGGATTTGCGCTTCCGGCAGCGGCGCAGACAAACCTCTGCGGCGGCATCGGCGACAATGGTCAGTGGATTGGCGGCAACGAGGCATCCTCGGACATTTCTACAGCAGGCAACTACCTCGAGCAGA
Organism: Flavimaricola sp.; assembly: GCA_020629175.1. Classification (GTDB taxonomy): domain Bacteria; phylum Pseudomonadota; class Alphaproteobacteria; order Rhodobacterales; family Rhodobacteraceae; genus JALZWD01. The sequence goes on along the minus strand of JAHDDU010000028.1, from coordinate 22,817 downwards.
TGGCTCTGGTGTTGCTGCGCAATGAGTATGTTGCCCTTTTCAACGTGTCCTCGCCCACGCAAGTGCGTGTCGAGGCGCAAGGGCGCGGTGGTGGCGATCCAGTGATTGATCTTCGCGATCAGACCGGCAACATCATTCTGTCCGACGATGACAGTGGCGGCGGTGGTGCCTCCCGCGCAGAAAGCATGCTCAATCCCGGCACATACTGCCTGTCGATGACAAGCTATGATGGCTCGCCGATGACAGGCTTTGTCCGCGTTGGCCGCACTGACCAAGAAGCGCTGACTGTCGGCACTGGTGGCGGTGGCAGCACGACAACGACGACCACAAACAACAACTTTGGTGCGACAGGCGCGGGGTGTTCAGCAATTTCGAACTTCCTCGGCAACGGTGGACCAATTGATGGCACCCTCGGCCAAGGTGGCGTCTCGGCGACGGCTTCTGTGAACCAGGTCGACGCATGGGGCTTTAGTCTCAGCAGCCAGCAAACGCTTTCAATCCTGGCAGAGAACCCAAGCGCTGACCCCGTCATCACTTTGTACGACAGTTTCGGCAACTACCTTGCAGAGAACGACGACTTCGACGGTCTCAACAGCCGGATCGATATGCTCGGCGGTCTCGCCCCCGGCGACTATTGTATTGAGATGCGTGCGCTTTCGGATGAAAATCAGCCGATCACAGTATCCGTAGTTGGATTTGACGCGGCTGCCGCTCTTGTTCAGCAGTACGACAACGCTGAGGTCAGCCCACCGCTTGATGGCTCACACCCGGTGACGTCTTTGGGCCTTTTGCCCAACCGGATGCGTCAGGACATCACGACAACATCAGCTGCAACCTGGATGTCGTTCGACATTGATGAGACGGGCCTTTTGCTGATTGAGACTGTGTCACAGCCCGGAGGCGATCCTGTACTCTATCTGTTTGACGATTTTGGGCGTCAGATTGCGTATAACGACGATTCTGACAGCGGCCTGGATTCGCTGATGATCGCACGTGTAAACCCCGGCACTTACCTGGTCGCAGTCAAGCAGTACGATGACCCAAGCCCGAACCAGACCCGTGTTCTGTTCGAGCGGTATCAGCCTCGTCAATAAATCCGACGTAGAAACAAAAGGGGCCCCGTTTCGGAACGGGGCCCCTTTTTCGTCGTAGGAATTACTGTGCTTCGGACAAGAGGCGTAAAACCGTGGCCTGATCCAACGTTCCTGTCACGCGCAGCCCCCGTTCATTCTGGAACCTACGAATGGCCATCCGGGTCTGGTCGTCTATGCGGCCATCGACGCGCCCAGGGTTCATGCCAAGCCGCTGTAGGTGGGCCTCAAACACGCGCACAGTTAACGTATTCAGTACCGGCGCTAGCGGTGAAATTGTTCGCTCCCCCTGCCCATCTCGGTCACCGCGAAGCTCTGCCAAGGCGCGCTGCGCCTGTGCGGTATTCGGCCCATCGGGGTACTGACGAATGTAGTTCTCATACGCTGCGATCGTCCCGATGTTTCGCGTCCGCGCCCAAAGTTCGGATTCCGCACGTTGGGCGGCACGTTCATTTGCAGCTGCCTCCGCTTCTTCAGCAGCACGGCGGCGTTGAGCTGTTGCCGCAATCTGTTGAATTTGCTGGCCCGTCAGATAGCCGGTTTGCGGATATCCGTTCTGCTGTTGCCAATTCACAATGGCATTGCGCGTTCCGCGGCCAAAAATTCCATCAACACCTCGGGTGTTAAAGCCCAGCGTTGTCAGATCGCGTTGAATATTGATCCGCTGATTTCGGCTGAGACGAAGTGCCTCCTCAACAAGGCGGGCCTGCCTGTTTGGCTCTGCGAGGATTGCCTCGATGCGCGCACGCGCATCAGCAGAATATTGGCTTTGCGGGAATTGGCGCAAAAAGTTTTCATAGGCAGCGACGGTATCCAGCGCGACTGCACCATTCCAAGCCGCCCGTTGCGCAGCCGTTGGCCCCGTAAGCAACGAGCCAACATTCGGCTGTGTCCAGCCGGATGTGGCGCGATCAGATGGCAAGAAAATATGCGATCGCGGCAAAAAGCCGGCGCCACTGATCCCACGATCCGCAGCCAGAAGCCGCGCAACATCCGCTCCCGGCTCTGCAATGGCGTTCGTCACAAATCGGGCAATAGTCCGTGGACGTCCCTCAAGGACGGTCACGCCTTGTGGGATGTTCAACTCGCCAACCCCCTCAGACAACCAGGGATCAAAGACTTCATCTTGTCGTTCGTCATAGGCAAGCAGCAAAATGGCAGCACCTGCAGACCGCGACATCACCTGCATTAGATTATCTACAGAGATGACAGAGCGACCGAGCCGCAGGTAACCCGGGCGCACAGCCTCTCGCGTCAGATACCAGGTTCTGCTGCCATCGGTAACGAAACGCCCCGAGAGCACGACCACCATGCGTTCGGCTCGTAGAGCACTTTCGGTAAATCCTGTTAGGCGCTGCTGCACGTCCACTGTCGCCGCATTCGTTGCCCGAAACACGTCAAATCCACGCTCTGCCAATGTATTAACCGCGCCGACGGGCTCGGTACCCCGCGCAACGGAGTCAAAATTGGCGTACCGCTCAGTCCCTAGAACCAAAGCGACATTCTGCGCCATCCCAACATTTGCCAACAGGGCACATATCAATCCAATTACGTAGATCTTCACAGCGTTTCCTTTCGCTTGCGTCGAGCACAATGCTATCCCGACTGCGAAGAGGCTACTATGTGTGGGCACGCTATCAAATAGCGATGGACTTCGCCCGCTATTTTGCGCCGAAAATTCGGTAATAGGCCCAATCCGGCAAAAACTGGGACAAACGAAAAACCCATGAAAAGACCATGGGAAAGTTCTTTTTGAACGCGTCGTCGTTCATGTGTTCAAAGAACTCTTTGCCTGCTTGATCCGCTTCCATGATGAATGGCATGTTGAAATCATTCTTGTCCGTCAACCGCGTCTTGATAAAGCCCGGGTTGATCAATTGCACTTTGATGTTGCTGGTCCTCAAGTCGGCCTGCATCGATTCCGCCAGCGCCATAAGGCCAGCCTTCGACGCCGAATATCCAATGGCACCGGGCAACCCGCGGAAACCGGAAAGAGAGCCGGTTAGCACGATGTGCCCATGCCCGCGCTCAACCATTGGGCCAATCACCGCCCCGACACAGCGGGAGGCACCCAGATAATTGATGTCGGCCATCGTCTCGGCCTTCTCATTATTCCACTCTTGCGCGGACATCGGCCAGTATACGCCCGCAATGTAGACCATGCCGTCTATCTCTCCGATCTCGGCTGCAGCCGCCTCAACCGCTGCGCGATCCTGAACGTCGAGGGTGACATAGGACGATTTTCCCGGCAGCTCGTCTACAAGCGCGGCGAGCTTTTCTTCGGTCCGTGCACTGACGATCACCTCAGCCCCAGCGCGGCTCAGGCACAAGGCGACTTCGCGGCCCAGCCCTTCGCTTGCTCCGATGAGCCAATACCGTTTGCCTGTCCAATCTGCCATATCGCGTCCCTTTACGTTAAGCCGCTTTCACGGGGCGCATGGTTGCGACAAGCTCGGCGACTTTAATCCCAAACTTCCGAAACTGGCTCCGGTTCATGATTGTGCCGTTTTCCATCAAATACATCCAATCGTTGACGCGCAGCACGTGGCCACCCGCATCCTCGGTCAGCTTGATGTTATAGTTGAGGTTGACGGCAGACCCTTGCTGCTGACCGGAGCCTTCACCAACGAGATCGCCAGCTTCGGCTTTGATTTTGCCATCGTTTCCGATGGTAAAGCGCCATTCACGGTCTTGGACGTTACCGCTGTCATATTTGAACCGTTCAGTGACGATACCAACATTACCGTCCCACTTTGCATCAAAATTCGCGACAAAGCGTGATGTGACCCGGCCCGTTGGACCATAGATAATGCCCTCACATTCAATCGGCCCGTTGAATCGCTCACGCATGTCAAACAACAACTCGCTGTCATAGTCCTCGGACTTCTGCGCCCAGAAGGACACGTATTGCCCTTTTACAAACGTGCCCGCGATCAGGAGCACAATCGCCAGGCCCAAGGCCACCAAAATGGTCGTCATCGGTCGTCCTCCAATGGTGTGGCCGCCAATAAGGCAATGGCCACGAGTTTCAGTACTGACGGCACCAACGCATACAGCACGGTGAGCGTCGTGAGCGCTTCGGCGGGATAGATCCCGGCCTCCGCATCGTAGCCAGCCCGTTCCAGCAGCGGCAAAAGAAGCACTGCGGCAAAGGCCAGCGTAAATTTGTTCATCAGCGACCACAGACCAAACCCTTGTCCGCCATTTGGGGCAATGGTTGCCATTCGTCTGGCAAACATCGCAGGCAGCAAAGTCAGGTCCGCACCGATCGTTGCACCACTTAATACGCAGATGATTGCAAACTGGATGATGTCTCCTTCGCCAAATGTCAGGGTGAGGCCGAATGACGCAACGGCAAGCACCATGGCCACCAAGAGTACATTTTTGCTGCCATACCGCTGTGCAAGGGCGCTCCACACAGGGGAGGAGACGGCTGCAGCCAGAAAGAAGAGCACCAGCAGAGGGCCTTCCCAGCCCGGCGCTCCAAGCCTGCCCTCCACATAGAACAGAAACATTGTGGACGAGACGGCGAGCGGCGTTGCATTGACAAGTGCCAGAAACATCAGCCGCCGCGCCAGCCTGTCAGCCAAGATTGTCCTGATCGGCGTCGGCTCAGGCCGCGCGACATCGCTGGTCCACTCCGGCGCCATCGCGATAGCTGCAAAGAGCGTGATGACAGCAAAACCAACTGCAAAAGTGGCAAATGGTGCCGAGACAATGCCCATCAGCAATGTGGGTGCGACGGCAGCTATGCAAACACCAAGGAGCGCGCCGCTCTCTCGCCATGCGGCAAGCCGGGTGTGGCCTCCGGGCAAATCCTCGCCTTTTCGCACGCCCTGACCGTAGAAATTGATGGTCAGGAACGAAAATGCCGAAAACAGACCGGTAATCGTGAGGCCAAACCACCAAATGGGATCAAAAGGTGGTATGATCGCAAACAGCCCCAGCATGGACGCCGCAAGCACAGCGCATCCGGCAAAAACGGCCATGCCGCGCCGGTGCAAACGTTCCGAAATCCAGCCAAGCGCTGGGTCCTGAACCACATCAAATAGCCGCAGGCCAAAAAGAACGGTTCCCAGCAGCGTCAGGCTGACGCCATAGGTGTCGGCATAGTATTTTGGCGCATAGATATAGATCGGGAGACCAGCTGCCGAGATGATCGCCCCCATCAGGGACCAGGCCGGCAGCCGCGCGGCCAATGCACCGCTCATTGCGAGACTTCTTCTGCAGGAGGCTCAGGCCTAGGCCGGTACCGCGCACCTTTCCACCACAGCTTTAGCGCTTGCCAGTGGATCAATGTCAGAACACGACGGGACCCGAAGGGACGGCGAAGCGCAGCACGAATAATGCCAGCGTTGGTCAAGGGCCGCCGTTTGCCAGACAACGTAGCGATCAGGCCGCCATTGCCGCGTTTGTATTCGATCCAGATGCCGATCTGTTCGGCCGTTATGTCAAAGCGAAAAGTGTAGCCGCCTTCTACTGGCTGAAAGGGCGAGACGTGAAAGATTTTTGCAGCCGCTATCGTGTCCTCCTTGGTGATCTGGCGCAGGTCGTCGTGCTTGCAGATATAGGAGTGACGGTCGCCAAAAGTGTTTGTCACCTCAGCGATCACTGCACGCAGAACGCCACCGTCGTCATGGCATAGCCAAAACGAGACTGGATTGAACACATGGCCCAGGACTTTCGGTTGAGCCAGAAGATCGATCCGGCCTGTCAACGGCACGTTGTGCTCGCGCAGGACCTCTCTGACCCAAGGCGCGCCCTTGCCACCTTTAGGCACCCCGCCATGATCCTTGTCATGCAGGGCAAATATACCGCGGCCTCCCCGTGAAAACAGGGAGGGGACTGTGACATCAGCTTCGGCATCCATCAGCACATAGTCGATGGAGTAGCGAAACGCGTTTTTCACCTCTCCCCGGCGGCCATGATAGGTCTCGCCCGCGATATGCTCGACGTGGCTCACTCGGCGGCTACGGACAAGGCAGGAGCAGCACGCAGAGCGCGGACAACATCAACGGCGCTGGACAGGCCGTCCTCGTGGAACCCGTTTTTCATCCATGCGCCACAGAACCACGTATTGCGGCGACCATTCATTTTGGCCACTTCGCCTTGCGCTGCCAATGCCTCAAGATCGTAGACCGGATGGCGCAGAGTGACCTCGTCCCAGACAAGCGCAGGATCAACGTCACGCTCTGTGTTCAAGGTCACGAACAAGGGGTCCGCCTTGAGCCACGGCTGAAGCGAATTCATCCAATAGGTCAGATCAATCGCATCGGATTTTTTCGCGCCTTCACTGTAAATCCACGAAGACCAGACAGACCGGCGTTTGGGCATGATGCGCGTGTCTGAATGCAAGACGATTTTGTTGGGCTGATAGCGAATGGCACCCAGCTGGGCCCTCTCATCCGCGTCTGCATCGCTCAGCAGGCGCAGTGTGTCATCTGAATGAGTGGCGAATATGACGTCGTCAAACGCCTCCCACTCGCCACCTGCGGCTTTGACCTCAACACCCGTAAGCGTCCGGCGCACCCCGTCTACGCCAGCACCAAGGCGCATTTGAACACCTTTGGTCGCCATAGACGCGCCAAGGCGCGAGACATACTGGATTGAGCCACCATCAACAGTGTACCACTGATGCTGACCATAGACGCCCAATAGCGCGTGGTTCTCGAAAAACTTCATCATTGCATGCGCCGGAAATTCGAGGATCTTTTCCGTCGGCGTAGACCAGATCGCGCCGGACAGCGGCAAAAGGTACCTGTCGCGGAAGTATTCACCTGTCCCGAGCTTGTCGAGGAGTCCCCCGATCGTCAGCGCGGGATCAGCGCTTGCCGCGACAGCGTTTTTGTTGAAGTGCAAAATGTCGCGCACCATGCGTAGAAACTTGGGGTTTGCTGCATTTCGTTTTTGCGCAAACACCGCACCAAGACTGGCGAGGCCGTATTCGAAACCACCATCATTGATGGATGCGCCAAAGCTCATGGTTGATTTTGTGACGGGCACATCAAGCTCTGCAAACAGCTCGGCCATATGCGGATAATTGGCGTAATTAAAAACGATGAACCCGGTATCAACAGCCTGATCCCCATTGCGCCCACCCATCCGGGTCCGTGCATGGCCGCCCAACCGCTTTTCTGCTTCGAAAAGAACAACCGTGTGATCGTCGGCCAGCATATGCGCGGCCCCCATCCCAGAGATCCCCGCTCCGATCACGGCAATGCGTTTCGGTGCAGGGGTCATCGCAAAATCTTTCATACTGTCCGGTCCGTCCCATTTTCCAGCAACATTCTCAAAGGTATACGCACGTGTTACCCAAGTGGATGCAAACATTTACAATTCGCTTGTGATCCAATCACGAACCGCCCGCGTAAGTAGTTTCATGCAGGTGGTAACTGACACATATACTAATTCAGGTGCGCGGCGCGCTGTTCCGTCTTATGTTGGGACGGAGCAAGAAGAACGCGCCAGGTCTCAAAGGGTTATCGTGAACGATACGTCGAAGCGTAGCGAGTGGCTGGCAGAGATTGCCGCAATACGTGATGAACAAGACAGCGCGGCCTTTGCACGGTTGTTCCATCACTTCGCGCCGCGCGTAAAAGCGTTTCTGATGAAATCAGGTTCGTCGCCCGAATTCAGCGAAGAATGCGTGCAAGAGGTCATGGCGACGCTCTGGCGCAAGGCGCATATGTTCGACGGCTCAAAAGCCAGCGTATCTACGTGGATTTTTACAATCGCACGAAACCGCAAGATCGACATGATCCGCAAACAACGACGGCCAGAGCCCGAGGAGCTTCCCTGGGGTCCGACCGAGGAACCATCTGCCGCCGATACGATGGCCTTGGCAGAAGAAACAGATCAGCTCGCCGCGGCGATTGCCAAACTCCCCGACAAGCAGCGCACTCTCATCGAACGCGCCTATTTCGGCGATCTCAGCCACAGCGAAATTGCCGAAGAAACCGGCCTCCCGCTTGGCACCATCAAATCCCGTATTCGACTGGCGCTGGACCGTCTGCGCCACTCAATGACATGAAGTATGATATGACACAGAACATCCGACATCACCTCACCGACGGTCTCCTGATGGGCTACTCCGCAGGGACACTTCCCGAAGCGTTTAACCTGGTTGTCGCGACGCATATCTCGCTCTGCGACGAATGCCGCGCGCGAATGCACGAGTTTGACGCTGTTGGCGGGGCGATCATGATCGACCAAGGCGAAGCTCCTGTGGGTGAAGGGGCCTTTGCCGCCACAATGGCGCTGATCAATGACGCGGCTTGGTCTGCGCCAAGTGAGATGCCAAAACGAAACGCGCCCGCAGTTTTCCCTGAACCGCTTCGCGACTATGTCGGCGGTGATCTGGACGACGTGAAATGGCGGCGCATCGGCGGCGGTGTATCACAGGCCGTTATCAAAACATCGCGCGACGCGACTGTCAGGTTGCTCAAAATTCCCGGCGGGACTGCTGTGCCAGATCACGGGCACCGTGGGACAGAGCTTACGCTGGTCCTGCAAGGCGCGTTTGAAGATGAGACCGATAGTTTTGGCAAAGGCGACATCGAGGTCGCCAACGAGGAGATGGTTCACCAGCCTGTGGCCAAACCCGGTACGGATTGCATCTGCCTGGCTGCGACCGATGCGCCGCTGCGGTTTTCCAGTCTTATTCCCCGGGTCGCTCAGACACTGTTCCGTCTCTAAGCTTTCATCCCTATATTAGTTGCAACACCGCCTACGGATCAATTGCACGCATCCTCCGACGTGTTGCACTGACCCGCTAGTGGAGGGTCCCGGGGGTGAAACCGGGGCCCTTTCACCGTTTTAGTTTGCGCCGATTTGTACGACGTCAGAATCCCACGCCAGAGTAACCCCGTGACTGCCGCGCTGCAGAACGCCGTCGCCACCGCGAGAGAGCCAGAAGGTGCGCCCATAGAGGCCACGCACGACCGTGTAGTCCTCTGTCTGTTCCAACCGCCCATGTCGCCCGCGTTCTGATCCTGCACACACGATGCCACTGTGGCACGGCACAAGGCGATACGTCCGCAAAGTGCCATGTTCTGTTGCGACTATGGACATCGCACCGTTCGCGAAAGGGACCTCACCAATCCCATGATCAAAGGCCGCACCTATTTTTGTCTGGGCGCTGCAGCCGGTTAAAACCATGCCGCCAATCAACATCATCGCTTTATACATCGTTCATCCCCCAAGGATTATGATTTTAAACTAACCGGTTCAAAATGTTGCCGCCAGCCCGGAGTTACGGCTCTGGTCTAACAATCGCCACGACGCGCCCGTCTTCGATCGGCGGCGATTCCTCTCCAAAGTCGAAATCGTCGAGCCGCGCCGCCCGTTTGCCTGCGCGCTCTGCCGCAACGCCGATCCCGTCCAAATCCGCCTTTGCCTGATTGAAATGTGTGTTGAGCTTTTCCGCACGCTCGACGACCAATCCCACATCGCGATGCAATTGACGCAAGGCCGTGCGGATGGCTCCTGCCTGCTCACGCATACGCGCATCCTTAAGGATTGCCCGCATCGTGTTGAGCGTTGCCATGCAGGTGGTCGGTGACACAATCCAGACGCGCGCGGCAAAGCTTTCTTGGATCACGTCGGAATGGTTGGAATGCAGCTCGGCATAGACCGCTTCTGACGGCAAAAACATGATGGCGCCATCGGCGGTTTCGCCGTCAACGATGTAGCGCTCTGCGATCGCTTTGATATGAACCCGGACGCTGGATTTGAAGGCGCGTATGGCCGCGGATTTTTCTGCATCGGTCTCTGTCACCTGCAAAGCCTCATAGGCTTCGAGTGGAAACTTCGCATCGATCACGATCGGCCCTGGCGGATTGGGCAGATCAATCAGGCAATCCGCCCGCCGCCCGTTACCGAGCGTCGCCTGCAGCTTAAACCCGTCCGATGGCAGCGCATTGGCGACGATGTCGCGCAGTTGGATTTCCCCAAACGCCCCGCGTGTTTGTTTGTTGGCCAGAATGTCTTGCAGTCCCAGAACATCGCCGGACAACTTGGTGATATTGTCCTGCGCCTTGTCGATGGTTTTTAGCCGTTGCTGCAGCTCTCCCAGCGACAGGGCTGTTGTCTTGGCGCTGGCGCTTAGATTGCCCTGCACCGTCTCGGTCACTTTCGCCAGCCGGTCCTCCATCAGACGCAGCATGTGCCCCTGACTTGCCGCCTGCGCCTCAGAGACGTGGCTCAGCCCCCCGGCCAGTTGCTGCTGCCCATCCGACAAGCTTTGAACGCGAGGCATGATGGCTGCCATTTCAAGGGCAAGCCGTTCCGCGATGGCAGTGGACCGCCCTGCCCTACGCACCGCGAGGATGAGCAAAAGAAAGAGCAGCAGGATCAGTACCACACCAATCAGAGCGCCAATCACAACCGGGTCTCCAAATGCGTATTGCTGGCCCGCGATCTCGATCATCGGCGGCCGAACAATCGCTCGATGTCGTGCAGCTTGAGCTCAACATATGTTGGCCGTCCGTGATTGCACTGGCCGGAGTGGGGCGTGGCCTCCATCTCTCGCAGAAGGGCGTTCATCTCTTCGCCGCGCATCTGACGGCCAGAGCGGATGGACCCATGGCATGCGACCCGACTCAGGATTGCTTCGAGACGGGTTTGGACGGCAGCGGTGGTCCCCAGATCGGCCAGCTCATCGCAGATGTCGCGGAGCAGTTGTTCTGCGTTCACGTCCCCCAAGATCGCTGGCGTCTCACGAACAGCGACAGCACCACCGCCAAAGGGCTCAATGGTCAGCCCAAGCTGGGCTAGATCATCCGAAATTTCCAACAATCGTGCCGCATCCCCACCGGGAAGCTCCACAATCTCGGGGATGAGGAGGGCTTGCGCGGCGACCCCATTGGCCGCCATCTGTGATTTCAGCTTCTCGTACACCAGACGTTCATGGGCTGCATGCTGGTCTACGATGACGATGCCATCCTGCGTTTGCGCGATGACATAGTTTTCATGAACCTGCGCCCGAGCTGCCCCAAGGGGCAGTGCGGCGGTTGCCACTTCAACGGGTGCTGCGGCCTCTATTCGTGCGGCAGGCTGGCTGGTTTCCTCAAACCCGGGCGCCGGTGCCTGGGCCGTGTAGCTGGCGCCGCGGGCAAACGGTGTCGGGCGGTCCATCTGGTAGACCCGCGGCTCCACCGGTTGCGGCCGCATAGCGCCCAGCGTTTCGCCCGCTATAGTGGTTGAGGCACGGTGCCCGGCCTCTGCCAACGCATGGCGCACGCCCGAGACGATCAAACCCCGCACAACCGCAGGCTCGCGAAAGCGGACCTCGGATTTGGCGGGATGCACATTGACGTCGACCAGCCGAGGGTCGCAATCAACAAACAGAGCAGCGGCAGGATGGCGGTCGCGGCTAAGGAAGTCCTGATAGGCCCCGCGCAGCGCGCCCAACAGCAGTTTGTCCCGCACGGGCCGTCCGTTGACAAAGAGGTATTGGGCCACTGCCGCACCCCGCGAGTACGTCGGCAAAGCGGCATAGCCTGTCAGGTGAAAACCCTCCCGTTCTGCATCCAGTGGCACGGCGTTTTCAGCAAACTCGCGGCCCATGACGACACGCAGCCGTCCAAGAAGCGCGTCAAACATATCGCCTGTTTCGGCGTCAGCGCGGAACACTTGCCGCTCTTGCCCGTTGCTGGTGTCGCGCAATGTGAAGCCGATGAAAGGCTCGGCCATCGCCAGCCGTTTAACCACGTCAGCCACGGCCTGCCCTTCGGCCCGGTCGGTCCGCATGAACTTCAGCCGCGCTGGCGTAGCAAAGAACAGATCCCGCAGTTCGACGATGGTGCCTGATCGCAAAGCAGCGGGACGCACAGCCGTGGCTGAACCCCCCTCCACTTTGATCATGGCCGCATCCATCCCCGGGACCCGGCTTGTGATACTTAGCCGCCCAACAGCGCCCAAAGACGGCAACGCCTCACCGCGAAATCCGAACGAGTGAATGTTGAGAAGGTCAGACCCATCAATCTTGGATGTCGCATGGCGGCTAAGCGCAAGCGGCAAATCCTCGGCCCCGATCCCGCAGCCGTCGTCTAACACGCGGATCAATGTCCGCCCACCATCCGCAATCGTGACATCAATCCGGGTTGCCCCCGCGTCGATGGCATTTTCGACCAATTCTTTGACGGCAGACGCCGGACGCTCGACGACCTCACCCGCGGCTATCCGATTGATGGCAGCCTCGTCCAGCTGCCGGATCACGGGCCTATCTGTGGATATCTTGGGGTCAATGCTTGCCATACCACTATGACTAGCACAGACCCCTGCGATTCTGCGAGGGGCTACTCGCTGGTCTGCAGCCCGTCAGGTTGGCCTACGACAACAAAATGCAACGCATCCGCATCGAGCAGCTCGCCTGCCACACGGTTGACGTCTTCGAGCGTCACAGCGTCAACGTAATCATTGCGGTTAATCACGTAGTCCGCAGGCAATCCCTGCACCTGCATCCCAACAAGTATCGCGGCAATCTCTCCGTTGCCGTCAAACCGCAAAGGGTATTCACCCGTCAGATAGGTTTTGGCCGCTTCGAGCTCTTCGGGCGTCACGCCCTCTTCCGCCATGCGGGCCCATTCGGAGCGAATGACGTCAATGGCCTGCGCAATCGCGTTGTTGTCTGACGCGACCGAGCCCAGCACCATTTCGGCATGATCCTTTGGCACGAGGTACGTCCCGATCCCATAGGTCAGCCCGCGCCGCTCGCGCACTTCGTACATCAACCGGCTCTCAAAACCTCCACCGCCAAGGATGTAGTTCAGGACGTAAGCCTCAAAGAAATCCTCATCGTCGCGCTCGATGCCCGCATGTCCGAACAGGGCCACGGACTGAGGCGTTGGGTACTCAACAACCGTGATCCCTCCGTCGAGGCCAAAATCCACATCCGCCGGAAGGTCGGGCGCGCCCGTTGGCAGATCACCCAAGAGCGTGTCCAGTACCTCGGCGAGCTCATCCGCCGAAATGTCGCCCACAGCACCGACAAAAATCCGGTCCCGCGTCAGCACATCAGCATGGGCGTTCAGTAGATCCTCACGCGTGAGCGCCTCCACACTTTCCAAAGTGCCACTTTGATCCGACCCGTAAGGATGATCGCCAAAGGCCGCGGCAAAGAAGGCGTCCCCCGCAATGGAGTTCGGTGTTTGCGCATCTCGCTGGATGCCCGCAATGACTTGCGAGCGCACCCGCTCAACAGCGACGTCATCGAACGTTGGATCGATGATCGACTGGCGGAATAGTGCCAGCGCCTCATCACGGTTTTCGTTCAGCGCCTGAAAGGACAGGACAAAACTATCATCGCGCACGTCATAGCCAAATGACGCGGCGAGCCCTTCGCGCGCTGTCTGGAACGCGCGGGCGTCCATGTCGCCCGATCCTTCCTCCAACAGTCCGGTCATCAGGTTGATGGCGCCGCGTTTGCCCGGCCGATCAAGCGAGGAGCCCCCGACAATACGAATTTCCAACGATACGAAAGGTATCGCATCCTCTTCAACAAGCCAGGCGTTGATCCCGCCAGGCGACGTGATCTCCTGAATTTCGATCTCTGCCTGCGCGGCGGTTGAGGCCAGTGCAAGTACAGCGGCAACTACATAGCGCATCATTGGATCACCTCTTCCTTGTCCCGCACGACCCATGCGGTCACCGATTGGTTGCGGTCAAAAACGCGTTCGGCGGCAGACATGATGTCCTCTGCCGTGACATTTTGCAGGATGTCGGGCCAAGCCTGAACATCCTCAACCGTCAGCCCAGACGTCAGTGCGGTGCCATAGCGACGGGCGATGCCTGCAACGTTATCGCGGGCATAAATCTCGGCCGCGCGGAATTGCGCCCGCAACCGCTCGAGCTGTTCGGGATCGACGCCTTCTTGCATGAACTCGGCCAGCGCCACATCCATCGCATCTTCAGCCTCTTGCAGGCTGACACCTTCTGCGGGAACGACGGTTAGGTTAAACGTTGTCGCATCCAACGATACTCCGCCGTAGCCCGCGCCAGAAAACAGCGCGATGTCATTCTCAAACGTCAGCTTTTCCCCCAGAACCGAGGTGAAGGATGACCCCCCCAGAACCTCAGCCAGATAAACCAAAGCTGCCGCCTCTTCTTGCGCACCAGCGTCCCGCTCCTGCGCCAGATAGCTGCGGGTCACGTAGAGCTGGGCGACCCGCGGATCTTCGTAGATCAGCCTGCGTTCCGCGCGTTGTGGTGGCTCTTCCGGGCGAACGCGGTCAGGCAGATTGTCCTCTGCAGGGATGACGCCATAGTGCGTTTCAGCGAGGGCGAGGACTTCCTCGGGCTCCACATCGCCCGCCACGATCAAAATCGCGTTGTTGGGTGAGTAGTAAAGCTCGTAAAAGTCGAGCGTGTCCTGCATCTGGAGCTGCTCCATCTCGTGCATCCAGCCGATGATGGGGACCCCGTAGCGATGGTTGAGGTATTGCGCCGCGCGAATTTGCTCGCGCGCGAGGGCGTTGGCGCTGCTCTCAGTGCGCTGATTGCGCTCTTCGATAATCACTTGCCGTTCCGTTTCGATGTCTTCGGGCGTCAGGATAAGATCGTTCATCCTGTCTGCTTCCATCGTCATCATCAGCTCGAGCCGGTCCGCCGCGATCCGCTGGAAATAGCCGGTGTAATCATAGCTCGTGAAGGCATTATCACTGCCGCCATTGGCCGCTACTGTCGCCGAAAATTCACCGCTCTCCAGATCGTCCGTTGCCTTGAACAGCAAATGCTCAAGGAAATGGGCCACGCCCGAAACACCGACAGGCTCATCCGCGGACCCCACGCGGTACCAGACCATATGCGTCACAACAGGGGCACGGTGATCTTCGATCACAACGATTTCCATGCCATTGTCGAGGGTGAAGGTTGTCACGTCGTCAGCCGCAGCGGAGGTCAGTCCCAATGTGGACATGGCCCCGGCGGCCATCAGTTGGCGCAGCATTATCGGCAATCCCTTTCAGCTCGTGTCAGGTGAAACCTAAGCCGCTGAGAGAGCTTCGCAAGCGAATTGACCAGGTTGTGATAGGGAGCGCTAGTTTTGTGGCGGGGCAGTTGGCACAGCGACGCCAAGATTGCGGAACCTCTGAAGCTCGGCGTAGGCATCAAGCGCCTGATTTGCATACACGCGGTAGTAGCGATCACGTCCAAGGAAGTTGAACAAATTGGCCCAGCGTCCGTTGCCGCGGATGGCCGCGTCTTCGGCCGCGACGGTTGCACGGATGTCAGGCGAGACGCCATTGCGGCTCACATACGTCACCAAAGCAGCGTCACGCGACGGAATGCCGCCCGCAACCGTCGCAGACAGCGACCCACCCAAAGCTGCGACCGCTTCCGCACGGGGATTGGTCTCAGCACGGTTCACACCACCCGGCTCGGGCAGAGCCAATTGTTCGGGGATGACCAGCGGTAGCGCAGGCTGGACAGAAAACTCATCTGGGCCTTGCCCACTGTTGAGCCTGCGGATCCCATCACCACCCCCTACGCAGCCTGCGATGAGCGCGGTCGCCAGAATTGCCACAACAGTCTTTTGCATTGCGTCCAAGCCCTTCCCGTCTTCCTTGCCGCAGACCTTAGCCCATAGGCACCGCCGCGTCACGCGCTCTTCTTTTTGCGCTTGTCCTTGGGGGTTTCGCCCGTGAAAAACACCAATCCGATTGCCCCAACAAAAATTGCTATGTCCGCCACGTTAAAGGCGTAAGGATTTTCCACTCCACAACAGGACATATTCAGGAAATCCGCAACTGCCCCATAGAGAACGCGGTCGATCACATTGCCAATGGCCCCACCGACAAGGAAACCGGCTGAAATCAGTGCCCACTTGGACCCACCTTCGCGGTGCATCCAATACAGGACCACAGCCGTGATCACCAAGGCCACTCCGATCAAAATCCAGCGCAAATCATAACCCGCAAACAGGCCGAAATTCACACCGTAGTTCCACGCCATGCGGAAGGTGAGGTAGGGCGGCATCACCTCAATCACGCCACGTTCAATCAGGTTGAGGGCATGGACGACGATGTATTTCGTCGCCTGATCAAGCAGGAATATCCAGAAGGCTGTCCACAACGTGAGCTTCATGGCTGCCTCAATGCCGGAAGTGGCGCATGCCGGTAAAGACCATCGCCAGCCCCGCCTCGTCGGCGGCGGCAATCACCTCGTCATCGCGCATTGATCCGCCCGGCTGGATAAGTGCGACAGCGCCCGCCTCAGCTGCCGTCAAAACGCCATCGGCAAAGGGAAAGAACGCGTCTGAGGCCACGACGGACCCTTGGGTCAATGGCTGATCAAGACCGAGATCAGCGGCCATATCCTGCGCCTTGCGGGCAGCAATCCGGGTGCTGTCAACGCGGCTCATCTGACCCGCGCCCACGCCCACTGTCGCACCACCGTTCACATAAACAATTGCGTTGGACTTGACGTGTTTGGCCACCGTCCAGGCAAATCGCAGGTCCGCCATCTGCTCGGCCGTTGGCTGTGCCTTGGTGACGACCCGCAAATCGCTAAGCTGACCGACATCCCGGTCCTGAACGAGCAACCCACCTGCCACCTGCCTGACTGAAAGGTCGGCGCCGGTGACATCCGGCAGGCCTGTCGTGGTCAAAAGGCGCAGGTTCTTTTTGCTGGCGAAGTGGGTCACGGCGGCAGCGTCCGCGCCAGGGGCGATCACCACTTCGGTAAAGATGCCGGTAATCTCCTTGGCCGTTGCCTCATCAAGCGGCATATTGAACGCAATGATCCCACCAAAGGCCGAGGTCCTGTCGCAATCAAAAGCCTTTTGATAGGCTTCTGCCAAGGTTGCGCCACGTGCGACACCACACGGATTGGCGTGTTTGACGATGACACAGGCCGGCCCGTCCGCCGGATCAAACTCGCTCACCAGCTCCCATGCGGCGTCCGTATCATTGATGTTGTTCCACGACAGTTCTTTGCCCTGATGCTGCTGTGCCGTTGCGATGCCGGGGCGCGTGCCCCCATCGGTGTAAAACGCCGCCTGCTGATGCGGGTTTTCGCCGTAACGCAGAGTTTGCGCCAATGTGCCTGCCACAACCCGGCGACGGGGCGCAGGATCATCGATTGCCTTGGCCATCCAATTGCTGACCGCTGCGTCATACGCTGCCGTCCGGGCATAGGCGGTCTGGGCGAGCTTTTGACGGAACGCGTAGGTCGTCTGACCGTCATGCGCTTCAAGCTCGGCGAGCAGTGGCCCGTAGTCTTCAACATCCACCACCACGTTCACAAAGGAATGGTTCTTGGCCGCAGACCGGATCATTGCAGGCCCGCCAATATCAATGTTCTCAATGGTCTCGGCATATCCGGCACCGCGGGCGACTGTCGCCTCAAACGGATACAGGTTGACGACGACCAGATCGATAGGCGCGATCCCGTGCTGGTCCATCGTGCCCAAGTGATCAGCGTTGTCCCTCAGAGCAAGGAGGCCGCCATGGACCATCGGGTGCAGCGTCTTGACGCGCCCGTCCATCATCTCGGGAAAGCCCGTCAGGTCCGAAACATCACGCACGGTCAGACCCGCATCGCGCAGCGCCGCAGCGGAACCACCGGTCGAGAGCAGCTCCACCCCCCGGTCCGCCAGAGCTTGGCCCAGCTCAATCAGGCCCGTTTTGTCGGACACCGAAAGCAAGGCGCGGCGCAGTGGTTGCAGATCAGTCATTGGCAGATGTCCCCTCATCTTCTTCATCGCCGCTTTCTGCCGGGGCGAGATCCCGCAGGCTGTTGGGCGTGTCCTGCGCCTTGGCCAAAGACCAGCGCACGCGCGTCGCATACGTCATCGCACGGCCGGATAAAACCACCTGTTTTGCGGAACGTGGCCGCAAACGCCCGTTTTCCAGATATACGGACGGGGCGAGCGTTATTTGCGCCGTTCCATCATGGCGAAACACCCAAACCTCCCCACTTTTGAGCGCCAGAGAAACTGCCGTGCCGCCCATATCGAGCTCGGCCTCAACATCAGGGTGGAAATGAAAACGCAGACTAAACGGCACGCCCTGCAACGCGCCATCATCCAGAACCCGGTCAAACCGCTTTTGGTTTGCCTCTGTCAAAGTCGTTAGCAAATCCTCTCCCGCCAACCCTCGACCATCGAACGAGAGATCAAGCGTTCTGGCATGGGTCAGCCCGTGCGTTTTCTCCCACCCGTTATGGGCCATCTCAAGCCGAGTGCCATCATCCAGCGCATGCACCTCGCACAACACGCGATCAGGGCCATCGACGAGCAGATCATCGCTGTTCAGACGAGAAGAAGAATAACCTTCAATCCCCAAGGTCGAATGGCTCGCCGTGGCACGCCCTGCCCGGCGCCAGTCAAGGCCGAAGGGGGCACCTGAGCCGCAGTTCACCACCAAAGGCCGTCTGCCAGAGGACAACTCAAACGCGAGTGTCGCAGCATGTGCTTCACCCGCCGCACGCCCTTTCGGCGGACTCTGCGCATCGGCAATCAGCGTGGTGCGCCCACCATGCAGGCGAACAAACCCCATGGGCCGCGTATCCTGCGAGAGACCCCGAACGCCGGACGCTGCCAGAGCCTGATCCAAGCGCCCATCAAGGCCACGTCCCCCACCGTGAAACCGGGCGAGTCCACCGTCCGAATGGCGGAGTGTGCGCAAAACCGGTGCGATGCGTAAAATTGCCTGCGATATATTCGGCGGCACTAGGATGCCCGCGTCCTCCAGCGCCTGTTTGGTCCAGATCAGGAGGGTGCAAACCTCCATCAACTCTTCGGGATTGCGGGTCGCTATCCCGCCTGTGTGATCAATCTCCGCCGCGCAATCTTTGGCCAGTACGGCGAGCGCTGCTTCAACGTGATGCTGCATCCCTTCGAGCGACAAGCCGGCGTAAACCATACCTGTCAGCGCCTCAAATCGGGGCAGACCAGGATCCGCTGCTTTCCAGCGTCGGGAAAGAAATGCAGTTTGCCGGGACAAGCTGCGATAAAACGCATCGCCCGCTTCTTTGTCCTTGCCCCGCAACACGAACAACGCGTGATTTATCCAGCGGATCAAGCGTCGCCCGGCCAGATCAGGCGTCCACCCTGGACCACTGCCATCGTCATAGCGGGCGATCCACTCCCAAATCCACGCCTGCGCTTTGTCGCGTGCGCGAACATCCCCCACGGCTGCCAGATCATCCAGCCAGACGCAGCCATGAATTTCATCGGTGATTTGAGAATCGCCCGCACCTATGTCCCAAATCATCGCACCAGGCGCTTCGACTAGATGGCCGGAAAAGAGGAAATTACCTGCGATCAGCTGACGACCTCGCGCAAACCGGCCAAAACTCCGAGGCTCCGGGGCCGAGACAAAGGCTGTCGCAGAACTTGCCCGCGCCGCACGCCGCGCGTGGAAACGGTGCAACCAGCGCGTACGACGCGCCGCGAATGTGCCGGGCTGTCCCAATGTGCTGCCTCTGTCGTCGGCGGATATTCCGCTTGTTCTTATCCCATCTATACTGATGGAGAACAGCCGAGTCACGCCTTGACGAGGCACGCCATATAGAAGCCATCGACGCCTCCACGTGCGGCCCAGATATCCGGGCGCAGACGCACGCCACCCTCCTCGGTCCGCCACGCGTCCTCAATCCCGGGCGCATTCACAGGGGCAACCTTCAGCCCTTTGTGTCGGGCCAGCGCCTCCTCGATCTGCACCTCCCCTTCATCGGGCAAGAGACTACAGGTACAAAACATCAGCCGCCCGCCAGGCGCGAGCAAGCCGAGAGCATGATCGATCATCTGGGTCTGCTGTTCCATCAACGCCCCAAAATCAGAGCCATCTTTGGCGTAGGGCAGATCGGGATGGCGCCGGATTGTGCCCGTTGCGGAACACGGCGCATCCAGCAGAACGATGTCGTAATGGCCGTTGACGTCAAAAGCATCTGACACGACAGTTTCAGCCGCCAGTCCTGTACGCGCAAGATTTTCAGTCACCCGCGCCATGCGGGCCGCGTTGTCATCAATTGCCGTCACCTGTGCTCCAGCTGCGGCCAGCTGCATCGTCTTGCCCCCCGGCGCCGCACACAGATCAATCGCGCGCTTGCCAGTGACGTCACCCAAGAGGCGCACCGGCAAAGACGCCGCTGCATCCTGAACCCACCACTCGCCTGCCTCGTATCCGGGGAGAGCGGACACCTGCGGCACGTGTGCCAGCCGGACTGAACCAGTCGGCAACAAAGTACCGCCAACGCGTTCGGCCAATGCTTCGGGATCACCTTTGGCGGTCAAATCCAATGGGACGGAAGCGGCATGCACCGCCTCAATTTCCTCAACCGTCTTTCGGCTCCACGCCGCAACCATGGGCTGACGCAACCAGTTCGGCATCTTTGAAACTGATGACGCGGCCCAACTTTCCGGGCCACCGTCCGCGACCTTTCGCAAAACGGCGTTTACCAGCCCTTTGTAATTGCGCGTGCGCTTGCCAGACGCGACAAGATCGACCATCGCGTTGACAACACCGTGTGCTGCTGCCCCCTGACACAACTCCACCGTCCCAAGCCGCAGGGCGTTGCGGACGGCCAGTGGCGGGTTCTTTTGCAAGTGCGGCTTGAGCAACCGATCCGCGCGATCCAGATGCCGCAGTGTCTCGAGCGCAAGACGTTGAGCCCTCGCCCGGTCTTCTGGCGGCAGATGAGCGACAGCACCGTCGCCGATCAGCTCAGGCAACAAACGTGCCTCAGACAACACACCAGTAAGCAGACCCAACGCAGCCTTGCGCGGTGCCAGACCGGTCAGGTTTTGTCCGCGCGCCATCGCCGCACCCCTTGCTGCACATCAAAGCCCGCGTATATCAAAGAGAAAGCCGCTGACAAGGATTGCCCATGTCGTCACCAGATACCGAACTACCCGCCGCCGCGAAGCGCGCCCTCGCCGAAGCCGCCGAACGCCGCAAGGCCGAAGACCTGTCGGACCGCCCCGCCGAACTGGGAGGCCCCACCGGCCCAGAGCCGGTCCGATTTGGCGACTGGGAGAAAAAGGGGATTGCGGTCGACTTCTGACCCCGTTTTACACTTTTCGCGTCAAGAAAAGGCCAGGATTGCCCGTTAGAGTTGTCTTGACTCATTGAGGTAGCCAGATGCTTTACAGACTTTTCCTCGTGCTTATCTTCAGTTTGGCGTCGATGGCCAAAGCCGACCTAAAGGTTGAGGACGTCCGCGTCGCTCTCGATGCCCGCGCTTTTGATGACCTAGAGGATCTGTTTTCCCAAGCGCACAGCATTGCCCTTGAACGCCGGGATTTCACGACACTTCAATCCGTGTATCTCGTTCTTTGGAATACCGCGCATCTTGATCGCTATGCCATCACCGAGGAGTGGCATGCAGCGCATCCCGAAAGTGCCTATCCGCTTGTTGGCCTCGCGCACATGAACATGAAATTGGCGTGGGAAATACGCGGAACTGCGGACGCGCAAATGGTCACTCGGCGCGCGGCTGCGGGATTTGATGACCAGATCGACATGGCCCACGCACATGCAACAGAGGCGCTCGCGTTGGATCCGACATTTTTGCCCGCTTTCGATGCGGCAATCGCAGTGGCCGGTCATCGCGGGCATCCCCGCGACGTACTTCCCTTGCTACGTCAAACAGTCGACATTGGCCCGACGCGCCAAACCCTATGGAGAGCACTGGGAAGTGTATCCCCGACATGGGGCGGAACTCTTGATATGGGTGAAGCCATTTGCGCCGAGATCGGACCGGAGGTTCCCGACTATGGCGTTGTTGGATGTCAGTTGACGTTGGTCCATCAATTTGGTCTCACGCTTCACTATAGCGATTGGGTGATCACGACTCTCGAAGACCATGAAGACATAGCCCCGGTCGGGCTCTTGATCGACATGTATTCTGGCCCATGGCGATTGCAACCAGACGCCGGCGACGAGCTTTTGCGCCTTCTGGAATTGCTCATTGTGCCGGAAATGGAAATTGCCTGGTTCGATCACTACATGCGTCACGTGCCTCTACGCGTCAAAAACGACGATTCCTACCAGATGCTTCTGGACGCCAGACAGCAGGTTTTTGAGCAACGGTTGCGCGACTCGCCCAACAGTGTGACGTTCCTCAACATGGTTGCACGCGACTACGTGTCCCCTCTCACGATGCACAGGAACGAGCCCGAGGATCTTTTGCCAAATGCGGATGATCTGCGTCGTGAGGGGATCGCTATCTGGCACGAAATGTTGCAGCTGGGCCGTCACAGGCCTGATGTGCTCGCGCAAGGGCTTGAGCTGATGGCCGGTCACTCCCACGAGCTGCCTCATCCCGGACTGCACACGGTCTTTACCGCTCTAATGAATGAGACCAACAGCCGACCGCAGGACTTTTGGGATTATGTCGAAATCCTGATGGTCAAGTTCTATGCGCTCAGACTGGACCCACCCTATGAATTGCTCGATAGCGCACCCGGGGACGCCGTCGATGAGGCGATCCTTTGTCCCCTGTTTCGCGCCAAGATTATCTTTGATCGGGTCTGCACAAGTGCGCCAAACCGGCCCGGCTGTGGCGCATTGGATGTGTTGAGCATGGATACGTTCGATATCGTTGCTCAGTCATTTACCGACGAGCGCCGATGCACGAACTACCGGGATGTTCACCCCGGTAGCCTGTCTTATTCCGAGGTTTCACTCGACGACCTTATTGCGGCCACGACGCCTTAACGCAGATTGAAGGTCGCATCATCGCCCGCGCCGCGGTCTGTCGTAAACCGCATTTGCGAGCCGCGCA
>JAHDDU010000027.1 GCA_020629175.1 Flavimaricola sp. | reverse complement strand
CACACCAGTCATTCCTCACTCCCCCATAAAACGCCAAAAGACGCGCCCCGGCTGAGGCGCGCCTTTCGTGTAACCCGGGTGACGTGGGTATTGTTAGGTCCAGCTGTCTGGGCCTTTCTCGGCAAAAGAATTGACGAGGAAATCGATAAACGCGCGCACCTTGGGCTGGGTGAACCGGCCGGGGGGGTAGACGGCGTAGATACCTTGGGTGTCGACGGGCAGATCGGGGATCGCCTCTTCGACCAGACCGTCGCGTAGCGCGTCGGCATAGAGGAAGGACGGCAGATACGCGATGCCGAGGCCCGAGATACAGGCGTTCAGCAAGGACTGACCATCGTTGACTGTGAGCCAGCCTGCGGTGCGGACCTGACGCTTTTCACCCGAAGGGGCGGTCAGCTTCCATACGGCGCCGTTGGACTGGTTGGAGTAGTGAAGGAGCTTGTGCTCGTTCAGGTCATCGATCTTTTCAGGACGACCATATTCTTCAAAGTAACTCGGAGCGGCAATCATGCGCTTGGTCGTCTCAGTGAGTTTGCGAGCACGCAGCGTGCTGTCTTCCAACTCACCAATCCGGACAGCCATGTCAAAGCCTTCGGAAATCAGTTCAACGTAACGGTTATTCAGAACCATGTTGACCGTGATGTCCGGGAACTCCGACAGGAAATCACCGAGCACGGGGCTGAGATGGTTCACGCCAAAGTCAGTTGCGACCGAAATCCGGAGCAGACCGGACGGCGCAGACTGCATGGAGGTGACCAATGCATCAGCTTCGCCTGCATCATTGAGCACGCGACGGGCGCGATCGTAGTATGCAAGACCAATTTCAGTAGGAGACACACGACGTGTGGTCCGGTTTAGGAGGCGCGCCCCCAGACGGGCCTCCAGCGACGACACGTGCTTTGACACGGCCGATTTTGAGATGCCCATCTTCTTGGCAGCATCTGTGAAGCCTCCTTGATCGACGACTGTCGCGAAGGCCTCCATTTCAGTTAGGCGATCCATAAACTCGCACCTTCATATCCGTGGTTACTGGCAGTGTTTTTGACCGTGGAATGGGTCAAAAGTCGGACAATAGGGTGGTTATTGAGGGAAGTGTTTAGGGCCTGTGGACAGATAAAGGTGAAGGGCTCACGCCCCGGTTGCCCTAAAGTTAGATAATAAAAACAATGGCTTGTGGTATTTCATCCTGTAGCAGGTGTTCGAATTGCCGCAAATGCCACAACAATGCCGTTGCAATTGCGGCATTGGTTTCGCCTTTGACCTGATGGTTAAAGAGCGGCCGCCAAGCGGGTGCCTTGGTCAATCGCCCGCTTTGCGTCCAGCTCTGCAGCGACGTCGGCGCCGCCGATCACGTGAGGTGCTTTTCCTTGTGAAGTGAGCGCATCTGCGAGTGTTCGCTCAGACAGCTGCCCTGCACAGAGGACGACTGTATCACACGCGATTACCTCTGGGTTTTCGCGGGCCTCACCATAGGACACGTGCAAGCCCTCTGCATCAATCCGTTCGTAATTGACGCCTCCCACCATGCGCACATTCTTCATTTGCAATCCGGCGCGATGGATCCAGCCGGTGGTTTTGCCCAAGCGCTTGCCCAGTTTTTCGGCCTTGCGTTGCAGCAATGTCACCTGCCGGCTGGGTGCTTCAGGCTGTGGGCCGATCGGATCAATGCCGCCACGATGTTCGGCAGGATCGGCCACGCCCCATTCCTCTAGCCATTCGGCGAGGTTTTCGGTTGGGCTGTCGTTGGTCACCAGATATTCGGCCACGTCAAAACCGATGCCGCCCGCGCCGATGATCGCGACCCGTTCGCCAACGGGGGCCTTGTGGCGCAAGACGTCGATGTAGCTGAGAACATTTGGCCCGTCCTGGCCTTCAATGCCGGGGTTGCGGGGCAAAACGCCAGTTGCGATGATCACCTCATCGAAGGTCGCCAGATCGCTGGCGGTCGCTTCGGTGTTGAGTTTGAGCGTGATGTTTGAAGTTGCAACGGCGGTTTCATAGTAGGTGATGAGGCCGAGGAACTCTTCCTTGCCCGGCACGCTGGCGGCCATGTGCAACTGTCCGCCAACACGGTCCGCTTTGTCAAAGAGCGTGACCGCATGCCCGCGTTCTGCTGCGGTGAGAGCGGCCGACAGGCCAGCGGGCCCCGCGCCGACGACGGCCACGGTTTTGGCAGTAATTGCTGTGGCTATCGGCAGCTCTGTCTCATGGCAGGCGCGCGGATTCACAAGGCAGGATGACAATTTGCCGCCAAAGGTGTGATCGAGGCAGGCCTGATTGCAGGCGATGCAAGGCGCGATCTTTTCAGGCGTTCCGGCTGCGGCCTTGGCGACGAAATCCGCATCAGCGAGGAACGGGCGCGCCATGGAGATCATATCGGCACAGCCATCGGCGAGGACGGCTTCGCCCACTTCAGGGGTGTTGATCCGGTTGGAGGTAATGATCGGGATAGAGACTTCGCCCATCAGTTTTTTCGTCACCCAAGTGAACGCGCGGCGCGGCACGGATGTGGCGATTGTGGGGATGCGCGCTTCGTGCCAGCCGATGCCGGTGTTGATGATGCTCGCGCCTGCGGCCTCGATCGCTTTGGCGAGGGTCACAACTTCGTCCCAGGTGGAGCCTTTGGGCACGAGATCGATCATAGACAACCGGTAGATCACGATGAAATTCTGCCCCACTGCCTCGCGCACACGGCGCACAACCTCAACGGGGAGGCGCATCCGGTTCTCGTATGATCCGCCCCATTCATCGGTCCGACGATTGGTATGCTCCACAAGGAACTGGTTCAGAAAGTAACCTTCCGAGCCCATGACCTCGACCCCGTCATAGCCGGCTTCTTGGGCGCGGACGGCGGCTGTGACCATGTCGGCAATTTGCTTTTCGATCCCGTCTGCGTCCAACTCTTGTGGCGGAAAAGGAGAGATCGGGGATTTGACGGCGGATGGCGCCACGCATTTGGGGCTGTACGCATAGCGGCCCGCGTGCAGAATTTGCATGGCGATCCGCCCGCCGGCGTTGTGGACACGGTCCGTAACGATCCGGTGGTTAGCGATATCGTCGTCGGAAAAGAGGCCAGCAGCTCCGGGAAACACGCCGCCTTCGGCGTTCGGGGCCATGCCGCCAGTCACCATGAGAGCGACACCACCGCGAGCGCGGTCGGCATAGAATTCGGCCACCCGGTTCCAATCTTTGGTTTCCTCAAGCCCCGTGTGCATTGACCCCATCAAAACGCGATTGGGCAGAGTGACATGACCAAGGTCCAGCGGTGACAAAAGGGTGGGATACTGCGTCATGGGGGCCTCCAACGTTGAGGCAACCATGCCGTGACTTTCCGCGAACGTCACCCCCTACGCCGCGTCATCTGAGACAAGGGATATGCCTCGACTTCTTCGGGCCGCGACCCCCGCCGGAGGCATCCAACCGCTGAAGCAGGACTAAACATGCCGCTACTCACCTACGGTGATAAAACGCGCGCTGCTGTTTGAAACATCGCCCGGACGCAGCAATTGAACCGCTGAGCCTGATGGCGCGCCGATGGTTGCCTGCAGCCCGGCAAGCTCCCGGCGCAAAATTGGCAAATGTTCAGAAAGCGGAACGGCGACTGTCAGAAAGCCGTTTGGATTGTTGAAACCACCCGCCAGAACGCCTGCAATCTGCGGCCGTCCTGCCCGCATCACGAAAACCGGTGCACCGGACGATCCAAAGGTGGCATCGCAATCCATCACAATGAGCCCCTGCTCCTGACTTAACTGATTGCACCGGCGTTGTAGTGAGGGTGCGTCGTTGCGGCCCTGCCCATAAGAAACGACGGTCAGCTCCTCGCGGCGCGAGACGCCTTGCGCGGGGGAGAACGGGGCGATCTGCGTGGACGGGACATCCCGGACCAGCCGGATGAGGCCAACATCAACGGCAAAGCCATTGGTAAGCCGGTGTCCGTTTGGATCATATGCATCAGGCACAACAAAGGTCTCTGCACGGACGGCGGCGGCCTGACGGCCGTTCTGGAAGGCTGCGCGAAACATGATGTCGTCGGGATCATGCGGGGTGCCATCTTCGCTGACTAAGCAATGCGCGGCGGTTAGCACTAGATCGGTGTCAATGAGTGTGGCAGTGCAGGAGCCCATGCCGCCAATTTCGAGTTTGCCGACGGCGCGCCAGCTCCGAACCTCATCTGGTCGATCCAGAGCATCCAGCACATCGTCGGCCAACGTAGCAGTGGGCGTTGAGATGCTTAGGCAAAGAGTGAGGAACAGGTGGCGGATCAATGCAGTGCTCCAATTGGGATGCATGCTGCATGACAGGCGAAAGTGGGGAGACTAAGGCGTTACGAAGGCGTTTTTGACACAACCCAAGCGTGTTTTCCTTACATCGTCTCGAGGCAGTGTCTGCGGAATGCGCGTTTGACCAATTCCAATTCGGCGCGCATCAGATCAAGCTCGGCCCGGATGTCCTCTGCCAAGGCGTCGCCCGCCAGAACGGCAAAGGAGGCCAGCGGCTCGTGACTGTCGCTGTCGTATATCAGGAAGGTCTGCACACCATCCGAGATCGCTTCGATAGGCACTGCAACTTCCACAAGCCATCCGTCTTCGTCCGGGAGTTTGGTGATGGTGACACCATCAACCGTTTCGTCCAGATGGGTCACTTCGATGCGGGGTTGCCACATCTCGTCTTTGCCTTCGCAGGTCAGGACACCTTGCCAGATCCCTTCGCTGAGCAGTGTTTTCGTGAGTGTCGCTGTGCCGGTCATACGTCTTGTCCCTTAGAGGTCCGCACGAGGATAGCGAGCAAACGTGATATCCCTCAGAGTGACCTGGTTCATCTCAGGGTTTTCAAAGATCAGATCGACCCACATGCGCTCAACCCTCTTTTCGTTCAGATTTGTATAGGCCAGATCGAACTCCACAAACACGTCATCCTCATGCAGCGGGAGCTCGCGGACGACCTGTTCGGTGTTTGGGCCGTGCCGGACGTTCAGCCGCGCAAAGATTTCAATTGGTCGCTCGATCTCTACAATCACATCCATGCGAACGAGATGGCGTTTGCGCAAGGCCCGGCAGGCGTCCCCGGGCAGGTCGAGGACGGCAGACAGGTAGCTGCCGCCAAATCGGAACACGTCCATTCGCAGTGCGAATGGCGCGAGGTCGGCCTCGCGGTGGTTGCGCAACTGGCGAAAAGACATCTCGGCAAATGGGCAATCGTGGAAAATGGTGACAGCATCGCCGACTTTGGTTGCCGTCGGCACATCTGCGATCCCTTTGCGCAGCAGCGGGCCGCGCCACAGGTTTGGCCGCCAGGCCCAATCCGTTGCGGCGGGGCGTGAGAATGCGTTCGATCCTATCCGGGGCAGCGCGAGACGCGTGTCGGCCGTTGTCAATAGATCATCAAGGCGGGCTTTGAGTTGGCGTGCCTGAAACCTGTCCCGCCGCAACTCTGAGAGCTCTGCCGTGCTGGCACCTTGGGCAGCGGCACTCCACCGGCGAAGAGCGCGGCGATGGCGAAGGGTATCGATAGGGTTTGCTCTGCTCACGAAGGTGCCCGAGGTTGGTGTTGCACGATGCCTTTTTGCAAGCTGTTGTCTGTAGGGTCCACCGTTATCGCGTGGCGGTTGCCAAATGGGTAAGACTTAGCCGTCAGGTGTGGCAGGATTGGCGGCCCGGAGCGAGGCCACGGCCCGGTTTAGGAGGCGAAGCCCGGCCCGACGGCCGAGCGGATCACGTTCAAAGCCGCGCACGCCAATCGTGACCAAGCGGTCGCCGAGATCGAGGAACGCACGCCACTCAGGCTGTTCGACGCCCTCCGCGATGGGGGCACCGGTATCGGTGAAATGTACGATGACCAGCCCGGGCGAGGTCTCAACCGTATCGAGATCTATCTCTGCAGCGGTGCCAGATCGGGACAGGATCGCGGCTCCTGACGCGGTGCGCAGGCCTTCGGCAATCGTCGCTTCTGATCCCGTGACGCCAGCGGTTCCCGCATCACCGGCCTGGATGGTGATCAGGCCATCGATGCTTGGCACAATTGCAAGGTCCGAAACCAACGCACAACTCACCAGCGCGGCAAATCCACGGGCGGGTCGGCTCAGGCGACTGTCAGCGCAGAATCCTTCAGGTCCCTGTGCCATGACGGCCCCGTTGTAGAGCGGCAGGCTGGGTCCACCGTTTCCAGACGTCAGGCCCGGCAGGTCAGCGCAGGCCACCAAAAACGGTAGGCCCGCGCCAAATGCAATTACGCGCAGCACAGATCAGAGATCCATGTAGATGTGCTTTTCGGCCTTGCCACCGGGATGGGTAACGGCTCCTTCCCGTGCGCCGCCCACGAGCTTGGCGAATTTGTAGAGCGCACCTGTGGAATAGATCGTCTCACGCGGGCCCGCCCAGTTTGCACGACGCTCGGCCAGCTCTTCGTCCGAAAGGTTCACGCTCAACTCACCAGAGACGGCGTTGATCGTGATCATGTCGCCATCTTTCAACAAGCCAATTGGTCCGCCGTGGGCGGCCTCTGGCCCGACGTGGCCCACACAGAACCCGCGGGTGGCGCCCGAGAAGCGGCCATCCGTGATCAGAGCGACCTTTTTGCCCATGCCCTGTCCGGAAAGGGCGGCGGTGGTTGCCAGCATCTCGCGCATGCCGGGACCACCAGAGGGGCCCTCGTTGCGGATGACGAGAACCTCGCCCTCTTTGTAACCGCGCGCCTTGACGCTGGCGAAGGCTTCTTCTTCGTTTTCATAGACGCGGGCCGGGCCGGTAAAGACCTGCTCTTCAGCAGTCATGCCCGCCACTTTGACGATGGCACCATCAGGGGCGAGATTGCCCTTGAGGCCCACAACACCGCCGGTTTTGGTCAGCGGTTTGTCGACCGGATAAATGACGCGGCCATCCGCCTCGCCTGTGATCTTGTCGAGCGCTTCGCCCATGGTGTCACCGGACGCTGTCATGCAATCCTCGTGCAAGAGGCCCGCGCGACGTAACTCTTTCATCACCACGGGAACACCGCCAGCCTCGTAGAGGTCCTTGGCAACGTATTGGCCGCCGGGCTTGAGGTCGACGAAATAGGGCGTGTCTTTGAAGATGTCGCAGACATCGCCAAGGTCGAAATCGATCCCCGCCTCATGCGCCATCGCCGGAAGATGCAGTCCGGCATTGGTCGAACCGCCCGTACAGGCCACAACCCGTGCCGCGTTCTCGAGGCTCTTGCGGGTGACAATGTCACGGGCGCGGATGTTTTTCTCGAGCAGCGTCATGACGGCCTGACCAGAGGCAACCGAATACTGATCGCGGCTCTCGTAAGGTGCTGGTGCGCCAGAGGAATTCATTAGCGCGAGGCCAATAGCCTCGGACACGCAGGCCATTGTGTTGGCAGTGAACTGGCCGCCACAGGCCCCGGCTGACGGGCAGGCAACGCGTTCGAGCACTTCGAGTGCCTCGTCTGACAACATGCCATTTTGATGCTTGCCCACCGCTTCGAACATGTCCTGCACCGTTAGGTCGCGGGTGGCGAATTCTTCGGGGACGGGCGCGCCTGCTGGGACTTTGCCGGGCAGGATCGAGCCGCCGTAGATGAAGACGGACGGCGTGTTGAGACGGATCATCGCCATCATCATGCCGGGCAGGGATTTGTCGCAACCGGCCAGGCCTACGAGCGCATCATAGCAATGTCCGCGCATTGTCAGCTCAACAGTGTCGGCAATGGCCTCCCGTGAGGCGAGGGAGGACCGCATCCCCTCATGACCCATCGCGATTCCATCCGTGACAGTAATGGTGGTAAACTCGCGCGGCGTGCCGTTTGCCTGCTTGACGCCCAGCTTGACCGATTGTGCCTGGCGGTTGAGTGCAATGTTGCACGGGGCAGCTTCATTCCAGCAGGTCGCCACGCCAACGAGGGGCTGTGCGATGTCTTCTTCTGACATGCCCATGGCGTAGTAATAGGACCGATGCGGTGCACGCTCTGGCCCGACGGTGACATGACGGCTGGGCAGATTTGTTTTGTCGAACGGTTTCTTGAGCATCTTGGGCCTCCCTCGGATCGCTGCAAGCGTGGATAGTTGACGTGCGCCTGCGAGACAAGCCTCTGAGGGTGTTTGCAAACTGCTGCGACGCCCATTATCTGGGGTTAACGATCTACCAAAGGGGCAAGGCCGCAGTATGAACTGGATCTCCAACTATGTCCGCCCGCGGATCAATTCGATCTTCTCGCGCCGTGAAGTGCCCGAGAACCTTTGGACGAAGTGTGATGACTGCGGGACAATGTTGTTTCACCGCGAGCTGACTGAGAACCTCAACGTCTGCACCAACTGCCAACACCATATGCCGATCACCCCGCGCGCCCGATTTGAGGGGCTGTTCGATGGCGGCATTTTTGTTGAGGTTGATGTGCCAGAGCCGCTAGCCGATCCGCTGCAATTCCGCGATCAAAAGAAATACGTCGACCGGATCAAAGACGCCCGTCGCAATACCGCTGAAAAAGAGGCGATGCTGGTTGTCGAAGGAGAGATTGGGCGGACGCCTGTTGTTGCAGCAGGTCAGGATTTTTCGTTCATGGCTGGTTCGATGGGCATGTACGTCGGCAACGCGATTATCGCAGCGGCCGAACGCGCCGTAGAGCTCCGCCGCCCGCTGATCCTGTTTTCCGCCGCGGGTGGCGCGCGGATGCAAGAGGGCATCCTCAGCCTGATGCAGATGCCGCGCACGACGGTGGCCGTTGAAATGCTGAAGGAAGCAAACCTGCCCTATATCGTGGTGCTGACGCATCCGACGACGGGCGGGGTTACAGCCTCTTATGCCATGTTGGGTGATGTGCAGATTGCTGAGCCCGGCGCGCTGATCTGTTTTGCGGGTCCTCGCGTCATCGAGCAAACCATCCGCGAGAAACTGCCAGAAGGGTTCCAACGGGCCGAGTATTTGCTCGATCACGGAATGCTGGACCGGGTGACCCCACGCGGTGAGATGCGCGACGAGCTGATCACAATCGTGCGGATGCTGATGAAACTTGATCCGGCCGTTTCGGGTGACTTGCCGTCACCTGCCGACGATGTGGCGGAGGCCGCAGAGGATGCGCCCGATGACGCAAACGTCTGACGTCATTCTGGAGCGCATGATGGCGCTCCATCCCAAAGTGATTGATCTGACCCTGGACCGCGTCTGGCGGTTGCTCGCTGCGATGGATCATCCCGAAAACCGGTTGCCGCCAGTAATCCATATTGCTGGCACCAATGGTAAGGGCTCTACCCAAGCCATGTTTCGCGCAGGGCTGGAGGCGGCGGGTGATACGGTGCATGCCTATACCTCTCCGCATTTGGCTCGGTTTCACGAACGAATTCGGCTGGCGGGTGAGTTGATCACTGAGGCTGCGCTCACGGATGTTCTGGACCGCTGCTATGTTGCTAATGGCCCCGATCCGATCACCTATTTTGAGATCACGACCGTTGCAGGCCTCGTCGCCATGGCCGAAACACCAGCCGACTGGACGCTGCTCGAGGTGGGCCTTGGCGGGCGGCTAGATGCGACGAATGTGGTGGCCAAACCAGCGCTGACGGTGATCACACCGATTGACCTCGATCATCAGCAGTTCCTTGGGGATACGCTGGCCGCAATCGCAACAGAGAAGGCTGGCATCATGAAACCGGGCGTGCCCTGCGTCGTTGCGCGGCAAAAGCCTGAGGCGCTGGATGTAATTGACGCGGTCGCAGAGCGCGTCGGCGCGCCACTTATGGTGCAAGGGCGTGACTGGGATGTGTGGAGCGAGCGCGATGGCGTGACGTTCCAAGATGAGACGGGGCTGGTGATGTTGCCGCAACCTGTTTTGCCAGGCGCGCATCAAGTGCAGAATGCGGGCATGGTTCTTGCCGGATTGCGTCATCTTCTGGGGCCCGAGCATTCTGACAGCTTGGAGGCCGCAGAGCAGGCGGCAATGGTGAAGGCCGAATGGCCCGCGCGGATGCAACGTCTGACAGAAGGACACTATGTCGATTTGGCCGGGACAGCAGAGCTATGGCTCGACGGTGGTCACAATCCCGCCGCTGGTGAAGCGCTGGCCGCGACGTTGAAGTCTTTGCCAGACAAGCCCACTCATCTGATCTGTGGCATGCTCAACACCAAAGACATTCGCGGATACCTCAAGCCATTGGCGGCAGTGTCTGAAAGCCTGATTGCCGTTTCAATTCCGGGAGAGGTAAACACTATCCCCGCCGCGCAAACCGCAGACATGGCGCAAGATGTGGGCATGGTCTCCAACACCGCCGATTCTGTGGATAACGCCATCAAGGCCATCATTTCCGACACGCCAAACGCCCGTATTTTGATCTGTGGTTCCCTGTATTTGGCGGGTAACGTGCTGCGGAATAATGAAAAATAACGTTCCATTAGGATTTCGTTAGTTTTCGCTTTGACCTTGCGACAACCCGGCGCCTATATCTAGTCGTACTAACCAGATCGTCCATGTCTGCCGTCAGGACGAGCTATATGTAGTTAGTATCGACTTGGGGATCATAGTAATGACGCGCGCTTGTTTCGCACTCACCGCATTGGGCAGCCTTGGCTTGGCTTTGTCAGCCTCAGCTCAAGAAATCACACCTGTTTCGTTCGTGCTCAATGGCGAAACACTTACCTTTGAACAATCCTCCTCAATTGACGCCGAGGCTGTCGCAAGCCTCTTTGCACGGGGCCTGGAGTGCGCGTCTATCTGCGTAACGCCCATGAGTGCCGCAGAGGGTGTTGAGACCATAGGTGAAGCGGAGGTGATGACCTTTGTCACTGACGTTGTGGCCCAAGGTGCAGGCCTATTGATCGATGGCCGATCTCCAGAAACCCATGGGATTGGGATGATCGCAGGCTCGGTCCATTTGCCTGCGGCCCTGATCGGGGATGACAACCCATTCCGGGATCAGATCCTCGTGGCACTTGGCGCGCGTGAGTTCGAAGGGATCTACAATTTCTCTGACGCGTTGCCGCTGGTCATTTATGATGCGGGTCCTGCATCGACTGACGCATCCGATCTCGTCACAGCGCTGGTCGATCTGGGGTATCCCACTGGCCAAATTCAATATTACCGGGGTGGACTTCAGGTTTGGACGTCCCTTGGTCTTAACTTAGAGGATATTTAGGGATGATTTCGCTGGACACTTCAAACAACCGGTCGGGCGGATTTGGGAAATACGTCATTGTGGGCGCAATCACCTTCGTCGGCGGTGTTGCGGCGACGCTCATGCTCTCATCCTACTTGCAGAGCGGACAGCGTGACGCAATCGTGGCCCTCGCAGAACAGGTGGAGGCGCTGCAACAGTCGCAGGTCGAAGTGACGCGTGCTGCCGCAATCACAACGCCTGATCTTCCCTTGCCCGAGGTTGTCGAAGCCGTCACGACAATCCCAAGTGCGACCGCTGCCTTGGCGGAGCCTGTTGAGACAGCTGCAGTTTCTGCGGAAGTCATCGACCCAGTGGCAGAGCAGGCCGCGCGTGAAGACCGCATCGCAGAGGCGCTGGCTGCAGTTCACCGGAACAAGATGCGCATGCTGACGGAAGGGGTGCTTGCGGGCATGTATTCTGTGACGACTGAAAGCCTGGATGGTGAGGGCACTCGGATCGCCATTGACGCCCGCAATGCGCGCAGTGCGACACAGGAAATTGAGGAGTTGCTCGCATCAGCAGCCACTGATGGGTCGATTGCACTGCCTGACTCTGTTTCAACTGCGGATGGCAATGTCGATACGTCGACGTTGCTGTTCGACCTGGTGCAGCGTTCGCTCGAGCAACAGGGCGATGACGGGGTGGCCGCAGCGGCCGAGTTGCGCCGACAGGCGTTCAGCGCTTCAGAAGCCTCCACGACAGTTGAAAATGGTCAGCGGTTCTACACCGTCGAAGCGGGCGACAGCCTTGCCTATATCGCATTGCAATTCTACGGCAGAACGGGCGCATACAATCGAATCTATGAGGCAAATCTCAATATCCTGAGCAGCCCCGATGAAATTCAAACTGGTCAAAGACTGGTCATCCCAAACCTATGACGAAAACCAACCTCGCGTCGAACAACGTGACACGAACGCGGCAAGGGCTTTGCCGCGTTCTTGCATTTTGTGTTGGTCTTGCCCCGGCGCAAGCCCTTGCCGAGACGCTGTATCTTTGCTGGCGGGGCAACGGCGGGTACACGATGACCGGATCGTTCTCTTTTCCGTCCTCGGCTTTGGGACGGAGCGTGATTACGCAAGAGGATATCACTGCATTTGAGATCACAGGCTTCTTTGAAGGACGATGGGTGGGATCGTGGAGCCTTGCCGAATTGACGCCCGACACAAGTTGGCTTTTGCGCTACGACACCCAAGGCAGGTTTTTCCCGCTAAAGGGTGTGAACGGCCTCTACCAGATGTGGAACGCCAATGGGCTGGTGAATGACTGTGGCACCCCCGGATTTGGGTTTAATGCCGGGAACGGCGGTCAGGACGTGTGTATTGATGGGACCTATATCGTTTCGTCGACCATTGAATGGGACACGCCCATTACAACCTTCGACGCGCCGCAAGCGCCAGACTGCGAGGGGGTGAGTTTGCTGGGCAAAGCAGCTGCCGGAAATCTGCCCCCCATGTGAAGGGCTTTCCCTAAGGTATCCGCAATTTTCTAACAAAATATTCACCAGCTGATTCGCGAGCCGTTGACTTGCGAATCATGATTCGCTTAATCCTGTGGGTACGACCGAATTCCACGACACCTGGGACAGGTGTCAACATAAAGTGGAAACGGCCATGGGGACGAGTAGATGCAGCGGCATATTTTGCCATTCCTTGGGGGATTCCCCCTGTTCGGGCGCCTATGATGGTGCGGTTGGGACTTGTTGTGTCTTGTGCTTTGGCCACCTTTGGCGCTTGGAGTGTTATGAAACCCCCGAGCGACCCAGCAGTTGAGCGGTTGGCAAACGGCGCGTTGGTGACTGCGACGGCCCGGCGGGAACCAAGCGTTGAGGTCACACGCTCTGCCCCCACGACTGCAGTGCTTCCCAGCCCTGACATCGCGATCGGCGATGAAGCGATGATGGACGCTACGATGACCGCCGTACTGGACGGTCTGGGATTTGGTGATCAGGCAACGCGGAACGGGGCTCTGCGCGACATGACGAGTGGTGCGCTTGAGGGCATTGGCGGTGTGACAGGTCAGGCCGCATCTGTCGACGTGCCGCCGCTGGCCATTCTTCTCATTGAAGGGATTTCCGGCCGGTTGGATGACCTGGAAATCGCGGCCCAGTTGAACAGAGCGCGCGAAGCGGGCGAGATATATGTCCCCGCCGCTCTGATCACTACGAACGGTGAGGTGGATGCGACGACCCTTCTGGCGACAGTGGTGACGCACGCCAAAGCGCGCGTGGGTCAAGAAACTGTGCCAGTCGCCTTGGAGATCGCGACCTATTCTGTCCAACCCGGCGACAGTTTGGGCGGGATCGCACGGGAGGTCTTGGGCGACGTATCGGCCTATCCCGATTTGATGGCCGCAAATGATGATATTTTAATGTCTCCTTCCGATATTCGGGCCGGCATGTTGCTGGTGGTGCCAGACATCTAGCCCAAGAGACGACGACATACGTTGGCAGGAAAAATGAGGGGGCGGTTCAACGCCCCCCTTTTTTTGTTTGGACGGAGACGCGGCTATGGCACCGTTGGCCAAAACGGGAGTGTGATGACCAAAGATGTGAAACTGCTGGTGCGGGCGGATGATGCGGGGGCAAGCTGGTCCGGGACGATGGGGTGCCACCTCGCGTGTCGGGACGGGATCGCCCGGAGTGTTGAGGTGATGATGCCGGGCGCCTGGGTGGCACTGGCCGCTGATCTGCTCAATCCGCTGGCCCATGTGGATGTGGGCGTGCATCTTACGCTCTCGAGTGAATGGGATGCGATCAGGTGGCGGCCGTTGACCACTGCGCCCAGCCTTGTCGGAGCGGATGGGTATTTCCATCCTTTGGTCCTGACGCGCATCGGAGACACGCGGAAGTCGCTGCAAGCGCAGCCCTGGGAGCTGGCCGAGATCGAAGCGGAGTTTCGGGCGCAAATTGAGCATGGTCTGCAGATGTTCGAGCGCGTCACCCATGTGAGCGGACACATGATCATCGATTTTGCGCAACTTGCGCCGGAGGTGGGGGCTCTGGTTGAAGGTTTGGCACAGGAGTACGGCCTCTTGAACGATCCTTTGGGTCGGACGGTGTCCGAATTTTCAGGCTATGCGCGCGAACCCTTCGATCCGGTGATGCGACGGCAATCCTTCGTTAAGCGTCTGCGTGGTCTGTCACCGGGCGTGCATGGGTTTGTGGATCACCCTGCTGTCGCAAATGAGGAGCTGTCAGCGCTCGGCAACTCCCGCGCTGTATCGGTGGCTGAGGATCGAACCTCCTGCCTTGCGGTGATGACTGACCCTTTGCTGCGCGACGAGATTGCAGCGCTGGGGATCGAGGTCATCGGATATGGCGATCTAGTTCGGCAGTAGCGCGTCGATGCGGGCGCGGGCGGAGTTTGAGCGGGGCGTCCAGAGGCCACGATCTATCGCCTCTTGCAAGCGCTGGGCGATTTCGGCCAAGGCCGGAGCGTTGTGCTCCGCGATAAAGTCGCGGGTTGTCTCATCGGCCAAAAAGGCCTCTTCGACCACGTCGAAGTGATGGCCGCGGACGGCGCGGGTCGTGGCGGCAAAGGCAAAGAGATAGTCGACCGTGGCTGCAATCTCGAACGCGCCCTTGTAGCCGTGGCGTTTCACACCCTCGATCCATTTTGGGTTCACCACACGGGAGCGGACAACGCGGGCGATCTCTTCTTCCAGTGTTCGGATACGGGGGCTTTCCGGGCGCGAGTGATCATTGTGGTAGATCGGGCGGTCACGGCCCTGGAGGGCTGAGATGGCGGCAGAGGCGCCGCCTTCGAATTGGTAGTAATCGTCTGAATCAAGGATGTCGTGTTCGCGGTTATCCTG
The DNA here is from genome assembly GCA_020629175.1 of Flavimaricola sp. Lineage (GTDB taxonomy): Bacteria > Pseudomonadota > Alphaproteobacteria > Rhodobacterales > Rhodobacteraceae > JALZWD01. Next base: position 24,783 of record JAHDDU010000027.1, on the reverse strand, counting down.
ATTTTGTACGATGGCCTCCGTTTGTGTGAGGCGTTGCTCAAAACCGGCGCGGTCCGGGGATCCTTCGTCCCTCGCGCCATAGGCGTATGAACCCCATTCGAGGTAGGCCGCCCCGAGATCTGCGCGTTCGTTCCAGATGCGTTCATCAATCAGCGCCTGAAGACCCGCGCCATAGGCGCCGGGTTTGGCCCCGTAGATGCGGGGGGTAGCTTCGCCAGATCGGGCGCGGGCTGCGGCGGGGTTTTGATCTGCGGGTTCGTCGAGCTGCTGGACCGCCTGGGCGGCGCTGTCGAAGAGGGCGATGAGTTGTGGGAAGGCGTCGCGAAAGAAGCCTGAAATGCGCAAGGTGACGTCGACGCGCGGGCGGCCAAGAACTGAGGCGGGAAGGACCTCAAACCCGGTGACGCGGCGGTTGGCGGCGTCCCATTTCGGCTTTACGCCCATCAGCGCCATGGCCTGGGCAATGTCATCGCCGCCGGTGCGCATGTTAGCGGTTCCCCAAGCCGTGACGAGCATGGTGCGCGGCCAATCGCCATGGTCCTGCAAATGGCGTTCGATTAGAAGGTTCGCGGACGTCCAACCCAGCTTCCATGCGGTGGGAGTTGGGACGGCGCGGCTGTCAACGGAGTAAAAGTTGCGGCCCGTAGGCAAGACGTCGAGGCGGCCACGGGTGGGCGCGCCTGAAGGGCCGGGGGGGATCGCTTGTCCTGCGAGCGCGGCGAGAATTGCCTGACCCTCTGCAGGCCCGCAGGCTGCGATGGTTGGAAGGATTGTGTCGTGGATGTGCGAAACGACGGCGGCGGACGCCGGGCCGGGCGGCGCTGTTGGCTGCGCCAAGGCGCCCCGCCCGCCCGGCAGACCAACGAGCTGTTGGCTGAGAAGTTCGAGCCGCTCGACCGTATCGCCGGTGGTGCGCCATGCGTCTGTGGTGAGGTTTTCAAGGATGCTTGGCTTCGGGGCCGCATAGGGCGTTGCCAGATCCGTGGAGAGAGGATCGAAATCCAGCCCCAGATCGTCGGCCAGCGCGCGCAAGAGGGAGGCATCAGCCCCCGTTCCGTTTCCACGGGGCACTCGGGCCAAAGCGATGGCCAGATCGCGGGCGAGCTCGCCTGCGGGGGATTGGCCAAAGATATGCAACCCGTCACGGATTTGCGCCTCTTTGAGATCGCAGAGGAATTGATCAAGGCGACCGAGATCGTCGTCGTCATCTTCGCCTGTCATGCCAGCGTCTGTGCCGATCCCAGTGGCCGAGGTGAGCGACAGGATTTCGCGCCGCAAGTGGGTCAGTCGTCGCGGATCCATGCCTGCGGCGTCGTAGTATTCGTCCACGAGCGCTTCGAGGTCGCGCAAGGGGCCGTAGCTTTCAGCGCGGGTGAGCGGCGGGGTCAGGTGATCAACGATCACCGCCTGTGCGCGGCGTTTGGCTTGTGTTCCTTCGCCGGGGTCGTTGACGATGAAGGGGTAGATGTGGGGCAGGGCCCCCAGCGTGACCTCTGGCCAACAGGTGGAAGAGAGAGCCGTTGCTTTGCCAGGCAGCCATTCGAGATTGCCGTGTTTGCCCATGTGGATCACGGCATCCGAGTTTTCGCGGACCCACTGGTAGAATGCCAAGTAGTTGTGCGGTGGGATCAAGTCTGGAGAGTGATAGGTCTCCTCAGGATCGATGTTGTAACCGCGAGCGGGCTGCAGGCCGATGGTGATGTTGCCAAAGCGGTGGAGTGAAAGTTTGATACCGGCGCTTGTGGCCGCGTCAGGAGCCTCCGGCGGGGATTTTTTTTGCCAGAAGAAGGGATCATCTTCGGCGCGGCCCCAGCGATCCTCGATCTGTTGGCGGTTGGTGTAGGGCAGAGTGTCGAAGGCGGCCTGATAATCTGCGAAGGAGAGGGTTTCACCGCCTTTGCGATCTGCCCGGTCTGTGAGCCAGTTGGTGGGGCCTGACATGAGGATGTCCATCAGGGCCTGAGGCGTGTCAGGCAAAGGTCCGGTTGTGTAGCCTGACTGTTGCAGAAGCTGCAGCGTTTGGAGTGTACCTGCGGGTGTGTCGAGGCCCACGCCGTTGGCCAAGCGGCCGTCTTTGTTCGGGTAATTGGCGAGTATGAGGGTCACGCGCTTGTCCGCATTTGGTGTGGAGCGAAGGCGGGCCCAATTGCGGGCGAGCTCGGTCACAAAGGTGATGCGATCCCCTTGCGGCTGGTACGTGGCGATAGGGCATTCGGTAGCCTCATCAAAGAAGGCCTCGCCCTTGAAGCTGAGGGCGCGCGTGATGATGCGTCCGTCAACCTCTGGCAGAGCGATGTTCATGGCGATATCGCGGGCAGAGAGGCCTTGGGCACTGTCGCTCCAGGCTTGTTCGCTTGAGCCAGACAGAATGATCTGGAAAACAGGTGCTGCATTGGCCGCAGGGCTTGCGAGCGGATTGTCCGGGTTGGTGTCGTCTTGATGCGGGGAGCCTGTGGCGAAGGCCGTGGCGTTCAGGATGACGGCGGGGGGAGCCGCGTCAAAGAGCTGATCGAGTGTGGCGCGCGACAGCGGATCTTTGAGGGAGGCCACAAAGACGGGCATGGGGGCGAGGCCTGCGCGCATCAGGGCTTTGACCAGTCGGTTGATCGGCGCGGTTCCGGCCCCTTGCACCAAAGCACGGTAAAAAATGATCGGGACGATGGGGGCTTCGTCAGGCCACAGATGGCGCAACCTGTCGAGGTCCGCACTCGGTGCGCCGGGCCAATAGAGGCCGCATTTCAGGAGGGGTTTGGCCGCGGGCGGTTTGTCGCCACCATCCAGCATCGCCCGTGCATAGGCCAAAAGGTGGGTCGCGTTTTCAGCACCGCCTTCCACAAGGTAGGACCACAGCGCGTCATAGTCGTCGTCCGACACGGTGGAGAACGTCCGAAGATCGGGATCGGGTTTGTCGTCGCCAGGCAAAGCGACGAAGGGGATTCCAGCTTCCGCAAGGCGGGCGGCATATTGTTCGAACCCGTATTGCCAGTAGCCCGCGCCACCGAGAATGCGGGCGATGACGAGCCGGGACTTGGTGGCGCAGCTATCGAGGTGCATGTCGACAGCCAACGGGTGCGCGAGGTGCAAGATATTGGCCAGCCTGAGGGTGGGCGCCTCCGGCAATGCAGCGCGTGCCTCTGACAAGAGGGCCAATTCGGTGTCAGCGGCGGAAAGGATGACCACATCGGCAGGCGTCTGGCCCAGATCGACAGGCTCATTGCCGTCCGAAATTGCGCCGGGTGTTGCGGCGAGCAGGTGCATCAGAGCGCCTTTTCCATGAAGATCGAGCTTTTGGCGTCCACGTAGTCGCCGAACACACCGCAATCTGTAAACCCATGGCGACGATAAAGCTTGTGCGCTGCGTGCAGCACATCGCCTGTTTCAAGTCTGAGCCAAGGCAGCCTTTCGGCGCGCGCTGTGTCTTCCAACTGACGCATGAGCGCGTCGGCGGCACCTGTGCCGCGGGCGCGTTCATCGACAAACATGGATTTCACTTCTCCGTAGCTGTCTTTGATGGCCAAAGCGGCGGTTCCTATGATGTCTGTGCCAATCCTTGCTGTGTAGAAGCGGATGTGATCGGCGCAAAGATCATCAATCTCAAGGTAGTAATTATCCTCAGGTGGGAACAGGCTTTGCATCAGTGCGTGGCTTTGGCGCAATAGGGCCGTGGCTTGTGGATGGTGCGGATTTGTTTCTTCGATGGTGATCATGACCTAGGCCTGAATGGCCGCGGTGATCGCCGCTTCATCCAGACCCGCCTGACCAATGACGACAAGGCGGGTTTCGCGTGTGTCGGTGCCGAACGGGCGGTCAAAGTAGCTGTCGATCCGGGGGCCAACGGCCTGAAGGGTCAGGCGCATCGGCTTGCCGTTGATGGCCGCAAAGCCTTTGAGGCGCAGGATGTCATGATCGGTGATAATCTGGGTGAGCTTGGCCTTGAACGCCTCGGGATCGGAGACCTCAGGGGCGGTTACAACAAAACTCTGGAATTCGTCGTGGCCGTGTTCATGCTCATGATCGTGGTGGTGGTCGTCGCCATGATCATCGTCATGGTGGTGATGGTGCACTTCGTGGCGCACGTCCATGTCACCTTCGGCGCCGATCCCCTGACCGAGCAGTATGTCGATGGGCAGTGCGCCCATCGTGGATTTCAGGACCTGCACAGACGGACGGGCTTCTTGCTTGAGGCGCGTCGTCAGAACTGTCGCCTCCTCCTCTGCCAGAAGGTCTGCTTTGTTGACTACGATCATGTCTGCACAGGCGATCTGATCTTCGAACAGTTCGGACAAGGGCGTTTCATGGTCGAGGCCGTCATCGGCGGCGCGCTGGGCATCAACAGCGGCCACGTCATGGGCAAATCGGCCCTCGCTGACGGCCTTGCCGTCGACAACGGTAACAACGCCATCGACGGTGACTTTTGTGCTGATACCGGGCCAGTTGAAGGCGCGGACGAGGGGCTGCGGCAGAGCAAGACCAGAGGTTTCGATCACGATGTGATCGGGGGCCGGATCACGGGCCAATAGGCCCTCCATCGTGGGGATGAAATCATCGGCCACGGTGCAACAGATACAGCCGTTCGACAGCTCTACAATGTCATCATCGGAGCAATTCTCGATCCCGCAGCCGCGTAGGATTTCGCCGTCAACGCCCAGGTCACCAAACTCGTTGATCACGAGAGCGATGCGCTTGCCGCCTGCATTCTGAAGCATGTGACGGATAAGAGTTGTTTTGCCAGCGCCAAGAAAGCCAGTGACAACGGTTGCGGGGATTTTTTGCATAGGATTGGTCCTTTAGGGGGCGGTGATTTCGGCGGCGACGGGTTGGCCGTTTCTGCCCCAGGTGGAATGGTCGTTGGCATTGAGGGTGACGCGGATCAGATCACCGCTTTGGATGTTGGACAGCAGCATGTAAGGGCCGTAGGCGCGCCCGACCTTTTCGCCGTTGACGTATACATGGGCGTGACCTGCAGCAGGGGTGACGGGACCGTTGACCTCTTCTGGCGCAAAACGAAAGTTCGGTGCCATGATGTGCAGGTTCATGTCACGGCCCGTATCGGGGGACAGCCCAAGGGTCAATGCAGAGTCTCCGGCGTCCGCTGGCCAGTCGGTCAGGCCGGACAAGTCATGCGCGCCATCGCTGTGGCCCATGTGATCATGGGCGTGGCCGTCGCCCGCACCGCCAGCCGCGATAAAGCCACCCAGGGCGCCAAATACGAGGCCGATGATGAAGAGCGCGAGCTGTCTCATGCCTTACCCTTCGTCCGGTGCGTTTTGCCAAAGGGTAGCAGCTATCATGCCCAACACCGCCCAGACGACCAATCCGGTCCCCAGAACGCGGCTTGCAAATTCGGCCCCCAATTCGGGCGGGGCCGGGCCTGTCAAAACATCTGGCAATGGAGCGCCGATGATATGCGGCGCGGCGAGCAGGATGATCGCAATGCCCCACATCATCCAATTGCGGCCGAAGGCTACGAGCCAAAGCCCAACGCCGGTTGCCGCAACTGTGGCAAACCACCAAATCTGACGCGCACCAACATCAGCCGCGGCCATGCCGGGCAACTCTGGAGCAAGGCCGAACGCGGGGGCGAGCAGAACGGCTACAAAGCCCGCCACCCCCCAGACCAGCCCTGCGCGCGGGGTCAGATCATGCCCGCGCTCTTCTGCGGCCACCATGGCGGCCAAGAGCATGAGGGCGTAGCCTGCGTAAATCAGCGTGCTGAATGCGATGGTCAGGAGATCGCGACCTGGATCAAAAACCCAGTGCTGTGCGTCAGACATTGACGAGCCAAGCGCACCGAAATGCGTCAGCTCGCCACCTTCAAATTGCTCGGCATGCAGCAAAATGGGTTGCACGAATGCGAATTGGAGCAAAGCCGACAAGAGGCCCGCCCCAAACCCAGCGATCAAGGCGCTGGTCACAATTTTCTGGATCATGGCTTAGTGGCAGGGAAAGCCGGTGGCGTGCCGGACATCATGCGCCGCATCATGCAACGCCGCGGCCTGCACATGGCCTGCGACCGTGATCATCATGAGGCCCGCGAAAGCAACTGCAATCAAAGTGGCGAGCTTGGTGGTTGGCTTGGCGATGGCCTGAGTTTGCGTGTTCATTCGTCTTCTCCTATCCGTCACACCCGACGGGGGTTGATCCAACGCATGGCAGGTCTCCTGGCTTGCGGATCGACGCTTCCCCCTGCCTTCCCGGTCGCCCAGTGGCATATGAGGGGGTCGCTCACCGCATACAGTCGCGGGGGCGGCTGCGGCATTGAGCCTCCGTCACGGATAGGCCCGAACCGCATTCCCTTTTGATCCCCTGACGCTTTGCGCCGGTGCGGGGAACCATGCTGCACCTTTGTGAAGTTGACACTGGGAGTCGTCAAGGGGCGAAAGCGACCAAGAGCGGGCCGTGGGCGGCGCAAATTGAGGTGGCGCGTTTGAGTTTACTTGGTCAGATGAAGCGAAACGGCGCGCAATATGTTGTGGATAACTGTCGGTCGACCCACGTTGACTTGTGGTCTGCGTTGACTCTTGGCCCCGTGACTTGCGACGGTAACAGACCGGCACAAAGATTCGGGAGAGCAGCCCTTTGCGGTTTACCAAACTTCGGCTCAACGGCTTCAAAAGCTTTGTTGACCCCACCGATTTGATCATCGCGGATGGTCTGACCGGCGTGGTGGGGCCGAACGGCTGTGGCAAATCGAACCTGCTAGAAGCTTTGCGGTGGGTGATGGGCGAAAACAGACCAACTGCGATGCGCGGTGGCGGGATGGAAGATGTGATTTTTGCCGGGGCCAGCACGCGGCCTGCACGGAATTTCGCAGAAGTCTCGCTCTTGATTGATAATGGTGAACGTCTGGCGCCCGCCGCGTTCAACGATGCGGATACGCTAGAGATCATCCGCCGCATCACACGTGATGCAGGTTCGGCCTATAAGGTGGGCGCCAAAGATGTGCGGGCTCGCGATGTGCAAATGCTCTTCGCGGATGCGTCGACCGGTGCGCATTCCCCCGCGCTTGTGCGGCAAGGGCAGATTTCCGAGCTGATCAACGCCAAACCCAAGAACCGTCGACGGATATTGGAAGAAGCGGCTGGCATTTCCGGATTGTACCAGCGGCGGCACGAAGCCGAGCTGAAACTCCGCGGAGCAGAGACGAATCTCACCCGCGTCGAAGATGTGATCGAGCAATTAGCCGCACAACTGACGCAATTGGCCCGGCAGGCGCGGGCCGCCGCGCGGTACCGCGAGATTGGAGAGAACCTGCGTCTGGCCGAAGGCTTGTTGCTCTACCGGCGCTGGCAAGAGGCCGACGAGGCCCGGCAAGGGGCTGAAGAGGCACTGCGCGCGCGGACGGTTGAGGCCGCACAGGCCGAAACGGGTGCCCGGGAGGCGGCCAAAGTGAGGGCGGCTGCGGAGGAAAAGCTACCAGCCTTGCGCGAAGAGGAGGCAATTGCCGGGGCAGTTTTGCAACGTCTGACGGTGAGCCGGGACACCTTGAGCGAAGAGGCCGAACGCGCCGAAGAAAGCATCCGCACGCTGACGGACCGCATTACCCAGCTTGGGCGTGATATGGAGCGCGAAGAGGCGCTGAACCATGATGCGGGCGAAACCATCGCTGCACTCGAGGCAGAGGCGAGCGAACTTAAATCTGCGACGAACGGACAGGACGATGCGCTGGACGTCGCGATGGCCGCTGCGCGCGAGGCGGCGGAGGTTTTGCAATCCCGCGAGGCTGACTTGAGCGAGCGCACAGAAGATGTGGCACGGCTGGCTGCACGGCATCAATCGGCGCATAGGGTTTTGGAAGATAGCCAGACCACGGTGCAAAAGAACGAGGCGGAGGCGGCGAGAGCCAAGACTGCGAGCGGCGAGGCGGCGGCAGCCTTGACCAAGGCAGAGGAGGATCTGGCCTCCGCGGGTGCATCGGTTGAAAAGGCCATGGCGACAGCAGAAAATGCCGACGAAACACTGGCCGAGACTGAGGCGGCCCGTGCTGAAACGCAAGACCGGGAAGCCGCAGCGCGGGCGCAGCGGTCCGAGGCGGAGGGTGAGGTTTCTGCGCTCAAGGCCGAGGTCGCAGCATTGGCCCGCTTGGTGGAGCGCGACACAGCCGAAGGCGGACAAGTGCTGGATTTGCTGCGGGTCGATGGCGGCTTTGAGAAGGCGTTGGGTGCTGCTCTGGCCGATGATCTGCGTGCGCCTGCAGTGGCGGCCGATGCGGCCTCTGGTTGGGTCGCGCTGAGTGACTATGCCGACACGCAACCGTTGCCGGCCGGGGTCGATAGCCTCAACGCGCATGTGCAGGTGCCGGATGTCTTGGTGCGCCGAATGTCTCAGGTTGGGATCGTGCAAGCCGCCGATGGCGCCCGTTTGCAAGGGCAACTGCGGCCGGGGCAGAGGCTCGTCAGTGTTGAGGGCGATTTGTGGCGGTGGGACGGCTATCGCGCCGGGGCGGAGGATGCACCCTCGGCCGCTGCGCTACGGCTGCAGCAATTGAACCGCTTGGTAGAGCTCAAGCGTGATCTCGAGGAGGTGAATGCCACTGCTGTTGGCGCAGCGCAGGCGCATGATCTGTTAAAGGATCGGCTGGCCAAACTGTCGGAGGCAGACAGCACCGCGCGCGCGGCCCGGCGCGAAGCGGACCGGCAGGTGGCAGACGCCAATCGCGCGCTCGCTCGGGCAGAGGCGGATCGTGATTTGGCGCGTGGAAAGCGCGAGGCCTCGGACCTCGCGGTTGCCCGGTTTGAGGATGAGGCGGTGGCCGCAAGGCGGGCTTTGGTCGAGGCGGAGCGGGCCATTGCAGGCCTCGATGATCTCGACGTCGCACGTGAGGGGATCGACGAACTACGCGCAGCGGTTGAGGCGGCGCGGATCATGATGATGTCCAAACGCTCGGCCCATGATGAATTGCGCCGTGAGGGCGAGGCGCGGACCAAGCGCTTGGCCGATATCACGCGAGAAGTGGCCAATTGGCGGAACCGTCTGGAAACTGCCTCCAAACGGACGGCCGAATTGCAGGAGCGAAAGGCTCAGAGTGAAGAAGAGTTAAAAGCTGCAGGTGCCGCGCCTGATCAGATTGCAGCCAAGCGGGCAGAGCTCGATGAGAGCATCACAGAAGCCGAGGCCCGCCGGGCGGCGGCAGCGGATGCGTTAGCCATTGCCGAGACTGCTTTGCGTGACGCTGTGATGGGGGAGCGTGATGCAGAGCGCAAAGCTTCCGACGCACGGGAGGGCCGGGCGCGGGCCGAGGCGCGGGCGGATGCAGGCCGAGAGGCTGTTCAAACGGCCGCAGACCGGATCGAAGAGGCGCTGGAAGTGACACCGCAAAACCTTCTTGACACGCTCGACACCGATCCCGCCAACATGCCGCCCAGTGAAGAGATTGAGGGCAAGGTTGCGACGTTACGCCGTCAGCGCGACAGCCTTGGTGCGGTGAACCTGCGCGCCGAAGAAGATGCGCGTGAGGTTCAGGAAGAGCACGACAGTCTGGTTAAGGAAAAGGCCGATCTTGAAGCTGCAATTGCCGCACTCCGCTCAGGCATCAACAGCCTCAACAAAGAAGGCCGGGAGCGTCTGCTCACGGCGTTCGAGCAGGTTAACGACAACTTCGGCACGTTGTTCAAGCACCTCTTTGGCGGCGGTGAGGCGCGACTGGAACTTGTGGAAAGCGATGATCCGCTTGATGCGGGGCTCGAAATTATGTGTCAGCCGCCGGGCAAAAAGCTAAGCAACCTTGGACTCCTGTCAGGTGGCGAACAAACGCTGACAGCGATGGCGCTGATCTTTGCGGTCTTCATCGCGAACCCGGCCCCGATCTGTGTGCTCGATGAGGTGGATGCTCCGCTTGATGATGCAAATGTCACTCGGTTTTGCGATTTGCTGGATGAGATGACACGTCGTACCGAGACACGGTTCCTGATCATCACCCACCACGCGGTGACTATGGCGCGAATGGATCGTCTGTTCGGCGTGACGATGGGCGAGCAGGGAGTTTCCCAGCTTGTGAGTGTTGATCTTAAGAAAGCTGAGGCGATGGTCGCCTAGCGCGGCATGGGATTTGCGGCTTTGTTGTAGGGCGCCCAATCGGTGATGTCGGGATAGTTTTGGTTGCGCCAAGCTTTAACCTTGGGGTTCATGATTTTGCGCCAGAGCGATGGGACGAGTGCTGCCATTGTCATTACTGGATAGCCGTACGGCAGTTGCGGCGCGTGGTCTGCGTCATGCGCCTGCAACAGCGGAAACCGGCGGTCCGGTTTATAGTGGTGATCGGAATGGCGCTGCAGGTTGATCAGGAGCCAGTTCGATGCCTTATGATTGGCGTTCCACGAATGGCGGGGGAGTACGTGTTCGTACTTTCCATCGCCCAGATGCCGGCGGGTGAGGCCGTAGTGCTCGACGTAGTTCACGAGTTCGAGCTGGAAAATCGCGCCGAAGGCCTGACCAGCGAAGAGAAATACGCCCCAAAAGCCTGCGATCCAGTAGGCAAGGCCAACGAAGGCCAATTGTAATGCCCAGTAACGCCAGAACGGGTTTGAGGGATGTGTCCATGACTTGCCCTTGCGGGCCAGCATCGCCTTTTCGGCCTTAAATGCGGACGGTGGGCAAGCCGTTAACACGCGCCAGAAATACCGCCAGAACCCTTCACCATAGCGGGCTGTGACCGGGTCCTTTGGCGTCGCGACATAACGGTGATGAACCAGCAAATGTTCGGACCGGAAATGCGAGTAGAGCACCATGGCCAACAGAATGTCGGCCATCCAGCGTTCTACCTTTGGCTTTTGATGCATCAATTCGTGGCTGTAGTTGATGCCAATGGTGCCGGACAGGACCCCAAGCGCCGCGAAAAGCGCCCATTCTTCAGCCCAATGAAGGTGTCCTGTGGTGGTAACGTACCAAAGCGCTCCGAAGATCGTGATGAATTGGAGAGGTGCCCACAGTAAGGTGATCCATCTGTACAGCTGGATGTCCTTGTCTTCGGTTTGAGGGTCCGCGTTGCCGGAGTAGAGGCCGATCACTGCGTCGAGAGCGGAAAAGAGATACCAAGTTGCAACTGGCAAAAGCGCAATGGTCCAGCCGCCGTAGACCGTACCGACTGCCGCCAGTGGGATCAGGATCAGCGAACACCAGAACGGCAATGCGCGGGCAAAGCTGTTCAAATCTGATTTGGTGATCGTGGGTGTAGCGGTCATGGCTTTGTCCTCTTTGGGGCATGCTAACCGCGGAAGACCTGCGGCTCAAATAGGCCGTTGCGTCGCAGGGGTGAATTCTGGCTGGGCGAGATCGTAGACTTTGCGCATCACTGTTGGCAGATCGGTTGGGCGGAGCCTGTCGTGCCAGACGCCAGCGGACTGGGCTGCATCATCGCTCACTTGCGTAATCATGATTTTGAGACGCAGGTGGAAGTGGGTGAACGTGTGTAATGCCTCTGCGCCCAGCTCAGTCCAATCGGCCTCCAGCGGCGGAGCGGGCGTTGGTGCGTCAGACCAGTCAGAGCCGGGCCAGCCCAGCATACCGCCCAAGAGCCCCTTTGGAGGGCGCGTTTCCAAGAGCCACGCACCATCGGTGCGGCGGGCCACATAGGCGATGCCAAGCCGGGTAGGTTTCGGCTTTTTCGGCGTCTTCTTGGGCAGTTCAGACGCCGTGCCTGCCGCGCGCGCGGCACAGGGCTCGCGCAGAGGGCAGATGCCGCAGGCGGGGTTGCGCGGGGTGCAGATCGTAGCGCCGAGGTCCATGACAGCCTGTGCATGATCGCCGGGCCTCATGTCTGGGGTCAGTTCGGCCGCGCGCTCGGTCAGCTCGGGTTTAGCCGCGGGAAGCGGGGTGTGAATGTCAAAAAGCCGGGCCATCACACGCTCGACATTGCCATCGACGACGACCGCGGGTTCGTCGTAAGCAATAGCTGCGATGGCGCTGGCCGTGTAGGGGCCGATCCCAGGCAATGTCAGGAGCGCATCCCGTGTGTCGGGAAATGTCCCATCATGCTCTGCAACAACCGCCCGCGCACATTTGAGCAGGTTTCGGGCGCGGGCGTAATACCCAAGTCCTGCCCATTCGGCCATCACATCTGCGTCCTCCGCTGCGGCAAGGTCGCTGACCGTTGGCCAGATCGCTGTGAATCGCAGGAAATAGTCCTTTACCGCCGCCACGGTTGTCTGTTGCAACATCACTTCAGACAGCCAAACCCGGTAGGGATCAGGGCGAACGCCCGCGCGTTTGTCCGCCGGTGGCGTACGCCATGGCATGCTGCGGGCGTGTTGGTCGTACCAGATCAGCAATTCTGTGCTCAGGGGATGTTCACGCATAAGTTATGCCGGCCTTGCTGACTTTCGCTGGTTTCAATTCGGCACATGCCTAGTGTATCTAGGTAACATGAAAAAGCCGTACCGCCAGTCTTCGACCTATGGTTTCAAGCCCGCAACGGGCCTGTTGCAGTCGCGCATCCGCAAGGCGAGCGAGGCGCGCGGTTTTGCACAAGCGCGGCTTTTGACCCATTGGGCCGAGATTGTGGGCGAGGCGACGGCAGCCGTTGCGCGCCCGGTTGAGGTGAAATACGGCCGTGAAGGTATTGGTGCCACGCTGACGATCCTCACAACGGGGGCTCAGGCCCCGATGTTAGAGATGCAAAAGACCCAGATTTGCGATAGGGTGAACGCTTGCTACGGCTACCGCGCTATCGCGCGCGTGCGCATCACCCAGACTGCGGCGACGGGGTTCGCCGAAGGCAAGGTTGCGTTCAAGCACGCGCCCAAGCGCGAAAAGACGATTGACCCCGCGATTGCAAAGACAGCCCGAGATGCGGCGGATGGGGTCCAAAGCGACGAATTACGAGCAGCACTGGCGGCCCTTGGGGCGAACGTGCTGGCGAAACACACTTGAATCTGGAGTGAGAGTAAGATGACAAAGGTTCTTCCTATTGCAGCGATTGCTGGTGCGCTGGTTGTTGGCGGGGGTTGGATGCTGACGCAGGGCAATGGCCCGACGGACCGTGGAGCGCAACTGATGGGTGCGGCCATGGCGCAAGAGGCCGTTGAGGTTGATACGTCTTCGGTCATTGAAATGGTTCAGGGCAATCCTGATGCGACCGTTGAGGTGATCGAATACGCCTCCTACACTTGTCCGCATTGTGCGACGTTCCACGCCAACCAGTATGAAGAGCTGAAAGCCAACTACATCGACACCGGCAAGATCCGGTTCGTTTACCGGGAAATTTACTTTGATCGCTTTGGCCTATGGGCCTCCATGCTCGCCCGCTGCGGTGGGCCTGAGCGGTTCTTTGGGATCAACGATCTGCTCTACACTCAACAGCGCGAGTGGCTGGCAGGCGGTCAGGACCCTGCGCTGGTCGCGGATAACCTGCGCGTCATCGGCCTTACTGCGGGGCTTGAGGCTGAACAGGTCGACGCCTGTATGAGCGATGCTGAAACAGCGCAGACGCTGGTGGCCTGGTTTGAAGAGAACTCCGAGGCCGATGGCGTGCGTTCGACCCCGTCGTTCGTGATCAATGGCGAGCTTTACTCCAACATGAACTACGGAGAGTTTGCTGCCATTCTGGACGCAGCCCTCGAAGAATAATTCAGGTCAGGTGTCTGTCGGTGCGCTCAGCCCCAAGCGGGCGAGCGCATCGTTTACTGGGCTCCAGTCTTCCAGCTCTAACCGGACGGGAAGCGTCAGCACTTTGGACCGGAATGCTGGCGGGAGCCTGACGGCGTCTTTCTCTGTCGTCACAAGCTGGGCTTTGCGTAACGCTGCCTCTTGCTCGAGGCGCAGCATCAAGGCGGGTGTGAGCGGCTGATGATCGGCCAGAGGTTCACCGTGTATCACGGTGGCCCCCATCGCGCGCAGCGTCGCAAAGAATTTCTCTGGGTGCCCAATCCCCGCAAAGGCGAGCAAGTTAAGATCCTGCCACGGCATGCCCGTGGGCAGGGGCACCAGAACACCCCTCGCATGCGGGACAGTGACTGCACGACCCCAAATGTCTTCAAACTTGCGCTGCGCGTCCTCATCACCAATGGACAAAACGATGTCCGCGCGCGCCAGACCTGCGGCAACGGGTTCGCGCAGAGGGCCCGCAGGGATGCTCCGCCCATTGCCAAACCCCCGCGCCGCATCGACGACGACGATGCTAAGGTCTTTCTCGACACTCGGGTTCTGAAACCCATCGTCCAAAAGGATCACTGTCGCGCCTGCGACCTCTGCCGCCCGCACACCTGCCGCCCGGTCCTTGGCCACCCAAGTGGGTGCGAAGGCAGCCAACAGCAGCGGCTCGTCGCCCACCTCCTCAGCGGTGTGCTGGCCGACTTGTGTGACCGTCGTGACCGATCCGCCATACCCGCGTGAGACGATGTGAGGGCGGTGTCCAAGCGAGATCAGATGCTGTGCCAGCGCTATAGCCGTTGGCGTTTTGCCCGTGCCGCCTGCGTTGATGTTCCCGATGCAAATGACGGGGATACCAGCGCGATAGCCGCTTTGGCGAAGCCTTCTAGCCGTCGCCCAGGCGTAGAGTGCGCCCAGAGGGGCCAAGAGGCGTGCCACCAATCCAGGGTCGGACGCGGGTCTGAACCAAAACGCTGGAGCCTTCATTCCGCCCCCTCTACTTCCAAGCCTACTTCCCGCCGGATGATATTCATCACAACGCTTGTCGTCTCTGCCCCCTGAGACGTCACATCCCACGCCGCATGCGCCATGACAGCAGCCTTGTCCGGGGCAAGCAATGCCTCGATTACGCGGCCTAGATCGCCTTCAGTCTCGACCAGGCGGCAGGCGCTGGCGTCGGCAAGCTGCTCAAACCGGTGCTGATGGTGGCTGGTCTTCATGCCGTGGACAACAACCGAGCCCAGTGCGGCGGCGGCAAACGGATCGCAGGTTTGCCCGCCGTGTAACGTGCCGCCAATGTAAGTCAGCGGGGCCAATCGATACCAAAGCCCCATGTCTTCGGTATCTGTCAGATAAATCTGCGTCCCATCATTGGGCATCGCGCCGCTTGCAAACGTTCGCACAGCATAGCCGGTCCCCTCGAGCAGGCCTTCAGCGGCCAAAGGGT
Organism: Flavimaricola sp.; assembly: GCA_020629175.1. Lineage (GTDB taxonomy): Bacteria > Pseudomonadota > Alphaproteobacteria > Rhodobacterales > Rhodobacteraceae > JALZWD01. Next base: position 9,752 of record JAHDDU010000027.1, on the reverse strand, counting down.
CCTGGCAGGAGAGGATCAAAAACAGGCGATGAGCCAGCTGGCTTGCGATTTTATAGGCTGTGAGAAGCGGCGTGATCTCGTTAGTGGGGACTTCGGCGGCAAGCCAAATTGGACGAGAGGCGAGCAGGGTCGCAAATTCTTCACGCTCGCTTTCGACGCAAGGCAAAAGCGCGGGCAACGGGTCGAAATGACCAAATTGCTGGATGCGAGACGCAGGCAGACCCGCGCGTTCAAGCCGCAAGACGCCCGCACGATCCGCGCAGATTGCGGTGTCAAAGACATTGAGGCAGGCACGGGTCAATCCGGGGAACCGTGCGCCTTGTCGCAAATCTGGCTGCGTTTCGGTCACATCCACAACCAGCTTGTGCATCGGATGATCGTCGGCCATCGCCAAGAGGGCAGGACGCAGGTCGCCCGAGAGCCACAACAAGACATCCGGTTCCCAATGCCCGAGGAAGGCACCAGTGGCGCCAAGAGTTTCCGCTGGGGGACGCGCGTAGATCACACCATCCGCCGGGCCCTCCACCTTTGCAGATGTCGTGCACAGGATGGTCAGCTCGTCACCCTGCGCTTGCAATTGCTGTGCAATGGCCGCAACGGACGACACCCGCTCGGAAGCTGTGCAATGGATCCAGACGAGTGGCCCTTTGGGACGCTTGGGCCACTCCGCAGCTATCCCTGCGCTATCAGTTTTGCGAAGCGTCAAATAGGCTGAGAGAGACAGGGATTTGCGCATCTCAGCGGTCCTTTGACAGCGGTGTTACGCGCCCAGTTCTTCGGTGGGGGAGGCGGCCGTTTCTTCGTCGCGCAGGCGGTGAATATGCGCGATGTAGTAGCGCATGTGCGCGTTATCGACGGTCTTCTGTGCGGCGGCTTTCCAGGCGTTAAAGGCGCTTTCGTAGTCCGGGAACATGCCAACAATATCAATGGCGTCCACATCGCGGAACACGTTGGTGGATGGGTCAGTCAGCTCGCCACCAAAGACGAGGTGCAGGCGTTGGGTCATGTGAAGGCTCCGATCGTTTTGCCAAGCTTAGCGGATGTTGACAGGTGCGAAAAGGGAAAGCTCGCGCAAAGCGTTGAACTCAAAACTTTTTCGCAGGCTATCCGGGGGTCATCCACAGCCCGGATCGGTCCCAATGCGCATGGATCCGATTGCTGCAAAGCTGGGCCCAACGCCTGTAAACCTCGGGACCGGGGTGATATCCGTCTTCGGCCATCATGTGGTCTTCCAAATCCATGTCAAAGGCGATGCGGTCCACGGCGCGGTACCGGCTGGCGATCTTGACCGATGCATGGTCATAACGATCGGCCTGCCTGCCGATCACCCAGCGCAGCGGCTGGGGCAAAAGCGGGAATCGGGAGACGGGTGGCAGTCCAGTCAGGCAGATTTGTTTTACGCCAAACCGGGTGAGCAGAACCTTGATCAATCGGTGGGTCTGTAGAATCCACTTGGTGCGTCGAAGACCAGAGGTCACGTCATTGACCCCCAGCCCGATGACCGCGACATCAAACGTCTGTTCCGGCAACGCCGCGAGCCGGTCGAGCGTCTGCGCGGTGGTTGCACCGGTTTTGGCATGGAGCTGGTACCTGACGGTAAAATGCGGGGTCAGGTTCTCTAGCAACTGCCCTAGAAGCGCGTCGGCCTGCTGCGTCACCCCAACCCCAGCTGCAGAGCTGTCGCCCAGCACGAGCAGCCGCAGTTCTGGCCCGGACCCTGCACAGCCCATGCGCGCACCCGATGGCTCCGGTAGTTTGATCGACGTCTTTGACGCATAGATGGCCTGTCCCACAATGAGTGGGAACAGCGTGATACGCGCGGCAAGGTCCAGGGCAAAAACGGGCATGAGTCACACAGTGTCAACGGCACATTCCATCAGATAGGCCGCGGCCCCGGTGCTGTGTAGTCTGACGTAGCGGCGCTTAGCGCAGATGCCGCAAGACGTGGGGATGCAAATGGATGTTGGTGGCCATCACACCATCGGTCTTTGGATAGGGATTGTTGAACGTCAGCCCGGCACCCTTGCGGTCCGTCGCCATGCCGCCCGCTTCGGTGACGATCAGGGCGCCTGCAGCAATATCCCACTCCCATGCGGGGCGCAGGGTGATCATCCCATCGAACCGGGCCTGAGCGACGAGGCAGAGGCGGAAGGCGAGAGACGAACGAAAATCGCGGCGAAATCCGGGATCCTCTTTCCAATGCTCGGGCTTCATCGTTGGTTTGGTCGTCAGAAAGGTCGCCTCGGTGATTTTGTCTGTGCCACCGACGAAGATTGGCGCGCCGTTCAAAGTAGCCCCTCCACCAAGGCGTGCAGCAAACATCAAATCGCGGGCAGGCAGGTAAACGGCAGCGGCGACCACCTTGCCGTGCTTGGCAATAGCGACCGAGTGCGCCCAGTTGTGGTTGCCTTCGATAAATGCACGTGTTCCGTCAATGGGATCGACAATGAAGACATGCTCGCGGCCCAATCTCTCGGTGTCGTCGTCACTTTCCTCTGACAACCAGCCGTAGTCTGGCCGCGCCTGACGAAGGGTCTGGGTCAAATGCGCGTTCACGGCAAGATCGGCGGCGGTCACTGGCCCCTGATTGTCCCCCTTGTCCACAATGTTGAGCGCATCATGGGCATAGCCCAGCGCAATCGGCCCGGCGGAGCGGACCGCGTCAACCAGCAAAGAGAGGTCGTCACTCACCGGCAAGCGTCAACCCATCAACCAGTAGGGAAGGGATCACACGTGACAGATGCGGCTGGCCGTCGTTGGCGGGAACGATCCGCATCAACATATCGCGCAGATTGCCTGCAACTGTGCATTCAGCAACGGGGTACTGGATTTCGCCGTTCTCCACCCAAAAGCCGGAGGCACCGCGCGAGTAATCGCCCGTATTGGGATTTATCGTTGATCCAATCATCGACGTCACAAGAAGCCCGGTGCCCATGTCCCGCAGCAAATCCTCACGGCTCGCCGCGCCCGGTGTCAGCGCGATGTTGGTGACAGACGGGCTCGGCCCGCTGTTGGTGCCGCGTGCGGCATTGGCCGTGCTTGGCAGGCCCAGCTTGCGCCCGGTGGCAAGGTCCAGCGTCCAGCCGGTCAGCACCCCGTTCTCAACGATATGACGGCGCGTGGTCGGCAAACCTTCCCCATCAAACAGTCGCGAGGCAGAGGTCCGCTTGCGGTGCGGGTCTTCGATAATGCTGAGGTGATCAGGCAAAACCTGCGTGCCCTTCGCATCGCGAAGCCAGGAGGAGCCGCGGGCAATCATCGCCCCATTGGTCGCGCTCAGCAAATGTCCGATGAGCGAGCTTGCGATGCGCTCGTCAAACAACACCGGGTACGTGCCCGTCTTGGGCTTGCGCGGGCCGTGACGGGCGACAGTGCGTTCGCCCGCGCGGGTTCCAATCTCTGCCGCGGACCGCAGATCAGATTGGTATATGCGTTGATCAAAGTCATAGTCCCGCTCCATCCCGGTACCTTCCCCGGCGATAGCCACGCAAGAGATCGCCCGATCACTGCGCTGGTAGCCGGCGGAAAATCCGTTCGTTGCGGCAAGATGCACGTCCCGGCGTCCGTACCCGGCAGAGGCGGAATTGATCTGAGTGATCCCTTTGACGGCCCGGGCGGCAGCCTCCGCTTCGCGGGCGTCTTGTTCCAATGCTGCGGGCTCTGGCTCTTCGGTGGGATCATAAAGATCAAGCGCTGTCGTATCGGTTTGCGTTGCCAACTGTGTGGGATCAGCGATCCCTGCGTAGGGGTCTTCTGGCGCCTCACGGGCCATGAAGACTGCGCGCTCTGCCATGGTCCGCAGCGTTTCATCCCGCGCGTCAGAGCTGGCCACATTGGCAGAACGATTGCCCACAAACACCCGCAGGCCAATGTCGATCCCTTCGGAGCGTTCCGCCTGTTCCAACGCGCCATCACGGACGTCGATGGAAAGGGAGGTGCCGTTGATGGCAACGGCATCGGCACTGTCTGCACCCGCGGCAGTGGCAGCGGCGAGGAGGCGGGCGGTGAGGTCAGAGAGGTTTTGCGTCATAGAGCGGAGGTATGCCGGATAGGCGTCCGGGGCAAGAGAGGGCTAAACCCGTTCAAGCAACTCTATGCGATTGCCAAAGGGATCGGCCACAAAAACCCGCCGAATGCCCGGCAGATCGGCATCTGGGGTGTAGGCCGTCTCGGTCGCGTCAAGGTGCGCAACCATAGCGTCCAGCGATGCGACCCGGAACGCGGGATGCGCTTTGCGCGCCGGGGCAAAAGGTGTCTCGACACCCAGATGCACGGATATCTGCGGGCCCTCGAACCAGACGCCCCCACGGCCCGCAAGGGCCGCAGGCTTTGCAATCTGGATCAGCCCGAGGATACCTGAGTAGAAAGCGACAGCTTCTTTCTCCGCACCTTCGGGCATAGCCAGTTGGATATGGTCAAGACCGATCAGCATCTAACGGAGGCGCTGCCCGTTGGCTGTGATGCCCCCGTTTTCGTCCAGTTCGATGATTCCGGCGAGACTGTCTTCGCCAGTGGATTGCGCGACCATGCCGGTCATCATGCGCATCCCAAAGACGTCGTCTTGCGCAAGGGCGCCGATGGCCACCAATTGGTCCAATGCTGTGTTCAACCCGTCGAGGGTAAAGGACAATCCACCGACAGGCTTGGGAAAGCCGGGGTAAGTGAAGAGATCTGAGTTATCGAGTTCAAACGCCGCCGTCGCCGTTGCCACGGCGCCCAAGGCTGCGACGTTCAGATCGCGCAACTCAACCGATTGAATCTCCACAGGTGACTGCCCGAATTCCAGCATCGGGATGATCTGAGCAAAGTTCAAAAGATCGGCTGACAAAACGCCGGTTCCAGCGATGTCAAACCGCAGGTCGCCGGGGCTGCGGTCCAGCTCTTTGTTTGGATCAAACATGTTCCAAATGCCGGGGCCCATCCGCACTGCGCCCAAGTCCATGGCAAACTGGAAATCCTGTGCAGCCTCATCCGCCATAACCGGCAGCGCGAGGCCCAGGGACATGGTAGCCACATCAAACTTGATCGGTTCCGGCAGAAATTCCTGGATCATTTCAACCACAAGGTCCGCCCCTTCGGCTTGCAGGTCCAAGCCATCTCGGCTGAAGCTCAGGGTTGAATTGCCGGGGCCGGTCGTCTGCAACTGCTGCTGAATGATCGTGCCCAGCCCCGATGTCACGACGCTGGAAGAGGCAGAACCCTGCGTTGTCGTCGCAGCCTCAATGCTCATCCCATTGGCCAATGCCGCAGCCATGTTCATGATGTCTATGCCGCCGGGGACGAGCGCCATGCTTGACGCGCTCGTTTGGGCAAGGGCTTCGGTCCTTTGTTCAGCCGTGGCGCCGTCGGGCGTTGTGAATTGGAAAACGGTTTCGATGCCGCCAAAGGCGGTGGTCCCGTCGATCTCGATCATATCGCCCACTGAGATTGTGGTGGTGTTGCTCATGTCAGTGATCGACGCGCTCAGGTCAACTTCGACGTTCGCAACGTCCGCGCTCGTTATGCTGTAGCTGGTGAGCGTTAGGTTTGTGCTGTCAGCGAGGGTTGTAAACGTCACTTCGCCTGTGGATCCGCTTGCCACGATACGTTCGCCTATGGTGGTCGTGGCGAGTGTTGCCGTTCCTGCGCCCAGACCGTTCAGGTTGCCACTCAGAACAATGTCGTACGCATCTGGATAGTCGATCAGGACGGTGCCGTCTGCCTGTTCGGAGGCCGTGTAGGTTGGCATCTCGATCGAGACACTGCCAAAGCCGAACGGAAACCTGTAGGTGATGACGTTGTTTTCATAAGTGGTCACGGCCCCGGATTGGCGCACGTCGTAGGTGCTTGAACCACCGGTCGCTGCGATCACTGCATCACTGGCAGCGCGAACGTCGGCGGCTGTGATATCCGCAAATGCCGTATGAGCGGCGATAGAGCAAAAAGCGGTTGCCGCGGTGGTGTTGATGAGGGTGGTTCGGCGCATTCAGGTCTCCCGGGTGGTGTGTCTGGTGGCTCAAGCCTAGCATACCGATGTGGTCGGCGTTTGCGATAGCTTGCCGCAGGATGGCCTGTGAAAATGCGAAAAGCCGCGGCGAACCGCGGCTTTTCTTCGGTGTTTTTCTTATCACAAGGGCAGCCGTTGCCCGTTGATGATAAGATGACCCTCGCTATTCATTTCCAACGTCGATGTCAGCTGATCGTCACCTGTTGATGTGGCGAACATTCCCATCATCATCCGGGCGCCCATGATCTGATCGGCTGGAACCAGCCCCATGTTGACGAGCGTGTCCAGTAGACCGTTCAGGCCAGCAGCATTTACCGTCACCGAACCTTCGGGACGTGGGACGCCGGGGATTGTCTGCATATCGGTGTTGTCAAAGGTAAAGGCACCCTCACCAGTGACCTGCAGGCCCAATGCGTCAATGTTGAGCGTATCGATCTGCACCGAATGCGGCTCGGCTGGCATTGCGGCCATGGCCATCGCCATTTGCTGCTCTGGGTCAAGCAGGTCGAAGAGCATCTTGACCGTGCCGGAGATACCGATCTGCGCGGTTACCGGATCATGCGGCAGCTGGCCAGCCGGATCGCCCAGCATCCAGATTTCATCGTTGATCCCAAGCTCGGTGATGTTGATGCCAATTGACATTGGCGCAGGCTCCTCCGATTGGCTCAACGGCATGGCGAAGTTCAGGCCGTATTCGGCCGCTGCAATATTAATCGGGAAGGGGAAGCCGTTGACCATAACATCCGCCTGCAACCCCTGGACAGCGGTCTCATAGCTCACCAGATCATAGTTGAATGTCAGGTCCAAAAGGCCTCCGGCCGCTTGGATTGTGCCGCTGGCACCATCATTGCCATCAAGAAAGTCAAACACGTAGGCAAGTTCGCCAAAGGTGTAGCCGCCTTCGATGTCGATGTCGCTCAGGTCAACGTTTTCGGGATCATCAAACGAAATATCTGTCGGCGCACTCGCGCGGCCCGCAGTTGCAAAGTTGGCAATTTGGCCTGAGATGTTGAAGCGGGCTTGTTCGGATGGGTCGTCAAAGTCGACAAACAGGTCGAGCCGGTCGCCATTCAGTTCGTACACAGTCTCACGAATATCGCCAGGACGGATGACATAGGTGCCGGTCACGCCGTTCATGGTGAATGCGGCGTCAATCGGAATGGTCTCCCCAAAGTCGCTGACAGAGTCGAGCGTGATCCCATAAGTGGCAGCAGTGATATCGTAGGTCAGCTCATCGGGTGTGCCGGATGCAACGATGTTGAGGCCCGTTGTGCGGAGAGACGCGGTCAAACCATTTTCGCCCTCCAGATCGGTGAACGAAATCGGCATGGTTTCGGACATGGTGATCAGGACCGTTCCATCGCCCTGATCTGTAAAGCTCATGGCGTCAACTGTCATGCGCACAGCCATATCAGCCTGCGGGTCCAGCATTTCAATCTGAATGTCAGATACGGTCAGCGTATCACCGTCGACGCTCTCGGACCCGATTGAGATTTGTTCATCGCCGTAAACTGAAAGGCTTTCTTGAAAATCGGCCCAGACGTCTGCCGCTGTCACATCCGCGATCGCGGTTGACCCAAGCAGCATGGCCGCCGCGCTGAGTGGCAAAAGAGTTCGTGGTGAAAACATATGAGGGACCTTTCCCAGATCATTTAAATTTGTGTTAGCTTTCCCTGCCGCCCTGATTGGGTCAAGGTCAGGAAAAACATGACGCTGAATGGGGCTTAGTTAAGCTCACGCGTCCGTGAGGAAAAGATAAGGATGGCAGAATTATGGAGTTGAGCGGAAAAACAGTTCTGATCACTGGTGCAAGCCGTGGCATTGGTGCGGCGGCGGCACGGTTGTTCGTGAACGAGGGAGCAAACGTTGCCTTGCTGGCCCGCGGGCGCGAGGCCATCGCCGATCTGGCAGGCGAGCTGGGGGATAAGGCGCTTGCCATTCCTTGCGATGTCAGCCGGTATTGGGAGGTAGAGGCGGCGGTGAATGCCTGTGTCCAGACCTTTGGATCGCTTGACGTGTTGATCGGCAACGCCGGTGTCATTGAACCGATTTCACATTTGTCCACGGCGGACCCAGACAGCTGGGGCCATGTCATAGACATTAACGTCAAGGGCGTGTTCAACGGCATGCGCGCCGCGGTCCCTGTGATGCAAGAGCAGGGCGGCGGCACCGTTATCACGATCTCTTCTGGCGCAGCCTATGGACCGGTGGAGGCGTGGTCGCATTATTGCAGCTCCAAGGCGGCAGCGCTCATGCTGACGCGCTGTCTTGATAAAGAAAACCGCGCAGACGGTATTCGCGCGCTGGGTCTTTCGCCCGGCACGGTCGCCACGCAAATGCAGCGTGACATCAAGGCCAGCGGCATCAACCCGGTCAGCCAGCTGGAATGGGAGGATCACATTCCGCCGGAATGGGTGGCCAAATGCCTTGTGTGGATGTGTGGCGCCGAGGCGGATGCCCATTTGGGCGCCGATGTCTCACTGAGAGAAGAAGACATTCGTCGCGCCATCGGTGTTCTATGATTGAGATCCGACAAGACGGCGAGTGCACCATCCTCACACTCAATCGCCCTGACAAGGCCAACGCCCTGACCGAGCAGATGTTGAGCGATTTGGCCGATGCGGTCTTGGCCGCTCAGGCGTCAAAGGTGCTGATCCTGACAGGGGCAGGGCGAGTGTTCTCGGCGGGCGCGGACCTTGATGCGGCAAAGGCTGGCCTTGCAGTCTCGCCCCAGTGGGAACGTCTTTCGGGGGCCATTGCGGCCTTTGGCGGCCTCACCATTGCGGCTCTGAACGGAACCGTCGCAGGCGGTGCTATGGGTATGGTGCTCGCCTGTGATCTGCGGGTTGCGGTTCCAACGGCGAAGGTCTTTTACCCGGTCATGAAACTGGGCTTTTTGCCGCAACCATCTGATCCTAAACGACTGGCCGCCTTGGTCGGCCCGTCTCGGGCCAAGATGATCTTAATGGCCGGCCAAAAAATCGAAGCGGCAGAGGCCTTGTCATGGGGCCTGTTTGACCGCCTGTCAGAGGATGTCATGGGCGAAGCGGCGGCACTTGCAGGGGACGCTTTAAGTGCAAAAGCCTCTCATATTGTGGGGATCAAGGGGCTGTTTGCTGCCTCAACCGCCTAGTTGGTTTCTTGCCATGCGCTCGCGCAGCAGGGCGCCGATGTCCTCTTTTGGCTCCGCCACCGTGCGTTTTTGCTGGGCTGGTCCCTTGCCAGATGCCGCCTCAAAGCTGAGCGCCGCCGACGCGCATTGCAGGCAAAACAGCCAAAGTGAAAGCAAGGCCGCCCCTATCACAACAACGAGGGATCCAAGATTGATGCTGATCTCTTCACCCGAGACCGTGCCAAGAACCAAGTCCGGTAACTCACTCGCGAGCAGACCAATCACACTAAACTGCTCAACGGCTACATCGAGCGTCGCTACGGCCGCTGCGGGGACTGCGGCCACGAAAAGCAGGACGAACATGTTGTTCCACAAAGAGTCTCCAAACCCCGTAAAGACAGTACGGTACAGGCCTCGTGGCGCGCGTCCAATCGCACTTGATGCAAATACCGGCATAAACGCGGCGCGCATCCCAAAGGCGATGATGACCGTTATCAGGCTAAACACCGTGAGATTGCTGTGCGCGACAAGCAAGCTTGGCATGAGTGTCGGGTCGCCATATTGGCTGCCCGGCCGTGCGCCTCCGGTTTGCACAAGCTCGCCGATGAAAACGAGAGCGAGGCTAAGGGTAACGAACGAGACGACCCAAAGCGT
>JAHDDU010000026.1 GCA_020629175.1 Flavimaricola sp. | reverse complement strand
GCTGACCCAGCCACAGGACTGCCCATGCGCCCACTCCTCATCGCTCTCCTCCTCATGTCCTGCGGCAGGCCACTGACCGACAGCGAAGTTGCGTTTACCCAAGCGATCCAGGGGCCTCAGGCGCCGCGGTTTGCGCGGGTGGTGGAGGGGCTGCCCTTTGCGCCCGAGCGCACTGTGCCTGTCCGCGCCCGCACCACCTGCCAGCAGCGGATTTGGCCCGCGCCGGAGGGGCAGACAGTCACAGTCTCCCCCCTCGCCGCTGTGGTGTTCAATGACATCTACATCAAAGACGGCGTCTATACCGATGATTTCATGCCGAATTTCCCCGACAGCATCTACCTGCCCGCCGCCATGCTCTTTGGTCATGAAATGGTGCACGTCTGGCAATGGCAGAACCGTGATCTGACCGGCTATCACCCGCTGCGCGCCGCGTATGAGCATGTGACCCAGCGCGATCCCTATTTGATCAACCCCGAAACCTCTGCCGATTTCCTCAGCTTTGGCTATGAACAGCAAGGTGCGATGATGGAGGAATACATATGCTGCCGCGCCCTCGCCCCCGAGGCGGCGCGGACCGTACGGCTGCATGGCGTATTGTCCGAATACTTCGCGCTACCACCCCTCAGCGAGCCCTTGGCGCAAAACGTCCGCGTGCCCTACCCCGAGTTGGTCACGCCGCAGATTTGCGACCCTTAGCGCAGCACCAGATTGCTGACGGACGCACGGATAACGCTGTCGGTGTCATCGCTGTCCGCAGATACCGCGAGGCCCACAAGCGCGCCCGGCTCTGTGCCAAAGGCCGCGCGAAAGTCCCTTGCCAGATCAACGTTCTCCGAATGACTGCCGGTGCCCGCCTGCCGCAGGGCCACGGTCACGCTCTGCCCCGGCGCATAGGGCGAGCCGACTTGCGTGCCCCGGCCGTAGGCGCCGCCCCAGACGTATTGCAGGATGCGCACGTTGGGATTGCCGTTCAGCTGACGGATGTTGGCCCCCTCCATTGAGGCCGCGATGTCTTCGGGCAGGAAAACAAAATAGACCGAGATATTGCGATCATCCCCGCCCCGCCGCGCGAGGTCTGTCGCCGGTACCGAGGCGCTGACGTCCCATGACCATGACGCACCGGTGCTGTCCCAATCGGCGCGGCTTGTTCGGGTCCACGCCAATGACACGGCCCCTTCGGACACGATGCCAAGCGAATTACCAAAGCTGTAATCGTTCGAATTGAAAATCTGCAGCCGCTGCTCCGCCCAGCCAGAGGCAAAGCTAATCGGCCCCGCCTGCGCCGCGCTGGCCCCGAGTATCATCACCGCTGTTACCAAGATTTTCATCACACAACTCCTTAGGTGTCTCCCGCAGAGATAGCGGACCAAAGGAGACGAGCAATTCACAAGCCCGTGGGTGCGCGTCACCCTGCCAATTCGAGAACCCGTGTCCAGAGCGCATCGGGCACATCAACCTCGGTCATCACGCGCCGCTGCGCGCCGGGAATGCGCGCGCCGTCTTGCGCCGAGACCGCAGCAGCGACTTCCGCCAGCCTATCAGCGAAAGCGGCACCATGGGTCGCCGGATCGATCAGAATGTAGAACTGGCCGAGGTCGTGTGGCGCACCGTCTGGCAGCTTTAGCCCTTTGACGTTTTGCGATGTCACGCCGCCCGTCATGCCAGCCGCCAAAAGCTCAACCATCAGGCCAAGCCCCCAACCCTTGTACTCCCCAGTGCTGACCAGCCCGCCCTTCAACGCTTCGGCAGGGTCAGTTGTGGGTTGACCCGCAGCATCTACGGCCCAGCCGAGGGGGATGCTCTCGCCTGCGGCTTTGGCCATTGTAATCTTGCCCAAGGCCACGGCAGAGGTTGAGAAATCGAAATGCATTGCAGGATCGGGCGTGCCTGGCACAGTGCAAGCGATGGGGTTCGTGCCAATCGTGGGTTGCGTACCACCGGGTGGGACGACGATGGCCGAGGCATTGGTCATGCCGATGCCGATCAGTCCCGCCGCCGCGATCTGTTCGGTGAAAAACCCCAGTGACGTACAAGTGTGCGCGTGACCGACCGCAAGGCTTGCGATGCCGTTGGTCTTCGCGGCCTCAATCGCAGGGCTGAGCCCGCGCGCGAACGCAGGTTGGGCAAAGCCGAATTTGGCGTCTACATAAATGCTGCCCGGTTTTGGCGATGAAACCTCCGGCTCAACCGTGCCGTTCACCCGGCCTGAGTGCAGCTGGGTGCAATAACTTTCGAGGTAGTAGAGCCCACAGATGATGTTGCCAGTGGCCTCCGCCCTCGCGACCGCACGCGCGACTTCAGAGGCCTGCCAATGCGCCGCGCCATGCGCTCTCATCGCAGATTTCGACGTTTCTTCAATCTCTTGAACGGTGATCTTCATGCAGCACTCAACTTTCCATGATCGAGGCGAACGATGCGGTCCATTCGGGCCGCAAGCTCTGGGTTGTGGGTGGCGATGACAGCGGCAAGCCCAGTGTCGCGAACGAGGGCCATCAGTGCCTCAAAAACCTGATCCGACGTGCCGGGATCAAGGTTGCCCGTCGGCTCATCGGCCAGCAATAGGCGCGGCTCGTTTGCCAAGGCACGACAAAAGGCGACCCGTTGTTGCTCGCCTCCCGAGAGGGCCGCTGGGCGGTGATCGGCACGGCCATCCACCCCAACGCGGGACAACAGATCAAGCGCCCGTGCTTGCGCCTCGGCGGCTAGGACGCCATTGGCGTATTGCGGCAGAGCAACGTTTTCGAGCGCCGTGAACTCGGGCAGCAAATGGTGGAACTGATAGATAAAGCCGATGTCCTGCCGCCGCGCCGCCGTTCGCTTGCGGTCCGATAGTTTGGAGAAATCCTGCCCCGCCAAGCTGACTGTTCCGCTGTCAGCCACATCCAGCAATCCCGCGATATGCAGCAGCGTGGATTTGCCCGCGCCCGAGGGCGCAACGAGTGCCACAACTTCGCCAGCGGCAACCTCCAAATCGACGCCGCGCAGCACGCTCACCTCATTTGGTTTGCCGTGATTGTAGGCTTTGGTGATGCCCGTCAGAGACAGGGCTGCGGCTGCATCACTCATAGCGCAAAGCCTCAACAGGGTTCATGCGGGCCGCACGTCGTGCTGGAAACAGGGTGATGAGCCAGCTAAGCGCGAGGCTGAGGACGACGGTCGCTGCGATATCACCGGGCTCGAGAATGGCATCGGGAAAGAAAAAGCCCTGTGCCTCCAGCCGCTCGACACCGTTACCCGAGAGACGATCAACGAGCGCATAGATGTGATGGATGTTCCATGAGAACACCGCCCCCAAAACCACGCCGGCAATCGTGCCTATCGTCCCGATAGATGCACCAACAAGGAAAAAGACCCGCAGGACGGATCCCTCGCTCAGCCCCATTGTCCGCAAAATTCCGATGTCACGCCCTTTGTTTTTCACGAGCATCACAAGCCCTGACACGATGTTGAGAGAGGCGATGAGAACCAGCATCGACAGCAGGATAAAGATGAAGTTGTCTTGCATATCGAGGGCGCGGTTGAAACCGGACGCATTCTCGCGCCATGTCCAAAGGAAGGCGCCCGCGCCAGAGGTTGCGATCAAGTCTGGGACGATGCCCTCTACACTTTCCGGCTCATCCAGCATGACCTCAATCTCATCCACCACACCATCGCGATTGAAAAAGCTTTGCGCTTCGGCGAGCGGCATATAGATGCGGGTGCCGTCAATCTCAAACCGCCCAGTGGAGAAAACATAAACCACCTCATAGGCCCCCACGCGTGGGCTAGTCCCCACAGCCGTGCGCGCACCGTTAGGAGAGATGATCCTGATCCGGTCCCCAAGTGTGACGCCCAGATCGCGGGCGATGCCGGATCCGATGGCAATGCCTTCATCAAATCGGCCAAGGTCGCCAAAACTCTCATCCGGAGACTGCGCAACAAGCGGGATCGCGGCCAAATCCTCGCCTGTGATGCCATAGACCTGAACACCCAGATTGTTGTTGCCACGGTTCACCATCACCTGCCCGCGGACAAGCGGCGCAGCGCGCAGCACACCGGGCACAGCATCCAGAGCGTCGGTCAAATCATCATAGTCCGCGATTTGTTGGCTGATGATGTTGGTGCCCGCAATCGGCGTCTGTTTGTAGACGGTGACATGGGCATTGGCGCCGAGCATCGTGTCAATGAACTCCGCCCGAAAGCCAGAGCGCAATGCCAGTGTCGCCACGAGAGCGAAAACGGCCAGCGTCACCCCGATCAGGCTGATCCATGTCATCACAGATACACCGCCTTCGGCGCGTTTGGCGCGGATATAGCGCCACGCGATCATCCACTCAAATCGAGAGAATGGAGCTGTGCTGCCTGCCATGGAAACTCCTCACGCCGTCGGGTTCCGCCTGTGTGGCGGGATTGCCGGATGTGGTCAAGCGATGGCTAGAAATGGTTCCCCTCGGCCTGCCATTGGGCGACGTCTTGCCCAGCGGCAAGGGCCTTGCCTTCCGCCGCCCAAAGCAACCCGCGTCGCAGCATCTCATGCGCAGGGCCGTCCGCAATGACATTGGCCTGATGACCAAGTGCGTTGTAATACACCCGGCCATGTCCCCACGATCGGGTCCAGGCCACGGGCATATCGACCGAGCCGTTTGGGCTGTGGTACCAAGTCACGACGTTGGTGCGCGTGGTAGCAAGAACTTTGTTCGCGGGGTCCACGTGCAGATAATATTGTTCGGTCGACACATCAAAATCTTCCAATCCCGCGACGAGCGGATCATCGGAGGTGATATTGACCCGGTGCGGCACGCCGTCCCCTCCCGGGTGGGCCACCCAATTGGCACCTGTCATGAACTGCCATAGCGTGTTGTCGCGAAAAGCATCACACATGCCGCCGTGGCAACCGGCTAAACCCGTTCCCCGCGCGACCGCCTCTGAAACATGGCCTGCGGCCTCACGGCTCAGGCTGCTCATCGTCCAGACTGGCACGATAAGGTCGAGCGTTTGCAGATAGTCGGGATCATCGAATACGGCCACGGTGTCCGTCACGTAGACGTCCATCCCGGCGCTTTCCAACATCACGCGGAAGATTTCAGCGACTTTGTCAGGCTCGTGCCCGTCCCAGCCGCCCCATGTGATCAAGGCCTGTGTCATCGCGTCTCTCCCATCAATACTGGTCGGTTTGGATCCTTCAGGACAACGGGCGGTTTGCGCAAGATCGGTTCCGACCGCACGGGCGACTCGGTCCGCTTGGCGCGGAGGCGTCGAAGCGGAGCCATGATCAGCACGCCCAGCGCGGCCAACACCCCGCCGCCCGCGGCAAAACCCACCCCACCGGCCACAAGGCCCGCTGCCGAAGCCGGGACGGCTGGTGCAAAATCGGACCAGGTGGCCGTGACAGTCTCAACATCCCGATGGCGGTGCAGCAACGTCAGGCGTTGCATTGGTGCGGCCTCTCTCAAAACGGCCAAATCTTCGCTCAGCCGTGCATGCCGGGCAAAGGTGCGCCGCATATCGGCCTGTCGATCCAAAAGGAACGGAGTGCCGGTCAATTGCTGCAAGGCCTCTTCGCGGCCAAAGCCCGCCTCTACAGCCGACCGATCAAAATCGACGACAATCGTTGTCAGCGCATCCACCTGCCCCGCCAAACGTTGCACATATTGCTGCGAAAATTCCGGCGCTTGTGACAGGACAAACGCCCCCGCCACCCCGCCAACCATGGTGAGGACTTTAACCATCTGCTCGTGCCTGCCTGTTTCGACATATTGTTGCCGGACAGGATAGCACGCGTGCGGCATTCTGGCGAGAGTTTAGAGACTCGCGTAGACAGCGGCCACCTTGGAGATTGCCTCTTCGGGCGGCAGCTCTTCGCTTTCGCCTGTGCGACGGTTGGTAAGCTCGACCACGCCATTCTTCAGGCCGCGCGGTCCGACGGTGATCCGCCACGGCAGGCCGATCATGTCCATCGTACCAAACTTGGCCCCGGCACGTTCGTCGCGGTCATCATACAGCGGATCAAGGCCCAGCGCCTGGAACGCGGCATAAAGCGCCTCACAAGCGGCATCCGCTTCCTCGTCCCCGCTGCGCATGTTCAGGATACCCACGTGGAACGGCGTCACGCCTTCGGGCCAGATGATGCCTTTGTCATCATGGCTTGCCTCAATGATCGCGCCAAGCAAGCGGCTGACACCGATACCGTGGCTGCCCATGTGGACGTTGACCTTGCCGCCCTCGCCATTGTCGACAGCCGCATTCAGAGCATCGGAATATTTGGTGCCAAAGTAGAAGATTTGCCCGACTTCAATGCCGCGCGCCGTACGGCGGCGCGCCTCTGGGATGGCGTTGAACAGAGCCTCATCATGAGTTTCATCCGTGCGGGCGTATTTCGTCGTAAATTCTTCCATGATGGCGGCACAGGCAGCCTTGTCGTTGAAATCAATCTCACGGTCGCCAAAGGTCAGGTCGGTCACGGCGCTGTCGTAAAACACCTCGCTCTCGCCCGTCTCGGCCAGCACGAGGAATTCATGCGTGTCATCGCCGCCGATAGGGCCAGAATCTGCGCGCATAGGGATCGCCTTGAGGCCCATCCGCTCATACGTGCGCAGGTAGCTGACCAAATGACGATTGTAGGCGTGCAGCGCGTCCTCTTTGGTCAGGTCAAAATTGTAGCCGTCCTTCATGTAGAACTCGCGCCCGCGCATGACGCCAAAGCGGGGGCGCACCTCATCGCGGAACTTCCACTGGATTTGGTAGAGCGTCAGCGGCAAATCTTTATAGGACGTCACGTGACTGCGGAAGATGTCTGTTACCAGCTCCTCAGCTGTTGGCGTGAACAGCATGTCACGGTCGCCCCGGTCCTTGATACGCAGCATCTCATCACCGTAGGCATCATAGCGCCCACTTTCGCGCCATAGATCAGCCGATTGGATCGTGGGCATCAGCATTGCATGATGGCCTGCGCGCGCCTGTTCTTCATGCACGATATTTTCGATCTTTTTCAGCACCTTATACCCCAAAGGCAGCCACGAATAGATCCCGGCGCTCGCCTGTTTGATCATGCCCGCCTGCAACATATAGCGGTGGCTGACAATCTGCGCCTCACGCGGCGTTTCCTTCAACACGGGCAGAAAATAGCGGCTCATACGCATGGGATCATATCCTTTGAAAACGGCGCGGTTCTCGTTGGTGTAGGATAGCCCGCTCGGGCGCGCAATACGCAGAAAGACATGACGTGGTTCAAAGAAAATCGCGGTCGTTTCAACACGCTGACATATCCGTGAGAAATGATCCTGCACGTCCGGAGGCCCCGTAAGACCTGTCACATGCACCAAGACATGTGTCCAATAACCAAATGGGAACTCTGATATGACTTTCAAAGCTAAATTCGCCGCCGCTGCTGTCGCCTCGACACTGGCCGCCTCTGCAAACGCCGCTTCAATCGCCGAGATCGCTTCGAATGACGAGCGCTTCTCGACACTGGTCGCTGCCGTCAGCGCCGCTGGCCTGGTCGACACGCTCGCAGGCCCCGGCAACTTTACCGTCTACGCCCCCGTCAACGAAGCTTTCGCCGCTCTGCCCGAAGGCACGGTTGAAACACTCCTGATGGAAGAGAACCGCGATCAACTGACGAACGTGTTGCTTTACCACGTCGATGACCGCCGCCTGTCGGCCAACATGTTCCCCCAAGGGTCCAACACATTCCGCCCGATCCTCGACACCGAGCGTTTGTGCATCACCTCTGACGCGTCCGGCGTAACCATTGCCGACGGCACAGGCGACGTGGCCAACGTCATCATCGCCAACATCGAGGCCGACAACGGCATTATCCATGTCATCGACAAGGTTCTGCTGCCCGGCACACGCCCGGCCTGCCACTAAAATATCGCGGCCCTCGTGTGAATAGCGCGGGGGCCACACTTGCAAGGTTACAGGACATGGGCCATGTCCTAGAATAGCCATACGCCGCAAGTACAAGGACACACCATGGCCCTTACCGTCCGGGAACAAGCCAAATACTGGGGAATTGGAGCAGCCGTATTCGTGCTGCTTTTGTGGTTTCTGGGCGATGTGATCCTGCCCTTCATATTGGGCGGCGCAATTGCCTACTGTCTCGATCCAATTGCGGACAGGATGGAGCGGATGGGTCTTAGCCGCACGGTGGCCGTAACCTTGATTGCGCTCATTGCGATCTTTAGTTTCATCGTCATCCTTCTCCCGGCCGTATCGCTTATTTCCTCGCAGGCCGTTCAACTGGCCCAGCAATGGCCCGATATCGTTGCCCGGTTTGAGACGTGGCTGAACACTAACTTCCCGTCCGCTATGGACGAGACGGGCGCCATCCGCACGCAGCTCGCCAACGTGATGCAACGGTTGTCCGACAGCGCAGGTGATCTGGCGCGCTCCGTCCTCTCTTCGGCCGCGGGTATCGTCAACATCCTTGTATTGTTAGTCATCGTGCCCGTTGTGGCTTTCTATCTATTGCTCGATTGGGACCGCATGGTCGCCCGCATTGATGACCTTCTGCCACGAGACCACGTAGGAACCATCCGCAATTTGGGGCGTCAAATCGACGATACGCTGGCCTCTTTCATCCGCGGGCAAGGCACGGTGATGCTGATCCAAGGGCTGTTTTACGCAATTGCTTTGATGCTGGCCGGGCTGAACTTTGGCCTTGTCGTTGGTCTTGTCGCCGGACTTCTGTCCTTCATTCCCTACGTCGGGGCAATTGTCGGCGGCGGGCTGGCGATTGGCCTCGCGTTGTTCCAGTTCTGGGGTGCCGCGCCCGAGCCGGAATGGTTCCGCATCGGCATCGTCATCCTCATCTTCGTTGCAGGCCAGGTGATTGAGGGCAATTTCCTGACGCCCAAACTGGTGGGTTCCAGTGTTGGCTTGCATCCTGTCTGGCTGATTTTTGCGTTGTCCGTCTTCGGCGCATTGTTTGGCTTTGTCGGCCTACTCGTCGCCGTGCCGGTCGCGGCAATGATCGGGGTGCTGACCCGTTTCGGGATCGAACAATATCAGGCCTCGCTCCTCTACTCCGGCAACACGCCGCCTGAACCTCAGCCCAAGGACGAGTAATGCCTCAGCAATTGAGCTTTGATTTGCCTGTGAGCGTCGCGCTTGGGGCGGATGACTACTTTGTTGCCCCCGCCAACGCGCAGGCCTTCGCGATGGTGCGCGAGCCGCAATCGTGGCCAGACGGCAAACTCGCCCTCATTGGTCCGAAGGGCAGTGGCAAAAGCCACTTGGCACAGGTTTGGGCACAGCAGTCAGGTGCCGAAGTTCATAGCGCAGGCACTCTCAAAGGCCTGATGGACCTGCCCCGCCCCGGTGCCGCTGTCATCGTCGAAGATATGGAACATTTGCGGAGTGTCGGGGAAGAATATCTGTTTCATCTGCACAACCACCTGCGAGCGACGAGCGGACATTTGCTTTTAACGGCGCAAACACCGCCCAGCCGTTGGTCTATTGCCCTGCCGGACCTTGCCAGCCGGATGCAAGCTGCAACAGTGGTGCAAATCTCGGAACCCGATGATGATCTGCTGCGCGTCGTGCTGCTTAAACATTTTGCCGACAGACAGATCATGCCGGCACCAGACGTCATTTCCTATGTCACCGGACGGATGGAACGCTCTTTTGCAGCTGCGGCAGAGATTGCTGCCGCGCTAGATACTGCCGCCCTCTCTCGCAAATCCGCCATCACACGACCCATCGCGCGGGAGGTTCTGGACATAATCGCCGCAAAACAGCAGGATACCCCCTCCCCTTAAAGAGTGACCCCGCGATGACCCAAGCCGATTTCCTTCAAGCGCCGTTTTGCGAACCCGGAACGATCGACGCAGATCTGACAGGGCCTGCGCGGTTCATGAACAGAGAATTGTCATGGCTGGGCTTCAACCTGCGTGTTCTGGAAGAAGCGGAAAACCCGAAGGTTCCACTGCTTGAACGGCTGCGGTTTCTTTCTATCTCTGCCACCAACCTCGACGAATTCTACACCGTCCGCGTCGCGGGCTTGCGAGAATTGGCACAGGCAGGGAACACCACACCTGCAGCAGACGGCATTTCCCCAGCCGAGCAATTGCGCCTGATCGACACGGACGCCCGCGCGCTGATGGCCCGGCAGCAAGAGGTCTATGCCCTCTTGCGCGCCGAGCTTGCGGGGGAAGGTATTGCGATCATGTCAGTCAGCGATGTGACGGAGGCGGATGAGAGCTATTTGGCGGACGTCTTTCTGAACGATGTCTTTCCAGTGCTGTCCCCTTTGGCCATTGACCCCGCGCACCCCTTTCCTTTCATCCCGAACGAAGGGCTGGCACTCGCGCTTCAACTGGAACGCAAGAAGGACAAACGCCCCCTGAACGCGCTGTTGCCCGTGCCGCATCAGATCGATCGTTTTGTCACCCTTCCCAGCGCGGATGGGAAACGCGTCCTGCCGCTCGAAGACTTGCTTGTGATGCATCTGGACCGGCTCTTCCCCGGCTACAAGGTCAAGGGCAGCTGCGCCTTCCGCGTACTGCGGGACAGCGACCTTGAGGTTGAGGACGAAGCCGAAGATCTGGTGCGCGAGTTTGAAACCGCCCTCAAACGCCGCAAGCGGGGCGAAGTCGTAAGGATGAAGATTTCTTCCGGCGCGCCGGCGGCGCTGAAGCGGATGGTGATGGAAGAGCTTCCAGTCTCAGAAGAAGAAGTTGTTGAAGTCAGCGGCCTCGTTGGCATCAGCGACCTGTCCGAGCTTGTCACCGATGCGCGGCCAGATCTTCTCTGGCCCTCTTTCACCCCGCGCGTGCCTGAGCGGGTGCAAGATCACGAGGGCGACATGTTTGCCGCAATCCGGCAGAAGGACATGTTGCTGCACCACCCTTATGAGACGTTTGATAACGTCATCCGCTTTTTGCAGCAGGCCGCCCGTGATCCCAACGTAGTGGCGATTAAGCAAACGCTCTACCGCACGTCGCGCAACTCCCCGATTGTGGAGGCCCTGTGCGAGGCCGCGGAAGACGGCAAATCAGTCACGGCCCTCGTAGAGCTCCGCGCGCGTTTTGATGAGGCCGCGAACATCCGGCAATCGCGGCGGCTGGAACGCGCAGGCGCCCATGTGGTTTACGGTTTCACCCAATACAAGACCCACGCCAAGATCAGTGTCGTGGTGCGGCGTGAGGGGGACAAGCTGGTGACCTACACCCACTTTGGCACGGGCAACTACCACCCTATCACGGCCCGTATTTACACAGACCTGTCGCTCTTTACCTGCGATCCAGCCCTTGGCCGCGACGCCACCAAAGTGTTCAACTATATCGGCGGATATGCACAGCCTGAAGGGCTCGAGAACCTCTCCATCTCGCCCATCAACCTCAAGTCCAGCCTGATCGAGAGCATTGAGGCCGAGGCCGAGAACGCGCGAAACGGCAAACCGGCGGTGATCTGGGCCAAGATGAACAGCCTTGTCGAAGTCGACGTCATCGACGCGCTTTATGCGGCGAGCCAGGCCGGTGTCAAAATCAGCCTCGTTATTCGCGGCATCTGCGGCCTGCGCCCGGGTATCAAGGGCCTGAGTGAGAACATTCGCGTCAAATCCATCGTTGGGCGGTTTCTGGAACACAGCCGGATTGTCATCTTCGGCAACGGCAAAGAGATCCCCTCCAACAAGGCGCGTGTTTATATCTCGTCCGCCGATTGGATGGGCCGCAACCTGACGCGACGCGTGGAGACAATGGTCGAAATCCGCAATAAAACGGTGCGCGCGCAGATCATGGATCAGATCATGGCCGCAAATATGGCCGATGTCGCCCAAAGCTGGACGATGGGCCCGGACGGGACATTCACCCGCATTCAAATGCCAGAGGGCGAGTTCGCCTTTAACTGTCACCGGTTCTTTATGGAAAACCCGTCGCTCTCGGGACGCGGATCGGCGGGGGCCTCAGATGTACCGACCCTGACCCATGACCACGATTGACCCCGGATCACATTGACAGAATCTATGCCCTGCGATTGGGTATCAGCACGTAATGAGGAGTGCGCATGGACGGCACAGCCGATAGCCATCCCGGAGGCTGGGGCCCCTTTGGCAAGCCCATCTTCGACGGCCCAGAAGCGCGAAAACTCTCGCGCCTTGGAGTTGTAGACGTCGGTTCCAACTCCGTTCGTTTTGTGGTTTTTGACGGGGCCGCGCGATCGCCCGCTTATTTCTACAACGAAAAGATCATGTGCGCTTTGGGCGCGGGCCTCTCTGAGACCGGCAAACTGAACCCCGAGGGGCGCAAGCGCGCTTTGGCCGCGATGATCCGCTTTACCACATTGGCCGAAGGCATGGGGATTTCACCATTGTCCGTGGTCGCCACGGCAGCCGTACGCGAAGCAGCGGACGGGCCAGACTTTTGCGCCGAGGTTGAAGCGGCAACAGGCGTCAAAATCTATGTGATCGACGGCGAGGAAGAAGCCCGCATCTCGGCGCAAGGCGTTCTGCTTGGCTGGCCCGGATCTTACGGCCTTGCCTGCGACATCGGCGGCTCTTCCATGGAACTTGCCCGGCTCGCAAACGGGCGCGTGGGCGACAGGCTGACATCTCCCCTTGGCCCGCTGAAGCTACGCGAGGTGAAGGGCGGCCGGCGCGCGGTGAAAGCGCATATCAAAGAGGTCATGCACGACCTTCATGCGCAGATGAACCATCCAATGGGCGATAGGCTGTTCCTCGTGGGCGGGTCATGGCGCGCGATTGCGCGGATCGATATGGAACGCCGCGGCTATCCCCTGACGGTGCTGCATGAATACCGGATGACCGCACGGCACATCAGCAAAACCCGCGAATATATCAAACGCGCCGACCTTGACGAGCTGCGCCAGCGCTGCGGCATCTCGGCCGAGCGGATGCGCCTGATCCCGACAGCAAGTCTCGTGCTGGATCGGCTGATCAAGGTGTTTAAGCCCAAAGACATCGCCATTTCGAGTTACGGTATCCGCGAAGGAATGCTCTACGAAGAAATGCCGACCGAACTGCGCGACCGAGACCCACTGATCGAAGCGTGCCGTTTTGCAGAAAGCAAGGACGCTCGCCTACCCGGCTTTGGGCCGCGGCTGTATCAATTCGTCAAACCGCTGTTTCCACGGATGGACTGGCAAAAAAAACGCATCATCCACGCTGCCTGCCTTCTGCATGATGTCAGCTGGCGTGCGCATCCCGATTATCGGCCCGAAGTGTGTTTTGACAACGCCACCCGCGCGAACCTCGGCGGGCTCAAACATAGCGAGCGAGTGTTTCTGGGGCTGGCGCTTTTGCACCGCTATACAAGCAAGCGCGACGGGTCACGGTATGAGCCGCTGTTTGAGTTACTGAATGAAAAGCAGAAGTCACAGGCCGAAATCCTTGGACGGGCCATGCGACTGGGCGCGATGCTGTGGCACACAGCGGACGATCAACCCGCAACGCTAGTATGGCGACCAAAGAAGGGCGTGCTTGAGGTTTGTGTGACCAAAGACGCCACCCCGCTGTTCGGCGAAGTCGCTGAGGCGCGGTTCACCGGTCTGGCCGCTGCGATGGGGGCCGAGCCAAAGGTTAAATTTGCCAAAAAGTAGAAAGGGCCCGCATCCTACGATGCGAGCCCTCGATGTATTGTGGCAAGGCCCAGAGTGGGCCAAGACACATTAGTTCTTGGCGTAGAATTCGACCACGAGGTTTGGTTCCATCTGCACGGGGTATGGCACATCGCCAAGGCCCGGAGTGCGCACAAACGTCGATGTCAGTTTGTTGTGGTCCACTTCCATGTAATCCGGCACATCACGCTCGGGCAGCTGGATCGCCTCGAGCACAACAGCCAGTTGCTTGGACTTGTCGCGCACTGCAATCACGTCGCCTTCTTTGACGCGGTAGGACGGGATGTTGACCTTCTTGCCATTCACGGTGACGTGGCCATGGTTCACAAACTGACGGGCAGCGAACACGGTTGGCACGAACTTGGCGCGGTAAACAACAGCGTCCAAACGACGCTCGAGCAGACCGATGAGGTTCTCACCGGTGTCACCCTTTACTCGCTCAGCTTCGGCGTAGATGCGGCGGAACTGCTTTTCTGTCAGGTCGCCGTAGTAACCCTTCAGCTTCTGCTTGGCGCGTAGCTGTGTGCCAAAGTCAGACAGCTTGCCCTTGCGGCGCTGACCGTGCTGGCCGGGGCCGTACTCACGGCGGTTGACGGGGGATTTTGGACGACCCCAGATGTTTTCACCCATCCGGCGGTCAATTTTGTACTTGGCAGACGTGCGTTTTGTCACGGCTGATCTCCTTCTCTCGATACTGCTTCCACACCTTGTCCCAAAACCGGAAACCACTTTCGGGGGCGCAGACAGCGGAAGGGCGTTGTCCTCTATCTGGATTTGGCCAGATTGACAGGGATCCCCTTGCGGGGGCCACCAACACCAATGAAACGCCCGTATAAACGGCCGCCTGACAGAGTCAACGCAGAAATCAAGCGCTTGAGCTAGCGCACATCGCTCCGCAGGATTGCAGCCTCGCTCGCCGTTAAAACACGCCGGGCAAAACCACCAAATCCAGATGGGTCGCACAGAAGATAGGGCGATGATTGTTCAATCTCCAACGTCTGTCCCTGGTTCAAGCCGGCATAACCGGGATGAAAGCTCTCTGTCTCAACGCCATTTGCAAAGACAATCTGGTGTGCTGGAAGAAGGATGTGGTGGTAGGTCACATGGGACAGGCCTCGGGCCACGCGGATCGTGTTATCATTCAGCAGATCGCGGGCGCCAACGAGGACTTCGTCGGTGTTAAAGAGCGCCTGGGCCCGCGCGCCACGCAGCAACATCCGGTGGTCAGGCGATACGATGATGTCTTCATCCGGCACCCCGCCATCCAGCGCACCGGCACGAAGACGAATAGGTGCCAAATGCGGCATGACCTTCATACGCGCACCCGAGATTTGCCGCGTTCCATGCCAAAGAACGGGCTGCAAGCCGTTATCTTTGGTCTGCACCATATCGCCACGGGCCAACGCCTCGACTGGGCGCGGGCCGCGGGCCGTCAGAACTCGGGTTCCCGTCGTAAAGCAGATGATGCCTTGATCACTCCGCGCATTTTCGTGTGGTTGCGGTTTAACGGAGACCACCCAAAGATCGCGTCCGCGAGGCGGCAAGTCTTCGGCAAACACCAACAATGGCGCTGCGCCAGAACCCGATTGAGCGATGTTGATCGGCCATTGCCCGTAGCCGTCAGTGACCACAAAATCCGCACTGGCGTCAGGCTCGGCTGGCTCCACGCTCTCCACGCCAGTCAGAACACGCGCCGTCACCGCCGCGCGGTCCCGCAATTCCTGCGCACCGATCGCATTTCCCAACGGCAACACGCTGGCTGGACCATCGACGCGCGTTGCCTCGCCCGTCCAGCGCCATGCCATTCCGACGCCCAGCGCCGACACCGCAGCATCGCGCTCACCGTCGAGCTCTGTTTGCGTCCAGGAAATGACGAACGTGCCTTTCAAGCCCGTTCCCACTCGCACCTTAGCCTCATATATTTGTCGCCCGTCGTTGCGCGGGCGTGTGCGCAAAGGTTAACGAATTACAGCGCCCCTTGGCAAGCGGGCTGCTAAAATTTGAAGTTGACGCTGAGCCCACCCAGCACCTGCCCCTCGCTTTGGCCTACGACTTCCGGCGAGAGATAGGTGAGCCCGTAAAAGACAGACGCGGTTTCAGACATCTGCCAATGTGTCCCGATCCGCGCGCGATATCGCACATCTTCCGCGGTAAGACCGCGATCTGCGGGCAAGTAGGCGGTGTCAAAGACCCGCGCTGCATCAACACCCACGAGGAATCCGATTCCGGCGGTTCTTTTCGAATTTAAAGGCACATGTTGGCCCGTCACTGGAGCGCGGACCAGCAGGCCATTGTCAAACACAGCACCAAAGGTCACATCCGCGCCGACTCGCAAGAGGTCCTCTGCGCCCGCCTGCACCTCAAAGAACGGACGCACAGTCACCGTTTCAGAAAGTGCGATCGGCCAGGCCAAATCGGCCGTCCCGCTCCAGAGAACATCGTTTGGCAGCTGCGTGTCGACACCAACCGGCGGCGGCATGTCGAGGCGGTCGTGCACGGATTGCTGGAAATCAGACATGCCGGTTTGCGGACCGATCAAAATGATGTCCCCTCCAATGCTGGCTTCAACCGGGCCAAGCTGCACCGGAAAGTGCACACCAGCACTCAACATGCCGACGTAGGGCCGCGCATCCTGTGTCGTTGATCCACCCAATGGCGCGATGATCTCGCTGCGCAAACGGTACTCGATGACCGGGCCCAAACGGTCCGGGCGTTCAGTGACCGCTTCGGGCCCTCGTAAGAGCGAAAAGAGATAGGATCCGGTGCGCCAACGATCTCGGCCATCGCCTAGAAAATCATTGGTGAAGTGTCGCGCGGTTCCAATGGTCTCTCGCCCTTCGGCCACTGCCCCCATCGGGACCAACATCCCAAAGACAGCGCAGAATGCCAAAATTTTAACGACCATCGCTACATCCTCTGATCTCAAAACTGTTGGGCGGAGGGAGCCACGTGCTCGGGGCCATATTGTGGCTGCATGTGTTCATTTACGCGGTTTTGCCGAATGCACCGATAGCCACCGCCCGCTCCAGCGCGTCAATCGTGGCACCAATGATCTTGGCACGCGGCTCGTCAGAGCGGCTCACCAGCCCCAATGTGCGGTGCGGCGCATCCACCCCGAGGGCAATGGTCGTCAGGGGCAATTCGGCTGCCCCTTTGATGCAGCGCTGAGGCACAATCGAGACCCCAAGCCCGGCCGCAACCATGCTCGAGATCGCCTCAAGCCCTTCAAGTTCCATAGTGTCGTTCACCAAAATGTTTCGGCTCTGCAGCCAAGCCTCGATTTGCCGGCCGACCACAGCCTCCCGGTTAAAGCGAATAAACGGCTGATGCCGAAGCAGGTCTTCTGCGGTGTCACCTTCCGTCCCATTCGCCGTCAAGAGTACGAGAGGTTCGGTTGCGACTTTGGCAAAGGTGAGCGAGTTCGCCAAAATCTCGGGCCGGGAGATAATGGCCGCGTGGATTTGTCCGCGATCCAGCTGCGGCAGCAACTGATTAGAAAGGCCTGGGACGATGCGGACGTGGATTCCAGGCTGCCGTTCCTTCAGCTGTGAAAGCGCCAATGGCACAAGTCCGGTCAGCGTGGTGGGAACAGCCCCCAGGATCAATTCGCCCGTCAACGCGTCGCGGTTTGCCACCTTGTCTGCCAGACCGTCATAGGCGGCCACAACACGCGTCGCCTCCCCCACCAGAGACAGCCCGGTTTCTGTCAATTTTGGACTGCGTGTCACGCGTTCAAAGAGGTTGAGGTTCCACGCGGCCTCCAACGCGCGCATCTGCTGGCTCACCGCAGCTGGCGTCAAGTGTTCCGCCTCTGCCGCGGCGCGAAAGCTACCGTGCCGGTGTATGGCGATGAGGGTTCTAAGCGCTCGAATACTCAAAGATAAAAGGCCTCTTACATGGTTTTGACCAAGTTACATAAATTTTACTTACCATAAACTCAAAAAAATATCGTTTTTATGAAATATCTCTGATGTTTATGCTGTCGGCTAAACGAAGTTCGGAGAGTTCCATGGTCGTGCCACAACCCAACACCTACACCCTGATCGACGCCAAGCCCTTTGCCCCAAACCTTGGCGCCGAGATTTACGGCGTCGACCTCAGCCGACCTGTTCCCGATGCACAATTCGCCGAAATCCAGGACGCGTTTCACAAGTATCAAGTGCTATTCTTCAAAGATCAGAAAGAGATACCGCCTGAGCAACATATCGCTTTTGGCAAACGGTTTGGGCCGCTTCATGCCCACCCCGCGGCCCCCACGATGGAGGGCTACCCCGAGATTTTTGAGATCCATGCGACCAAGAATTCCAAAGTGGCAAATGGCGAGTTCTGGCATTCTGACGTGTCCTGTGACGAAACACCGCCACTCGGCACAATGCTCCAAATTCACATCGCCCCTCCTTGCGGTGGCGACACGATGTTTAGTGATATGTATGCGGCTTATGACAATCTGTCAGACCCGCTCAAGGACATGCTAGGCGGGCTCTCCGCCCTTCACAGTTCTGAGCATATCTACAAGGGCCGCTACAGTGACCGTGGCAAAAGCGATGCTGACATCGACTGCCCCCAAGCCGTTCATCCTATCGTGCGGACCCATCCTGAAACCGGGCGCAAATCGCTCTTTGTGAACCGGACGTTTACGACCAAAATTCTGGGTCTGTCTGATACCGAAAGCGACGCTATTCTGCACATGCTGTTCGAGCATGCCGAGCACATTAACTACCAAATCCGCTTCCGCTGGTCGCTCAATGACATGGCGTTTTGGGACAACCGCTGTTGCATGCACCGCGCCGTTTGGGACTATTGGCCCGCTGAGCGCAAAGGCCGACGCGTGACCGTAAAGGGGGAGCGGCCAGTTTAGAAGATGCGGCTCAATCAGGTCATGGCATAAGCCGGCCCGGCGCAAACAGCTGGTTAAATTCCCGGGCTCCCTCTCGCGAAAACGAAATCACCCGCGTCTCCGGCTCGCGCTTGGCCCATGACAACTCTTCAAAACGACGCAAGAACGCTCGCCCCAGGCTTCCAGCAAGATGCGAGCGACGTTCGCTCCAATCCAGGCACTCTCTGCACAAGGGCGTTCGGCCTCGGCGCAGTGCGGTCAAATCAATCTCAAAGTCAGCCACAAAAGCTTCACCAGATGCGGTGAGGCAAAGCTCGTCACCCGTCAAAGCCAAATGCCCTTGCGCCATCAAACTATCAAACAGCTGCGTGCCCATGTCACCCGCGAGGTGATTGTAGCACACACGGGCATGGCGCAGTTGCGCATCCTGGGGACCGATGCGCCTGCGCAGGTGACCTGACCCGGCGGCAAGCCCCATCAGACCTTCGAGGACACCCGCAACATCCTCATTCGCAAGAGAAAAATACTTGTGCCGCCCCTGCTTGCGCACGCGCAACAAACCGCCTTCGTCCAGCTTTGAGAGATGAGAACTCGCTGTTTGGAGGGTCACGCCCGCTTCATACGACAGTTCGCTGGCAGTCAGAGCCTTACCACTCATCAGAGCTGTCAGCATATTCGCCCGCGCGGGATCGCCAATCAGCGATGCAATATAGGCTATGTCGGGTCCTTCTTTCATACTTCGATCATAATCGAAGCATCTCCGCCGCGCAAACCGCTATGAGAAGAAACACAACCGAAGAAGGACTAGCCATGCTGACCTGCATCATCCGATACCAGATTGACCCAAGTAAAAAGGCGCAATTTGAGGAATATGCCCGAAACTGGGGGCAAGCGATCCCCCGCTGCGGCGCTGACTTGATTGGCTATTACGCCCCGCACGAAGGCTCTTCCACGCTGGCGTATGGCATCTATAACATCGCCTCGCTTGCCGACTACGAGGCATACCGAGCGCGATTGGCCGCAGATCCTCTGGGTCGCAAGAACTATGAATTCGCACAACGTGAAAAGTTTCTACTGCGCGAAGATCGCACTTGGCTCAAACTCGCATCAGCCAAACAAGGAGGATCGTTGTGATCGCCGTTATATTTGAAGTCGAGCCCGCCAGTGGCCGAAAGGAAGAGTACCTCGATATCGCCGCAGAAATGCGCCCAATGGTTGACGAAGTCGAAGGCTTTCTTTCGGTCGAACGCTTTCAAAGCCTGTCCGACCCCAACAAAATTTTGTCGCTTTCATTTTTTGAGGACGAGGACGCAATTGCCCGCTGGCGCAACCTCAGCGCCCACCGCAACGCCCAATCAAAAGGACGGCGCGGTGTCTTCGACAATTACCGTCTGCGGATCGCGAGCGTCATCCGGGACTACGGCATGTTCGACCGTGCCCAGGCCCCGGACGACAGCAAATCAGCGCATAGTTCAAACTAAGCGCTTCCCTACCCGCACTTCGAATACCCGCAAGAGGCACAGGTCATGCACCCCTCCACCATGCGCAACTCATAGCTGCCGCAGCTGCCACAAGCTTTGCCCTTGGGTTGGCCCAGCTGCACGACATCCGCCTGCGGATCAGACTTGAGGCCCGCGCCTTCTGCAGACAGGAACCCGGTTGCGACCATGTGGCGTTCAATCGTGCCCCCAATGGCGGCAAGGATCGAAGGCACGTATTTGCCCTGCATCCAGGCACCACCACGCGGGTCAAACACGGCTTTGAGTTCTTCGACGACAAAGCTGACGTCTCCACCGCGCCGGAACACCGCCGAGATCATCCGCGTCAAAGCGACGGTCCAGGCGAAATGCTCCATGTTCTTGGAGTTGATAAACACCTCAAACGGACGCCGCTGTCCGTTCACGATCAGATCGTTGACGGTGATGTAGATTGCATGCTCGCTGTCGGGCCACTTGAGCTTGTACGTCGACCCTTCCAGATCGGTGGGCCGGTCCAGAGGCTCTGACATATAGATGACGTCACCGCTATTCGCATCCTCTACCACCTCGGCAGGCGCCTCAGCCTTCTCCTCGCTGACCGACAGCACGCTTCCGGTCACATCATTCGGCCGGTATGTCGTACAGCCCTTACAGCCCGTATCCCACGCCTCCATATACACCTCTTTGAACGCGTCAAAGCTGATGTCTTCGGGGCAATTGATCGTCTTGGAGATTGAGCTGTCGATCCATTTTTGCGCGGCGGCTTGCATACGCACGTGATCCAACGGGGCGAGCGTCTGGGCGTTGACGAAGTAGTCTGGCAACGGTGCATCGCCCTTCAGATCACGCCACATCTGAACCGCGTAATCGACGACCTCTTCCTCCGTCCGCGTCCCATCCTTTTGCAAAACTTTGCGCGTATAGGCATAGGCAAACACCGGCTCGATCCCGCTCGACACATTGCCCGCATAAAGGCTGATCGTCCCGGTTGGCGCAATCGACGTCAACAGCGCGTTGCGGATTCCGTGCTCTGCAATCGCGTCACGCACGTCTTGATCCATCGCCTGCATCGCGCCCGAGGCTAAGAATTTCTCGGCATCAAACAGAGGGAACGGCCCCTTCTCCTTGGCCAGCTCAACGCTCGCCAAATATGACGCCCGCGCAATCTGCTTCATCCACGCTTCGGTCTGCGCCGCAGCTTCTTCCGAGCCATAGCGCAGCCCCACCATCAACAGCGCATCGGCCAGCCCCGTCACACCGAGCCCGATCCGCCGCTTGGCCTGTGCCTCTTGGCGCTGCGCCTCTAGCGGGAAGCGGCTGGCATCCACGACGTTGTCCATCATCCGCACAGCTGTCGCCACCAGATCATCCAAGGCGTCGGTATCAAGAGCCGCCGCATCGCCGAACGGATCGCTGACCAGCCGCGCGAGGTTGATCGACCCCAGCAAACACGCGCCGTAAGGCGGCAAAGGCTGCTCGCCACAGGGGTTGGTCGCGGCAATCGTCTCGCAATAGTTCAGGTTGTTCATCGCGTTGATGCGATCAATGAAAATTACGCCCGGCTCGGCGTAGTCATAGGTCGCCTGCATGATCGTATCCCACAGATCGCGGGCCTTGATCGTCCGGTACGTCTCGCCACCGAACACCAAATCCCAGTCACCCCCGGCCTTCACCGCATCCATGAACGGATCGGTCACCAGCACCGACATGTTGAACATCCGCAACCGCGCGGGGTCGGACTTGGCAGCAATGAAATCCTCAATATCCGGGTGATCACAGCGCATCGTGGCCATCATCGCCCCCCGGCGCGAGCCTGCGGACATGATCGTCCGGCACATCGCGTCCCAGACATCCATGAACGATAGCGGGCCCGAGGCATCCGCCGCCACGCCTTTGACCGTCGCACCCTTGGGCCGGATCGTGCTGAAATCATACCCGATGCCACCACCCTGCTGCATGGTCAGCGCTGCCTCTTTGAGCATGTCAAAGATCCCGCCCATGCTGTCCGGCACCGTGCCCATGACAAAGCAGTTAAACAGCGTCACCGACCGAGCTGTCCCCGCACCCGCCGTAATGCGCCCCGCTGGCAGATACTTAAAATCTTCTAGGGCAGCATAAAACTTCTTCTCCCAAGCCTTTGGCTTGTCCTCGACAGCCGCCAAAGCCCCCGCGATCCGAGACCACGAATCCTCTACCGATTTATCAATCGGCGTCCCATCCGCCTCCTTGAACCGATACTTCATATCCCAGATCTGTTCGGCAATAGGCGCGGCAAAACGGGTCATATCGATCTCTTTCGGTTTGAGGTAACTGGATAGTCGGGGAGAGTGTTCTAACTCTACGCCAGCGCAATGCCAAGCACAAAAACTCTATATTTAGTGTCTATATTGCCGCAGATCGCAACATGATGTTAATTTGTCGCTCTCCGAGGATTCGTCACGAAAGCCCTTTCGATGCTTCACCTGCAAAAATTATCCGTTGGCACTGAAACCGTCGAAGGCCTTGCAGACTGGCAAGCCAGCAAACGCGCCCAAAGCGATGACGGCCACCCGCGCCACATCACGCGCATGTGGCCCAAGCGCGAGGATGAGCTCTTGGATGGGGGGAGCATCTTCTGGGTGATCAAGGGCGTGATGCTCGCCCGTCAACGGATTGTCCGACTTGACGAATACTGGCGCGATGGCATCCGCTATTGCGCCATCACCTGTGACAAAGATCTCATTCGCGTGGCCGCCACGCCACGCCGCGCCTTTCAGGGCTGGCGATACCTGAAACCAGAGGACGCGCCCGCAGACCTTCGCCCTGGCCAGCAACAGCAGGACACCCTCCCCCCATCCCTCAGCAAGGCTCTCGCCGACATCGGGGTGCGATAACGTCATCTGACGGATAAACTCCGGGGGGCAAGGGGGCGGCGCCCCCACTCTCCGGGACGGCGGGCGGGGCGATGCGGCGCAGGCCGCGAGCGGCGTCCCGCCGGATCAAATAGACAAACGGCTCTTGATGTCGCGCAACGTCTGCCGCTCTGTGTCACTCACATCAGCCGTCAGGCTCTGAAACAACGTCGCTTGGGAGGCATGAACAACCGGGGCGTCCAATATCCTCAACCCATTGGCCCGCAACGTCTCGCCGGTTGAGGTGATGTCGGCCACCACCTCCGCCGTTTCATTCTTTACTGTGCCTTCAGTCGCGCCCTGACTGTCCACCAGCTGATAATCCGCAACCCCATGCTCGCGCAGATAATCCCGCACCAAGCGGTGATACTTTGTGGCAATCCGCATCCGAAACCCATGCACCTTGCGAAAGGCGGCCGCGGCCGCGTCAAGGTCATCCAATGTTTCCACATCGACCCAACCCTGCGGCACAGCGAGGATCAGATCAGCACCACCAAAGCCCAACAGCGCCAACTCTTGTACTTGACTCTGCCATCCAGCGATCTTCTCTCGCACAAGGTCAGATCCGGTCACGCCCAAATGGATCCGCCCCGCAGCCAACTCGCGCGGAATTTCTCCTGCGGACAGCAATACAAGTTCCACACCATCAATGCCCTCAACCCGGCCCGCATACTCCCGGTCCGCCCCGGATTTCTCCAGCGTCAGACCATGTTTACCGAACCAGTCAAAGGTTTTATCCATCAGCCGCCCCTTGGACGGCACGCCAAGCTTGATCATCGCGCAGCCTCCCGCAGGGCAGCCACCTCGGCCGGACGGATGACCCCGCCCACAGCCGGGATCGCGCGTCCCTTGCCCAACACAGCCGTCAGCGCATCATACCGCCCGCCGGTCGCAAGAACGGGAGCGTCTGCATCACCCGCATAGAACCCAAAGACAAAGCCGTCGTAGTACTCGAGGGTTGTGCGCCCATAGCTCCCCTCAAACTGCAGGGCATCCACATCAACGCCGCGCTCGGCCAAGGCCTCAAGCCGCTGCGCAAAACGATCCACCGCGCTTGCGATGGCCGGCAGATCAACTGCGATGTCGCGCAGGTGGCTCAGCGCATCCTTCGACGTCTGTTTCAGACCAAGAAGCGCATCAATCATCTCGCGCTCGCCATGCGAAATGGGGGGCGTGCTCGCCTCTTCGCGCAACCGCACCAGCCGGTCGATCACTTCTTTGCGGCTCCGGACGCCAACAGCCTCGCCCACATTCACAAAGGGGTCTTCCGCCTCCAACAGTCGCTTGCGCTCTGCCGACATCTCGCCCTCACCGCAAAACCGCGCCAGCAGTGACAAAAACCGCTTGGGCCGCCAAAGATGCCGCAAAAGTGCGGCCTTGCGTGCCTCGCTCGTCTGCAATCCGCGGACAGCCGCCGTCAAAATCCCCAAATCCCCCGTTGATGCCCGAACGGGCAACCCGGCTAAAGCCTCCGAGATCAATGCGAAAACTTCTGCATCGGCCTCCGCAGGCGAAGCGCTGGCAAAGACCTCATAGCCCACCTGCTCAAACTCAATCGGACGTGCAGCGTCAAGCTCTTGCTTCCGGAACACCTTGCCCGCGTAACAATATCGCGCCGGATCAACGCCTCCCGCCATATGCGCCTGCACAATCGGCACGGTGAAATCCGGCCGCAACATCATCTCGCCCCGCAGCGGGTCTGATGTGACATAGGCGCGGGCGCGAATATCTTCGCCATAAATGTCGAGAAGGGTTTCGGCAGGCTGCAAAATGTCCGCACCGATTGGCTCTGCACCAGCGTTCTTGAACAAACCGATGAGGCGCGCAGTCTCATCCTGTATCGCAGCCAAGCTCACTTTTCCCACTTTCTGATAACGTAGCCGAGGGCTGCGCAGCACAATCCCACGCCCCCCACAATTTGGAGAATGAGGTGATCGAGAGCAAAGCCCGCACCCAGAGCCAATATCCCAACGATCAGCAGCACCCAAACCGCAACCGCTCGTGAGAGGCCCTCAATGATGAGTTCGCCGATGAATTCCATCAGCCCTGCCCGTCCAACATCTTGCGCACCTGCGCCACCAACTCACCACGCGGCACTTCAATCTGGCTGGGACGGTCTTTCCACTCTTCCAGCGTCGCATTCTGCGCAATCTGTGCGCCAAGGATCAAATCCTTGATTTGAATGACCCCGCGCTCTTTCTCATCGCCGCCTTCGATGATCGCGATGGGGGAGTTGCGTTTGTCCGCGTATTTCATCTGATTGCCAAAGTTCTTGGGATTGCCAAGATAGACCTCAGATCGAATGCCCGCATTGCGCAGGTCTGCCACCATCGCCTGATAATCGGCCATCCGGTCACGGTCCATGACTGTCACAACCACAGGACCCACCTCCTGCGCCGTGATCCGGCCCTTCATTCGCAAGGCGGCAAGCAAGCGGTCCACGCCAATAGACACCCCCGTCGCAGGCACCTCCTGCCCGGTAAAGCGCTTGACCAGATCGTCGTAGCGACCACCGCCTGCAACAGAGCCAAAGCTGCGCGGACGCCCCTTTTCATCTTTGATCTCAAAGGTGAGTTCAGCCTCGTAGACAGGACCGGTATAGTAGCCGAGGCCACGCACGACGGAGGGGTCAATCTCTATACGTCCAGCCTGATAGCCCTGCTTGTCCAAAAGCTCGGCCATCATCTCAAGTTCGGCAACGCCATCGCCACCTACGTTTGAGGACCCCACAAGCTCACGCAATCGCGCGACAGTGGCGGCGCCGTTGTCACGCTTGGCTGACATAAAGCCCATCACGATGTCGGCTTGTTCATCGCCTAAACCGGCGCCTTTCGTAAAATCCCCGCTCTCGTCTTCGCGGCCTGATCCAAGCAGCGCACGCACGCCACCCTCACCAAGACGATCAAGCTTGTCGATTGCGCGCAGGACAATACCACGTTCCGCCTCTTGGTTATCGCCGGACAAGCCCGCCATCTCCATTACGCCGTTCAGAACTTTCCGGTTATTGGCCCGAACGACATAGTCGCCCCGTTCGATACCCACCGCTTCCAGTGTGTCGGACAACATCGCACAAATCTCGGCATCTGCCGCAACACTTGCCGCCCCGACGGTATCCGCGTCACACTGATAAAACTGGCGAAAGCGCCCCGGCCCTGGCTTTTCATTGCGCCAGACGGGTCCCATCGCATAGCGACGGTACGGCATCGGCAATTCGTTGCGGTATTGCGCCGCTACGCGGGCCAGAGGGGCGGTCATGTCATAGCGCAGGGCCAGCCAGTCGTTGTCCTCTTCCCACGCGAACACGCCCTCGTTCGGGCGGTCCACATCCGGCAGGAACTTACCCAGCGCCTCAACCGTTTCCACAGCAGAGGTCTCAAGCGCGTCGAACCCGTATCGATGGTAAACCTCAGCAATCTTGGCCAGCATTTCAGTGCGCTGCGTCACCTCAGCACCGAAATAATCGCGAAAGCCTTTGGGCGTTTCCGCCTTGGGGCGCGGGCTCTTTTTAACCTTGGCCATTGTTGGTCCTTTCCATCTGCGACGCATGTACCGCGCAAGCCACAGAGGGGCAACTCTGCTCTGCCGCTACAGGCCCCATCGCCAAATCAGACCTTGCCGATCACCCGAAAAAGACGCTTATGGGCGGCATGACTGATACATCTCTCGAAGAGCGCATCGCGCATCTGCTGCGCACCGTTGACGATCTCTCAGATATCGTGGCGCGTCAGGATGCCGAAATCACCCAGCTCAAACGCCGTGTCGGGATGCTGATGGAGCGTGAGGCAGAGCGCGAAATGGCGGATGGTGCAGTCACGCTTACGGACAAACCGCCGCCGCACTACTAATTGCCTTCCATCCCAACAGCAGCAACCGCCCCGCCAGAAAACAGGAATTCGGCCCAGACCGGGCTGCTGCCAAAGCGCTCATAGGCCGTCAGGAACACCGTATTGCGCGCCAATCGGTCCAGCCGTGCACCGCAAGGACGGCCCGAAGGCACACCGCAGAAGGCCCCTTTGATCTCCTCGTAGGCATTGTCCGTTTCGCTATAGGCGCGGCCCGCATCCGCTGCGCTGTAGCGCACCAACTCATGCGTTCCGATATCGCCAAAGAGCACCAGCGCCGCAGTGAACTGCCGTGCACAGCCATCGGCAAAGCCCGTCACATAATGCGTTCGCGCCACCGTCGACGTCGGATTGCTGTCATAAACGTCATAGCCGGATGCCGACATTACCTGCGTGCCGAGGTTGCGTGCCCGGATACCGCAGGCCTGCGCGATCTCACCAAACGGCACCAGGGTTCCCGGGGGGACAGTCGTTTCAGGGGATGGTGTCGCGACCCCCGCGGCCGGAGCAGCGCCAAGGCCGCCAAGGCCGAGCCTGTCCCAAAGGCCCTGGCGCGGGGCGGCGACTGGTAAGTCAAGCTCCTCGACCGGCTCAGCTGTTTCCGCGGATGCGCGCGCCCGATCTTCGACGATGCCCGAGAACAGGCGCTGCATCAGACCTGGCGCGGCCTCGCTCTCTTCAGCCGGTGCCGCAATCTCCGCCGTAACTGCGTCATCAGCCAAAGGCACGTCCGACAACCGCTCAAAACTATCCAGCGGGTTCGTGCAGGCCGCAAGGAATGGCGCGGCGCAGAGCGCAATTATCAATCTGGATCGACCCACCCGGCCCTCGCAGAGTTACAAAACCCTGCCGTTGTAGCTCAAAACTATCCACAGGTCTACGAAACAGACTATTGCCTAAATTTCCTCAACCTCGATGACTCCGTCGAGGCTTCGCAATGCCCCCTTGATCTGGGGGTTCACCGGGAATTCCGCACCGCAGTCAATCTCAACCTCGCCCGGCAACCCATCGCCCATCAGATTGATATAAATCGGCCCGCGCCCGCCCTTAATCTTATCCGCGACGGCCCGCTCCAAAATGGTGGCGACGTGGTTCACGGCGGTTGCTTCTTCGACAAATATGCGCAGACCAACGGAACCCGCGTCTTGCACCACGTTATCAATCGGCGCGACAGACCGGCCCAAGAGCTTCAGCTGATCGGCCTCTAGCGTGGCCTCAACCTGCACAACGACCTGGGCACCCGTCTCAAGATGTTCGCGCGCGACCTCGAGCGTGTCCGAGAACATCGTCACCTCATACTGACCCGTCGGATCAGAAAGTTGGACAAAGGCAAAGCGGTTACCCCGCGCGGACTTGCGTTCTTGTCGCCCGGCGACGGTTCCCGCCATCTTGCCGATGAACGCGCCTTTTTCGGCCCGTGCGGTCACGTCATCCAGCGTCAGGATGCCTTTGCGTTTCAGTGCTGCTTGATAATCGTCCAGAGGATGCCCGGACAGATAAAAACCGATGGCTTTGAACTCTTCGGCCAATCGTTCAGCGGGAAGCCAGTCAGGGACGCCGGCCATCCGTGGCTCGGGCAGGTCATCACCCGCCTCTCCAAAGAGCGAAACCTGATTTGAATTTTTCTGCTCATGGATAGCGGCAGAATAGGCAACGAGGCCATCAAGACTTGCAAAAATACGATGTCGATTGGCATCAAGCATGTCGAACGCGCCCGCGCGGGCCAGCATTTCAAGCGGGCGTTTGCCTACGCGTTTGAGGTCCACTCGCCGCGCCATATCAAAGACATTGACGAAAGGTTGCTCGCCCCGCCCGTCGACGATCAGACGCATCGCCTCAACACCCACGTTCTTGAGCGCACCCAAAGCGTAGACAAGTTTCCCGTCCGCCACATCGAACGTGGCCTGACTGCGGTTCACACACGGCGGGATATAATCGAGCGACAGGCCCTTCTTCACTTCCTGAAAATAGACGCCCAGCTTATCCGTCAGGTGAATATCGCAATTCATCACCCCGGCCATGAACTCAACGGGGTGGTTCGCCTTCAGCCAAGCCGTCTGATAGCTGACCACGGCATAGGCGGCGGCATGGGATTTGTTAAAACCGTAGTTTGCAAATTTCTCCAGCAAGTCAAAGACTTCCCGAGCTTTCTTCTTGTCGACGCCGTTCTTGACCGCGCCGTCCTCAAACTTCGGGCGTTCCTTGGCCATTTCCTCGGCGATCTTTTTGCCCATCGCACGACGGAGCAGATCGGCCCCACCTAGGCTGTAGCCCGCCATGACCTGCGCAATCTGCATCACCTGCTCCTGATAGACGATGATGCCTTGGGTTTCTTCGAGAATGTAGTCGATTGACGGATGAATGGACTCCAGCTCGCGCTGCCCGTTTTTCACCTCGCAATAGGTCGGAATGTTCTCCATCGGGCCAGGACGATAAAGCGCCACGAGCGCCACGATATCTTCGATGCACGTGGGCTTCATCCGCTTGAGCGCATCCATCATGCCGCTGGATTCAACCTGAAACACGGCAACGGTCTTGGCGCTGGAGTACAGCGCGTAAGACGCCTCATCATCCAGAGGGATTGCGCCGATGTCATACTCGAACCCTTCGGGGGGTTGATACAACTCTCGCCCGTCTGCCGCTCGGTTGAGTGGTCTCCCGGATTTTTCAATCAATTCAACGGCGTTCTGGATCACAGTTAATGTTTTCAGCCCCAGAAAATCGAACTTTACAAGGCCCGCTTGTTCCACCCATTTCATGTTGAACTGCGTAGCTGGCATGTCCGAACGCGGGTCCTGATAGAGCGGCACCAGCTCGTCCAGTGCTCGGTCCCCGATCACAACACCAGCAGCATGGGTCGAGGCGTTCCGCAAGAGCCCCTCAACCTGCTGCGCATAGGTTAAAAGACGGTCCACAACCTCTTCATTTTTCGCCTCTTCTCGCAATCGCGGCTCATCGGCGAGCGCCTTTTCGATGCTGACAGGTTTGACCCCCTCCACGGGGATCATCTTGGACAGCCGGTCCACTTGTCCGTAGGGCATTTGCAGCACGCGCCCCACGTCGCGCACGGCGGCCTTGGACAGCAGCGCACCAAAGGTGATGATCTGCCCGACCTTGTCGCGCCCGTATTTCTCCTGAACATAGCGGATGACTTCCTCGCGCCGGTCCATGCAAAAGTCGATGTCGAAGTCAGGCATCGAAACACGTTCGGGATTCAAAAATCGCTCGAAGAGAAGGCTGTAACGCAATGGATCCAAATCAGTAATCAGCAATGCGTAGGCTACCAATGAGCCCGCACCAGACCCCCGGCCCGGACCCACGGGGATGCCATTGTCCTTCGCCCACTTGATAAAGTCGGCAACGATCAGAAAGTAGCCAGGAAACCCCATGCCTTCGATGATCCCAAGCTCAAACTCCAGCCGTTTCTCATACTCCTCAACGCTTGTCGCATGCGGAATGATGGCGAGCCGCGCCTTCAGTCCCTCCTCGGCCTGCCTACGCAGCTCGGCCACCTCGTCATCGGCAAACCGGGGCAGGATCGGATCGCGCTTGTAGGCCTTGAAGGCGCAGCGTTTGGCGATCTCAACTGTATTCTCTAACGCCTCCGGCAGGTCGGCAAAGAGCGTCGCCATCTCCGCCTCGGATTTGAAATAATGCTGCGGCGTCAGGCGGCGGCGTTCGCCTTGTTGATCAACGTAGGCCCCTTCCGAGATACAGATCAGCGCATCATGCGCCTCATAAAGCTCGGTTTTCGGGAAGTAGACGTCGTTGGTGGCGACGATCGGAAGATCGGCAGCGTAGGCCATCTCGAGGTGCGCGCGCTCCGTCGGCTCTTGCCCGTCGGTTGGATGGCGTTGAAGCTCCACATAACACCGGCCGGGAAACGCGGCGGCCAACGCTTTGAGCATGACTTCCGCCTTTGGACGTTGCCCTGCCCGGATCAGTCGCCCGAGTGGACCATCGGGACCGCCGGTCAAACAAATCAGGCCATCAGAATGCGCGGCGACTTCCTCCATCGTCACCTGCGGTAATTGCCCTTCTGCGTCCAGATAGGCGCAGGAATTGAGCTTCATCAGGTTCATGTAGCCCGCTTCTGTCTGCGCCAGCAGAACAATAGGGGCCGGATCCTCGGGCCGCTTGCCGGGTTCAGCAGCGATGTAAGTCAGATCAAGCTGACAGCCGACTATGGGCTGCACGCCCGCCTTGCTCGCATATTCTGAAAAC
Organism: Flavimaricola sp.; assembly: GCA_020629175.1. Lineage (GTDB taxonomy): Bacteria > Pseudomonadota > Alphaproteobacteria > Rhodobacterales > Rhodobacteraceae > JALZWD01. The sequence continues at coordinate 9,441 of JAHDDU010000026.1, read as the reverse complement.
TCGAGGGCTGCGAACATGTTGTTCGTATCGGTAACAGCCACCGCAGGCATTTTGGCGTCAGCCACCATTCCGGCTAGTTTTTTGACCGGCACCGCCCCTTCGAGAAGCGAATATTCAGTATGGACGCGCAAATGGATGAATCGAGGTGGCTGTGTCATCCCTTAGTCCTACCTCCTCCTCCAACGCTGCGAAAGCTGGAACACCGCTCTTGCCAAATGCGCAATTCCGCGCTTTGATCACACCACCTTGATTGGCCCGCGCAGTCTACGCCGCATCGACTGTGCCCCTGGGCCCGGGCCTTCGGTAAGGCGGCGGATTTTACAGAATGGATTTCGCGTTTCGCTTAAACGGCGAGGACCGGGTGGCCACAGGCACGCCAACGACGACGCTGTTGGACTGGTTGCGAGAAACCGCCGGTCTGACCGGCACCAAAGAGGGCTGCAACGAGGGCGACTGCGGCGCCTGTACCGTTATGGTCACGGATGAGGACGGCGCCCGCGCGCTCAACGCCTGCATTCTGTTTCTGCCGCAGATCGCCGGTAAATCCATCCGCACTGTGGAAGGGATGGCCGGGCCGGACGGGTCGCTCCACCCGGTTCAAAGCGAAATGATCGCTCACCATGGGAGCCAATGTGGTTTTTGCACACCCGGCTTTATCGTCAGCATGGCAACGGCACATCTCAATGGCGCGCGCGATCACGATGACCAGCTTGCGGGTAATCTTTGCCGCTGCACAGGGTACGCGCCAATCATTCGCGCGGCGAAGGCTGCGGAAGGGACCCCCGTCCCCGCATGGATGACCGACAACGTGCCCAAAGGTACGGCAACGCCCCTGCGGCCCACTTCGTCGGATGAGCTGGCTGAATGGTATGCCACCCATCCCAAAGGCACCCTGATCGCGGGCGCGACGGATGTGGGCCTTTGGGTGACGAAGGATTTCCGCGAGCTGGGCGATGTGGCCTTTGTCGCAGGCTGCGCGGATTTGCGGAGGATAGTGAACAAGGGTGACAGCATGCATGTCGGTGCGGCGGTCACCATGACAGAGCTGCTCACGGCCATACGTGACATCCACCCCAGCTACGCGGAACTGATCCGCCGCTATGGCTCTGTACAGGTGCGCAACGCGGCGACGATCGGCGGCAGCATCGCCAATGGATCGCCCATTGGGGACAATGCACCCGCGCTGATCGCGCTCGACGCACAAATGCATCTGCGTAATGGGGATGCGCAGCGGACGATCGATGTTGAGGACTTCTTCATCGACTACGGTCAGCAAGACAGAGCAGAGGGCGAGTTTGTCACCGGGTTCGACATCACCACAGCAGCGCCAAACCTGCGGTGCTACAAGCTCTCCAAACGGTTTGATCAGGACATCTCAGCCGTCTGCGGCGCGTTTAACCTGGACGTCTCGGATGGCGTGATTACCGCGGCCAGGATCGCCTTTGGCGGCATGGCTGGCACGCCCAAGCGGGCCGAGGCGGTTGAAGCCGCGCTGATCGGGCAAGCGTTCACCGCGGAGGCGGTGCAATCCGCCCTCCCCGCCTTTCACGAGGATTTCAAACCGCTCAGCGATATGCGCGCCTCAGCAGAATACCGCATGGTGACTGCACAGAACATGCTGGTCCGGTACCAGATGGAGCTTTCAGGCCAAGCCATCTCAGCGTTGGAGGTGCGGGCATGAGCGTTGGCAAGCCCCTCCCCCATGATGCGGCGGCCCTGCATGTAACGGGTGCTGCGCGGTATGTAGACGACATTCCCACACCCGCAGACACGCTGCACCTGGCCTTTGGACTGTCGAGCGTCGCGCGCGGATCAATCCGCGAGATGGACCTCGCAAAGGTCCGCTCACATCCGGGTGTTGTCGCGGTGCTGACTGCCAAAGACCTGCCACACGCGAACGATGTCAGCCCTTCGGTGCATGACGAGCCGCTGCTGTCGGATGGTGCAATTCACTACAAGGGTCAGCCGATCTTTTGCGTGGCCGCGACCTCGCATCTTGCGGCCCGTCATGCCGCGAGACGAGGGCAAATTGACTATGACCAGATCGCGCCCATCCTGACGATTGATCAGGCACTGGACGCAGACAGCCGGTTTGAGAAGGGTCCGCTGATTTGGACCAAAGGGGACGTTGAGCCCGCGATCAGCGCCGCCCCGCACCAGCTCTCGGGCAGCATTGAAATGGGCGGGCAAGAGCACTTCTACCTCGAAGGTCAGGCAGCCCTCGCCCTGCCGCAAGAAGGCGGCGACATGGTCGTCCATGCCTCGACGCAACATCCCACCGAAATCCAGCACAAAGTGGCCGAGGCGCTCGGCGTGCCGATGCACGCCGTGCGGGTAGAGACGCGACGCATGGGAGGTGGGTTTGGCGGCAAGGAAAGCCAGGGCAATGCGCTGGCTGTTGCGACGGCCATTGTTGCGGCACAAACCGGGCGGCCCTGCAAAATGCGATATGACCGGGACGATGACATGATCATCACCGGCAAACGGCATGACTTTCGCATCAGCTACACCGTGGGCTTTGACGATACCGGCAGGATCACAGGCGTGGATTTCACCCAATACGCCCGCTGCGGCTGGGCGCAGGACCTGTCTCTGCCTGTGGCGGATCGCGCGATGCTGCATGCTGATAACGCCTATGATCTGCCGACCTGCCGGATAACGTCGCATCGTTTGAAGACCAACACGCAAAGTGCCACCGCTTTTCGCGGCTTTGGCGGCCCGCAGGGCATGCTGGGGATTGAACGAGTGATGGATGACATCGCCCGCAAGCTGGGGAAAGATCCGTTAGACGTGCGGCGTGTCAATTACTACGCAGCAATGGAGACAAAAGCCGAGCCCGGCCGCGGCAAACGATTTGGCGGCACCTATTCACCTAAACCCGCGCAAACCAGCAACCTTACGCCCTACGGGATGGCCGTTGAGGATTTCATTCTCCACGAGATGACTGACGCGTTGGCTTCCTCCGCCGACTACAGCGCGCGCAAGGCGGCGATTGCGCAGTGGAATGCGGAAAACCCTGTCCTCAAGCGTGGGATTGCGCTGACGCCGGTGAAGTTTGGGATTTCGTTCACTCTTAGCCACCTCAATCAGGCGGGCGCTCTGGTGCATGTGTATCAGGACGGGTCGATCCACCTGAACCATGGTGGCACCGAAATGGGCCAGGGCCTGTTTCAGAAGGTGGCGCAGGTGGCGGCGGCGCGGTTCGGCGTCTCGCCCGAAACGGTAAAAATCACAGCGACAGATACCGGCAAAGTACCCAATACGTCGGCCACGGCAGCCTCTTCCGGCTCTGATCTTAACGGCATGGCGGTTGCCAACGCGTGTGACACCATTCGTGACCGTATCGCCTCTTGCGTCGCCGAGGTGCAGGACGTGGCTGCGCAGGACGTGCTCTTCGACAACGGCGAAGTGATTGCCGGGAACGCGCGGCTCAGCTTTGCCGACGCGGCGATGCTCGCCTACACTCACCGAGTGAGCCTGTCAGCCACAGGGTTTTACAAAACCCCAGATCTGGCATGGGATCGGATCAAAGGCACCGGCCGACCCTTCTTTTACTTTGCACAGGGCGCGGCGGTGACAGAGGTGGTGATTGACACACTCACCGGCGAGAACCGGATCTTGCGTACCGATATTCTTCATGATGCCGGAGCCTCACTGAACCCAGCGCTTGATATCGGCCAGATTGAGGGCGGTTATGTCCAAGGTGCGGGATGGCTAACCACCGAAGAGCTTGTGTGGGACGATGAAGGCACGCTGCGCACCCATGCGCCGTCCACCTACAAAATCCCAGCCTGCTCGGACCGGCCCGATGTCTTCAACGTTTCGCTTTGGGACGCGCCAAACCCCGCGCAGACGATTTACCGGTCCAAAGCCGTGGGCGAGCCGCCGTTCATGCTCGGCATGTCTGCGTTCTTTGCGCTTGCCGACGCAGCCAGCGCCTGCGGGCCGCACGACCCGGCGCTGATGGCGCCTGCGACAGCGGAAGCGGTTCTTGCCGCCGTCACGAGGGCTAAGGGTTGAGTGTGGTTCTGGTCACGATTGCCCGCACGGCAGGGTCCGCCCCGCGTGAGGCTGGCACACAGATGCAGGTCTGGCCGGATCGGATCGAGGGCACTATCGGCGGCGGTGCGCTCGAATGGCAAGCCATCGCCAAGGCACGCCATATGTTGATTGCCGGGCAGACCGCTTTTTCCGAAACCGTGCCACTGGGCCCGGGGATCGGCCAGTGCTGCGGCGGGTCTGTGACGCTTGAATATGCTGCAGGCGCCGCGGCGTCGGAGCCAGCAAATGCGCCCGTTTGGATCTGGGGCGCGGGTCATGTAGGGGCGGCTATGGCCCAAACCCTGGCTCCGCTGCCGGAGTTTGACGTCACCCTGATTGACGACGCGCAAGCGCGGATACCAAAGATCTCTGGCACGACCCCGGTCGTGGCCACGAATATGCCCCTGCTCGCAGCGCACGCCCCAGATGGGGCGGACCATCTTATCGTGACGTACAGCCACGAGATTGATCTCGCTCTGTGCCATGCCCTGCTGCAGCGCAAGACCGGCAGCATCGGCCTCATCGGCTCGGCCACCAAATGGGCGCGGTTTCGGACGCGGCTGGGGTCTTTGGGCCATAATCCCGAAAGCATTGCCCGAATTGCCTGTCCTATAGGCGATCCTAGCCTTGGCAAACATCCGCAAGCCATTGCAGTGGGCGTTGCAGCTGCGCTAATCAAATCCCGGGGGGCTGTGGCCCAAAACGGGTTGCATGGGGGATGCGCCGGATGACTGAGACGCTCTTGGCGATCAATGGCCTGACCAAGGCCTATCCCGGCGTGGTGGCCAACGATGATGTGTCATTCGAGATAAATCGCGGTGAAGTGCACGCGCTTTTGGGCGAGAATGGCGCTGGAAAGTCGACGCTGGTAAAAGCCATCTATGGCCTTGTGAAGCCTGATGCGGGCACGATGGCACTGAACGGCGTGCCTTATGCCCCGGCAGAGCCAAGTGCCGCACGCTCCGCCGGCGTGACGATGGTGTTTCAACATTTCTCGTTGTTTGACGCGCTGAACGTGGCGGAAAACATTGCCTTGGGGATGGATCATCCGCCGAAAATGACGGACCTCGCTGCACGTATCCGCGACGTCAGCCAAGGCTACGGCCTGCCGCTTGACCCCGATCGGATTGTCGGTGACCTCTCGGCCGGCGAGCGGCAACGGGTCGAGATCATCCGGTGTTTGTTGCAAGACCCCAAACTTCTGATCATGGACGAACCCACCAGCGTGTTGACGCCGCAAGAAGTCGACATCCTGTTTGCCACGCTGCGCAAGTTGCGGGATGAGGGAACGTCGATCCTCTATATCTCACATAAACTCGAAGAAATCCGCGCCCTGTGCGAAACGGCGACCATTCTGCGCCTTGGCAAGGTGGTGGGCGGCTGCGACCCGCGGGAGACCTCGGCGGGCGATATGGCCGAGATGATGGTGGGATCGGCACTGAAGGTTCCATCCAAGCCCGAGGCCACAACGGGCGACGTCCGCCTTTCGCTAACCGGCCTCAGCGCCCCTGCGCCGCATGCTTTTGGCACCGCGTTGCGCGGTATCACGGTGGACGTGATGGCGGGTGAGGTTTTGGGCATTGGCGGCGTTGCGGGCAACGGGCAGGACGAATTGCTGCTCGCGATGTCTGGCGAGATGCCGGTGAACCCGCAGATGATCCGGCTATCTGGCAAGCCAATTGGGGATTGGGCCGTCAACACCCGGCGAGCCGCCGGCCTGCTGGCCGCACCTGAAGAGCGACTGGGCCATGCCGCCGCCCCGGTGATGAGCCTGACGGAAAACGCCGCCCTGACCGGTACAACGCGCAAAGGCCTTGCCTCGCACGGGATGATCAACTGGGCCCGCGCTCGTGCCTTTGCAGAGGACATCATCCGCAGCTTTGACGTACGCACGCCCAGCGCCGCCAATGCCGCCCAATCCCTGTCGGGCGGCAACTTGCAAAAGTTCGTCATCGGGCGCGAGATTTTGCAGGAGCCAGACGTGCTGGTCGTCAATCAGCCGACATGGGGCGTGGATGCTTCCGCCGCTGCTGCGATCCGGCAGGCCCTTCTTGATCTGGCATCAGGTGGGGCCGCTGTCATCGTCATCAGCCAAGACCTTGATGAGCTGATGGAAATCTCAGATCGTTTCGCCGCACTGAACCAAGGCGAACTGTCAGAGCCGCGCCCGGCCAAGGGCCTGACAGTTGAGGATATTGGGCTGATGCTTGGCGGCGCATCTGCATCTGAAGGGCAATCGGCATGATCACTCTGGAAAAACGCCCCGAGCCATCGCGCGGCTGGTCGCTGGCCACACCGCTCCTTGCCGTTATTCTGACGGTCCTTGCGGGTGGGTTGGTCTTTGCCGCTTTGGGTTATGATCCGGTCGCCACAATCCGAGCGATCTTTTACGAGCCGATCTTTGGGCAGAACTCATTCTACTACCTGCCGCAGTTGCTCGTAAAGGCGGGGCCTTTGATCCTCATCGCCAACGGGCTCGCCATCGGTTTTCGGGCAGGCATCTGGAACATCGGTGCCGAAGGGCAATACATCATGGGGGCCATCTTTGCCGCTGCCGCGGGATTGGCCTTTTATCCTTCCGAGTCCTTCTTGATCTGGCCGCTGATGATCACCGCAGGAGCTGTCGGCGGTCTTCTTTGGGCACTCATCCCCGCAATTTTGCGGGTGAAGTTCGGCACAAACGAAATTCTCGTCTCGCTCATGCTGGTCTACGTGGCCGAAAACATCCTGTCATCGGCGGCGGTCAGCTGGCTGCGCAACCCCGAGGGCATGGGGTTTCCCGGCTCGCGCAATCTGAGCCAATGGGACGCCGCCTCCAACCCCGAGATCATCGCGGGCACCGGCATGCATTGGGGCGTTGCGGCGGCCTGTATCGCCGTCATTCTGGCCTATGTGCTGATGGCGCGGCACATCCTTGGCTTTCAAATCCGCCTCGCCGGGCAATCGCCGCGCGCGGCAGCTTTCTCGGGCGTGAACCCAGCGCGACTTGTCCTGATCTGCATGGGGGTTGCCGGATTGCTTGCTGGTTTGGCAGGGATGTTTGAGGTGACGGGCCCGGCCCGCAAAATCTCGATCGACTTCAACGTCGGCTACGGTTTCACCGCGATCATCGTCGCCTTTCTTGGCCGGCTTCACCCCATCGGCATTCTGCTTGCAGGCCTTCTCATGGGGCTGACTTACATTGGCGGCGAGGTGGCGCAGCAATCACTTGGCCTGCCACTTGCCGCGATCCAGCTGTTCCAAGGCATGCTCCTCTTCTTCCTCCTGGCGGTGGATGTGCTTACCCACTACCGACCGAAACGCACGCAGAGGGCCGCGTCATGAATATCGATATCGCCGTCTTCCTCGCGTCTATGATGGTTGCTGCCACCCCCGTCATCTTTGCCGCTATCGGAGAGCTGGTCGTCGAAAAATCCGGTGTCCTTAACCTCGGGGTTGAAGGCATGATGATCACAGGTGCGATCTGCGGGTTTATCCTTGCCAACGCGACGGGCTCTGTTTTTCTGGGCGTGGTTGCTGCGGCTATTGGCGGTGCGCTGTTGTCGCTGATATTCGCGACCCTTACGCAGTTTCTGCTGTCCAATCAGGTCGCCACCGGCCTTGCACTGACACTCTTTGGCATTGGGCTCGCAGCCCTTTTGGGCAAACCTTACGAAGGGGTCCGCGTGGACGTGATCCAACCCATCAGCATCCCGGTTCTAAGCGATATTCCCGTCCTTGGCACAATCCTCTTTTCGCACGACCCGCTCCTTTACTTCGGCCTGTTTATCGTCTTTGCCGTTTGGTGGTTCCTGACCAAAACCCGCGGTGGGCTCATTCTGCGCGCCGTGGGCGAGAGCCATGATGCCGCCCATGCCTTGGGCTACAATGTCGTGCGTGTGCGTATCCTTGCGATCATGTTCGGTGGGGCCTGCGCTGGCCTTGGCGGCGCCTATCTCAGCCTGCTGCGCGTCCCGCAGTGGACCGAGAACGTCACCGCGGGCGTTGGCTGGATCGCGCTGGCCATCGTCGTCTTTGCCAGTTGGAAGCCCGGACGCCTTCTCATCGGTGCCTATCTTTTCGGCGGCATCGGCTTTTTGCAGCTGCATTTGCAGGTCGAGAATGTGCCGATCCCGGTCGAGGTTCTAAATGCCTCGCCCTACATTGCCACCATCATAGCACTTGTCATATTGTCAGCCGGAAAATCAGGCAGATCGAATGCCGCGCCTGCGGCCCTCGGCCAGCCATTCCACGCCTCACGCTAGGGGCCAATACCGCCCCGCTGCCAGGGGCAACCAACCAGGGGGAAAGACCCAAATGCAAAGAAGAACACTCCTCACAACAGGTGCCGCTGCTGCCACTGCCGCAGCGTTTGGCCTGCCAGCCCGCGCAGACGGCCACGGCCCGCTCAAGGTCGGCTTTATCTATGTCGGTCCCATCGGTGACGGCGGCTGGACCTACCAGCACGATCAAGGCCGCCTTGACGTGGAAGAGGCCTTTGGCGATCAGGTTGAAACCGTCTACCAGGAAAGCGTGCCTGAGGGTGCCGATGCCGAGCGTGCGATCACGCAGATGGCGCTTAATGGGGCTGACATCATCTTCACCACCTCGTTCGGCTACATGGAAGCCACGAACACCGTTGCGGGCAACTTCCCCGACATCAAGTTCGAGCATGCCACAGGCTTTATGCGCGACCATGACAACGTTGCCACCTATGACGCGCGTTTCTACGAAGGCCGCGCTGTTATTGGCCACATTGCAGGCCGCATGACCAACACCAACAAGATCGGCTACATCGCGTCCTTCCCGATCCCCGAAGTCATTCAGGGCATCAATTCGGCCTACAAGCACGCCAAGGCCGCGAACCCTGATGTCGAAATGGTCGTGATCTGGGTCTACACATGGTTCGACCCCGCCAAAGAAGCCGACGCCGCCAAGGCGATGATCGAGCAAGGCGTCGACGTGATCATGCAGCACACCGACTCAACAGCACCTCAGGCAGCTGCTGCCGAAGCCAACGCCGCCGGTGGCACGGTCTACACCTTCGGTCAGGCGTCCGACATGGCGGCCTTTGCGCCAATGCCACGTATCGCATCCATCATCGACGACTGGGGCCCCTACTACGTCAAGCGCGTGGGCCAGGTCCTTGATGGCACATGGGAAAGCGGCCACTCTTGGGGCGGTATGCCCGAGGGCGAGGTTGTGATCGGCGAGATCACCGACGTGGTCCCGGCCGAGGTAAAGGCCGAAGCCGAAGCTATGATCGCCGCCATCACAGCGGGCGAATACCACCCGTTCACCGGCCCGATCAACAAACAGGACGGCAGCGTGTTCCTCGCCGAAGGCGAAGTCGCCACCGACCTGCAGCTGGTACAGATGGACTTCTACCTCGAAGGGTTCGAGGGCGACATTCCGAACTAA
>JAHDDU010000025.1:31115-41474 GCA_020629175.1 Flavimaricola sp. | reverse complement strand
GACTACATCGGCATCTGGGACACGGTCAAAGCGCTCGGCCTGCCGCAGTTCCTGTTGTTTTCGGACCGCGCGAATGCCAAGTATCAGTTTCACGATGCGGCGCTGTCATCCTCGGTGATGTCAGCGCGTCATGCGGTGGCAATCGACGAGCGGCGGGCGACGTTTCCGTCGCTCCGGTGGGACAACCTCGATGTGCTTAATCGCAAACGCAATGGAGCGTATCTGCAGCAGTATTTTGCAGGGGATCACGGCTCAGTCGGCGGCGGCGGGCGGCGCGAAGGGTTGTCGTCGATCACGCTCCATTGGGTTGCAATCGGCGCGCAGCAGGCGGGGCTCGATCTGCAATGGTCGGAGGTGGATCGCGTGGCCAAGACCTTTGATCCGATGGCGCCTCTCACCAATAAGTTTGGACCGGTCAAACTGACGGCTGGGCTCTTGCGGTTGGTCTCAAAGGACCGGGAGGGCCCCGAGGAGGAGCGCGATCTGAGCCTTGCAGCGCTCGACCGATATCTGGCGGATGAGGGCTATCGTCCGAAGACGCTCGATGCGCTGATGGACGAGCTGTACCGGATGGATGCCGATGAAGTGGCCCACCTGCGCGCGTTGATGATCACGCGGGATGGTGGGCCAACCCATATTGTCGGTCAGAACATGCGCCCTCGATTTGAAATCGAGCGCAAGCGCTGGTGATCAGACGAGCGCGCCGTTTGCATCAATGGCCGTCTTGCCGCGCAGATAGGGGTGCAATGCGGCGGGCAGCGTGACGGAACCATCCTCTTGCTGACCATTCTCGAGCACTGCGATCAGCGCGCGCCCCACAGCAAGCCCAGAGCCATTGAGCGTGTGCACGAACTGCGGTTTGCCGCCGTCTTTCGACTTGTAGCGCGCATTCATGCGGCGGGCCTGATAGTCGCCAGCCACGGAGACTGACGAGATCTCGCGATAAGTGTTCTGGCCGGGCAGCCAAACCTCAATATCGTGGGTCTTACGCATGCCTGCGCCCAGATCGCCTGTGCAAAGCACAACCGTGCGGTAAGGCAGCTCGAGCTTTTCAAGAATGGCCTGAGCACATTTGGTCATCCGGTCATGCTCTGCGGCTGAGTTTTCAGGCGTCGTGATGGACACCATCTCGACTTTTTCGAACTGGTGCTGACGCAGCATGCCCGAGGTGTCGCGCCCGGCGCTGCCTGCTTCAGAGCGGAAGCACTGGGTGTGGGCGACATAACGGCGGGGAAGATAATCCTCGTCCACTGTGAGCCCGTTGACGATATTGGTGAGCGTGACCTCAGCCGTGGGGATCAGCCACCAACCGTTTGTGGTCTGATAGCTGTCTTCGCCAAACTTGGGCAGCTGGCCGGTGCCGTACATCATCTCTTCACGTACCAGAACGGGCGTAATGGTTTCGGTCAGGCCGTGCTCTTCGACGTGTACGTCGAGCATGAATTGCGCCAAAGCCCGGTGCAGTCGCGCGACAGAACCCGATAGAAGGACAAACCGGCTGCCAGAGAGTTTGGCGGCGGTTTCGAAATCCATGCCGTCACGAACAGCGGGGATGTCAAAGTGCTCAACCGGGTCGAAAGAGAAGTTGCGCGGGCTGCCGTGGCGGTGGATTTCTACGTTGTCGTCTTCGTCCGCGCCGTCCGGCACGTCCTCGGCGGGCAGGTTGGGAATGCCCATCAGCAGCTCTGTCAGCTCGGCATCCTTCGCCTTGGCCTCGTCGTTCAGGCGGGCAATGTCGGCTTTTTTGGTGGCCATCAGCTCGCGCAATTCATTAAAGCGGGCTTCATCGCCTGCGGCTTTGGCGGCGCCGACGTCTTTGGCGGCTTTGTTGGCCTCGGCCTGTGCCGTCTCGGCGGCAAGGATGGCGGTGCGCCGTGCCTCGTCAATCGCCAGAATGCTGGAAGAGGAAGCAGCCAGACCACGGCGAGAGAGGGCGGCGTCGAACGCAGCAGGGTTGTCGCGGATCGTACGGATATCGTGCATGATAACCTCCGTTGGTCTGGTTTCTGATGCGGCGGATATGCCGCAATTGCTGGCAGAGGGGAAGGGGCAACAGGTCCTAGTTTATGCGCCGGGCCCAATCATCGGGAACGGCGGCATAGGCAACCCCATCTCCACGCGCGATGATGATCGCCACAAGCTCGGGGCCACGGTCTGTGAGCCGCAGGAGCGGTGCGCCCGACATCCCCGAAGTGACCGCGCAGTCAAGGATGACAAGACGATCCTCAATCTCGGTCACGGGGCAGGTTTGTTGCGTCAGTGCCTCAGGCATTGCGTTCGAATAGGTCGCCAGATGCAAAGCCTCGCCCGGTTCCGGCGCGGCACCGATGGGCATGGGGCTAACCGCGAGACCCTCGTTCAGGACCAAACGCGCAAGATCGTCGGGGATGCCGGTGAGCGCGAGCTGCGGCCGCCTGTCCGCGTGGACCGAGGACATCGCGACCTCCGCCACCGGTTCACCCTCTAGTGCAAACCGGTAGCCCTCGGGTTGCAAGGCGCAGTGCCCTGCAGTCAGCACAATGCGGTCGCTGATCAGCGTTCCGGTACAGAGGCTCGCATGGTCATCGGACGCATTGGTGAGACGCCCCACAGCCTCCAACTCCGACGTGATCTCATCTTCAGCTGCGGCAATTGCGGGAAATAGCGACAGGATCGTCCAGAAACCAATGGATCGGGCCTGTGATGTGATTGAACCTTTGGCCATTCTGCCCCATATGATCCACAGCGTTGGGCTCAGGGTAAGACGCGGGCGGGGGAGTTGCCAATCCTTTGTGCTGTTCGTACCTTGCGCCGCTTCAGACCAACAGGGCCCCGCATGGTGGCCAACAACGAAAAAAAGGACCGCCATGGAAGGCATAGCATCCCTCATCCCGTTGATCCTGATCTTTGCGATCATGTACTTCCTGCTGATCCGTCCGCAGCAGCAAAAGCTCAAAGAACACCAGGCGATGGTTGCTGCACTGCGCCGGGGTGATCAGGTGATCACCCAAGGCGGCGTATTGGGCAAAGTCACCAAGGTCAAAGAGGGTGAGAACGAAGTCGAGGTCGAGATTGCCAAAGGCGTCACCGTCCGCGTTGTCCGCTCGTCCATCGCCACGGTTGTGAACAAGACTGAGCCGGTCCAGAGCTGATGCGTCTTGGTTGGCTGCCGCTGCTCTTGGTGCCTGTGAGTGCGTTTGGGCAAGTGCCCAGTGCCTCGCAGTTGGTAGAGCTGTGCGGAGGCTATCGGGCGGATGTTCAGATACATCCACGACCGGGTGACATGATTGTGTCGGATGCACAGGCCGCGCACGTTGCTGACATTCTGCAAGACCGCATGGATCAAACCGCGGGTCTGCTTGCACTGCTCCCGGTGGAACAGGTGCTTGTTACCGATGAAGCTCAGGTCAGCATTTTTCGCGTGGCTCAAAATGCACTTGGAGACGACCGTGAAAATGTCTTGGCAGTAACGCCGCCGCTCGAAATTTACCAAGTGTTGCGCGAGCAATTCGACGCAACACCAGTTGATGATGCGCTGAGTCTTCCTGCTCCTGACGCCGAGACCTATTTGGTCCTTGAACAAACACCGTTGATTGCGGACCTCGTCATCACAGAGGCCGTAGCGGACTTTAACGGTTCGATGGGACAAGCTTTGGCCATCACCATTGCGCCAACACTGGAAGCGAGGATGCTTGAGATCACATCCAACGCAATTGGTCAGCGGCTTGCGTTGGTCTATGACGACACCGTGTTGACCGCGCCCATTGTCCAATCGCCGATTGGTGCGGGTTCGCTTGCGATCACCGGTGCGTTTTCGTTTGATGAGCTTGAAATTATGGCAGCCAGACTCAACGCCGGGACGATGCTGCATGAGCTTGAGATTATTCGAGAAACCGTCGTTCCGGCCGCGGATTCCGAAAACGAATTGTGTGCCGGATTGAGCGGCCAAGGGGAGTAAGGCAGCCATGCTGCAGATTGATTTGTGGAAACGCATCCTGATCGTGCTGACGATCGCTGCAGGCTTGCTGCTAGCGTTTCCAAATGCGTTTTACGAGCGTGTTGAGAAGTCTAATGATGCCGAAGAGGCCATCGCTGCTGCGGCCGAGATAGGTCAGCCCGCGCCAGACGGTGCCGAAGAGCAGGCGGCCTCGTGGCCGAGTTATCTGCCCTCGGGGCTCGTCAACCTCGGGCTCGATCTGCGCGGGGGTGCGCACCTGCTGGCCGAAGTGCAGCTTGAAGAGGTCTATGCCACACGGATGCGCAATTATTGGCCGCTGGTGCGCGATGCGCTCGTGGCCGAGCGGGATACCATCGGCTTTGTGACCCGCGAGGAGGGGGCAGATGATGTCCTCCGCGTCAAGATTGGTAACGTGGACGCCATGCCCCGCGCGCTTGAGATTGTGCGCGGATTGGCGGTGCAGGTGGTGTCTCTGACCGGCACGCCGACCAGCGATATTGAGGTTGAGGCACGCGGGGATGAGATGTTCATCACCATGACCGAGGCCGAACGCGTGGCGACGGACAATCGCACCATGGCCCAATCGCTCGAGATTGTGCGTCGCCGGATTGACGAGGCTGGCACGCGCGAGCCCACGATCCAGCGCCAAGGCACGGATCGCATCCTTATTCAGGTGCCGGGCGTCGGGTCTGCGCAAGAGGTCAAGGATTTGATCGGCGCGCCTGGTCAGCTCGGGTTCCATCCGGTTGTGGGCACGACGAGCGACCCGAATGACAATGCGGGCTTTGGCAACATCATCCTGCCCGATGCCAACTCCTCCACCGAGTTCTGGATCGTCGAAGAAACGCCCGTACTGACGGGTGAAGACCTTGCCGATGCGCAGCCTGATTTTGACCAGAACAATAACCCGGCTGTCGGCATGCGGTTTAACGCGAACGGCGGGGCGATCTTCGGGCGCTATACATCCGAAAATGTGGGTCAGCTCTTTGCGATTGTGCTCGATGGTAAGGTCGAATCCGCGCCGCAAATCCGTACGGCCATCACCGGCGGCTCGGCACAGATCACCGGCAACTTCGACATCGCCGAGAGCACGAACCTCGCGATCCTTCTGCGGGCGGGTGCCCTGCCGACGACGCTCGATTTTCTTGAAGAACGGACCATCGGGCCAGAGCTGGGGCAGGATAGCATCGATGCGGGTAAGGTTGCGGCGCTTGTCGGCCTGCTCGCGGTCGGCGTCTTTATGGCGTTGGCTTATGGCTGGTTCGGGATCATGGCCAATGTCGCGCTGGCGATCAACATCTGCCTGATTTTTGGCGCGCTCAGCCTGATCGGGGCCACTCTGACGCTGCCGGGTATCGCCGGGATCGTGTTGACCGTGGGTATGGCGGTGGACGCCAACGTATTGGTGTTTGAGCGTATCCGCGAAGAGCTCAAATCCGCCAAGGGCCCGGCCCGCGCGATTGAGCTTGGCTATGAAAAGGCGCTGTCGGCGATCTTTGACAGTAACATCACCACGTTCATTACGGCGACCATCCTTTATATGGTGGGCTCCGGGCCGGTGCGCGGCTTTGCCATCACGCTTGGCCTTGGCATCATCACATCGGTGTTCACCGCAATCTTTGTGACCCGTCTGTTCATCGTGCTGTGGTTCGAACGCCGCCGCCCCAAAACGATTGAGGTGTAATCCGATGCGTTTGCGACTGGTTCCCGAAAACACAAACTTCAACTTCTTCCGCTTTGCACGCATCACCTTTGGGGCGAGCGTCCTGGCGGTGATCGCCTCGATTGCGATCTACTTTGCCGTCGGCCTGAATTTCGGAATCGATTTCCGCGGCGGGACGACCTTGCGTACAGACAGCACCATGCCCGTCGTTGTGGCCGATTACCGGGCGGCACTTGAGCCGCTGGAGCTTGGTGATATTTCCATCGTGGAGGTCAACGATCCCACGTTTGATGATGATCAATTCGTCACCCAAGTGCGCATTCAGGCGCAGGAGGGTGAGGAAAGTGTGTCAAACACCGTGATCAATTCCGTGCAGGACGCCCTTCGCACGATTGACCCTGAAATGTCATTCCCAGCTACGGAAAGTGTGGGTCCCAAGGTTTCGGGCGAGTTGATTCAATCGGCGATTTATGCCGTCCTCGGCGCTTTGACGGCCATCGTGATCTACATCTGGCTGCGGTTTGAATGGCAGTTCGCCGTGGGCGCGGTTGCGGCCCTTGTACATGACGTGGCGCTGACCATTGGGATATTCTCTCTGTTCCAGATCCGCTTTGATCTGGCCATCGTGGCGGCAATCCTGACCATCGTGGGCTACTCGATCAACGATACCGTGGTGGTGTTTGACCGGGCGCGAGAAAATCTGCGCAAGTTCAAGACCAAACCGCTGGTGGAGGTGTTGAACCTCTCGGCCAACGAAACCCTCAGCCGTACGTTGATGACCTCAGGCACCACGTTGCTTGCGCTCATTGCCCTGCTGGTGCTGGGCGGTGACGTCATCCGCGGGTTCGTATTTGCGATCACCTGGGGCATCATTGTCGGCACCTATTCGTCAATCTATGTGGCGAAAAACGTGGTCCTGATGCTGGGCGTCAAACGCGATTGGTCGGGGACGAAAAAGCCGACGGGCAACCAGTTCGCTGATATCGACGCGTGAGGCAGTAGGCATGCAACTCAACGAAGTCTCCTACGGCAGCGCGGTCCCGGTAGACGGATACGGTCCCGGCTTTTTCCGCATCGGGGGTGAGGTGCACGAGGGGCCGCTGATCGTGACAGCCGCCTCAGTGAGCGGGTGGGCAGGCTTCGACGCGCCCGAGCCGCTGGTGGCGCTTGCAAACGATCTGGATGTGATATTCGTCGGCACCGGTGCCGAGATTGCCCATGTGCCAGCCACCTTCCGCGAGGCGCTGGAGGCCGCAGGTTTGGGAGTTGAGCCTATGTCGTCGCCTGCCGCTTGCCGGACCTACAACGTGCTGTTGTCAGAGGGCCGACGCGTCGGACTGGCCCTGATCCCGGTTTGACGCTGCAAGTCACAGATCTGGCCTGTGCCCGCGGGTCCGTCCCCGTGCTTCAAGGCATCTCCTTTACTGTCAGCCCCGGCGCGGCGCTGATCCTGCGCGGACCGAACGGAGTGGGCAAAACCACGCTTCTGCGCACGCTCGCCGGATTGCAGCCCGCGATTGCAGGCGAGGTCACAGGTGTGGGCGAGGAGGGGGCCTATGCCAGCCACGCGGATGGGATCAAGGCTGCGCTGACGGTCGAAGAGAACCTCGCCTTTTGGGCCGAGATCTACGAGCGTTCTGTCCCGGACACAGTCTTTGAAAGGTTTGATCTGGTCGATCTGCGGGGCCGCCTTGCCGAGACGCTTTCTGCGGGGCAAAAGCGGCGGCTGGGCCTCGCGCGGCTCGGTGTGATCGGGCGGCGGGTGCTGTTTCTGGACGAGCCTACGGTATCGCTCGACCGGTTCTCGGTAAATCTCTTTGCCGATTGGATGCGTGGTCATCTTGCGGACGGAGGCATTGCCGTGATTGCCACCCATATCGACCTTGGGCTCGAGGCGAAGGAACTGGACCTCACCCCCTTCGTGGCCCAAGATTTTGGAGAAGCGGACGAGGCCTTCCTGTGAAGGCGCTGTTCTGGCGGGACATCCGGCTGGCAGTGCGGGCAGGCGGCGGCTTTGGCCTCGCGCTCGCGTTCTTTCTGATTGTGGTGATCCTTGTCCCCTTTGGCGTCGGGCCTGAACGCGCGGTCCTGACCCGGATCGCACCGGGGATCGTCTGGGTGGCGGCATTGCTGGCATGCTTGCTGTCGCTCGATCGCATCTTTGCGCTCGATCATGAAGATGGCACTTTGCCGCTTTTGGCCACGGCGCCTATCCCGCTGGAAGGGGTCGTGCTCGCAAAGGCTGCGGCGCATTGGGTTGTCACTGGTGTGCCGCTGACCCTTGCGGCTCCCGTGTTCGGCTTTTTGCTCAACATGGAGGCGGGGGCCTATCTTTGGCTTGTGATCTCTCTGGCCATTGGCACGCCCGCACTGAGCATGATCGGCGCCTTTGGCGCGGCCCTCACAATTGGGATCAAACGCGGCGGGCTGCTGTTGTCGTTGCTTGTCCTGCCCTTATATGTCCCAGTGCTGGTCTTTGGCGCAGATGCCGTGCGCCGCGGGGCAGAGGGCTTGAGCGTGGCAACACCGCTGATGATCCTAGCGGCGATCACCATGGGGGTACTGGCTGCGATGCCCTTTGCCGCAGCAGCAGTCCTGCGGATCAACCTACGGTGATGAGGGATTGAGCGCGCATCTTGCGCAAGGTAGAGAGCACTATGTCGATCTGGGAATACGCCAATCCAAAGAAATTCACGGCCACCGTGACGCCAATCATTCCATGGGCCTTTGCCATTGGTCTGGGTGCTTTGGCCGTTGGCCTGATCTGGGGCTTTTTCTTCACGCCGGATGATTACCGTCAGGGATCGACGGTCAAGATCATCTACCTGCACGTGCCGTCGGCCTTTCTTGCGATCAATGCCTGGGCAATGATGCTCGTGGCCTCGCTCATCTGGATCATCCGGCGGCATCACGTCAGCGCGCTTGCGGCGAAAGCCGCGGCCCCGGTTGGCGTGACCATGACATTGATCGCGCTTGCCACCGGGGCGATCTGGGGCCAGCCGATGTGGGGCACGTGGTGGGCATGGGATCCGCGGCTCACCTCGTTCCTCATCCTGTTTCTCTTCTACTTGGGCTACATAGCCCTGTGGGAAGCCATCCCAGACCCGGACACCGCCGCTGATCTGACCAGCATTCTGTGCATCGTGGGCTCCATCTTTGCGTTCTTGTCGCGCTATGCGGCGAACTACTGGGCGCAAGGGTTGCACCAGCGCGCATCTCTCTCGCTCGATGCTGAAGAGAACGTGGCGGACGTGTTCTGGCAGCCGTTGGTTCTCTGCATGGTGGCCTTCACCATCCTGTTTTTGGCGCTGATCCTTCTGCGCACTCGAACCGAAATTGCAAAACGCCGGATCGCAGCGCTCGAATTGCGCGCCCGCAGGTCGGAGGTCCGTATCTGATGCCTGATCTGGGGGATTACGCCGGCGCTGTCCTGTCAGCCTATGCCATTTCGCTCGGGCTTTTGGCTGTGATCATTGTGATCAGCTGGCGCCGGGCTGTCGCCGTGCAGCGTGCTTTGAAGAAGGTCGAGCAAGATGGCTAAAGTCAAACCTCTCGTGCTCCTTCCCTTGGTGATTTTTGCTGGCTTGGCAGGATTGTTTGCGGGCGGCATGTACCGCGACAACCCCGGCGAACTGCCGTCAACGATGGTGGGCCGTCCGGCACCCGCGTTGCCGGATACAACGTTGACCGGCCAGCCGCTCTTGACCGCCGAAGACCTCGCGTCAGGCGAGGTGACGATTGTGAATTTCTGGGCCTCGTGGTGCCCGCCGTGCCGCGCCGAGCACCCTACGCTGCTCGCCATGGAAGAAGCGGGGCTGAGAGTCGCCGGGGTGAATTTCCGCGATCCGCGCGAGAACGCGGAGGGCTATCTGGCCGACTATGATGATCCGTTTTTTGCTGGCGTGTTTGACCGGCAGGGCAGGACGTCACTGGATTGGGGCGTCAGCGCACCGCCTGAGACCTTTATCATCGACGGCGATGGGATCGTGTTGTTCCGCTTTGCCGGGCCCTTGATCGGCGACGATTACGAGCGCCGGTTTGTACCTGCGCTTAACGCGGCCCTCGGGCGCTAGAGCCTGTAGCCGCCGGATACTGTCAGCGTTTCCCCGGTGATGAAGGCGGCCTCCTCCGAGCACAAGAACTTCACAGCAGATCCAATGTCAGCGGGCGCACCCAAGCGGTCCAGAGCGGTGTTCTCGAGGAACAGATCGACCAATTCTTGCGGGCGGGGGTTTTCCGGACGCTCTATAGCACCCGGAGCGATGGCGTTGACGCGGATGCCGCGCGGGCCCAGAGCTTTGGCGGTGCCTTTGGTCCAGGTCTCAAGAGCGGCCTTGGAGGCGGAGTAGGCCGGTGCCGCAAGGGCCGGAAGACGCGCGTTTACGGATGAGATGTTGATGACGCTGGCCCCAGCGTTGAGATGCGGCAGGGCCTCAGTCAACAAGGCCATGGGCGCGAAAAGGTTCACCTCAAACGTCTGGCGGTAGCCATCGAGATCGAGCGGGCCCTCAACGGGCGTTTCCGCGATGTGGCCTGCGTTGTTCACCAGCACGTCAAGGCGGCCAAACTTTTCTATGACCTTTGCGATAACGTCGTGCGCACAGGCGGGATCGCGCAGATCGGCCTGAACGCCCCAGACACAATCCGGCGGTGTGGTGTTGTAAACAACAGCGATGTCATATTCGGGGGAAAGGGCGTCAACAATGCCGCGGCCAATGCCGCGCGTTCCGCCAGTGATCAGGGCTACTTTGCGCATTGC
>JAHDDU010000025.1:0-31015 GCA_020629175.1 Flavimaricola sp. | reverse complement strand
ATCTCGATTGCGGTATCGATCCGGCACTTGATCTGGATCTCTTTGACAGACCCGTCGCCCATGGTGATCGTGGCGGGCACGGTCTGCAGCGGCTGGATCGTGTCGAGGCCCGAGATCGAGACCGTCTCGTCACCCTTCAGGCCCAGTGATTTGCGCGTGTCAGAGCCTGTGAACTCAAACGGGATCACGCCCATGCCAACAAGGTTTGAGCGGTGGATACGCTCAAAGCTCTCCGCGATCACGGCCTTGACGCCCAGCAGGTTTGTCCCCTTGGCTGCCCAGTCGCGGGAGGAGCCTGCGCCATATTGCTCACCGCCGAAGATCACCAGTGGAGTGCCCTCGGCCTGATAGGCCATCGCGGCGTCATAGATCGCCATCTGGCTGCCATCGGGGCCTTTGGTGTAGCCGCCTTCGACGCCATCGAGCATCTCGTTCTTGATGCGGATGTTGGCGAAGGTGCCGCGCATCATCACCTCGTGGTTGCCACGGCGCGAGCCGTAGGAGTTGAACTCACGGACGGGCACCTGACGTTCGATCAGGTACTGGCCCGCGGGCGTTGTATCCTTGAACGACCCGGCGGGCGAGATGTGGTCGGTCGTGACCATATCGCCAAGGATGGCGAGGACTTTGGCCCCTTCGATATTGGTGATGACACCTGGCTCTTTGCCCATGCCCTGGAAGTAGGGAGGATTTTGCACATAAGTCGAAGCAGCGGGCCAATCGTAGGTCTCGCTCTCCGTCACCTCGACGCCCTGCCATTTGTCGTCGCCTTTAAAGACGTCGGCATATTTCGACATGAAGGCTTCGCGGGTGACCGTTTTCTCCACCAGTTCGGCGATCTCTGCTTGCGTGGGCCAGACATCCTTGAGGAAGACGTCGTTGCCGTCTTTGTCCTGACCCAGAGGCTCGGACGTGATGTCGATGTTCATGTCACCGGCCAGCGCGTAGGCGACGACGAGCGGCGGGGAGGCCAAGTAGTTGGCGCGCACGTCAGGTGAAATGCGGCCTTCAAAGTTGCGGTTGCCCGACAGGACCGATGTGGCCACCAGATCGCCCTCGGCAATTGCGTCGGACAGCTCTTTCTGGATCGGGCCAGAGTTGCCGATACAGGTGGTACAGCCATAGCCAACGAGGTTGAACCCGATGGCGTCGAGATCCTCTTGCAGCCCTGCGGCCTCAAGATAGGCGCTCACCACCTGCGATCCGGGGGCGAGGGAGGTTTTCACCCACGGCTTGCGGTTCAGGCCCAAGGCGCGTGCTTTGCGGGCGACAAGGCCCGCGCCGATCATCACGTATGGGTTCGATGTGTTGGTGCAGGATGTGATCGAGGCGATGACAACCTTACCGCTCGACATTGTGTAATCCTCGCCTGCGACGGCAACTTCTTTGTCCAGCGGACGCTTGAAGGTGTCCTTCATCTCGCCCTCAAAGGCCGATTTGGCGTTGTTGAGGGCCACGTAATCCTGAGGCCGCTTGGGGCCCGAGATGGCGGGAACGATGGTGCCCATGTCCAGCTCGAGTGTGGACGTGTAGACAGGGTTGTAGTCCGCGCCGCGCCAGAAGCCGTTCTCCTTGGCGTAGGCTTCCACAAGGGCGATGCGGTCTTCGTCGCGGCCCGTGGTGCGCATATAGCGCAGGGTTTCGGCGTCAATTGGGAAGAAGCCACACGTTGCGCCGTATTCTGGGGCCATGTTGCCGATGGTGGCGCGGTCCGCCAAAGGCAGATTGTCGAGGCCCTCACCGTAGAATTCTACGAACTTGCCGACAACGCCGTGGGCGCGGAGCATCTCAACAACCTTGAGCACGAGGTCGGTGGCCGTCGTGCCTTCGACCATTTCGCCGGTCAGCTTAAAGCCCACAACCTCGGGGATCAGCATCGAGATAGGCTGGCCCAGCATCGCGGCCTCTGCTTCGATCCCGCCAACACCCCAGCCGAGGACGGCGGCACCATTGACCATGGTGGTGTGCGAGTCTGTGCCAACAAGCGTGTCAGGATAGGCGACTTCTTCGCCATTCTGATCGGTATCGGTCCAGACGACCTGTGCCAGATACTCAAGGTTTACCTGGTGACAGATGCCGGTGCCGGGGGGCACTACGCGGAAGTTCTCAAACGCGTTCTGGCCCCATTTCAGAAACTCATAGCGCTCCATGTTCCGCTCATACTCGCGGTCCACATTCATCTGGAAGGCGCGAGGATTGCCAAACTCGTCGATCATCACTGAGTGGTCGATCACCAGATCAACCGGGTTCAGCGGGTTAATCTTTTGCGCGTCGCCGCCAAGCGCCACGATGCCGTCGCGCATTGCCGCGAGGTCCACAACCGCGGGCACACCGGTGAAATCCTGCATCAGCACGCGGGCAGGGCGGTAGGCGATCTCACGTGGGTTTTTGCCGCCGTTGGCGCCCCATTCAGCAAAGGCCTTGATGTCGTCGACGCTGACGGTCTTGCCATCTTCAAACCGGAGCATGTTCTCCAGCACGACTTTCAGTGCGGCCGGAAGCTTGGAGAAATCGCCCAGACCGGCAGCCTCGGCAGCGGGAATCGAGTAATAGGCGATGCTGCTGGACCCGGAGGTCAGCGTTTTGCGTGTCTTGGATGTATCGTGACCGACGGTGATGGGCATGGGATGCTCCTTTGATGGTGTGGCGTCTGGCTAAGGGGCTGGCGGAGAGACTCACCTCTCCTCTAGATTTGGCGGCGGTATACCATTGTGCACAATTGTTGGGAAGGGGTCACATCCGCGCAATTGTTGCGTTTCCTCTCTATTGCTTGATTGGCATTTGAAACACCACTGTCTTATGTGTTTTTTAGCCAATGAGTGGAGTTTTCGAATGCGGAATGTTGTTGCAGGCGCGGTGCTTGGTCTTGCCAGTGTTTTCGGCGGGTCTGCGGTTGCCCAGGACAATCCTGTTGTGGTCGAGCTCTTTACCTCGCAGGGCTGCTCGTCCTGCCCGCCTGCGGATGCGATGATGCAAGAGTTGGCAGCGCGTGACGATGTGATCGCGCTCGCGTTTCACGTGGACTATTGGGATTACATCGGCTGGCGCGATATCTTCGGCTCGCCTCAAAACACCGAACGCCAGCACGCCTACGCACGGGCCGCAGGGTCGCGCACAGTTTACACCCCTCAATTTGTGATCGGCGGCGTTGATCACGTGATCGGCGCGCGCGGCATGGAACTGGCGGACGCGATCAACTCCCGCGCTCAGCTGTCCAGCGGCGTGTCGGTGACGGCGCAGCTCAATGGCACTGTTATGCAAATCGCGGCTGAAGCGGGCAGCAGCCAACCAATGACGGTGCAGCTGATCCGCTACTCCCACAGTGAGACAGTGGATATAGAACGCGGCGAGAATGCAGGCGCGTCGATCACCTATGTGAACACCGTGATGGCTTGGGACGTGTTGACAGAATGGGACGGGGCCGAGCCTCTGTCGCTCTCGGCCGAAATTGATGGCGAGCTGCCCAGCGTTGTG
The DNA here is from genome assembly GCA_020629175.1 of Flavimaricola sp. Classification (GTDB taxonomy): domain Bacteria; phylum Pseudomonadota; class Alphaproteobacteria; order Rhodobacterales; family Rhodobacteraceae; genus JALZWD01. The sequence goes on along the minus strand of JAHDDU010000025.1, from coordinate 27,541 downwards.
ATCATCCAAGAGCTTGGCGCGGGCCCGATCCTCGCGGCGGCTGAAGTTAACTGAGCTTAGGCCTTCCACCGCCTGTGTACCCAGAACCATTGCCCCGGGTTTTCGATGATACGCGCCTCCAGGCGCTTGGTCATCTCGATCGTCATGTCGCGTGGATTGCTGTGCGGGATAGGGGCCTCAACCTCAATATCGAAATCAACGCCGTTCTTGCGGATGCCGAAATAGGGGATCAGCAGCGCGTCAAAGCGCAGGGCAAAGGTGGCCGCGGACAGCGATGTATAGGCGGGATGGTCCAGAAACGGGATCGCCTCGCCCGATTTGTCTGAGACATCAAACAACAGTGTTGCCATCCCGCCGGACTTCAGGAACCGGGCAAAGGCCATGGTGCCAGGCCTGCCTTTCGGAAAGACCGGGCCAGAGACACCCTCCATCGTTTTTACGTAATGCTCATTGAAAAACGGGTTCGACATCGGGCGGTACAGCCCGCCAATGGTGTAGCCCCGCTGGGTCAGAACCTGCCGGGGGGCTTCGTAGTTGCCGAAATGTCCGGTCACAAAGATCACAGGCCGCCCCTCCGCCTTGGCCCGCGCCAAAGGGGCCAGTCCGTCACCCTGCGGCTGCGTCCCGGCGAGGTGAGCAGCGAAATCGGAACCGGAGTAATTCTCAATCAACGTCCGGCCCGTGTTGTCGTTGACCGCATTGGCAATCCGTCTGCGCGCAGCAAAATCCAACTCGGGCCATATCATCTCGAGGTTGGCGAGGCTTCGGTTGCGGTACCCTGCGACAGGGCCAATCACGCGCCGTGTCAGAGCGCCCATAAACGCCAGCCGCTGCCGATATGGCATGACCCGAGCTGTCCGGATAAATCCGCGCATCAGCCTGTCGGTGATCCAGTCTGTTCGGGTGCCAGTCGTCATGAGCGTGACATAAGCGCTTGCGACGGCCGGGTCTATGGCTGCCGGGGCAGGCCAGTGCCGATCATGCTGTCGCGGGTGACGAGAGCTGCCAGCGCCGCGGCGTCCAAACCCTCGGTGCCTGCCGGACGGGCCGGGATGACGATATAGCGCATGTCAGCGGTGCTGTCGTGGACCCGAACTGTGGTTCCGGGCGGCAACTCGACACCAAACTCGGCCAACACCTTGCGTGGCTCTCGCACCGTACGCGAGCGATAGGCCCGGGATTTGTACCAGTCAGGCGGCAGACCCAGCAGGTTACGGGGATAACAAGAGCACAGGGTGCACACGATCATGTTGTGCACCTCCGCCGTATTCTCAACCGCGATCAGCCGCATGGGTCCGATGTCAAATCCCATGCCCCGCGTCGCCTCTGACGCATCGGCCATCAGCGCCTCGCGGAAGGAAGGGTCCGTCCACGCCCGGGCGACGACGGCTGCGCCATTGGCAGGCGTGCGCGCGTCCATTGCCTCAATCTGGGACTGGATTTCGGCGGCCGTCGTCACGCCCTTTTCGATCAACAGCTCACGCAGGGCGATTTCCATCTGCTGCCAATAGGTCAGCGGGTGATCCTGATCGGGCCGGTAGGGGTGGCCGGAGGGGGACAAATGATCATGCGGCATTACTCAACCCTCTCCAGCCAGTGTTCGTATATTTCGGCATCCAGAGTATCGTCAGGGGTCTCGGCCTGATCGCCCCAGACCTCTGCCATGGTAAAGCGCACCCGGCGCAGCGGAAATTTTTGTGCCTCCTGTCCGTAGGCCAGACGCTCAGGATCGGGGAAGGGGCCGAGGGTGCGCTCAATCACACCCGTCTTGCCGCGCAGATAAGCGGGCGTGCGCACATGCCCGATAGGCATCCGGGTTGAGACACGCACACGCTCAGCCACCGGAGGCCTCACCGTAGGTCGGGCCTCGGGCGGCCACCTCTTCCATGCGGGTGGCCAGTTCCGACTGCGTGATGACACCCGCTTCGACCAGGTTTTGGCTGACCGAGGCGATCCAGCGTTCGTAGTACGTCATGGTCTCAAACGCCTCTTCGCCCATGTCTTCGAGCACGCGGCGCAGGCCGTCTACGGTGAAGTGCCCCTTGCCGGAACACAGCACCATGAGGGCGTCGACACGCTTCTCCCACAGTGCAAAATCATGCTGCGCGTCCGGCACCGGGCCTGCGGCATCCCCGCCCATGTCGTGCCAGCGCCGACCGGTTTCTACTTTATCCATACCAACACGCTAAAGGCGGTCTGGCCTTTGGTCTAGACCCCAAGCCCGCCTTTCATCATCTGGTAATGCAGCCGGATCGAGGGGAAGAAGAAGAGGATAAAGCCAAAGGTCACAAAGATATAAAATGCCGCCGGGATCCACAGGAGGGACGCGACCAAGCCGATCCCGCCGGTCACCCGCTGCGCAGTGCCAGGCGGCATAAGCCGCAACAGGAACAAATGTGTCAGCTTGCCCCCGTCCAGTGGCTGCACGGGCAAAAGGTTAAAGGCGAACAACATGATGTTGATCGTCGCAAACAACGACAGATACCCCATGATCGACCAATAGGGCGAGTTGGGCATCAAAAAGCCAGCAGCACCCGACGCAAAGTAATCATACATCGCCCAAAGCCCGATCCCTGCGAGGGCCCAAAGCGCCAGATTGGTCAGCGGCCCCATAGCCACGATGAACTCATCTTGCTTGTAAGAGGACGTCCGCCCATGTTCGCAAAACCCGCCACCGCCATGCAGCATAATGCGCCGCACCGGAATGCCCTGCACCTTCGCAGCCCAGGCGTGGCCCAACTCGTGCAGAAAAATCGCGCCGATCAGAAGCGCTGCGAAAATCAACGCACCGATGATGCCGCCAGAAATATTGAAGTAGACGATTAGGGCAATGAGGAACCCCATGGACTGCCCGATCTGAACCGGCACGCCAAAGGGGCCGGTGAATTCAAAGAGTACAGCATCGCTTTGCATCGGGGTGTCCAGTGTCGTTCGGGTCTTGGCCGTTGGTAACACGGATCACGGATCGTGGAACCCCTAGTCCTCATCCTCGTCTGGTTCGATCAAGCGCATCTGGCCTGCCTCAACGGAATCCTTGATCGCCGTCGTGATCGCTTTGGTGGCCTCTTCGCCTTCGCTTCTGCGAATGCGGCCACGCTCGCCAATGTCCTCACGCAGCTGATCGGCCATCCGCTGGGACATATTGGCGAGGATATACTCCGCCGCCTCTGCGTCATTGCCGCCAAGCGAGAGCGAGAACGTCATCGCTGTGATCAACACATCGTTGTTGACCGAACGGGTTATGTTGGGGACGTCGACAGGCTTGATGCGCGCGGGGATGTCGGCAAAGGTAAAGATCGCCCGGCGCACCTGCTCGGCAAAATCAGGGTCATCGGATGTCAGCCCTTCAAGCACGCCGTCGCGCGTGGCGCTGCCGCTATTGTCCAAAATCGCCCCGACACGTGCTTCAGCCGCTGCATCAAAGGCGGGAATTGGCTTGACACAATGGGTCAGCGCGAGCGCCTGACCAATCCGCATCACGGCCTCGGGCAAAATGCCGGACGTCTGGTTGACAGCAAAGGTGATCCGCCGTGCGTCCTCACCGGGTAGCATACCTAGAACTGTCGCTGCTTTGGCGACGGGCAGTTTCGAAAGGACAACCGCCGCAACTTCGGTGCCCTCATCCTGAAGGATCGGCAACAGCTCTTCACTCTCCAACCTCGTGATCTGCGCCCATGGGTCAGCCGCTATACGTCGCGCTGCTTCTTCGGCTTTGAGGCGAGCGGCAGTCTCGGGACTGATCTGCTCGGACAGCGCTTCGACGGCATCCTCCACTCCGTTCGGTGCCGTAAGGCCGATACTTTCGAGGGTTGCGGCAAACTCTTCCGCGACGGCATACATTGTCTCTCGATCAACGATCCGCAGTGCGCCCAGCTCGCGCGTCAGGTTCAGTTGGACATCCTCAGGCAGGTCTTTGAGGGAAAGATTGCGGCCTTGTGCCAACATCATCTGCACAACCATCGCAGCTTTGCGGCGGCGAGACAGGCCGGGCACGATCGGCCCGGCTTCGGTTTCAAACGAAGAGGCGGCGAAACTCATAAGGACCCCCAAAAATGCAGAGCCCGCGTTTTCCGATATCAAAGTTCCCGAAAGGTTACTCGCGGCGTAAAAAGCCCCTCAAATCCAATCGAAATTGGGGCCCCATTTAGCCCGTTGCGGTGGGCAAACACGTCTGTGTTGCGGCATCCCATTCGGTGCCCGCAATACAAGACATGGCTTGCTCATTCGCGTGACCGCCGGCGCATTGGGCCAGCACCGCTGCCGGCGCCGAAACCAACAGAAGGGCTGAGATGAATGCAATTTTCTTCATAATGACCTCCATATTTTGTAGAGGGTACCACACATTCTCTTCAGTGCCAAATCAGCGCTAGCTCAGCGTCGTGTTGATCCCGGACCCGCGCAGAGAGGCTATCGTTTCATCTGACAGCTTCGTGAGGGATTTTGTTGCCGCGTGCAAAGCATCGACGCCGGCCTGCAACTTGGCCGCCTCATGATCGTCAAAATCACGGTCGGCATGGGCAAAGCTCGTCACCGACAATGTCTCGCTCGCGTTCGTGGCGTAGGTGAGCCCAAACCGCAGCCCGTGGTCTGCTGCTTGGCCGATCACATCAGCCGGATCGTCAGACGCAAGCGCCGTCCAGGTAATCGAGCCGGTGTTTGAAAACCCCCAGTGAACGGTAGGGTCCTGCATCACCAACCCAGCTCGAGAATAGTGATCGATCCAAACCTTGGGATATGTCTGGAACAGATAGGTCGGCGTGGTAAACCGAATGTGCAACGCAATGGCAAAACCAGCCGGTGCAATCTGTTGGAGGTCTTGGAGGCAGCGCTGGATCTGTGTCTCGTCCATAAGGGAGCCGTATTTCTCGTTTAGGTTGTGTTTCGCTAGCGCGACGTCTAGCTGTGTTTAAGTGTTTGACCCGACAAGTACAGGGGAGTTGTGATTGCAATAAGGGAAAAATGTGATAGACACCATTAGCTTGTCTAAACGTAGATTAGGAAAACTAATGTCCTTTGGAGCAATCGCAACCGCTGGCTATTATATTGCCTTGCGCGTTGGCTTTGCATTCCCCGCCGAAGAGATAAACCAGCTGCCCGAAGAATGGGTGGAGCATTACACGCGCGAGCGCTTCATGCTGCAGGACCCTGTTATCCGCTGGATTTATGCAAATACAGGCTCCATCCGGTGGGACAACGTCGCACTTGATGATCCGCGCGATGTCCTTGGTGAAGCACGCAAATTCGGTCTCAATCACGGCGTTGCTATATGCTGTATGGACCCTGGCTCGGACGGCCGACGATCCTTTGGAACCTTTGTGCGAAGCGACCGGCCTTTCACAGACTCTGAGGTCGACATGCTCGAAGGTTTGCTGCGCAAATTGCACAGCGACAAAGCGCCACCAACCAACCTGACGGAGGCCGAACTTGAGGCCCTGCGGATGGTCAAAGCAGGCTTGCGGCTCAAGCAAATTTCGCATGATCTGGGTGTGACTGAAGGCGCAATCAAGCAGCGACTCAAGAACGCCAAAACGAAACTCGGGGCGAAAACCGGGGCCCAAGCGGCAACTCTTGCGAGTGATTTCGGGCTAATCTGACAAAAAAATTGCGATTGTTAAGGTCGTGTAAACAATCGGTCTTTGTCCGATCAGCCCTTGTTTGCCCTGTTTTTGGGCATGCAAAATACAACCATAGGGTTAACACGGCGGATTTTTGCTGACTACATGGACTCTCCCTAAAGGAGAGTAATCATGGAAAATATCGTCTTCAATCTTGCGACAGTTCACCACTATGGAAGCGCCTTCTACGACTTTTTGGGCCTCAGAAAGCAATTCTTTGTCGATCAACTTGGCTGGGAGATTCCGCACGATAACCACGTGGAAATGGACCAGTATGACAATCCTCTGGCGCATTACTCGCTTGTGCTGCGGGATGGCATGGTGATCGGTGGCGCGCGCACGATGTCCACCAAGTCGGTCTGGGGTGAGCACACGTATATGTTGCGTGATGCAGTCGAGGGCAAATTGGCCAATATACCTGCAGATGTAATGGCTGAAAATGTGCAGGCCAAGTCCATGTGGGAGTGTACGCGTCTGGTGATGTCAGATGATCTGCGCACCCATGCCGAGAGGAGCACCTGCCTCCAGCTGATCGTCAGCGGCCTGATCGAAGTGGCGGCAGAACACGGTGCCACGGATCTGATGTCGCTCTCACCGCTGCCGTTGATGCGCGCACTGCGTCAATTGGGCTTTGCGGCGGAACGGGTGGGGGAGCCATACCGGAATGATGACGGTCGCCAGTATGCGGTGCTCTCTATGCCCGCAGGCCGTCGCCAGGTTGGTGTGCCCGCCGCAACGCACAGGCCACAGCCCGCAGCCGTTCATGCACCAACGGTCAAGTGACACCAAAAATCCCATGTGACGCGTGGGGCGTCACATGGGACATCGATTAGGCATCAAAAACGCGGGCAAAGATCGTGTCGACATGCTTGGTGTGATAGCCAAGGTCGAATTTCTCTTCGATCTCATCCGCGCTCAATGCCGCTGTCACGTCAGCATCGGCCAAAAGCTCGGTTTTAAAGTCTTTGCCTTCTTCCCAGACTTTCATCGCATTGCGCTGGACGAGGGCATAGGCATCTTCGCGGCTAACACCTGCCTGGGTTAGGGCAAGCAACACGCGCTGTGACATGATCAGCCCACGGAACTTGTTCATATTGGCGATCATGTTGTCGGGGTAGATGACGAGCTTCTCGATCATCCCAGCCAAGCGATGCAGCGCGAAATCAAGCGTTACGGTCGTGTCCGGGCCAATCCCGCGCTCAACCGATGAGTGGCTGATGTCACGTTCATGCCAGAGGGTTACGTTCTCGAGCGCCGGGGTCACGGCCATCCGCACCAAACGCGCAAGGCCGGTCAGGTTTTCCGTCAGCACAGGATTGCGTTTGTGCGGCATCGCGGAGGAGCCCTTCTGGCCTTTGGAGAAGAACTCTTCCGCCTCCAAAACCTCGGTGCGCTGCATGTGGCGTACTTCGGTGGCGATATTTTCGATGGAGCTCGCGATCACACCGAGCGTGGCAAAGAACATTGCGTGTCGGTCGCGCGGGATCACTTGCGTGCTGATTGGCTCTGGCCGCAGACCCATTTGGGCGCAGACGTGTTCTTCAACGCTCGGGTCGATATTGGCAAATGTGCCAACAGCGCCGGAAATGGCACCCGTTGCAATCTCCCACTTGGCCTTTTCCAGACGGTTCTTATTGCGGTCCATCTCGGCATAGAACCGGGCGAAGGTTAGGCCCATCGTCGTGGGTTCTGCATGGATGCCGTGGCTGCGGCCGATGCGGACGGTGTCTTTATGCTCATAGGCGCGGGTCTTGAGGGCGGCCAACACCCGGTCCATCGCCACCAAGAGCAGGTCAGCGGCGCGCACCAGCTGCACGTTCAATGTAGTGTCGAGGACGTCAGAGCTTGTCATGCCCTGATGCACAAACCGCGCTTCTTCATTGCCGATGATCTCGGCCAGATGTGTGAGAAAGGCGATGACGTCATGCTTGGTCACCGCCTCAATCTCATCAATGCGGGCTACGTCAAATTCCACGTCCTTGGCTTTCCAGACCGCCCTGGCGCTGGCTTCGGGGATCACACCCAGCTTGGCCTGGGCGTCACAGGCATGCGCTTCGATCTCGTACCAGATGCGGAACTTGGTGGCAGGCTCCCAGATCGCGGTCATTTCGGGGCGGGAATAACGAGGGATCATGCGGGCAGCCTTTCGCGTTTGTGATCGTCACGCGCGGTTTAGGGGGTTGCGGCAAAGGGGGCAAGGTGATGCCATAGACAAAGCGGCGAAGGAGGGGGAAATGCGTCATATGGTTCTGGCTTTGGCCCTGTTGCCTAGTGGCGCAGCAGCGTGGGAGCGATTGGACACCGATAGGATTACCGAAGTTCTGAATGACACCACTGTACAATATGATGCCCACACCGTGCAGCATTTCCGCAGTGATGGCAGCACGGACTACATCACCGAGCGTTACAGCGCAGGCCGTTGGGCCGCGCGTGAAAATCGCTACTGCAGTGTTTGGCCACCGTCAGACCTTTGGACCTGCTATGATGTAGACGTGCGGGGCGCGCAGATACGCTTCATTTCGGACGATGGCTCAATCTCAGAAGGGACCTTGCAGGAGTGATCAGCGCCACGGATTTTGAGGGCAGGTGGCAGATCGAGCGGAGCATTGAGGATCATCTGACTGGTCTGAATGGCTGGTTCGAAGGCACCGCTGATTTTGCGCCGAACGGCCCCGGGCAATTGGCCTACACAGAAAAAGGCACTCTTACCATGGGTTCGGCAGCCCCGATGCGGGCCGAACGCAGGTATATCTGGACCATCGCGGGCGACACAGTGGCCGTCCTCTTCGACGATGGCCGCCCATTCCACAGCTTTGATTTGCGCGATGGGGCGCAGGCCGATCATTTGTGCGGCGACGATCTCTATCGCGTCGAATACCGGTTTGAGGCTTGGCCGCGCTGGCGGGCCAAATGGTCCGTGACAGGACCGCGCAAAGACTACACAATGCGCAGCGATTTCTGCCGCGCGTAGCCCCGTGTTAGCGCTTAGTCGCTTGCAGCGCGGAGGAGGTTGGGGCAGAACAGCCGCAAAGATAACGCTAAGAGGGATACCCATGGCTTATATTTCAACAGAAGGTGCTCCGATCCGAGTGCTGACTGACGCATTTGGTCCACGCGAAGGGTCGGCTGTCTGGCTCAAAAGGGCTGCATTGCTGATTGCCGGTGTCGCGGCGCTGACAGTCGCGGCCAAGGTTCAGCTGGGCACAGTCCCTGTACCGATCACGCTGCAATTGCTCGTTGTTATGGTCATTGGCGCGGCCTACGGCCCTATGTTGGGCGCGGCTACTGTGGCCTCCTATGTCGCTGTAGGTTTTCGCGGGCTCCCCGTTTTTGCGGGTGAAGCGGCGGGTCCTGCTTACGTTATGGGGCCAACCGGCGGGTATCTCCTAGGCTTTATCGTCGCGGCCTTCGTCGTCGGCTGGCTTGCCACACGCGGCTGGGACCGCTCGCCTATGCGTATGGCAGGTGCCATGGCCATCGGGATCCTGTGTGTCTACATCCCCGGCGTAATCTGGCTGTCTTCGGGCTTTAACCTGATGCTCTCGGCTGCCGGCGCGGATGCGTTCATGGGCTACGGCTGGGAAAACTGGTATGCCTATGGCGTCAAAACGTTCATCTGGGTCGACGCGATTAAGCTGGTCGTGGCGGTCATCGCGTTTCCTCTGATCTGGAAGCTGGTGGGCGACGCTCGCGTCTAAACCACAAAACGCCTCTAATCAGAACGCGGCCCCATTTAGGGCCGCGTTTTTCGTTAGGCCTTCAGGCTTGTGACAACGGTGGAGGATTTCTCCAGCGTCTTGTGCACCGGGCACCGGTCCGCAATTTCCAGCAGGCGGGCGCGTTGCTCGTCGTCGAGGTCTCCGGTGAGGGTGATCGCTCGGTTAAACTGATCGACCTTCACCGCCCCAGTGTCCCCTGCATCCTGCGCATGCACTTTGCCGTGGCTCACATCCACGGCGACATGTGCCAGAGGCCAGCCCTTGCGCCGCGCGTACATGCGGATAGTCATTGCCGTACAGGCCCCAAGGCCTGAGCTGAGGAAGCCGTAAGGGGACATGCCCTTGTCCGTCCCACCGTAGGCCAGCGGTTCGTCCGCCAGCGCGTGGTGTTTGGGGCCAGACTGGATGTCCTGCAAAAAGCCATCCGCATCTGCCTCAGACACGCGCACGATGCCCTCTGGCACCCCAATTGGCGGCGCAGGCACGCGGAGCGGCAGGTACCGCCGTGCCCATGTCGTGATCGTGTCGGCGGCATATTCGGCATCGGCAGTGTTGGTCAGCAGGTGGTCGGCGTCATCGAGCGTGATAAAGCTCTTGGGATGCTTGGCCGCCAAAAATATCTGGCTTGCGTTGTCAATACTGACGGTTGCATCGCGCGGCCCATGCAGAACCAACAGCGCGCCCTTAAAGGCCGCAATCGACTCTGCCAATGCGGTCTTCGTGATGTCCTCGACAAACTGCTTGCCAATGCGGAACGGTCGTCCGGCAAGGGACACTTCTGCAGACCCCTTGGACATGATCTCGGGCAAGGCGGCGTCAAACTGATGGGCAACGTGGCCCGGATCGAAGGGCGCGCCGATGGTGACGACCGCCTTGATCCCCGCAATCTCCGGCGCGGCCTTGAGAACAGCGGAACCGCCTAGCGAGTGCCCAATCAACATGCTGGGCGGCATCCCACGCTCACGTAGAGCCTGCGCCGCGGCCTCTAAATCCTGTGCATTAGACGTGAAATCGGTGTTGGAAAACTCACCCTTGGAATGCCCGAGCCCGGTGAAGTCGAACCGCAGAACCGCAATCCCCATAGATGCCAAACGCGCAGCAATTCGGCGCGCCGCCAGAATGTCTTTGCCGCAAGTAAAGCAATGCGCGAATATCGCCGTCGCGAGGTGATTGCCCGTAGGCATGTCCAGTCGGGCGGCAAGGTCATGACCGGCATGACCGGGAAAGGTGAAACGCGTGGTGGGCATTGGGGCAGCTCTCAGTTTAGTGCCCCCGCAACGTGGCCCTCTCGTGCCCGAGGAACAACCCCGGTCGCGCGATGGTGACAGATGTTACGACGCCGCTGAGCGTCCCAAAGCCAGATGAAGCGACATGTGACGTGCTTGCATCGTCAATTGCTTGACCGGTTTTGGCTGGCGGACTGTCTCTGGGGTCGCATGTCCGGTCAGCTTTTCAACTGAGACATCATCGACATGCAAGAAATGACCGAGGAAGAGGCTCATGTCTGTTTCCGCAGGTTCTAAGGCCGGTCGAACGGCTGCGCGTCTGTCTGCAAAGGAGACGATCTTGGACATCATAACACTCCAAATGGTTACCAATAGGTAAACTGTCGCAGCCAAAGATGCCGAATGTAGGCTCGGATTGTGTTCAATTTGCGAAAAGTGACGCCTTCTTCCGAAGCATTGTTGCGCGTTTGGCATCCCACATGTGCGGGATGCCAATTTTATCGATTAGGCGGACGATTTTGCGAACCGGCTTCGCAGCCCCAAAAAGCCTAGGGCCGCAGCCAGGAGGGGTAGCCCTGCGGGGATTGGCACTGGGGCCACTTCGGTGATGTCGATCCGGAGGAGGTTGAACGCGCCCGGATTGCTGGTGAAGTCGAGGATGGACGCCTCTCCAAGGAAATCCCCCGTCGCCAATTGCAAACCGGCAAAGGCTTCGAGGCTCTGGCCTGCTGTGACAACCCCACCATCTGCGCCACCCTGAGTGATGTCGCGGCCAGCAAGGAACGCAGCCCCACCATCAACGCCCGCGTCGTTGGCCTCTGTCCCCGCATCATAAATGTGATTGCCCGTGACGGTGATGGAGGTACCGCCTGTAAAGTTCCCCATCCCGTCAAAGATCTGGTAGGCCTGCGCATTGTCGTTGCCAATAAACGTGTCATTGGAGGGCAACAGCATCGACAGGAATGTTAGAAACACAGCGCCGTTCGTCGTGTCGACGTCAAACTGCCGGGACTCAACTTCGCCCGGCTGAATGGGAGGCGGACCATCGGCAGAGGCAATCACACCGCCGGTGGAATTTGGATCAACCGCCAGACGTTCGTTGGCAATAGTGCCGGGTTGATTGCCGGGTCCCGCCTGTCCGGTTTCGGCGATCAGCTCAAGCCCGGCGCTGGCGGCGCTGCCCACGTCAAAGGCATCAAATTCGCCGTTGTGAAAAGCGGTGTAGAGCGGTGTGATTGAGAACCCGCCTTCGCCTTGCAGATTGGTGACGGTCACCTCGAGTGTCGCAGCTGTTGCCGCACCCGCGAGCATCGTGCTGCCGAGGCAAGCGGCCCGCAGTGTGTGTCCCAGACATGTCATGGAAAGTCTCTCCTTGTTGAATAGCCCCCATCGGGCAAGGAGTGTCTATCCAACGGACAGCACACGCCGAACTGACGTCACCGTGACGTCAACCAAACGTGTGTTGGGCGCGAGAAATGCGTGAGGTCAGCTGAGCGAAAGCGCCGTGATGGCACCCAGCGCGCCAAAAATCGCACCAAACAACAAAACTTTGGTGGGTGACTGGCAGGCTTCGCGCAGTGCGACAAGATCAGCATGCACACGTTTTGGCAGCCATGGGTGATCGCTCGTGCGGTGAAGCGATTGGCGACGCGGGCGAAAGGTATGTGCGGTTTGATCTGTCATAGCGACAAACTGCCTTTGTAATCTGCCGGGGGCAGGGCGGCTGTCGGGCCAAACCGGGGCAGGGCAAAAACACACTGTTTCTGAACTGAGCAAAGAAGAAGGGCGCCCAGATCGGGCGCCCTTTCCAATCTCAGATCAGTAGCTCTTAGCAGCTGTAGTAGAGCTTGTACTCAACGGGGTGCGGGCAATGCTCGTACTCGTGTACTTCTTCCCACTTCAGATCCATGTAGCCTTGCAGCTGGTCTTTGGTGAAGACGTCACCGGCTGTGAGGAAGTCGTGATCGGCTTCCAGAGCCTCCAGAGCTTCGCGCAAGGAGCCGCAGACCGTTGGGATCTCTGCCAACTCTTCTGGTGGCAGATCGTAGAGGTCTTTGTCAGAGGCTTCGCCCGGATCGATCTTGTTCTTGATGCCGTCGAGGCCAGCCATCATCAGCGCTGCAAAGCACAGGTATGGGTTGGCGGCAGGGTCGGGGAAGCGGGCTTCAACGCGCTTGGCCTTTGGGCTCTCGGCCCATGGGATGCGCACGCAACCAGAGCGGTTCGATGCGGAGTAGGCGCGCAGCACAGGCGCTTCAAAGCCCGGGATCAAACGCTTGTAGGAGTTTGTAGACGGGTTGGTGATCGCGTTCAGCGCCTTGGCGTGCTTGAGGATACCACCGATAAAGTAGAGCGCCTCTTGGCTCAGGTCGGCGTATTTGTCGCCTGCGAAGAGAGGCTTGCCGTCTTTCCAGATCGACATGTTCACGTGCATGCCGGTGCCGTTGTCGCCTGCGATGGGCTTGGGCATGAATGTCGCGGACTTGCCGTAGGCCTGAGCCACGTTGTGCACAACATACTTGTACTTCTGGATTTCGTCGGCCTGCGTTGTCAGCGTGCCAAAGATCAGACCCAGCTCGTGCTGACACGACGCCACCTCGTGGTGGTGCTTGTCGACCTTCATGCCCATCCGCTTCATGGTGGAGAGCATCTCAGAGCGCATGTCCTGTGCGTCATCAACAGGGTTGACCGGGAAGTAGCCGCCCTTGACGCCGGGACGATGGCCGGTGTTGCCCATCTCGTACTCGGTGTCCGTGTTCCAGGCGCCGTCGATGGCGTCCACGGCGTAGCCAACCTTGTTCATGGAGACCGAGAAGCGCACATCGTCAAAGACGAAAAATTCAGCTTCGGGGCCGAAGTAGGCGGCGTCACCGATGCCAGAGGACTTCAGGTAGGCCTCAGCACGTTCGGCGGTGGAGCGGGGGTCGCGGCCGTAGCTCTCGCCGGTGTCTGGCTCAACAACGGAGCAGTGCACGCAGATCGTTTTTTCGGCGTAGAATGGGTCTACGTAGACGCTTTCAGTGTCGGGGATCAGCTTCATGTCGGATTCGTCGATCGACTTCCAGCCGGCGATGGACGAGCCGTCAAACATAAACCCGTCATCAAAGAAATCTTCGTCGACGAGATCAGCAACAACCGTTACGTGCTGCAGCTTGCCGCGCGGGTCGGTAAAGCGGATGTCGACGTACTCGACATCTTCGTCGCGGATCAGTTTGAGAACTTTATCTTTGCTCATGAATATCTTCCCTATCTCATTAAGCAGTTTCGGTTGGGAGGTTTAGATCGCGTCTTCGCCGGTTTCACCGGTCCGGATGCGGATGGCTTGTTCAACGGGCGAGACAAAGATTTTGCCGTCGCCGATTTTGTCGGTCTTGGCAGCCGCGATGATGGCTGCGACAGCGTCATCCACCTGATCGTCAGCCAGCACGACTTCGATTTTCACTTTGGGCAGGAAGTCGACCACATATTCCGCGCCGCGGTACAGCTCCGTATGGCCTTTCTGACGACCAAACCCTTTGACTTCCACGACAGACAGGCCCTGAATGCCCACGTCCTGCAAGGCTTCTTTCACCTCGTCGAGTTTGAAAGGTTTGATGATTGCTTCGATCTTTTTCATCGACCGGATCCTCCGCCATAGTGTTGAGAGCCTGAGACCACCTCGCGCGGGCGGCCACAATTCATTGGGGCGGACATGACAGAGCGGGACGTCAGAATCCAGATCACTTGCCTAAATTTTACGCATAACGCCCGATGGCTGAGCAGAATTGAATCGCACTGCCTCGTTTTGCAGCACTTGCCCTCGCAATCGCGTTGAAATTTCCACTCGCATCCCTGCGGGTCGTTTGCTAAGAGCGCCGCAGTGCGGGTGTGGCGGAATTGGTAGACGCACCAGATTTAGGTTCTGGCGCCGCAAGGCGTGGGGGTTCAAGTCCCTTCACCCGCACCAACCTCCTATTTCACTCAGGGAATCGTCTTGCGCCACCACAAGATGGCGCATAGAACGGCGCAGATTTTACACCGGCGGGGCCGAGCCCGGCCCCCGAACCTATGGGAACATCATGCAAGTCAACGAGACACTGAACGAAGGCCTCAAGCGCGCCTACGAGATTACTCTGACAGCCGCCGAGCTGGACGCCAAAGTCAATGACAAGCTGAAAGAGGCCCAACCAGAAGTCGAGATGAAGGGTTTTCGTAAGGGCAAGGTCCCTATGGCTCTCTTGAAAAAGCAGTTCGGCCAGCGCGTGATGGGCGAAGCGATGCAAGAAGGCATTGACGGCGCAATCAACGAGCATCTGGAAAAGTCTGGTGACCGTCCTGCCATGCAGCCAGCCGTCAAGATGACAAACGAAGACTGGAAAGAGGGCGACGACGTCGTTGTCAGCGTAGAGTATGAGGCGCTGCCGCCCGTGCCAGAAGTTGCTTTCGACAAGATCAAGATCGAGCGTCTCGTCGTGAAGGCTGACAAAGCCGACGTTGACGAAGCACTCGACAACCTCGCCAAGCAGGCGCAGAACTTTGAAGACCGTAAGAAAGGCTCCAAAGCCAAGGACGGCGATCAGGTCGTGATCGACTTCGTAGGCAAGGTCGACGGTGAAGCCTTTGAAGGTGGCACCGCGGAAGACTATCCGCTGGTTCTCGGCTCCAACTCGTTCATCCCCGGTTTCGAGGACGGTCTCGTTGGTGTAAAGGCGGGCGAAGAGAAAGACGTCGAAGTCTCTTTCCCTGAGGACTATCAGGCCCCCCACCTGGCCGGCAAAGCCGCTGTGTTCTCTTGCACCGTTAAGAACGTGAAAGAGCCCAAAGAAGCCGAGATCAACGACGAGCTGGCCAAGCAGTTCGGTGCCGAAGACCTTGAAGCGCTGAAAGGCCAGATTTCAGAGCGTCTGGAAGCAGAATACGCCGGTGCTGCCCGTGCAGTGGCCAAGCGTGGTCTTCTTGATGCGCTGGACAAGGATGTGTCCTTTGATCTGCCGCCGTCGCTCGTCGAGGCTGAGGCTGGCCAGATCGCGCATCAGCTGTGGCACGAGGAAAACCCCGAAGTTGAGGGCCACGACCACGACAAGATCGAGCCTACGGATGAGCACACCTCTCTGGCCGAACGCCGTGTCAAACTGGGCCTGTTGCTGGCCGAGATTGGTCAGAAAGCTGAAGTGCAGGTTACCGACGCTGAGATGACCCAAGCGATCATGAACCAGGCGCGCCAATACCGCGGCCAAGAGCGCCAGTTCTTTGAGTTTGTGCAGCAGAACGCGCAGGCGCGTCAGCAGATCCAAGCTCCGTTGTTCGAAGACAAGGTCATCGACCACGTGTTTGAGCAGGTGTCTGTGAAAGAGAAAAAGGTCAGCAAGGACGATCTTCAAAAGGCTGTCGAAGCGCTTGAAGATGAGTAAATTCACCGCTTAGAAATGCGAAAGGCCGCCCCGGTGAGGGCGGCTTTTTTAGTTTTGTAACAGTGGTTTAGCTAAAGAACTTCTTTGCCAAGTCGCCCATGGGCGAGCCTGCAGCATCGCTGTCATTGTTGAGCATTGACAGAATATCACCCAAGCCACCTGATTGCGCCGCAGCGCCGCCACCGCCGCCAAGCAGGCCTTTGACCATGCCCAACAGGCCGCCAGCGCCACCGCCACCACCACTGAGCGCACCAAGCAAATCACCAATCCCGGCACCTGCACTGTCACCTGTGGCCTGAAGGCTGCTTTGCGCGGCAGCGATCTGCGCGTCGGGTGCTTGCTGTTGCATCTGTCCCTGCAGCATCGCGGCGAGCGAGGGCAGGAGGCTTTGCGCCTGTTCAGCCGTCGCGCCGGTCTCTGCAGCAGCTGCGGCGGCAATCTCTTGTGACGCTGATTGGCTACCGAAAATCTGGCTCAGAAATTGCTCACCCTGTGCCTGAGCGGCAGGGGCCGCAGCCTGTGCAGGCTCGGCAAATTGTGCGGCACCTTCGCCTTGCAAGGTTGCCAGAATAGCGCCCAGACCACCTTCTTGCTGCGCGCGTTGCTGCATGCCGCCCGAAATTGCCGGAGCCATTTTCGCGGCCAAAGACTGCGTTGTTTGTTCATCAAGGCCCAATTGACTGGCCAATGCTGAAAGTCCGTTACCGCCGCCGGCTTGCTGAAGCATAGAAAGTAGTGACATCTGTGTCCCCTTTGATCCGCCAAGCCACAGGGCGTGGCTCAGTCTTATGTTAACTTAGGTCAAATGCGCTGACATTTTGCAGGGGGAAACGGGCGCTCCGTTCCCCCACGTTGGCCTCAAAGGTCGATCTGGAACCGCGCAAAACCGTCAGGGCCATCGCCCGCTGGGGTGATCGACACGCCAGGCACGCTGTCCGCATATTGTGCCCCGCCGGGACCAGTATCAAATAGCACGGTCGTTCCGGGCATTGCGGCAAACGACCAATTGGCATCAGCGGCCGGGTTGATCGAGCCTTGCTCCACAATGTAGCGAACGATGACGTCGCGGTTTGTGTCTGGCCCTTCGAAGATGATTGTCGATCCGTCCGCTCCCGGAAAACTACCACCGCCGGAGGCGCGGTAGTTATTCGTGGCGATGATAAATTGTTGTTCAGGATCAATGGGCTGCCCGTCGAACATCAGGTTGACGATCCGATTGGCCCCGTCGTTGATCACGGCGCCGTCGCGATCGAACTTTGACGGCTGCGTCAGGTCAATCTCGTAGGTCACGCCGTCCATGATGTCGAAGTTGTAGCTGGGAAAGCTGGGGTTCAACAGCACCTGATCGGCCTCACCTGCTATGATCTGATTGAACATACCAGCGGAGCGTTCGAGCCAGTCTTTGACCTCCGCCCCGGTGACCAGCACGGCACGGACCGTGTTGGGGTAGAGGTAGAGATCGGCCACGTTCTTGATCGCGACGTCGCCCACGGGGACATCCGTATAATATTCTGGCCCACCGCGACCGCCGGCCTTAAAGGGTGCCGCGGCGGAAAGGAGCGGGAGATCAGCATATTCGGTGCCTTCAAGCTGTTGCGCAACGTACCAAAGCTGCGCGTTGGAGACGATTTGCACGCTGGGATCATCAGCCACGAGGGCGAAATAGCTATGAAGCGGGGTCTCCGTCGTGCCGACGGCGCGGCGCACGTAGGCGAGGGTCTCTTCGTGGTCTGCCTGAACGGAGGCGAGGACGGGGGCATAGTCCTCAACCAATGGCGTGATTGAACGATCCTCTTCGCGGCGCGAGATTGGCCGCGCTTCGGATGTGTGCGAGGCGACGCGCCAGCGGCCACCGTCCTTTTCCAGCATCAGGTCAATAAGGCCCATATGGCTGCCCCAAAATCCGGCCATGACAGCGGGCACACCCAGGAGCGTCCCTGCATCATTGTCCGCACCGGCCCAGTCCGCATATGACGGTCCGGGGAATGTCAGATGGCTGTGGCCCGTCAGGATGGCGTCGATACCTGGGATGGCGGCCAGAGGGATTGAGGCGTTTTCCATCCCATCCTCGGGGTTTGCAGGGCCAATGCCGGAGTGGGAAAGCGCGATAATAATGTCGGCACCTTCTTCTTTCATCTGGGGCACATAGGCTTGTGCGCATTCAACGATGTCGCGAGCCTGAACGTTGCCATCAAGGTTCTGCCTGTCCCAATTCATGATCTGCGGCGGGACAAAGCCGATCAGGCCGATCTTGATCGTCTCCTCCGCGCCTGCGCCATCTGTGATCGTCCGCTCAAGGATTGTGTACGGCGGCACGAGGGTTGTGTCCTCGCGCGGAGTAGCGCCCATTTCTTTGACGACGTTGCATGAGACGATGGGAAAGGCGGCGCCCGCAACCGAATTCATCAAGAACGGCAAGCCGTAGTTGAACTCGTGGTTGCCCAAAGTGGAGCCATCAAAGCCAAGCGCATTCATGGCGGTGATGATCGGGTGGCTGTCGCCCTCTGCCATCCCGCGCTCATAGGCGATGTAATCGCCCATCGGATTGCCTTGGAGGAAGTCGCCATTGTCGAGGAGCAGGGAATTCGTGCTCTCGGACCGGATGTCGTTGATCAGCGAGGCAGTGCGCGACAGGCCAACGGTGTCGATCTGCCGGTCACCGTAATAGTCATAAGGAAAGACATGCACGTGCAGGTCCGTCGTTTCCATAATCCGCAAATGAGCCTGCCCGGCCTGCGCCTGAACAGAAAACGGATGCAGCGCAATGAGTCCTGCGGAACCTGCGATAAAGCCGCGACGGGTAAGGCGAATGGCCATGGGAACCTCCTGAAGTTGAATATTTTCGGTGTTTATCGCTCGACTGTAACAGTCAGACGGCGGTGAACGCACAAGATCAATTGCGCCGCTGCCTTGACGACGGGTGCCGTGCCTACAAATTGAGCGCATGAAGCGAGGACCGCCAAAAATCGCTCTCTCTTTGCGGCAGCGGTGGGCTTGGGTCATGGTTCAAAGAAGGAGAGAACCGCACCGCTGGTGTTGCTACTAAGGACGGCATGGACCAGCGTCGGATTGTGATCCATGCGGCAACAGAGCTGAACAAGCGGAATGTGTCTGGGCTGTCTGACGGCAGCCGCCGCATGGCATTGGGTGTCCTCGCCCGGATCAGTCAATCCGTTGGACGAATGTGGGCGCTGTGGATGTCGTTGATATCGTGGCACAAAGTGACAACGAATGGATTGGGGCCCCGGTATGGCCGGTTCTGAGCAACGCCGCAATGTGCGATCCGGTGCCTGCTACAGGAGCCGTGGAATATGACACATGGGCTGCGACTGGATTTGTAAAATCGCCAGCACCTTGGATGCGCAAATGGGCCCGCCTGAACGGTCACGCTGATACGCCGGATTTGTTTGGACCATCCCGTCGACACTGGAGCTAACCCCCACCAGATCTCTTTTGGACGGGCCGGAGAACCAGCCGACCCAGCGCGTCGGCGGTGTTTCGCCGGGCCAGTGGCGAGAGCGTGCCGGTTTGCGCGCTGCGCGCAGGTTTGCGCTATAACCCCCCGGTTGATTGGTTACCCTAACGTCATCTCGGGTGGGGGTCATTGTTTCGAGGGTTGAGCGGTACCCCGGGCGTCATGCCCAGATGCCCCTTCTTCCCCAAGACCGTTGTGTCTGGGCATGACGACAAAAAAGCCGCGCCCGGGTAGGGGCGCGGCTTTCGCAATTCAAAAGAAAGCGAAGGTTACTCTTCTGTCTCTTCGGAGCCTTCATTGCTGTCATCAGCTGCAGGAGCAGGAGCCTCATCGTCGCCGAAGTCTTCGAGGCCAGCGGCACCGATGTCGTCGAACAGCTGCTCGATTTCGAATTCGGCAGCGGCTTCTTCTTCAGCGGCCAACTCCTGGATCGACTTGCCAGAGGCTTGCAGCTCGGCTTCTTCGGTTGAGCGGGCAACGTTGATTGTGATCGTCGCGTCAACTTCCGGGTGCAGCTGAACGGTCATGTCGTGCAGGCCGAGCTCTTTGATCGGCGCTGTCAGGACAACCTGCTTTTTGTCGATCGAGAAGCCATCGGCTGTTGCGACTTCGGCGGCGTCACGTGGTGTGACAGAGCCGTAAAGCGAACCTGCGTCTGAGGCAGACCGAATGATGACGAACTGCTGGCCGTCCAGTTTGGCGGCAAGCGCTTCGGCTTCTTTCTTGGTCTCAAGGTTGCGCGCCTCAAGCTGAGCTTTCTCAGCTTCAAAGCGGGCCATGTTGGCCTCGTTCACGCGCAGAGCCTTGTTCTGCGGGATGAGGTAGTTGCGGGCATAGCCTGGCTTGACGGTGACAACTTCACCCATCTGGCCCAGCTTGGCGACGCGTTCGAGAAGGATAACATCCATTGTCTGTGCTCCTTACTTAACGGCGTAGGGCAGCAGGGCGAGGAACCGGGCGCGTTTGATGGCGCGTGCAAGCGCCCGCTGGTTCTTGGCACCGACTGCGGTGATACGGGAAGGTACGATCTTGCCGCGCTCAGAGATGTAGCGCTGCAGAGTACGTGTGTCTTTGTAGTCGATCTTTGGAGCGTTTTCGCCCTCAAACGGATCAGACTTGCGACGGCGGAAGAATGGTTTGGTAGCCATGGGTACTGTCCTTTCCTAAAAGATCAACGACGCTCGCGACGGCTGTCACGCTCGTCACGTTTTTGCATCTGGATGGAGGGGCCTTCTTCGTGTGCGTCGACCTTGATGGTCAGAACGCGCATGACGTCCTCGTGCAGGCGCATCAGACGCTCCATTTCCTGAACGGCGGGTGCGGGTGCATCCGAGCGCAGGTAGGCGTAGTGGCCCTTGCGGTTTTTGTTGATCTTATAGGCCATCGTTTTGACGCCCCAGTACTCATGCTCGAGCACTTTGCCGCCGTTGTCGGCGAGGACTGTCGAAAAGTGTTCAATAAGGCCTTCGGCTTGCGTGTTGGACAGGTCCTGACGCGCAATGAAGGTATGCTCGTAAAGAGGCATGCCGGTCGTTCCAATCATTTCTCGGCGCATTTCAAAGACCAGGGCAATGACCCTTCCGCACCCTGATCACGAGAGACTGCGCAGTTTCACGTTCACGGAAAGGATGGGGCCTTATACAGGGCGCGCTTTCTGGATCAAGAGCGGAATTGGCGCGGCGGCGGCATCAATGGGCTGTCAAAACGAAAATAATTTTCGAGATTGGCCCAAAACCCGGCAAATGCCCCATGTTGGGCCAAACGCTGCCCCTTTCCTGCCGCCATTATAGCCGATCAGTTAGTCTTATAAAATGGGAACGTTTGGAGGGAAGTATGTCTTTGGTAAGTGATTTTGATGGGTTTGAAACAACATCGGTCGGCACTGTTACGCCAGAGATTACAGATGGGTACCAGGTGGA
This sequence comes from Flavimaricola sp., assembly GCA_020629175.1. Taxonomy (GTDB): domain Bacteria; phylum Pseudomonadota; class Alphaproteobacteria; order Rhodobacterales; family Rhodobacteraceae; genus JALZWD01. Next base: position 6,197 of record JAHDDU010000025.1, on the reverse strand, counting down.
TGACACCTACTGGGGGTACGTCATTCGTACAATTGATCCACCCTCGCTTTCGCTGTCGATCGTGCAAGGCCTGTGCTGGATGGCCGGCATTGGATTTGTCGTTGCGACACTTGGCCTGTGGCTGATGCCGCAAGCCGTGAATGGGTCAGATGTTATGGGCATGAAAATTGGTGCGACGGTCGTGACTGTAGCGCTCGCGTTCTTCTGCCTGTGGTTTGCCAGCCGTGGAACAGACAGCGAAATTCAGATTGATACCCGCATGGGCGAAGTGCGTGAGGTTGTGCGAAACCGCACGGGACGCTCCACACTTGTTGGCCGTTACGGCTTTGATGCAATCGGGAGCGTCTTTATCGATGCCGGACCTCATGCCGAACGCCGCACTATGGAAACGGGCTCTTTGGTTTTGCGGTATCGCAATACGGCGCAGACCATGCATGTGGCAACAGGTGCGATGTCCAAGCTGGCTCAGCTGCGGGACCGTATTGGCCGCGATCTGATGCTGGCCGGGTCCGAGCACCGTGAAGATGTGCCTGCTCCAGAATTTGTGGTGCGCGCGGCCTAACTCTTCCGACACTCGAATAGATCAAGGGGCGCAGCCAACAGCTGCGCCCTTTGTTTTGCATGGAGGAACATACTCTGTTCGGAGATGCCGAATTGAGGTTGGGAGTGGAAACGCTATTTCAACGGGCAGTTTCCAGCGAAATAGGAGTTTCCCATGACACGCACGTCCCTCATTGCCGCCGCCCTCGTGACGTTTGGCGCAACCCAGGCCATCGCAGCGCCCGAGGCTTACACGCTCGACAGCAGCCACAGCCAGATCGTCTTCAGCTACAACCACCTTGGGTTTTCGACAACTTACGGCATGTTCTCGGGCTTTGCCGGTGACATCATGTATGATGCAGCCGATCCTGCAGCCTCCAGCGTCACTGTTTCAATGCCGGTGATGAGCATGTTCACGGGATGGGAGCAGCGCGACGGCCACTTTATGTCGGGCGACTTCTTTGGCGCTACGGAAGAAGATATGGTGACCTTCACCTCCACCAGCATTGAAGTGACCGGCGAGAATACGGCGCTGATCACGGGTGATTTGTCGATGAATGACATCACGCAGTCTGTCACCCTCGATGCTGTGCTGAACCAAGCGGCAGATCACCCAATGGCCGAAACGCCTTGGTTGGGCTTTGACGCCACCACCACCATCCTGCGGTCTGACTTTGGTGTCGGTAATTTCGCCCCCTTCGTCAGCGACGAGGTTGAGGTCATCATCTCGATCGAGGCGATGAAGGCAGAATAAGCCGCTCGGACCGTAACCGTCGCTGGGCCGCCCCAAAATGGTTGGGCGGCCCTTTTTTATTCGTCGCGCGACGCGGTGACAGCGAATTGGACCATGACCTCAAAGCCAACGTTTGTCTCCGTCGGCTCGCTTGTCCCAATTTGGTAGTCCAAACGGTTAAGTGGCAATGTCCCTGTTATGGACGCCGTGTCATCCGCTACCGTCAAGTCAAACGGAAAGCTGACAGGGAGGGTGATCCCTTTGAGTGTCAGCGTACCGTCCGCCAAGTAACCGTCTGCTGTGTTAAAAATGGTGCCTTGGTAGGAAGCTGTGGGATGGCCTTCCACATCAAAGAACGCGGGCCCCATCGCCTGGAGCGTCACGCTGCCGATGCTGGCCGAGCTGATGGCAATGGTCGTCTCAACAGACCCAACAGGTGCGTCGCCGACCGGGGCGTCAGGGTCAAAGCTGATCGCACTGGTCCATTCGTCAAACCGGCCTTCGACAGCAGAGCCGAATTGTTGTATTGTAAAGGTGATTTCCCCCTCTGTCACAGTCCATTCTGATGCTGTCGCCTCCAGCGTGTCGCCACTGTCTGCCGCAGCGGGCGGCGTCAAAAGCCCCAGCGATGCACCAATACCCAAGGCCACCGCATAGACGCCAACGGCCACAAGGGGCGCCGCACGGTTGGCTGCGTGGCCCGTCGGGCCCTCGGCGGGTGTCCCCCGGGTCATCCGGCGTAGCGTGCCGTCTTTGTCCCAGAAGTGGTGCTTGAGCGCGCCCGCGACATGCAGGAAGATCGCGATCACAAGCACACGCTCAAAGATAATATGCAGGTTGAAAGACAGCTCTGCCACAGCCTCGGATTGCGGCACCAGCGGCAGGGATTGCCCAAACGGCCACCAGATTGGCGCAAAGCCAGACGTCGCCGCGTGACCGATCCAGCCTGACAGCGGCACCAGCACGAGGGACGCATAGAGCAGCCAGTGCACCAGCTCTGCCAGGAACGTTTCTGCGCGCTTTTCGGGGTGCAAGGGCGCTGGCTTTGGCTGTGAGATAGCCCAGAGAATGCGGGCAATGGCCGCAAAGAAGATGGTGACCCCCAGCGTTTTGTGCAGTGAGAACAGGAACCGCGCGCGATCAATGTCTGTCGACGTTCCTGCCTCAATCTGGTGCGCCAAAGCGTTTGCCTGGATGCCAAGCGGGATCATGGAGATGATCAAAAGCGCAATGAGCCAATGAAAACTGCGCGTGATCAAACCATAGTGAGAGGTGCTGTTTCCAAGGGACATTAGACGCGCCTTTTGCTGTGAGGTTGCATCGATTGTGTGGGCCTGCGTGCGCGGGTGCAACCTTTGTTTGTGCAGAGTTTCTGTGCGCATTCTTGTAGAGCACGGGACTTGCCGTTAGGACCGATACAAACAAAGAAGAGGGAGAGGGCCATGCGGGCATTCGTATTTCCGGGACAAGGGGCGCAAGCCATCGGCATGGGGCAGGCCCTCGCTGCAGCGTATCCGGCTGCGCAGGCGGTCTTTGACGAGGTGGACGAGGCTTTGGGCGAAAAGCTGTCTGCTCTGATCTGGGAGGGCGATATTGAAACCCTCACGCTGACCCGGAACGCGCAGCCCGCGCTCATGGCCACATCGCTTGCCGCGATGCGTGCGCTAGAGGCCGAAGGGGCGAAGATTGGGGATGCGGCCTTTGTCGCAGGACACTCCCTCGGCGAATACTCGGCCCTGTGTGCCGCGGGAGCCCTGAGCGTGGCGGATACCGCGCGGTTGTTGCGCACGCGGGGCGAGGCGATGCAGGATGCGGTGCCCGTGGGCGTGGGCGCTATGGCTGCCCTTCTGGGTCTGGATTTTGAGGCGGCGCAGGCCGTGGCGGCCGAGGCCGCGCAAGGCGAGGTGTGTCAGGCCGCCAATGACAACGATCCCGGACAAGTCGTCGTCTCAGGCCATAAGGCTGCCGTCGAACGTGCAGTGGAGATTGCCAAGGAAAAAGGTGCGCGCCGCGCGATGTTGCTGCCCGTCTCTGCGCCGTTCCATTCGGAGTTGATGGCTCCGGCAGCTGAGGTGATGGCCGAGGCGTTGGCGGGAGTGGACATCACCGCGCCTGCGGCCCCGGTCGTGGCAAATGTGATCGCGGAAGCGACCAGTGACCCGGCCAAAATCCGCGAGCTTTTGGTTCGGCAGGTCACAGGCTCGGTTCGCTGGCGCGAAAGTGTCGCGTGGATGGGCGCGCAGGGCGTGACAGAGATGTGGGAGATCGGCTCTGGCAAGGCTTTGTCGGGCATGGTGCGCCGCATCAACAAAGAGATTGAAATGTCTGCAGTTGGCACGCCAGACGACGTGGCCAAGGTGATGCATGGCTGAGGTGCAGCAAACCACGCTCAATGCCGTGCAATTGGTCGGCGTCCGTCGGCGCGTTCCACGGGCGGATAAGGCAAAAGGATTGGTCGACGCGCAACGGGCGTTCTGGGACGCGATGGAGCAGGCAGGCATTCAGTCCGCAGGTTCTGAGATGGTGGTCTATTATGATCTGGACGATGAAGTTGAGATCACTGTGGGCGTCATGATGGATGTCATACCCCATGGCATGTCTGGCTATTGGATGGCCAAGTCCAAGGCTCTACTGGCACGACATCGGGGTGGACATTCAGATTTACCAGCCGTGCATGTGGAGTTGCGCGCGCAGGCTGACGCCAAAAATTTGGCCGGGCGCGGATACATTCGTGAACTTTACCGTGTGGTCGCAGACGTTCCACAATTGAATGTCGTCGATGTCTTTTACGACATCAGCGCTTGAGGATTTGGGCAAGACGTGCCCCAAAATTGAAAGAAGGAAATGAGCATGTTTGATCTGACGGGAAAAGCGGCGCTGATCACTGGCGCGTCCGGTGGCATCGGTGGCGAGATTGCCAAGGCGTTGCATGGGGCAGGGGCCACTGTGGGCCTGTCAGGCACGCGCGTTGAACCGCTCGAAGCGCTGGCTGCCGAGCTGGGTGCGCGGGCGCATGTTCTGCCCTGCAACCTGAGCGACGCCGAGGCCGTCGACGCGCTGCCCAAGCAGGCGGCTGAGGCGATGGGCGCGGTTGATGTGTTGGTCAACAACGCGGGCATCACGCGCGATCAGATTTTCATGCGCATGTCGGATGAAGAATGGCAAACAGTGCTGAACGTAAACCTGACGTCGACCATGCGCCTGTGCAAAGGCGTTGTGCGGGGCATGATGAAATCCCGCTGGGGCCGGATCGTGAACATCTCGTCCATTGTGGGGGCCACCGGCAACCCCGGTCAGGCGAACTATGCGGCGGCCAAGGCGGGCATGGTCGGTATGTCAAAATCAATCGCCTATGAGGTCGCCTCGCGCGGGATCACGGTCAATTGCATCGCACCCGGCTTCATCACAACGCCGATGACCGAAAAGCTGAACGACGACCAAAAGGCTGCAATCATGGGCCAAATTCCCGCAGGCCGCATGGGCGAGGCGGAAGAGATCGGTGCCGCCGTCCTCTATCTGGCCAGCCCTGAAGCGGCCTACGTGACCGGGACGACGTTGCACGTCAACGGCGGCATGGCGATGCTGTGAGCCCGAGCTGGCAGCTGCGTCTGGCCAATATGGTCGGGCGGTACTTTCAAAAACCGCTTCTCGCGATTGTTCGGCCTTGGCCCCTCTCACGTGCGATGTTCAATCTGAACGCGCTGGTCAGCTATGAGCGCGCGAAGGGGCGGAAGGTGGAGCCTGCGACGGTTGGCGGAGTGCCGGGCCGGTGGGTCGATATGGGTCAGCCAACGCGCGGGGCGATGCTGTTCGTCCACGGCGGTGGGTTTGTCATTGGGTCTTCCAAGGCCTACCGCTCGCTGGCCGCGCGATTGTCCGAGGCGACGGGTCAGCGGGTGTTCGTGCCGGACTACCGGCTTGCGCCTGAACACCCTTATCCTGCGGCGCTAGACGACGTAGCGGACGTGTATAACGCGCTCGTGGCTGAGTTTGGCCCCGAACTGACTGTGTGTGGCGATAGCGCGGGCGGGGGGCTGGTGATGTCTCTGATGCATCGTTTGTCACGGTCTGCAGGCACTTGGCCTCGGCGGGTCGCCGTCATGTCGCCCATCACTGATGCACGGCTTGAGACGCCGTCTATAGAGGCCAATAAACGGAGCGATCCACTGCTCCCCGTGAAATGGGTCCGTGATGGGGTGGCCTGCTATCTGGGCGACGCGGACCCGGCAGAGCCCGAGCTGTCGCCCGCCTTGGGGCAGTTCGCAGGCTGCCCGCCGGTGCTGATCCAAGTGGGGGCGGATGAAGTCCTTCTCGACGATGCCCGGAGGATGGCTGCGACGTTGGAAGAGCAAGGTGTGTCAGTGACCCTGCGGGTCTGGCCGCATGTGCCGCATGTCTGGCATTTCCATTCCCGCCGCGTGCCTGAGGCGGATGCCGGTATCGCAGAAATAGGCGCGTTTTTGCGAAGTGACGCTACGGCACAAGCGGAAACATCAACCACCCCACGAATGGGCTGAAACCGTTTGCCATGCCCGGATTCTCTGCTATAGGCGCACATGATTTCCCGTCGGGGCCTTGTGCCGGGACAGGAGCGGCCCCACGTTACGGGCCATGATGAGCCGCCCTTTTAGGGCAAACAACACGGGCGAAGCTCCCGACAAAGAATGTGAGGACATTGATATGAGCGACGTAGCAGATCGCGTACGCAAGATCGTTGTAGAGCACCTTGGTGTGGAAGAAGACAAGGTGGTAGACAACGCCTCGTTCATTGATGATCTGGGCGCAGACAGCCTCGACACCGTTGAGCTGGTCATGGCTTTTGAAGAAGAGTTCGGGATCGAAATCCCTGACGATGCAGCCGAAACCATCCAGACATTCGGCGACGCAACAAAGTTTATCTCTGCTGCTGCCTAAGCTGGAGTGA
>JAHDDU010000024.1:17947-42990 GCA_020629175.1 Flavimaricola sp. | reverse complement strand
GATGTCCACCAATGTGTGACTTCGAGTTCAGCAGCGCCCGCGGCACCTGCGCCGACGATTGCTGTCGCTGAAAGCAGCTTTGTTGTCAGTTTCACGATTCTTTCCTCCCTGGTTCTAAATCGTTGTAGAAAAATCTATATCGATTTAGATATTTCTGGCAAGAAATTTTATTTTACTGTTATGGTGGCAGTTGAAAGAAACTGAAAATCTTGAAGATTTTGTATGCGGCAGCATACAATAGTGTTGGTTTTCAGTTGGTCTAGCAATGGGCTGCTGCGCAAAGAGAAGGGCCAAACAGGCATGCCGAATGATGCAAAAACGGCGACCGATTCGCTCCTGATGCCAGGTGAAAAACCGACCTTGAAAACGATCGCGCGGATCACCGGTCTGGCCGTGCCAACCGTCTCGCGCGCCTTGAATGACGCCCCCGATATCAAACAGCAGACAAAAGTTCTGGTGCGAAAGATTGCCGAGCAAATCGGCTATGTCCCGAACCGCGCTGGGGTTCGTTTGCGCACCGGGAAGACCAACGTCATCAGTCTGGTTCTTGCCGCCAAAAGCGAAGTCATGAACCACAACGCCAAGCTTATTGCGTCCGTGGCGAAAGGGCTGCAAGGGACGAACTATCATCTCAACATCACGCCGTTCTTTGAAGAAGACGACATCATGAAGCCGATCCGCTACATCGTGGAAACAGCCTCAGCGGACTGTGTGATCTTTAACCAGACTTCCGCCCGCGACCCAAGGATCAGCTATTTGAGGGAACGAAACTTTCCATTCGTGACTCATGGCCGCAGCGATTGGGCGGACGAGCACGCTTGGGCGGACTACGATAATCAGGCGTTCGGCCAGATCGCGGCCAAGAAGCTTGTGGCACGAGGGCGCAAGAACATTCTCATGCTGGCCCCGCCGATGCATCAGGCCTATGCCGAACACATGGTTCTGGGTGCCCAGAACGCGGCAGAGGCGGCTGGGTTGAAACTGCGGTTCACGGGAGAGGTGACGTCTGACAGTTCACACGAATCCATCTCGACCACCGTGCGCCGGATGCTCGCCGCAGATCCGGATATTGATGGCGTTATCTGCGGTTCAATGCTGGCCGCGATTGGCGCCGTTGCCGCCGCTGAATTCCGGGGCCATACGATTGGTCAAAGCTTTGACATCGTCGCCAAAGAAGCTCTTCCGTTTCTTGGCCTGTTCCGGCCCGGCATTATAGCCGTCTCAGAGGACATCACACGGGCCGGTGACTTTTTGGCCAAAGCGGCCATCGCCAGTATCCGAGACCCGTCTGCGCCACCGATGCAGGATTTGGAGGTGCCGGTTTAGCGGCCGGGGATCTTGTCGCGCAAACCTTTGCTTTCCCACGTATCGATCGCCTCCATCGCTTCTTCGGCTGTCTCGACAAATCGGAACAGTTTGAGATCGTCGGCCGAGATGGTGCCGGCCTCAGATAGGGCATCCCAATTGATAATGCTCTCCCAGAATTTCCGGCCAAATAGCAAAAACGGTACTTCTTCCATCCGGCCCGTTTGAATGAGGGTCAACGCCTCAAACGTTTCGTCAAGCGTGCCGAAACCACCGGGGAAGACACAGATTGCCTTGGCACGCATCAGGAAGTGCATCTTGCGGATGGCAAAGTAGTGGAAGTTAAAGCACAGCTCAGGCGTGACATACTCATTGGGCGCCTGTTCATGCGGCAGCACGATGTTGAGCCCGATGGATCGGCCCCCGGCCTCTACTGCGCCACGGTTGCCCGCCTCCATCACGCCAGGGCCGCCGCCGGTCACGATAACGTCTTCTTTGCCGTTTGACTGCATCGACCTTTCGGTCATCAGGTGGGCGAACTTGCGGGCCTCTTCGTAAAAGGCCGAGAGTTCTGCCAGTGTTTTGGTGCGGGCGGTGTCTTTCTTGGCTGCCTCAGGAATGCGCGCACCGCCAAACAGGACGATGGTTGAATTGATGCCTTCCTCATTCAAAGACATTTCGGGCTTCAGCAGTTCCAGTTGCAGCCGCACCGGGCGCAAGGCCTCCTGACACAGGAAATCGTCATCGGCAAAAGCGAGGCGGTACGTCGGCGATTGCGTCTGTGGGGTGACAGGCACATCCTTGGCGGCCTGTCGGTCAAGATGGCTGTCACGAAACGGATGGCGGCGGTGGTCTTGCATGATCTGATTTCCTTTGGTGTTAGCGCAACGCTACTCAATGGGCCCAATACCCGCCATTCATTTCGCCTCCACAATCCGAAACACCTCAAACCTGTTGCCATTGATCCTTTCCGCGCCGCCGCCTATAGCGCTAGCCAACCAAACCGAGAGGGGCCCTACATGTCTAACGCAGCACTTGAGACCGCCATCGAAGCCGCATGGGACGCGCGTGATACGATCACGACCGCAACGCAGGGCGAAACGCGTGAGGCTATTGAAGACACGCTCAACGCGCTTGATAGCGGAACCTTGCGCGTTGCCGAAAAACGCGATGACGGCAGCTGGCATGTGAACCAATGGGCAAAAAAGGCGGTGCTGTTGTCCTTCCGGCTGAACGATATGGAGCCGATCAGCGGCGGAAACGGCGGCACAGACTGGTGGGACAAGGTGCCCTCCAAGTTCGCAGGCTGGGGTGAGAACCAATGGCGCGCTGCAGGCTTTCGCGCCGTGCCCGGCAGCATCGTGCGCCGCTCGGCCTACATCGCGCCAGGCGTGGTGTTGATGCCGTCGTTTGTGAACCTTGGGGCTTACGTTGACGAAGGCTCGATGGTGGATGGTTGGGCCACGGTGGGGTCTTGCGCTCAGATTGGCAAGAACGTGCACCTGTCCGGCGGTGTTGGTATCGGTGGGGTGCTTGAGCCGATGCAGGCAGGCCCCACGATCATTGAGGACAATTGCTTTATCGGAGCCCGGTCCGAGGTTGTCGAAGGCTGCATTGTGCGCGAAGGCTCGGTTCTCGGTATGGGTGTCTATATCGGTCAATCGACCAAGATCGTGGACCGTGAGACGGGCGAGGTCATGTACGGCGAAGTGCCGCCATACTCGGTTGTCGTCGCAGGCTCTATGCCCTCAAAAAACAACATTAACCTCTACTGCGCTGTGATCGTGAAGCGCGTCGATGCGCAGACGCGGTCCAAGACAGGCATCAACGATCTGCTCCGCGACTGATGATTGCGGGCTGGGCGTTGCACGCTCTGGGGCGCGGGAAAGGACCTGCGCCTGCACGCCGTGTCGTGATCGCCGTCTTGTTTGATGCGATATGCATCTTCGCAGCAGCGATCTGGGCCGTGATGTTTCTGGTTCGGACGTTTTCCGCCAGTGAGGATGCGCCGGGTGGCGTGCTCGCGTTGGTACTCCTGCTTGTGGTTTTGCCGCTTGCCGGTTTCGTTTCTGTCCGGCGCTGCAAGCGTGCGCGGTTGGGCCAATGATCATCTCGCGCATGATAGGCAAGCAACGTATTGCGCTGTCTGAAAGACCGTCATGGATTGGTGCGTGGGGATTGGTTGCACTTGACCTGCTGGTGACAACGATTGTGTTTGGCGCATTGGCGGTGGTCATTATTACTTGGGCTGAAGGCGATAGGATTACAAATGGGCAAGCCATGGCAGGCCTGTTCTTCTTATGCTTCGTTCCGACGCAAGTGCTCTTGATCACCTCGGCCATATGGGCAGCCAAGTCCCGTTGGGAAGAGGCAGAGCCGCGTTAGGCCAGCCAGTCGCGCAGCAGCGCGGTTGTTCTTTCGGGCTGTTCGAGCGTGGGTAGGTGACCTGCATTTTTGACGATGTGGAGCGTGGAATGGGGCACCAATTCGTGCATCAGCTCATGCCGGGCGATAGGACAGAGCGCGTCGTCTTCGCCGCACAGGATTAATGTTGGGCATGTGGTGTTTCGCAGGGTCCCTGTCTGATCAGGCCTGTCGCGCAGCGCGGTCGATTGCCTTACAAACACCTCTGGCCCCTGCGCCTCTGCCATGGCCATACACAGGTCGAGGATCGCGCCTCGGTTCGGGCCATCGGTCAGGTAATTGGGCTTCATTTCGTCACGGATGACGTCGCGCAGGTGACCGGCCTTGGCTTTGTCCATCTGCGGACCGCGTAGCGATTTCACCGCATCTGTTTCGGCCAAGGCGTTGGTGTCGAGGAGTGCCAATCGCTCAACCCGCTCGGGCGCTTGCCGGATAACCTCCATCGCGACAATCCCGCCCATCGACAACCCGGCGAGGGCAAAGCGGGGCGGGGCGTGAGCCAGCACCTCGGCGGCGAGCGAGGCCATATCTGCGTGTTGATTGATCGGGGCGCAATGGATGGCGTGATGCGTTGAGAGCGCGTCGATCTGTGGGCCAAACAGCCGGGCATCGCACATCATGCCCGGCAACAGGACGAGGGGCGTCATGCAGTTGCCTTGGCCGCCCCTTCGGCCATCACAGCCAGCTTGGCATAAGCGATGTCAGGATCAACCGAGCCAAAACCCGCGAAGGTGCCAAAGCCACAATCTGAACCTGCGACTACACGGTCGGCGCCCACAATATCAGTAAACCTTTCAAGGCGTTGCGCAACAAGATCGGGGTGCTCGACAAAGTTGGTCGTTGTATCGACAACGCCGGGAACAAGGATCTTGCTGTCAGGGATTTCGCTCGCACGGTCGCGGAAGGTGGTCCATTCGTGGCCGTGGCGTGGGTTGGAGGTCTCGAACAGCACATAGTCGGCCTGGGCGTTCATCAAAGTGGTGAACATCGTGTCCATCGGGATGTCACAGACGTGCGGCCCCTCGTAGTTGCCCCAACAGATATGGATGCGCACCTTGTCAGCCGGGATGCCGGACAGCGCATGGTTCAGCGCCTCCACATGGCTGTCGGCAATCTTGACGAACTCGGCGTCGCTGAGGTCGTTGAAAAGCATGTGGCGGGAGAGGGCGAGGTCGGGGCAATCGAGCTGCAGGTCGAGGCCGGCGGCGATGATCGTTTCGTATTCCTCTTTCATCGCATCGGCCAGGGCAGCGAGGTAGGCCTCGCGTGTTTTGTAGAAATCGTTTTGCAGAAACAGCGAGATCACCCCGGGGGAGGCGGCGTTCATAAAGCCGCGGTCCGCGCCGTGGGTCGCCATCGCGGCCTTGAGGTTGGCGATGTCCTTTTGCAGCTCGCCCTGACCCTTGGATTTCACCTCGCCCACACACATGGGGCGGGCGTATTGCGGGGTGCCACCGTCATCGGCCAAGCGTTTGAGAAAGCCGGGAAATTTCTTCAGATCGGCGGGCGCATTGCGGGGACTGTCACCGTCAAATCCGGTGTAGCGATCCTTGACATAGGTGGCGTAGCTGATCTTGGAGGTTTCGCCATCGCTGACGATACCGACGCCCGCAGCCACCTGTTTGGCGACCGTTTCATCGACGGCCGCTGTCATGCAGGCATCGAATTCGGCCTGATCAAACGGCTTGCCGTGTTCGCGGGCAAAGATGAAATCCACGACCTCTTGGGTCCGGGGAAGCGAGCCTGCGTGGGTCGTTAGAATTTTGGTCATCTTTGGGTCCTTTGACGAAGAATACGCGATGCACATGAGATGCACATCCGATGCACAATCCATGCATATGATTTTAGTCTGGGTAGGGGAACAGGCCGAGATAATCGAGAGTGCCGCCTGACGGGTCGAACCTGTATTCGCAGGTCTCAAGATTGGCTTCGAGGCAAGTGCTGTAGGCTGCGCCCGCTGCGATCAGTGTTTGCCCACCTTCCCCTGTGCGCAGCTGTGCGCCAAGACCAAGGATTTCGTCGGGTTCCGCCGAGGGGTTCGTGGACAAATAGACGAAGATGGAACACTGCGAGGCCCCGCACATCCCGGCGCCGCGCCGCTGCCAGCTTTCACCCTCAGTGCATTCTATTTCCCGCATGTCGAGGATCAGGTCTGGGATGTCGTCGGTATCAACGTCCTCGGCGATCACAAACTCTGTGTTCACGGTAGCGGGGCCGTTGCAATAGCGTCGAGCCTCCGCTGCGATGGTGCTGCTCGTCCAATTCGGAGGGATGCGCGGTTGCGCGGCCCACCCGGTGACGCAGGCCTGCGCCATGGTTTGGATCGCATCTGACGAGCCGGTGAGCGGGATGTCGCGGGCGATCCACTCACCCCGCCAGAGGATGCCGGCAAAGGTGCCACTGCGCAGGCGGGCAAAGATTGGGTCATTGATGTCGAGGGGAGCTTCGAAGAAACCGTCAAATTCGTTGAACCGCAAGGATGGCAATAAGAAGGGTGAGCCGTCGATAACCACCGAGATATTGGAGATGACATCTTCGGTCGTGTCAAAGAGCGAGGGGTCAACCGAAATCATGATGTCGTTGTCACGGGTCAGTTTGGGTTCGGTGATGTCGCTCTGTTCGAACGGAAATTGCTGGCCCGAGCGCCCACCACATTGAAAAAGGAAAGCACTATCGGGCGCGACGGCCGATCCTATAAACCAAACACCGTCATCGAACCCGGTGCTCTGCCAAGTGTCGGCCAGAACGGGCGTGGCGGCGAGGATTGCGGGTAAGACGAGTGCGCGCATCTGTGTCCTTTCGCTGGGGCGGCGTTAGCCTTGCCAGGTTTTGCCCGCAGGATCGCCCGTGGCGACGATATGGTAAAGACTTGCCTCTCCGGTCATTGACGGGACGGCGGAATGCGCAAGGTTTTCGGGCACTGACATCGTATCACCGGGGGCGAGGATGGTTTCGCCGCCGTCCCAGGTGACGCGCCAATGGCCGCGCATGGGCATCAGGACCGAAGGGTATTTGTGCTGATGCTTGGCCTCGGTCGAGGAGGCGCGGGTGATGAAATCGACCTCAAAGCCCGGCTTGTCGCGCAACAGCCCATGTTCGCCGATCACCTTGGCGGGTTTTTTGTCGGCCAGCGCGTAGAGGTCCCAATAGCGAGCGACGTGGTTGGGCAGGACGTCGGCGGTGGTGGGCTCGGGGCGTTTGGCGAGTTCTTCATCCGACATAAGCGGCATGGGACCTACGCCGTCGGGCAGCTTTTGCTGGCGTTTGGTGTCGTAGAGTTTGCCATTTTCGCCAAGGATCAGGCCATGGTCGGCCGCATCCTCAATCACCTGAGGTGCCCACATGACACCGCCGCCTGCATCGTCGCCGCCGAGGATCGCCATGATCATCCCGTAGTCGGTGCCAATGTTTTCAAAGCCGCGGAAGATACCGGTTGGAATGTTGAAGATGTCGCCTTCTTCGAGCACCACTTCGCCCGCGTCACCCCAACGGCCCCAGAAGAAGCGCCATTTGCCTTTGAGGACAAAAAAGGCCTCTGCCGTGTGATGATCATGCAAGGAATTGCGCACACGCGGCGGCTGCCCGGCGGCGCCGATGTTGAAGCCATGCGGCAAACCGATGTGGACGTGTTGATCGGGGGACTCAGACACGCCGCCACCAATGATGGTGAAGTTTTCCTTTTGGTCGGAGCCCGGGGTGTGGGCGTCAATAAATGCGGTCTTACAGGGGATCAGCTCGCCGTAGCGGACGATGCGGTCGGATAGGTCAGTCATGTGACACCTCTAGTGCGGAAAGGAGGGCATTTGGGTCTTCGCCAAGCTCGATCAAACGATTGGTGAGCGTTTCAAGCTGAGCATCGAGATTTGCCAAGCGAGGGGCGAGCATCGTATTGATCTCGGCTTCGGAAAAGCGGGGGGTGATGTATTTGGGACAATTCCAATCCATCGCAGCAACATCAATGGTGACGAGACGTTCGACGGGGCCCTGGCCTTTGGTTGTGAGGGTTTGTGCTAGTTCTGGAGTCTCAGATGCCTCGACCATGCGCGCTTTTCCCAAAAGCTTGAGCCGGGCGCGGCGAGCATAGTCCATCAAGATCAGGGACACGCGGTTGTCGGTGTGCAAGTTGCCTTTGGTGATGAATTGTTTGTTGCCTGTGTAGTCGGCAAAGCTGATCTGTTCTGGACCAGTGACCTTGAGAAAGCCTTTGGGGCCACCGCGGTGTTGCACGTAGGGCCAGCCATTGGCGCCGTAACTGGCAATGAAACACGTCTCGCAATTTTCGATGAAGGCGCGGGCGTCGGCGTCGAAAGGATCCCGAAGTCGCTGTTCGTAAACCGCGGCGTATCGGTCCCGCATTCCTGCTTTGGCTTGCTCTTCCTGAACGGCATCAGTGAAGAGGTGTTTGGCGTAGTTATCCATTAATGGGCCATCAAAATCTGTTTCCAGATCGCGATTTCATCATAGAGCGCGAATTCGCGGCGAAGGCCCCAGGGGCCGAATTCGGCGTGGCACATGCCAAAGACATGGACAGGGGCGCCGGTGGGTTTGCCAAAGGTGCCCCAGCCTTCGTGCAGGCCGTCTAGGCTCCATCGGATTGCGGCGCGGGGAGAGAGCATGTCAGCGTCCATGCCGATCTGGTGGTGAATTTTGAACTCGGCATTGGGGAAAGATGAGCGCAGGCCGACCCAGAACTCAAGGCAGCCTTCACGGCCGATGCTGGTCTTGGCACCAGCGTACTCGCCGATGACAGCGCGGTCGAAATCCTCATTCACCGCGTTGAAGTCCTTGTCCATGATGCGCTGAAGGATGGCGGCGTATTTGGCTCCCCAGTCGTTGGTGTTGCCGGTGCCCTTGTAGTCGCCCTCAACGTCTATGGCGGGCGTGAACATTGGCTTGGCGCTGGCGGGGCCGCCTTCGTCTTCGATCAATCCGGCGGCATAGGTGCGGGGATCAAGGCCCATCTGCCGGACGATGCCACCATAGTCGCGCACCAGCCATTCGTCGTAGATCGTGTCATCCTTCGCGGCGCAATCGGCGATCACGCGGGCGACCCAGGACTTGCCAGTGGCGGGGCCGAACTGACCGTCGCGGCTGTGCGTGGCTTTGGTGAGCAGGCGGTGGGAGGACAAGTAGCCGTGCTCGTCTGAATGGCTCCAGATAACATCTTCGGCCAGCAATTCGCGGTTGGGAAATTCATTAATGGTGGCCATGGTGGCGGCGATGGTGGCCTGGTTTCCGATGGCAACACCCATGGGGGTGCGGACGGGAATATCCTCAGAGTAGTAGTGATTGAGGGTGCCAACACCGCGGTCTTCCCAAATCTCTTTGGTGATCCCGATGATGTAATCGGGGAAGTCTTTCCAGCGGTTTGAGAAGCCTTTCATGGAGTCCAGTCCTTTGGGATACGGGCCGATCCGCGCAGGATCAGGGGCCCTTCGATTTCAATTTTTTCGGGATGCTTACTGGCGTCTTCGATCTGGCCCAGCAGTGTTGTGACTGTGGCTTCGACCATGCGGTTCACAGGTTGGCGCAGGGTTGTCAGATCATAAGCGCCCCATGCGGCGAGAGGGACGTCGTCATAGCCGACGACTGAGATATCGCCCGGGATGCTGAGCCCCAGGTCGCGCAGCGTGTCCATAACGGCAAAGGCCATGTGGTCATTGCCGACAAAGATCGCATCGGGTGGTGTTTCGCTGTCCATCAGATCGCGTGTGGCGGCTATAGCGGTGTCACGATCAAACCGGCCATCAATGACAGCCGAGGGCGTGAGCCCATGCCTTGCCAGTCCGTCTTCAAACCCGCGGGCCCGGTCGCGTCCTGTCGAAGACCCGGCCCAGCCTGCGATATGGGCGATGCGCTGGTGCCCACCCGCTGCAAGAAAGTCTGCGACGGTGCGTCCGCCGATCAGGTTCGCCGAGGTGACAGAGGACAGTCCGGCCCCATCTTGCCCGCGGTTGAACATCACCACAGGGATTCCTGCCCGTGCGCAGGTCTCTGTCAGCTCGTTTGACATGGCAACGCTTGCTGTGATGATCCCGTCGACACGGTAATCCATGAGCTCGCTCACAATCTTGTCGATGTTGTCAGCGCGGTTGGGCGTTGTGAAAACGAGGATATGATAACCCTTGGCTTGCAATGCGTTCGACAAACGCTCAAGCGCCAAGGGGTAAAATTGGTTGTCGAGATAAGCCACTACGAGACCGATGATCCGGCTCTTGCCGGTGATCATTGCCCGGGCGAGGGGGTTCGGGCGGTACCCCAATTGTTCGGCGGCGCGTTTGACTTTGTCGACAGTTGCGGCAGAGGCTGATGCGCCCGGCGTGAAAACACGGCTTACAGCCGATTGGCTGACGCCCGCGAGGCGGGCCACGTCCTGGGATGTGACGCGGGTGTCAGGCATCAGTCTGCTGTCCAACCTCCGTCAACCAAGAGGCTGGTGCCGGTGATCAATGCGCTGGCATCAGAGGCCAGAAACACCACTGGGCCCATGATGTCTTCGACTTCGCCCACGCGGCCGAGCTTGATTTTCTCGTGAATCCACTTCGACCGTTCCGGATCTGCAAATGTGCTGGCCGTCAGTGCGGTTTTGATAAACGTAGGTGCAACGGTGTTCACGCGAATGCCCAGTGGCCCCCATTCGATCGCCATGGCTTTGGTAAACCCTTCGACGCCGTGTTTGGTGCTGCAATAGACACTGCGATCCACGCCACCGACATGGGCCATCTGGCTGGTGATGTTGATCAGGCTGCCGGGCTTGCCTGCATTGATCAGACCTTTGGCCACGGCGCGGGTGAGAAAATAGGCCCCCTTGAGGTTGAGGTCGCTGACGGCGGAAAAATCACCTGGATCAGCGTTCAGGGCGGGGCCATGCCGCGCCAACCCAGCGGAATTCACGAGGATGTCAAATGGCCCATGTGTGGCCACTTTATCTTCGGCCGCTGCGATGTCTGCGACGTCCAAAGCAAGGGTTTGGGCAAACAGACCAGCGTCCCGCATGTCGCTTGCCAGCTCTTCAAGCTTGTCCTCGCGCCGGGCGGCGATTGTCACCTCTGCTCCTGCCTGTCCTAAGGCTACAGCGCAGGCCGCACCGATCCCTGACGACGCGCCGGCAACAAGCGCTCGCTTGCCGGTGAGATCAAAGCTGGGTGTTTGTGGCAGGGTCATTTTTCATCCGGCTGGTTTGAGCCCAAAAATCTTCGCGTAGTTTCTGCTATTCGGCGGCTTCACGATATGGGGCGCCTTCGCCGTAGGGGACGTTGATGCCACCGTAACGACGGACGCGGACGTTGCATTGCTCGGCGTGGCCCACGAACCCTTCGAGCATGCAAAGGCGGGAGCCGTATTCGCCCACGAGGGTTGCAGCCTCGTCGGTTGTGACCTTTTGGTAGCTGTGGGTTTTGAGGAACTTGCCAACCCAGAGACCACCCGTGTAGCGCCCGGCCTTTTTCGTGGGCAGCGTGTGGTTCGTGCCGATCACCTTATCGCCATTGGCGACGTTGGTGCGCGGGCCAAGGAAAAGCGCGCCGTAGCTGTGCATGTTCTCGAGGAACCAGTCGTCGCGATCCGTCATCACCTGCACATGTTCGGAGGCGATGTCATTGGCCACGTCGAGCATTTCCTCATAGGTGCTGCAGAGGATCATTTCGCCGTAATCTTCCCAGCTCGTGCGCGCAGTGTCGCGGGTGGGCAATATTTCCAGGATGCGGTCGATTTCAGAGAGCGTTGCCTTGGCCAGTTTCTCTGAATTGGTGACCATGACGGCAGGAGAGTTATAGCCATGCTCGGCCTGACCCAAAAGGTCTGTGGCGCACATCTCGGCATCAACCGTGTCGTCGGCGATCACCATGGTTTCGGTCGGGCCTGCGAAGAGGTCGATGCCCACGCGTCCATAAAGCTGACGCTTGGCTTCGGCGACAAAGGCGTTGCCAGGGCCGACGAGCATGTGGACGGGATCTATGGTTTCGGTACCGATCGCCATCGCGCCCACGGCCTGCATTCCGCCGAGGACGTAAATCTCATGCGCACCGCCCAAATGCATCGCGGCCACGATGGCCGGATGCGGTTTGCCCTCTTGTGGCGGCGCGGAGGCCACGATCCGCGGCACGCCTGCAACGGCGGCCGTGAGGACAGACATATGGGCACTGGCAACCATCGGGAACTTGCCGCCGGGCACATAGCAGCCCACGGATTGAACGGGGATGTTCCTGTGCCCCAGGATCACACCGGGCATCGTTTCGACCTCGACATCTGTCATGCTGGCCCGCTGCGCTTCGGCGAAGTTGCGGATCTGGTCCTGCGCGAATTTGATGTCGTCCAGCTCGCGGGAAGACACCTGGCTCATCGCGGCTTCGATCTCGGATTGGGTCAGTTTGAAGCTGGGCGGAGAGTATTTGTCGAACTTTTCGGACAAGTCGCGAACGGCTGCGTCGCCACGCGCCTCGATATCGGCGAGCGTGTCTTCGACGATCTTGCGCACTTTGGCATCGTCTTCCTTGCGCTCTTGCTCGGGTTTGCCGGATTTGAGGTAGGTCACGGACATATTTTTCTCCTAAGCAGCCATACGAGGGCCGGGTGCCACATCGTGCAGCCCCGGAAACAGATCGACGCCCATTTGCAAGAGGACGTCAGGGATATCGACAAAGACCCAGTTTTCAACGAGCAGGTCGCCTTCGCGCCGCCACCAGTCACAGACCCGCATCAGCAGGGTGTCGGTGGTGGCGGGTTGGTCAAGAAACGGGCCTTTGCGCACGCACATGAGCGAGGGCCACCCGGCGGACCAGATGTAATCGCCATCGGCGGCGCGGGTCAGATGTTCGGTCACGCCGTTGTTGTTGGTGCCGCCCGTCCAGAGGGAAAAGGCCTGTTCAAACGGGACCTGAAAGCTTGCGAATTCCTCGATGCCGACAAATGAGCCAAAGGCGTGGGGGCCGTACCAAACCATATTGTCATGCCAATAGGGGCGCCATGCCTCGTCTTCAGTGGCGAGGCTACGGAGCATGTCAGTCACCATCTGGGCAGAGGAGGCCGAGCGGGCGGTATCATTTTCGTGCAGTTGCAGACCGTCCTGCGTGGCAGGACCACGGTGCGGGCCGGTATAGCCGCGGTGTTTGCCGGGGCTGTCCTTGATCGGCCACTGGCCTGCGGCGATCATCAGTTCGGGGATGTCGAGGAAGATCCACGCCTCAACGGACTTGCCGTTTTCCATACGGTGAAACTCGCCCACGCGCAGATAGGACAGCGTGCCGGTAGCCGTGATCCCCAGCCAATCCTGCGCAAATTGCCCGGTGTAGTAACCAGTGAAGGTGACCCAGTCGGCGCCGTTAAATTCGCCACCTGTCAGGATATAGTCCCGCCGGTAGAGCCCTTCGAATGAGGTGGCGAGTGGCTTGAGGAAGTGTTCGACATAGCCCGCAGGTCCCGCCAGATCGTTGAACGGGTGACAAACGTGGATCACTGCATCCTTGGCATAGAAAGCCTGCGCCGCCTCGGCATGTCCTCCGGGGTGGGCTTGGGCATTGAGGTAGCTCTTGGCGATCCGTTTGTTGGCAAGATGGGGCATCAGTACCCTTCTGGTTTAGGGGGTTCGACAGTGCCGTTGTCGTAGTTTTCCCAGCCTTTGCCGTCGAAGACGTCGACGCCGAGTTGCATCAGAACGCCTGCCAGATCTACTGAGACCGGGTTATCGGCGATGCGACCATCTTCGACGCGCCAGAAATCCTTGTAGTGGATTTTCACGCGTTTGCCGGTGGCAGGAATGCCCATGAACGTTCCGGAATGCAGCGCGTCGATATAGCCAAAGCACGCGGCCCATTCGCCATCGGCCATGAAATGCTCGGTGATATACTTGCGATCGGTAAAGGCCGCGCGGAGCGGGAATTGCCAGTTGCGCTGGAACTCTTTGACGCCGTGCTTGGTGCCCGAGCCGTAGTTGCCGCGCCACATGAAGTCTTCGGTAAAGTAGACGGTCATGTCCATTTCGTTGGCCGCCAGACCATCCTCCATGGCTTTGACAACTTCGAGGGTCTTGGCGGTTTGGGTGGCGTGGTCGGTCATCCGGCGATCCTTTCACCGCTTTCTGTATCGAAGAGGTGGCATATGCCGGCGGGGATGGTCGTGGTCACGGTATCGCCGATGTTTGCACGAAAATCTTTGTCGGCTTTGACCGAGACTAGCGCACCGGCCACTTTGTAGTTCACCATCGTGGCCTCGCCCAAAAGCTCGAGCGAGTAGACGGCCGCCGACACTTCGCCTTGGGCTGCAAGGCTTGCATCTTCGGCGCGGAAGCCGAGGGTTGCGGGGCCGTTGTGGGATGACTTGAGGCCCGAGACTTTCATCGTATCGGCTGTGAAGGTGCCGTTCTCCAACGTCCCGTTGATTAGGTTCATCGCAGGGCTGCCGATAAAGGACGCCACAAAGGCGTTTGCCGGGTTGTCGTAAATGTCCGTCGGTGTGCCCACTTGCTGGACCACACCTTTGTTCATGACGACGACGCGGTCGGCCAAGGTCATGGCTTCGATCTGGTCGTGTGTCACGTATACGGTCGTTGTCTTAAGCTCGTGGCTGAGGTTCTTGATCTGGGCGCGAGTGCTGACGCGGAGCTTGGCGTCGAGGTTCGACAGCGGCTCATCCATCAAGAACACGTTCGGCTCACGCACAACGGCGCGCGCAAGCGCCACACGCTGACGCTGGCCGCCAGACAGCTCGCCGGGTTTGCGATGCAGGAAATCGTCGAGCTCAACCATAGCGCTTGCGCGGCGGACACGGGCGTCGTGCTCTGCCTCCGGCACCTTGCGCACTTTCAGAGGAAAGCGAATGTTGTCGTAGACGTTCATGTTCGGGTAGAGCGCATAACTTTGGAAGACCATGGCGACATCGCGATCCTTGGGATCGAGGTCGTTGATCCGCTTGCCGTCGATCAAAATGTCGCCGCTGGTCGCATCCTCAAGCCCCGCGATCATGCGCATCGTTGTGGTCTTGCCGCAGCCTGAAGGACCCAGCAGAACGAGAAATTCCTGATCAGCGATCGTCAGGTCAAAATTATCGACCCCCACAAAGCTGCCCCAGCGTTTGTTGACATTACGCAGCTGAACTTCGGCCATCACGCGCCCCTTCCGACTTTGCAAACGTATGCAAATTTGTAGCGTTGATTCTGGATGGGGCGCAAGGCTTTTATGAAAAGGCTGTTTTGGGCCTGTTTTCTGGGGTTCCGGTCTTGCAAGCGTATGCAAAATGAATGCTGCGATCTGCACCCTTTCGGCAAGAGAATTGCGCGCCGGCTGCAAATTAGTCGCAAAAGTGTCTTGCCAAATCGTCGCAGTTTGGCGTTACTTTGCAAACGTATGCAATTTCCGGCCCGCGATTCGAGGGACGTCATTGATTGCGTCCAGCGGCCGTTTGGCCAAAGATAACACGGGAAATCGGGGACAACTCCGGTTCTGAAACGACTAGGGAGATACACATATCATGAAGATGTGGAACACAGCGATCCTTGGAACGGCGATGGCTGTTCTGACGACAACTACAGCATTGGCCGATGGCCACGGCTGTGCGATCGACGCAGGTCGCGTCAGCATCATTGGCAACGAGTTTCCTGCCATTCAAACCATCGGCGCGACAGCTGGCGAATGCGCGGGCATCGAGTTTTCGAGCAATCTTACCGCTGATCACCAGACGCTGAACGTTGCAGGTATGACCGGCAACCCGGCCGAGTACACAACGGCGATCGTAGCCAACTCGTCCATCGTGGCGCTGATCAACGAAGATGTTATTCGTCCACTGGACGATCTGATCGCTGAGTATGGTCAAGACATCCCAGCTCGTCAGCTGATCACTGTGAATGGTCAGGTGATGGCCGTGGCCTTCATGGCCAACGCGCAGCACCTCGTCTACCGCGCTGACGTCCTCGAAGAGGCTGGTGTGGCCGTCCCAACTTCTTACGAAGAAATGCTGGCAGGTGCCGAGGCAATCCGCGCAGCTGGGATCATGGAATACCCGTTGGGTGGTGCCTACGCCGCTGGCTGGAACCTCGCGCAGGAATTCAACAACATGTACATCGGACATGGTGGCGAGTTCTTTGAGCCCGGCACAGCCAATGTCTCCATCAACAACGAGCAAGGCATCGCCACGCTTGAGATGATGAAGGCTCTGTCCGAGTACATGAACCCAGACTTCCTGACACATGACAGCAACGCAACCTCCGCTGAGTGGGAAGCTGGCAACGTTGCGATGATGAACATGTGGGGCAGCCGGATCGGTAACCTGATGGATGATGAGGGCTCTGAAGAAGTCGTCTACTCCAACACTGTCGTTGGTGGCCCGCTGATGGTGGGTGACAGCGGTGTGCCTGCGACCACACTTTGGTGGGACGGTTGGACAGTGGCCAAGAACATCTCTGATGAAGATGCGGCTGCCACGTTCCAGGCCATGGCACATGCGGTTGCTCCAACAACGCTGAACGAAGAGACCATGGGTCAGGCTGTTTGGCTGATGGACGGCTACACACCTGCCCCCGTGAACGAGGGTGTTCTGGCCTCTGTTGCCGCGGGCTCGCGTCCTTACCCAATGGTGCCATACCAAGGTCTGCTGCACTCCGCGCTTGGCGACAACATCGCTGACTTCATGCAGGGCAACGAAAGTGCCGAGCAGACACTTGCAGACATCGAAGCGGCCTACACGTCCGCAGCGACCGAGCAAGGCTTCCTGCAATAAGCTGACCTGGCAGAGGGCGGTTTTCGCCCTCTGCATCCCTCCACGCTCGCGTCATCTCTGACGCTTGAGCAAAGCACCTTTTTCATGCGGGGCATCCATGAAACACGGCACCTTCTTTTGGTTTGTCTTTCCATCGGCGCTGCTGATGCTCCTGTTTATCGCAATGCCCATCGTATCGGTGGTGTTGCAGTCGCTTTATGTTCAGCATGAGCAAGTCCTGATTGAGGTCGAGAATTGCTCCCTCTTTGGCTGTGAGACGACCACAAGTGTTGACCAGGAAGCGACCCGCGCCCTGCGCGAGGCGGAGCCTTTGGGGCGCTGGGCCGGGCTAGATGTCTATTTGAACCGCGCGCACCTGGCGACGTCCGAGGTGGCCGAGGCATGGTCAACACGCGAAAGCCTTGGGGACTTCTTCTCAGGCCTTTACAACCTGCCGTTCTACCGCGCCTTGGCCTTTACGTTGACCTACACATTCATTGTCACACCGCTGACGATCATACTTGGTTTCTTTATTGCGGTTGCAGTGAACTCTACGATCAAGGCCGTCCGTGGCCCGACGATCTTCTTCTCGCTTTTGCCATTTGTCATCACGCCCTTGGTTGGATCGCTGGTGCTGTTTTGGATGCTCGATGCACGCGGTATCCTTGGGGCGGGCCTTCAATGGCTGGCGGACAATCCGGATCTTTCGGTCAAAGCGTCAACTCCGTTGATGTGGATTGCGCTGATGATTTATGGCGTTTGGCACTCTGCTCCGTTTGCCTTCGTCGTGTTCTATGCTGGCCTGCAAACCGTCAACCAAGACACACTTGAAAGCGCGATGATTGATGGGGCGAACCGTTGGGAGCGGATCAGATATGTCGTGTTCCCGCATCTGCTGCCGTTGGTCACGTTTGTCGCGCTCATTCAGCTCATGGACAATTTCAGGGTGTTCGAGCCGATCGTCAGCTTTGCGGCGCAAGCGCATGCGACGTCGCTGTCGATTGCCATTTTCACAGACCTCGGGGGTGAAACCCGCCTGCTGTCATCTGCGGCCGCCACATCGGTCCTCACCATCATTGGGGTGGCGATCTTGCTGTCGCCCGTGATGGTGCGCACTTACCGCGATTTTGGGAAGGACTAAGACCATGTCGACCGCAGCACAGCGCAGCCCGCTTCCCATCAAATTGCTGACCAATGGATTTCTGATCTTCTGGCTCATCCTCGCGGCTTTTCCGTTCCTGTGGACGCTCTGGGGATCTTTCAAGGTTGAGGGCGACTTCTTCTCCAAGGCCAATTGGGCCAACGCCATATTTGGACGGCTCACTGTGGAAGAGACGGGGGGGTCATTCACCGGTGACGGCTATTACGGCGCTTGGATTCAGGAAGAGTTCTGGCGCGCGGCAATGAACTCTACCATCCTGTGTTTCTGCGTGGTGACGATTTCGCTCACCTGTGGAACCTTGGGGGGCTATGCCCTGTCTCGGTCGACGTACCGTTACGCGTTCTGGTTCCTGTTTTTCGCACTGATCTTCCGCGCGATGCCGCCGATCACGCTCGTGTCGGGCTACCTTCTTCCTTTTTATGAATGGAACTTGTGGGGACACCTTTACACGACGGTCATCGTGCTGGTCGCGATCAACCAGCCATTTACGCTGTGGATGTTGCATTCGTTTTTCAAGAATATTCCGAAGGACCTCGACGAGAGCGCGATGGTCGATGGCTGCACCCGATTTCAGGCGTTTCGCCATGTGATCATTCCAGTCATGTGGCCGGGGGTGATCACCACGGGGCTGTTTTCGTTCCTGCTCGCCTACAATGATTTTGCGGTGACAGCGATGTTGCTGAGCGAAGAAAACCAAACGATGATCCCCAAGATCAATTCGTTCCTCGGCACAACGCAAACCAAGGGCAACGTGATGTTCGCAGTTGCGGCGGTGGTTTCGGTGACGGCGCCCTTGTTCGTCATGGTTATGGTGTTCCAGCGGCAGATCGTTTCGGGCCTGACAGCGGGGGCTGTTAAGGGATAAGCAATGACTGACTTTCAAGACCACAAAGCGGTTGTCCGCGCCCATTATGCTGCGCTTGCCGCCGCGACGCCTGAGACCGTCCACGGGGTTCTCGCAGAGAGAACAACACCAGACTGGCATTGGCGCGGCATGCACCCCTGGTACGAGCAGCGCGGGGCAGCTGCGGTGGCTGAGCAGTTTTGGGCGCCCTTGCTGACATCGCTCACGCGGCTCCAACGCCGCGAAGATGTCTTCTTTGCCGGACGCGACGAACAGCACGGTGATGATGCTGTCTGGGTGGTGTCGATGGGGCACCTCATGGGGCTGTTCGATGTGCCGTTCCTTGGCATTCCAGCCACGCGCAAGATCGCGATGCTGCGGTATTGTGAATTCAACAGGGTGGAAAATGGCAAAATCACTGAGACCACACTTCATGTTGATTTGATCCATTTGATGCATCAGGCCGGTTTGCAGCCGCTGCCGCCGCAAACCGGAGCGCATCTGGTGCAGCCAGGACCCATGACGCATGACGGGCTGCTTTTTGAGGCGCACGATCCGGCAGAGGGTCGCAAGACTATTGAGGTGATCGAACGTATGGCCAGCCGTATTTCTGCGGCAGGGCGGACCGTAGACCCTCAGCGGGAACTTCCGCACGATTGGCATCAAGACATGCTATGGTGGGGGCCGGATGGCATCGGTGCGACCTACACCATCGACCGTTACGCCGAGCAACATCAAGGCCCGTTCCGGACACATTTGAAAGACCGTGTTTTCAACGGCCATATCGCGCGGGTAGGAGAAGGCAACTACGGGGCGTTCTTTGGTTGGCCCAATTTGACCGTCACACCGCTGGGCGGTTGGATGGGGTTGCCAGCGGATGGGAAAACGCCTGTCGATCTGAGGGTCATCGATGTCTACAGGCGCGATGGGGACAAACTGGCCGAGAACTGGATCTTTATCGATATGCTGCACTTCCTGATGCAGCAGGGCGTTGATGTGTTGGCCCGTTTGCGTGCAGGAACAGGCACAAATTTCTAGAAATTTGGGAAGCGCCAGAGTTTTCGCGAAAATTCTGGCTGCGGATATCCGCCGACAGGGGCGTGCTATCGCCTAGCGGCGCGAGATGTGGCCCATTTGGGTGCAGCGGATGGCTGGCATCCGCGACATCAAAGGACTACCTAGGCCATATGAAACACCTGATCACCGCCTTGTTTTGCGTTCTGATGGCTCCTGCGGCTGTGGCCCAGCAGCTCTCTCTCACCGAAGTTTCCAACTATTTGAACCGTCTGCAAACCGCGACAGGCGGGTTCACCCAGATCAATCCTGACGGGACAATCTCAACCGGCACCATCTTCATCAAACGCCCGGGCCGCGTGCGGTTTGAATATGCGCCGCCGGATAATTCGCTGGTCGTCTCCGGGGGCGGTCAGGTCGCGATCTTTGATCCACGCTCAAATGTGCCGCCAGACCGTTTTCCGCTGAACCAAACGCCGCTTTCGATCATTCTGGCAGCGAACGTGGATCTGACGCGGACCAATATGGTGACGGGGCACACGTCGGACGGGACCACGACGACAATCACAGCGCAGGATCCGGACCGGCGCGAGTTGGGATCAATCCAGATGGTCTATACGGCGAACCCAACAGAGCTGCGACAGTGGATCATCACGGATGATACAGGTCAGCAAACGACCGTGATCCTCAATGATCTGCAAACGGGCATGTCGCTGGGCAACATCCTGTTCAATATCCGATCCGAGATGCGGGCCCGGGGATTTGAGTAGTCAACATGCGAAAGGGGGCGCCTGATACGGCGCCCCCTCGCTTTTAGATACGGCCGCAGGCCTGTAGCTGTTGATTATACATCGCGGCCCGTTGCTCAAGCTCCCCGGCAATGCGGATGAGCCACGGTTTGTTGCGCCATGACCCGCGGCTGTAACCGGTCCGGCCATCATGGTAGGCCAGATACTGGTTGCGGGTGTCGTTGAGCGGGATACCGAGCTCTTCCAGCGTGAGGTTCATGTACCATCCCATAAAGTCGGTCGCGTCGCGGATGTCGGTGCGCCGCGCGCCGCGTCCGCCCTCTGCCGCCTGATACTCAGCCCAAGTGCCATCAAGCGCCTGGCTGTAACCCAACGCCGATGACTGGCGGCCCATCGGGATCACACCCAGTGCATATCTATGCGGTGGGCGGGCATTGCCGACGAATTTGCTCTCTTGATAAATCATTGCCATCTGGACGGCCACAGGGACGCCCCAGCGGCGTTCGGTTGCGCGGAATGCGCGCAGGTAGGACGGGCGCTGCGATACGATGGAGCAGGCGTCATCAAGACCGCGCGGCGCGGAGAAATTCCCACTGCCACATCCGGCCACCATCACCAACAGTATCATCGCGCGAAAGAATTTGCTCATCTGCCTCTCGCTTTTTGTTTGTTTTATTGCGACGAGTTTAGCGCATCTCACCTTGGGAAGGAACGGACAAACCGCCTGTTGTTAGATCACAAAGGCAAGAATGAGCGGTAAAGTGATCACCGACATGAGGGTCGAGACGACGACAAGGCCTGCCACAGCGTTGGCATCTGCTCCGTATTTTTCGGCCAAGAGGTAGGATGTCACCGCAACGGGTGTTGCGACCTGGACGATCAAAACCGCCAGCGCTGTGGGCGGCAGGGCAAACCATGTGCCAACGCCCCATGCAAGGGCCGCGCAGACGGCGACCTTTATTGCTGAGAGAACAGTGGCCTGCCCAATCCCTCTCGGGGTTAATCGGGCTATGGCCACACCGAGAGTGATCAACATCAGTGGAATGGCCAATTGTCCGATTAGGTCGAGCGTGTTGGTCAGCACAGGTGGGGTTTGCCACCCTTGCCAAAGGAATAATGCGCCCAGCAGCGTCGCCCAGACCAATGGCTCCCGTGACACGCGGCCCAGGCTGCCGGCCCCTGCGATCATCCAGATACCAATCGTGAATGAGAGGATCGCCATTACAGCAAACACAATGACAGCATAGCCCAAGCCCACCTCGCCAAAGGCGAAAATCGCGAGAGGCAGGCCGAGGTTGCCAGTGTTGCCAAAGATGAGGGGGGCCAGAAATGTTTGCTGGTCGAGACCGGCGAGGCGCACAATGACCCAGAAAACCAGCGCAACAGCGGCATATGCGGCCAGACTTGCCAACGTCAGGGTCCCCAATGCGGTGGGATCAATCTTGGTTTGCATCAGGGCCACAAAGATCAGACATGGCACAGCAAGCGTCATGGCCAGACGGGTGACGAAAGTGAGCGGGTAGTCCCAGCCGATACGGACCCAACCATAGCCGACGGCCGCCAGCGCAAAGACCGGAACGCTGATTTCAAGCACTGTTAGTATGTGGTTCACAGACTGTTTCCGGCAATTTGATGGCAGGCCCGTAGACACTGCCACAGTTTCGCCTTTATTACAGTCACAGAGGGTTATGTGACTATGTTAAAAACACGTGCAAAATATTCTTTGGGCCAGGTTGTCCGCCACCGCAAACACCCGTTTCGCGGGGTTGTCTTTGATGTGGATGCCATGTTCTCGAACACGGACGAATGGTACGAGGCGATCCCGGAAGATAGCCGTCCTAAGAAGGAGCAGCCCTTCTATCATCTGCTCGCCGAGAATGATCAGAGCTACTATGTGGCATATGTCTCAGAGCAGAATTTGATCGCAGATTATTCCGGTCAACCGGTTGAGCATCCTGATCTTGCGGATTTGTTCGGTCCGTTTGAGGATGGTGGCTATCCGCTTCAGGTGCAGATGAACTAAGGCTCAAGCGGCTTGAAGCGAGGGCTCTGCTTCCCGGTGGGGCAGCTGAAGATCTCCGACATTTGCAAACGCCCTGACGGCGCGGATCGTGGCGTCGTAGCCAGCGCAATCGTCCAAGTTTGCCTGGCCCTCGGTCAATGGAACAAGTTCCTTCCCAACGTTCAGAAATATCTGCCATCCGTTGGTGCAATTGCCGCGGACACGACGCATGCCAACACCTGAAAGGGCGTCAAGGCTGTAGGCCGCTGAGGTGCTTAGGCCGAGCGGGCGCTGTCGCGTGATGTTGATGGTGCGGTCGCCTTTGTCGATAATGATCGTGCTCACCGGGAAAATCCAAACCAGCGCCGCGAGTGGCACGACGACGAGGATTGCAGCACGCAGAATATCGGTTGATTGACCCAAAAGCACTTGCCACATCATCCACAGGCCGAGCAGCAAAATTCCACTGCTCAATGTCATCAGGACGGGATGTGCGTGCCGGATAACCAATATCTGCGATGTAGCTTGAGCAACCTTCATACCAGTACCATGCCTTACCTTTGCGGAAACGAAACATCACAAATGTGGCGAAACTGTGCCGTTATGCCGCATCTTTGGGAAAACTGATACACCCAAATGGAGGGTATTGCATGGGTGCAACGCGGACGTTTTTCCCACAACTTCAAGGAGTTCACTAAGGCTTTAGTATCCCAGTGCGATGCCATCCTTGCGATGGTCAGACGCCCCCCGCAAAACGCCGTCTTGTCCAATGAAAATAGCCTGCGCCCCCCCAATTGCGGTGTCAGGCACAACCACGTCATGCCCCAAATCGGTGAGGGTTTGGCGGACCGACGGGCTATACCCGCGCTCAACTTTCAGGTGATTCATTTCGGCAAACGCGCGTGGCGCGTCCAGCGCCTGCTGAGGGTCTAGGCCAAAATCGGCTATGTTGCTGACAAATCTCGCATGGCCGGTGGACTGATACTGCCCCCCCATAACACCAAAGCTAGACATCAACTGGCCGCTCTGGCGCAGCATGCCGGGGATAATCGTGTGCATCGGCCGTTTGCCCGGACCAACTTCATTGGCATGGCCTGGCTCAAGAGTGAAACCTGCGCCCCGGTTCTGGAACAGGATGCCAAATTTGTCCGAGGCGAGCCCAGAGCCAAAACCGTGAAAGATGGAATAGATCAGAGAAACCGCCATCCGGTCCTTATCCACCACGGTGATATAAATCGTGTCCTTATGCACGGCTTCAGCACCGGTCAGGGCAGGCGGTAAAACCGCGTCCGGTTTGATCAGCGCGGCGAGCCTGGCTGCTGTTTCGGGGGCGAGCATATGGTCAAGCCGCGTCATATGATCCGCATCCGCAAGAAACCGGGCGCGGGCGTCATAAGCAAGCTTGGTGGCTTCGGCTTCGATGTGAATACGCTCGGCACCCATCGGGTCGAGGCTTGCAATATCGAAATGGCTCAGGATGTTGAGCAGGAGGATTGCTGTGGCCCCTTGCCCGTTCGGAGGGTGCTCGAGCAGTTCCAAACCGCCATAACCGCCGCTGATCGGATCGGTGTAGTTGCAGGACGTAGCGGCGAAATCATCCAGCGTATGCGTGCCCCCCATCTTGCGGAGAGAGGACACCATGTCCTCGGCCACTTCGCCCTCATAGAAGCCATCCCGCCCTTCGGTCGCGATCCGGCGCAGGACTTCGGCCTGTTTGGGATGGCGGAAGATGCTGCCCGCTACAGGTGTCCGCCCACTAATGAGATAGTGGTCCTTGGCGGTGCCTTGCAGGCTGGGGCCATCAACCGCCCAATCAAAGGCCACACGGGGGGCCACAGGCACGCCGTGTTCGGCGTAGTAGACAGAGGGTGCAAGTGACGCAGCAAGGCCCAGCGCACCGTAGTCTTTTGACAAGGTGCAAAACGCATCCACTGCCCCAGGGATCGAGACCGCATCGACTGATTTAGGCTCGATCACGTCCCCCTTTGCACGGAGGGCCTCGGCGTCAATGCCGGAAGGTGCCCGGCCAGAGCCGTTCAGCGCGATCACATCATCACTGCCCGCTGGCGAGATAAGGGCAAAGCAATCGCCGCCGATCCCGGTCATCTGCGGCTCGCAAATGCCCAATAGCACAGCGCCGGCGATTGCGGCGTCCGCAGCATTGCCGCCCGCCTCAAGGATTTGAATGGCAACTTTGGCGGCGAGTGGATGCGATGTCGCGCACATGCCATTCGTGGCGTAGGTGGTTGATCTGCCGGGCAGGTGAAAATCGCGCATAGTGTCCGCTCCCATATTTGGGAGGAACACTAACGCTGAACCGGGTGGATTCAATGGCTGGCAAAGCCTCGGCGTCGCGCTACTGGGTGGGGGCTATGTCACGCGACGCCGAGTGAAGCTATGCAGCTACCCTTTCCTTTTTGCGTTTGTTAGGGGCATGATCAGGGTCGCTTTGCGGCGAAACTATGATTTTTGAAAATTATGTGAAACGCACTGTTGCCGTATCGAGGACGATCACATGCGCGTAAATTACGACGACCTGAGCAAATCCATTCAGTCTCTGACCGAGGGCGAGACGGATGAGATTGCGCTCATGGCAACGGTTGCCTGTGAGGTCCATCATAGCGACGCGCGGTTTGATTGGACCGGGTTTTACCGCGTGACCGAGCCGGAGCTGCTCAAGATCGGCCCCTATCAAGGGGGTCACGGCTGCCTTGTCATCCCGTTCGCGCGGGGGGTGTGTGGTGCCGCGGCCCGGACGGGCGAGGTACAGCTGGTTGCGGATGTTGATGCGTTTCCGGGCCACATTGCCTGTGCCTCTTCCACTAGGTCGGAACTCGTCTTGCCGGTTTGGGACGG
>JAHDDU010000024.1:0-17847 GCA_020629175.1 Flavimaricola sp. | reverse complement strand
ATGAAAAAATCACTTGAAATTTCAGCATGCAGTGGCATGGTGAAATTCGACGGGAATTTTTCATTTTAGTGAGTCGCCGGTGCTGCACGATGTACCAACAGATGCCGAAACGCTTGGGGCCGATCTTCGGGCGCTGCGCAAGGCGCGTGGTCTGACGTTGCAGGATATGGGCGAAGCGCTTGGGCGATCTGTTGGTTGGCTCAGTCAGGTCGAGCGTGGTCTGTCCGAACCGGGGATCACTGATCTGCGGCATATTGCAAAACTGCTTGATGTGTCTGTCAGCAGCTTGTTTCGCGTTCAGGCCGTGGAAGGCGAAGAAGGCTATGTCGTCCGCGCGGGCTCGCACCGGCCGATCGGCAGCCGCGAAGCCGGATTGGTTGAAAACCTTTTGTCGCCCGATCTGACCGATGACTTTGAGATGGTGCATTCCATTTTTGAGCCCGGGTCCGAGATTGCCGAAGCCGTGACCCGCCCGACCCAAGAGGTGGGCTATATCCTGTCCGGCAAACTCGATCTGTGGATCGCAGGGCGCGAATTCTCGTTGGGTGAAGGCGACAGCTTTCGCATTCGGGGCGAGCCTTTCCGCTGGATGAACCCTTATTCTGACCCCTGCGTCGCGATCTGGGTCATCGCACCGCCAGTCTACTAGGGGGGCGGAGATGGTTATGGGATCATGCCTATGCGGTGACGTCACCTTTGAGTTGGGGGGCAAGTTGCGCAACTCCGTCGCGTGCCATTGCGTCCAATGCCGCAAAACCAGCGGGCATTACGTATCGGCCACACAGGTCGACCCCGGCCAGTTGAATATCACCAAGGACAGCGGCCTGACATGGTACCAATCCTCGCCCGACGCGCGGCGCGGCTTTTGTGGCACTTGCGGATCATCGCTCTTTTGGCAGCACGCGGCTGACAACGGCAAAACCTCGGTCATGTCGGGCACATTGGACGGCCCAACCGGGTTGAGCACCGAGGTTCACATCTTCACCGCCTTTAAGGGCGACTACTACGAGATAGCGGACAACGTGCCGCAAAGGGAGGACTAAGACATGGCAGAATTTCCAACAACGGCCCGTGTGGTCATCATCGGGGGCGGCGTTGTCGGCGTCTCGACCCTGTACCACCTGGCCAAAGAGGGCTGGACCGATTGTGTGTTGCTCGAAAAGAACGAGCTGACAGCTGGATCGACCTGGCACGCGGCGGGCAATTGCCCGAACTTTGCGCCCAACTGGGCGGTGATGAACATGCAGCGCTATTCGCTCGAGATGTATCGCGGGTTGGCTGACGAGGTCGACTATCCGATGAACTACCACGTCACGGGGGCCTTGCGTCTGGGCCACACCAAACAGCGCGCGCAAGAGTTCGAGAAAGTGGCGGCCCAAGGCCGCTCCAAGGGGCTGCAGCTGGATATTCTGACGCCTGCCGAAATGGCGCAGTACAACCCGTTTGTGGAAACGCACGATCTTGAGGCCGTGCTGTGGGATCCGATGGACGGTGACATTGACCCCGCGCAGCTGACCCAAGCGCTGGCTAAAGGTGCCCGCGATCTGGGTGCCCGGATTGAGCGGTTCTGCCCCGCAACCGGCGTGTCGAAGTCTGACACTGGCGAGTGGATCGTCCACACCGACAAGGGCGACATCAAGTGTGAGAAGGTCGTCAATGCGGCAGGCTACTACGCCCAGCGCGTCGGCGAATGGTTCAAGCCCTATGGCGGGCGCACCGTGCCGATGGTGGTCATGTCGCACCAGTATTTCCTGACCGAAGAGATCGACGAGATCAAAGCCTGGACCGAAGAGAACGGCAAAAAGACCCCGATGATCCGCGACGTGGATAGCTCTTACTATCTGCGGCAAGACAAGAACGGCCTGAACCTTGGGCCATATGAGTTCAATTGTAAGGCGCACTGGGTCACGCCCGAAGATCCGATGCCCGATGATTTCTCGTTCCAGCTGTATCCCGATGATCTGGAGCGGTTGGAATGGTACATCGAGGATGCGATGGGCCGTGTGCCCGTGCTGGCCGAAGGAGGTGTTGGCCGGAACATCAACGGCCCCATCCCCTATGCCCCCGATGGTCTGCCGATGATCGGCCCGATGCCCGGCGTACAAAACGCTTATGAGGCGCATTCATTCACCTTTGGCATCGTCCAGGGCGGTGGTGCGGGCAAGCTGATGGCCGAGTGGATCACCCAAGGGGAGACACAGGACGACAACTGGTCCGTCGATCCGCGCCGCTACACGGACTACGCCGATCACGACTATTGCCTGCAAAAAGCGCTGGAAACTTACGGCCACGAATATGGCATGCATTTCCCGCACAAGATGTGGCCCGCCGGTCGTGATAAAAAGCTGTCGCCCAACCACGCCACACTGCTCGCCTCGGGCGGTCAGATGGGCGCCTACAATGGGTGGGAGCGGGCGAACTGGTTCGCGCAAGATGGGGATGATACCTCCATTGAATCCACCGAAACTTGGGACCGCGAAGGGCCTTGGGAAAAGCGCATCGCAGAAGAAGTGGCGGCAGCCACCAATGAGGCCGCCGTTCTCGATATGCCCGGTTTCTCGCGCTACACGCTGACGGGTGAGGGGGCTGCCGAATGGCTGCGTGGCCAGATTTCTGGTGCCTTGCCCAAGGCGGGCCGGATGAACCTTGGCTATTTCACCGACACCCGGGGCCGGATCGTGACTGAAGTGACAATCATTCGTTGGGGTGAGGATGACTTCTGGCTGATGACTGCCGCCGTCGCGCAATGGCATGACTTTGAGTTTTTGCGCGACCGTCTGGCCCCCGGCCTGACGTTGAAAGACATCACAACCGAATGGTCTACGGCTCTGCTGTCGGGCGCGAAATCGCGCGATCTGCTGGCGGGCATCACCGATGGCGATCTGTCGACCGGCTGGCTGACCATTCAGGACGCGACAGTTGCGGGCAAGGCGTGCAAGCTGTTCCGCATCAACTTCTGTGGTGAGCTGGGCTGGGAAGTGCATTCCAAAACGGAGGACAGCAAAGCTGTTTATGACGCCATCAGGGGTGCGGGGGCAAAGCCCTTTGGCATGTTCGCGCTCAACTCCATGCGGATCGAAAAGGCATACCGGACGTGGAAGGGCGATCTGTCGACAGATTACACCCTGCTCGAAGGTGGGATGGAGCGGTTCATCAAGTTCGACAAGCCGCAGGATTTCCCGGGCAAAGCCGCCCTTGCTAGCGAAAAGCAGCAGGGCCGCAAAAAGGCATTCGCCGTGTTGACTTTGGATGAGACACCCGCCGCAGACGCGCCCTATATGTCGATGATCTGGAAAGACGGTGAGATTGTGGGCGAGACGACATCGGGGGCCTATGGCCACCGCGTCGGAAAATCAGTGGCGCTGGGCATGGTCCGTCCTGACCTGATGGCCGAAGGCACCAAGGTCGAGGTTGAGATCTATGGACAGATGGTCACCGCTACCGTCCACGGCGAAGACCCGATTTGGGACGCGGAGAACGCGCGCATCCGCGCATGATCATCCTTGACGGTGGCATGGGCCAAGAGCTCGTGACCCGTGCAGGAGGGGCCACTGATATGTGGTCCCTTCAGGCGCTGATGGACGCCCCTGAAATGGTGCGCGCCGTCCACGATGAATTCTTTGCCGCTGGTGCCGAGATTGCCACGACCAACACCTATATGACGCTGCCTGACAGGCTTGAACCCAAGGGCCACGGCGATCTGCTCGAACCGCTGACCCATAAGGCCTGCGAACTGGCAGTGCAGGCGCGGGATGCGCATGGTTCCGGCCGAGTGGCGGGATCCATGGGGCCGATGGGGTTTTCCTATCAGCCTGACAAAGCCCCTCCCGCCGATGAGGCCGCAGAGGTTTATGCGCGCATGGCGCAGCTGCATCTTCCGTATGTCGATCTGCATTTGCTGGAAACCATGTCCTCCGTCGATCAGGCCAAAGGCGGGCTGATGGGAGCAGATGTGACGGGCAAGCCTGTTTGGGTTGCTCTCTCGGTCGATGATGCGGATGGAACCAAACTTCGGTCCGGAGAGCCGCTTGAAAATGTGATACCGGTTCTCGAGCAATTCCAGCCCGAGGCCGTATTGCTCAATTGTTCAATGCCGGAGGCGGTGACACAGGGGCTGCCGATTTTGGCCGCATATGACGGGTTGCTGGGCGCTTATGCCAACGGCTTCACTGGCATTCACGCCGAGTTTAACTCCATTCATGCCACGGCAGACATCCTTGAAAAGCGCAGCGATCTGGGGCCAGAGGCCTACCTCGCATTCGCAAAAGACTGGGCCAAGGCAGGCGCCAGGATCATTGGTGGATGCTGTGAGGTTGGCCCGGCACACATCCGTGCCCTGCGGCAAGCATTTGGGGAAAGCTAAAACGGTGCAAGACGGCGTGGTAAAATTCGATGTCATCGTCGCCGAGGGGTTCGTCCTGACCGAACTTGCGGGCGTTGTTGATGTGCTGCGCCTTGCCAACCGCGTCTCAGTGCGGCCCTGCTTTGAATGGACTTATCGCTCTGCCGAGCCCGGCCCTGTGGCCAGCAGCAGCGGCGCATCGGTTGAGGCCTTGCCGCTGATTGATCGGCCTGATGTCGATTATGTCGTGGTGTTGGGGAACGCAGACCCTGAACACCCCGGCTTGGCGCTTGGCCAACGGCTGGGTCACTACACCCAACGACAGGCGCGCGTTATCCTGTTGGCCGAGGCGGCCAGTCGCTACATTGCCGATGCCGGCGAGAGTGCTGCCCAGCACACCACACATTGGGAGAACCGGACCGTTCTTGTCGAAGAGCGCGGCTTGTTTGAGACGAGCTCGGCGCTTGTTTCCGAGCCGGGTCCGATCATGACCTGCGCAGGAATGGGGGCCACGGTCGATGTGACGCTCTCGATAGTTGCCCGACATCTCTCGTCGGCCACCATGATGACGGTCGCCGATATTCTGCTGCATGAGCGTGTACGCAACTACAATACGCTACAGCCCTTCTCGGGCCGGGCCACGTTAGTTACCGGTGACCGCGATCTTGATTTGTGCATTGGCAGGATGCAGGAAAACCTCGAGTTCCCGCTGTCCATCGCGCAGATTGCCGATGGGCTCGACGTCTCGCTCCGCTCCCTTGAGCGCAAGTTTCACAAGCTACTAGGGGCCACGCCCAACAGCTACTACCGCGAACTGCGGCTGAACAAGGCCAACAATCTACTGTTGAATACCCGGATGCCGATTCAGGAAATCGGCCTCGCCTGCGGGTTCCCCAATGGTTTTTCCGCCGTTTACAAGACCTCCTTCGGGATGACCCCGAAAGAGGCCCGCGCGAAGGGTCGATGAAGTGATGCTTTGCGACAGATATGACGATTCTGAATTAGTCTGCCAGACGCCTCTGTGGGACGCTCTGGCATCATCAAACATAAGGGTGAAGTGATGGCTGTAATTCCTGCGCAGGCGCGTGTGGTCATTATCGGTGGCGGTGTCATCGGTTGTTCGGTGGCGTATCATCTGGCCAAGCAAGGCTGGAAGGATGTCGTCCTGCTGGAGCGCAAGCAATTGACGTCTGGCACCACGTGGCATGCGGCGGGTCTGATTGCTCAGTTGCGGGCCAATCCCAACATGACGCGCCTCGCCAAATACTCCCAAGAGCTATACGGCAACCTTGAGGCTGAAACGGGTGTGGCCACAGGCTTTAAGCGCTGCGGGTCAATCACTGTCGCGCTGACCGAAGAGCGCAAGCAAGAGATTTACCGCCAGGCTGGGATGGCCCGGGCCTTTGGCGTCGAGGTCGAAGAAATCTCGCCCCGCGAGGTGAAAGAGCGCTACGAGCACCTCAACATTGATGGCGTGACCGCGGGTGTCTGGCTGCCGCTGGACGGTCAGGGCGATCCGGCCAACATCGCGCTGGCCTTGGCCAAAGGCGCGCGCCAGAACGGGGCCATTGTGGCCGAACGCACCAAGGTCACTGGCGTCAATAAGGACGGCCGCCGCATCACAGGTGTGAATTGGGAAAGTGGCGAGGAGAGCGGGACTATTGCCTGTGATATGGTCGTAAATTGTGCCGGTATGTGGGGTCACGAAGTTGGCCGCATGCTCGGCGTGAATGTCCCCCTTCATGCCTGCGAGCATTTCTACATCGTCACGGAAAGCATCGAAGGTTTGACCCAAATGCCGGTGCTGCGGGTGCCTGACGAATGCGCCTACTACAAAGAAGACGCGGGCAAAATGCTGCTGGGGGCGTTTGAACCCAATGCCAAACCTTGGGCGATGAACGGCATCCCCGAAGATTTTGAGTTCGACCAGCTGCCCGAAGACTTCGATCATTTTGAACCTATCCTTGAGCAAGCTGTGGAGCGCTTGCCGATGCTGGGTGAGGCGGGCATTCACACCTTCTTTAACGGCCCGGAGAGCTTTACACCGGATGACGCCTACCACCTCGGCCTTGCGCCCGAGATGGACAACGTGTGGGTCGCGGCAGGCTTTAATTCCATCGGCATTCAGTCTGCTGGTGGCGCAGGCATGGCGCTGGCGCAATGGATGGAAGCGGGCGAAAAACCATTTGATCTCGGCGATGTGGACATCAGCCGGATGCAGCCGTTCCAGGGCAACAAGACCTACCTTTACGAGCGGTCAAAAGAGACGCTCGGCCTGCTCTATGCGGATCACTTTCCTTACCGACAAAAGGACACAGCCCGCGGTGTTCGCCGCACGCCCTTCCATGCGCATCTTTTGGAACGTGGTGGCGTGATGGGCGAGCTGGCCGGATGGGAACGCGCCAATTGGTTCGCGCGTGAGGCGCAAGAGCCGAAGTATGAATACAGCTGGAGCCGTCAGAACTTCTTTGACAACATCCGCGAAGAGCATATGGCCGTGCGCCAGAACGTCGGTATGTATGACATGTCGTCCTTTGGCAAAATCCGCGTCGAAGGCCGCGATGCGACCGCGTTCATGAACTATGTGGGCGGCGGTCAATATGACGTGCCTGTCGGCAAGATCGTCTACACGCAGTTTCTCAACACCACTGGCGGGATCGAGGCGGATGTGACCGTGACACGCCTGTCTGAGACGGCCTATCTGGTGGTGACACCAGCCGCCACCCGTCTGGCCGATCAAGTCTGGATGGAGCGGCACAAAGGTGATTTCAACGTGGTGATCACCGATGTGACAGCGGGTGAAGGTGTGTTGGCTGTAATGGGGCCACGGTCTCGTGAGTTACTGCAGGCCGTATCTCCTGCTGATTTCAGCAACGACCACAACCCCTTTGGCACAGCCCAAGAGATTGAAATTGGCATGGGCCTCGCCCGTGTGCACCGGGTGACTTATGTGGGCGAGTTGGGTTGGGAGGTTTACGTGTCCTCCGACATGTGTGGCCACGTTTTTGAGGTGCTGGCCGAGGCAGGATTCGACTTTGGCATGCGCCTGTGCGGCATGCATATGATGGACACCTGCCGCCTTGAAAAAGGCTTCCGCCACTTTGGTCATGACATCACCTGCGAGGATCACGTCGTTGAGGCGGGCCTGAGCTTTGCGGTCAAGACCGACAAGCCGGACTTTATCGGCCGCGATGCGGTTCTGAAAAAGAAGGAAGAAGGCGCAGAGCGTCGTCTGCTGCAGTTCAAGCTGACGGATGCGGAACCACTCCTTTATCATAACGAGCCGATCCTGCGGAACGGCGAGGTTGTCGGGCATCTGACCTCTGGCGGTTACGGCCACCATCTTGGGGCTGCAATGGGCATGGGCTACGTCCCGGCCAAAGGCGAAAAGATCGCCGATCTGGTGGGCGACACCAGCTGGGAGATCGACGTCGCAGGCGTTCGGGTCAAGGCCGAAGCCTCGAACAAGCCGTTCTACGATCCGAGTGGCGACCGCGCGAAGATGTAGATTGCCATATCGCCCCCGATCTACGCGGTGTAGGACGGGGGCATGACGACGCCAACCCAACACAATGACGACAGCCGCGCAGGCTTTGCCTTTGCGATCAGTGCTTATGTGCTGTGGGGGTTTTTGCCGCTCTATCTGAAACTCGTGTCACATATCCCGGCGCTGGAGGTTGTGGCCCACAGGGTGATCTGGTCTGTGCCTGTGGCTGGCGGATTGCTGATCCTTCTGGGCCGCACGTCTGACATTCGCGCCGCGCTGTCATCGCCGCGTGCCTTAGCGATGGGGTGTTTGAGTGCGGCGCTCATTTCGGTCAATTGGCTGATCTATGTTTGGGCCGTGGCCACGGATAAAGCGTTGGATGCAGCGCTGGGTTACTACATCAACCCGCTGTTTAGTGTGCTGTTGGGCGCCGTTGTCTTGGGCGAACGGCTGACGCCGATCAAGCTGACAGCACTGGCTATCGCGCTCTGCGCGGTGTTGGTGTTGACGTGGGACGCGGGCGTCGTGCCGTGGGTGGGGTTGGCACTTGCAGGCTCCTTTGGTCTTTATGCCTTGTGCAAACGCGCGCTGCCAATTGGGCCAAACCAAGGGTTCCTGCTGGAGGTGCTGGTGCTGCTGCCGCTGGCCCTGGGCTATCTGGTCTGGCTGGGTCCGGAGGGGCATTTCCAAAATCTCGGGCCGGACATGTGGCTCTTGCTTGGGTGTGGGATCGTGACGGCGGTGCCGCTGATCCTTTATGCAAACGGGGCCAAGCGGTTGCGGCTGAGCACGATTGCGATCCTGCAATACATTGCACCCACCATGATCATGCTCTGCGCTGTTTTTGTGTTTGAGGAACCCTTTGGTCAGGCCCGTATGATAGCGTTTCCGATGATCTGGACGGCGCTTGCACTTTATACTTATTCGATCTGGCGGGGGCGGTGATGGACGACGTTTACGCCCCGCCGCAGGACGACTTGGTCATTCTGCATCATGATCATGAGATCCTATTGGTCGACAAACCTTCGGGGCTTTTGTCGGTGCCGGGAAAGGGCCCGCATCTGGCCGATTGCCTGATTGCCCGCATTCAGGCGGTATTCCCCGAGGCGCTGCTGATTCACCGTTTGGATCGGGATACATCAGGCGTGATGATTTTTGCGCTGACCCCGCACGCGCAGCGGCATCTGGGCCTTCAGTTCGAAAAGCGCCAGACGAAGAAGACGTATGTTGCGCGTGTTTGGGGTGAAATGACCGAGCGGACGGGAACGGTGGATTTACCGCTCTGCGTGGATTGGCCGAACCGTCCGCTGCAGCATGTAGACCATGAGAACGGCCGCGCTGCGGTAACGGACTGGCGGGTCGTGCGGGCGGGTGGCGGTGAGAGCCGCGTGCGGCTGATGCCCAAGACGGGACGGTCGCATCAATTGCGTGTCCACATGCGCGAGATCGGGCATCCGATCCTGGGGGATCCCTTTTACGCGACGGGTGCGGCACGGACGCACCCGCGGTTGATGCTGCATTCCGAGACGCTGCAGTTTCGTCATCCCGATGGCGGGCAGGGGATGCGGATTACCGCGCGGTGCCCGTTCTGAACCCGGGGAGGGGGCGCTGCCCCCGCGCCTTGGGCGCTCCCCCGGGATTATTTTAGCCAGAAGAAGGGATCATGCCTCCAGAGGCTCGAGCGTGCGTTCAAGCTTGCTGCGCAAGTGCTCGTGCTGGCTGGGCAGTTTCAGAGCCTGCCCGAGATTGGCCGTATCCTCGTCGCGGTCAAAGCCGGGCTCGTTCGTGGCCACTTCGAACAGGACGCCACCCGGCGTGCGAAAGTAGATGGCGTGGAAGTAGTCGCGATCAATGACCGGTGTGACGGCATAGCCGGTATCGATCAGGGCTTCACGGACCTCGAGCTGACGGGCGCGGTTTTCGACCGCGAAGGCGAGGTGGTGGACAGAGCCTGCGCCTTGCTTTGCCTCGGGTGCTGAGGGCGTGGCGTGCAGATCGATGGTGTTGGCCGCGTTGCCACCGTCGACCGCGAGGCGGGTGATGCCACCATAGGTTTCGAGACGGGCGTAGCCCATGAAGGTGAGAAGTTCGACCATGGCACCAGTATCGGCAAGGCGCAGCGCCACAGAGTGAAAGCCTGTGATCGCCATCGAGACGGGGACACCGCCCGCTGTCCAGGGGGCGCCGTCACTTTCGCTTTCAATCAGCGCGAAATGATCCCCATCGGGCCCATCGAATTGCACGCGGGCGGCGCCGAAGAGCGTGTCTTGCACGATTGAGGCCACATCGAACTGCGCGAGACGCTCGGCCCAGGCCGTCGATGAGCCGAGCGGGATGGCAAAGGCTGTCGTCCCGACCTCGCCCGCGCCGCGTTTACCGCGAGCGGCATAAGGGAACGG
Organism: Flavimaricola sp.; assembly: GCA_020629175.1. Lineage (GTDB taxonomy): Bacteria > Pseudomonadota > Alphaproteobacteria > Rhodobacterales > Rhodobacteraceae > JALZWD01. The sequence goes on along the minus strand of JAHDDU010000024.1, from coordinate 7,619 downwards.
AAAATACGTCATAACCGAGCCGGGGCTGCCCACAGCATCGCCGTAATAAAGGTGATACACATCAGGCGCATCAAAGTTCACCGTTGTTTTGACCCGGCGCAGGCCGAGTACATTGGTAAAGAACGCGTTGTTGCGCTGCGCCGAGGAGGCGAGGGAGGTGACGTGGTGCAGGCCTTGGATTTGATGCAGCATGGTGAGACCCTTCATTTATTTGGAAAAGACGTACTCATGTTTGCGATTTATGGAAGTCTGATAATTCAAACCACTTATGTGCACGTTTGCACAAGAAGGCAGAATGCATAACGGCATTGCATCGACTGGCAGGCCGGACAAGCTGGCCCTATGTTAGCATTCAATGCAGCAGCAAATGGAGAGCGCGATGAGCCTTCGCATCAATGACACGATCCCCGACCTGACCGTTGAAACCGACCAAGGGTCTTTGTCCTTGCATGACTTTATTGGTGACAGCTGGGCGATCCTCTTTTCTCATCCCAAGGATTTTACGCCTGTTTGCACGACAGAGTTCGGTGCTGTGGCGCAGCTGAAAGATGAATGGGCTGCGCGGGGCACGAAGGTGATCGGTGTTTCTGTTGATGGTGTCGAAGACCACAAGAAGTGGAAGGGCGACATCGAGAAGGTGGGCGGAGCCGAAGCGACATTCCCGATCATCGCAGATGATGGGCTCGAGGTGTCCAAGGCCTTTGATATGCTGCCGGCAGAGGCGTATCTACCCGATGGGCGCACCCCGAATGACAGTGCGACGGTCCGCTCCGTTTTCATTATCGGGCCGGATAAGAAGCTGAAGCTGTCGATGACCTACCCGATGAACGTGGGTCGCAACTTTGCCGAGGTTTTGCGCGCTTTGGACGGGCTGCAGACTGCGGCGAAACACACTGTGGCTACCCCAGCAAACTGGGAAGTGGGTCAGGATGTTGTGATCCCAGCGACGGTGTCGAACGAGGATGCGGCAGCCAAGTTTGGTGATTTTGAAACGAAATTGCCCTACCTGCGCATGGCGAAGCTTCCAGAATAACTGGCAGGGGCGGTGCACTACCGCCCCGTCACCGCGCCCGAGGGGGTCCCTCGGGTGGCCGGGGCAGGATCCGCTCGATTTCAGCCATTGTGTCTGTGGGCAAAGGGCCAAAGGCCATCGCGCCCGCGTTTTCGATAATTTGTTCAGGCGTGCGCGCGCCAGGCAGCACGATGTTCCGACCCGATTTTCCCCATAGCCAGCAAATGGCCCCTTGGGTCAGGCTCCGTCCCCCGGTTTGCAACAAGTCGCGGACAATGCTTAGCCGGTCGAGGTAGGACTGCGTCGGGCGGCCGTCAGTGAAGTAATCGTTCCAAGGCGTGTTGTGGGCGCGGGTATCTGTATCGGGCAACATCGTGTCGGGTGTTTTCGTTCCGGTCAGCAGACCCATCGCCAGTGGGGACCGGATCAGGGGCGTCAGACCCGTCTCGTGAAGCGTTTCTTGCAACGCGGTCGCAGCAAAGAACACATGCATGGCATGTTCAACTGCACCTGCCCCGTCGTAACTGGCGAGAGCTTTGGCGCGGTCCGGGAAATCTGTGCTCCAGCCAAAGGCGCGAAGTTTCCCGGCCTGCCGCGCAGTCTCCATGGCGTCAAAAAGTGGTTCAGCTTCTGCAATGGGCAGGTCATTGAGGTGGAGGAGGACGATGTCGACACACTCCCGGTTCAGCCGCCTCAGGCTGCGCTCAATAGCAGGGATAACGGTTGCAGGATCGGTCTCTGCGCCGGTTATCTCTTTGGACGCCTCGTTAAATCCAATGCCGATCTTTGTGATGATGAGCGCGTCTTGCGCTTTGGCTAAGGCCTGACCCATCAGCCGTTCCGCATGCCCGGCACCGTAGACCGAAGCGGTATCGAAGACCGTCACCCCGTGGTCAAGAGCGGCGGCGAGTGTCCGAAGCGAGGTGGCGTCATCTGTGCGTGAATAGCCCTTGGGGACATCCCCTTCGAAGAACGGCCCACCAATCGGCCAGCAGCCCATACCCAAGGGAGAGATATTTTTATCAAGCAGTTTCATGGTGTCTCCTTTTCAGATTGGACAGATTGGACCGTATTTGTGCGTTCATTTGTAGGTGTATATCTGATAGGTTCATTTCATGAGTGAAATGAACTGGGATGATCTGCGTCTGTTTCTGGCGGTCGCGCGTCATGGTGGTCTGGCTGGCGCGACATCTGAAACAACGGTCAGCGCGCCGACGTTGGGGCGGCGCATGCTCGCCTTGGAACGGCGGTTGGGCGATGATCTCTTCGTGCGGTCGGCGCGTGGATACTCGCTCACCGTGTCAGGGGAGGCGCTGCTGCATCGACTTGCCCCGGTGGAGGCCACATTGGCACCATTGGGGGCAAGGGACACAGGCTACAGGGTCAAAATTTCTGCTGGGACATGGACCACCTTTGCACTCTGCCAGAGGGTGCAAGAATTGAGTGAACCAAAGGTTCAGCTCCAGTTTATCGCCGCAGATGAGCGGCTCGACATCTCTCATCGCGAAGCGGTTATCGGCATCCGCAATCAGCGGCCCGATGCGCCCGGTTTGGCATGCCGCAGGATGAAAGAGGTGACGTTCGCGGCTTACGGAGACGCCGATCACCTCCCTTGGGCGCGGGTCGTGGGGCAAACACCTTCGGCTCAATGGGTTCAGAGGGCCTCTGATGGGCATGAGGCGATAGAGGTGACGCATCCGCGTAACGCGCTTGATCTGGCACGATCCGGCGTTGCCAAGGCGGTCCTGCCTACATTTATTGGCGATGCAAGCAGTCTACCGCGCCTGACAGATACCATCGCGGACCTGTCCCATGACCAATGGGTCGTCTCACACCACGAGGACCGGTTTGAGCCGCCTGTGCGGGCGACATTGCGGCGGCTCTACCGTGTGCTCAGCTGACAATGACCCGGGTGCCGACCGGGACCATGTCATACAGCTCGTTCATATGCTCGTTGATCAGCCGCACACATCCCGACGAGAAGGCCTGACCCATCGTCCAAGGCTGTGGTGTGCCGTGTATGCGGTACAGCGTGTCCCGCGCGCCTCGGTAAAGATAGAGCGCGCGTGATCCCATGGGATTGCGTGGATGGCCGCCGGGCAGTCCGCGGCGATAGGGTCCGTAAACCTCCGGCTCCAAGCGGATCATATTGGCGGTCGGTGTCCAGCTGGGCCATTCTGCTCGCCTGCGGATCAGCGCTTGGCCTTTGAATTGACGGCCTGCTGCACCGACGGCAATCTTGTACCGACGTGCCTCTGTTTCACCTGTGATCAGATAAAGCCACGTATTCTCGGTATCGACGTGAATGTCGCCGACCGTGGGCCCTGCGCCAATGCTGATCGTGCGCGGGCGCCACGCCCATGGCACACGGAATGTCTCTTGCGCGATCGCAGGTGCAGCCAGCACTGCGGCCCCGGCGGCAAGTCCGCCGCGCATAAAGTCTCTGCGTGTTGTCATTGTCGTTGCCCCCAGAAAATCCCTGTTCCTTCGCACCAAAAAGCGCGGAGCTTTTCAACCCCGCGCCAAATGATTTTTGCGATGCGTCGCCCGTTAGACGCGGTTGTAGAGATAGACCTGTGAGTTCAGGTTAACGCGCGCATACAGATCAATGACATAATCATTGACCAAACGGGCGCAGCCATTAGACACAGCTGACCCGATGGTGCGGGGCGCATTTGTGCCGTGGATGCGCAGATAGGTGTCGCGGTTGCCGGTGAACAAATAGATCGCTCGCGCACCGAGAGGGTTGTCAGGACCACCGGGCACGCCATCAGCGTATTGCTCATAGCGCTCGGGCTCACGCTCGATCATATCGGGTGTCGGCGTCCAGCTGGGCCACTCACGCTTGGCACCGACGCGGAACACGCCGGGTTCGTACAGGCCCGGGCGTCCAACACCTACTGCATAGCGGATCGCCTGATTGTTGGGCAGAACAAAGAAGAGACGGAAAATGTTGGGATCCACGTGGATATCACCAGGGCGGAACCCTGCGGGAATATTCACAAGCTGTGGATCGAGAGGGCCCGGGTTCGCCACGGGCAACGGACGCAACTCAAGCTCGGATAATTGTGGAGCGGCCTCTGCAGGTGCAGTGGCCTCTTGCGCAAGCGCGGGAGCGGCCAAACCGGTGGCAGCCAGCGAAGACATAAAAGAACGACGGTTGAACATGTGTTTTCCAAAAGACAGTTGAAGGGAGCAGCACCCAGCTTTCTGGCCATTTTGGTTAGGGCAGGTCGGTGATTCCATCAATACAGACCGCTCTGTTGTGCCTTTGACGCCACCGGTGTGTGGTTTTTGGCCCACCACGTTTGTGTGATCGGGATCGACGGACCGGCGGCGAAACTCTGGTTCGGTGCCTGGGAGATCGGCGGATTTGGTCAAATCCACAGGGTGTCCTAGGGTCAAGGTTCAACAAAAAGGGAGTCAAGCTATGTGCGACATTTGTGTGATGAACTCAGTCAAAGAAAGAATGCTGTCTCGCAGAGGGTTCTTCAAAACGGCAGCAACTGCCGGAGTGGCGGCAGTCGGAGCTGCGGCAAGCACGCCCGCGATGGCACGTGGCCATGATGGTATCAAGGATCTGACGCACACGCTGCACCCGGACTTTCCAACCTACGGTGGTGATCCGGGATTTGCGGCTGATCAGGTCTTCACCTTTGCCGAGAACGGCTACAACCTGCTCAATTTGTCGATCAATGAACACACTGGCACCCACATAGATGCCCCACTGCATTTTTCCGAAGATGGGCACTCCGTGGACGAATTACCGGTAGAAGCCCTCATCGCGCCGCTTTGTGTCATCGATATCGCTGCGCGTGCCGCGGATGATGCCGATACGACCGTAACGCCAGATGACTTGCGCGCCTGGATTGCAGCAAACGGGGAAATTCCGGTTGGTGCGTGTGTGGCGATGCATTCTGGGTGGGCGGCTAAGGTCGCGACGGATGGTTACCGCAACTTTGATGGGACAGCACAGCATTACCCCGGCTTTCATGTTGAGGCCGCCAACATGCTGATAGAGGAGACGAGAGCCGCATCCATTGCCGTTGATACGCTGTCACTTGATCCCGGCAATTCGGCAGATTTTGCGACGCACTATGCCTGGTTGCCCAGCAACAGGTTCGGGATTGAGAACGTCGCAAATCTGGATCAACTGCCCGCGGCAGGGGCCAACATTTTTATCGGAGCGCCCAAGTTTGCGGGCGGAACGGGTGGCCCGGCGCGGATCATCGCGATGGTCTAGGCCCCAAACAAAAGGGCCCCGGCGTTTCCACCGGGGCCGCTTGTGATCAAAGCGCGAGGGGTTACTCCTCGGACTTCTCTTCTTTCTTGGCCTCTTCGCCGGTTTCCTGGTCGACAACTTTCATCGACAGGCGGACCTTGCCGCGATCGTCAAAGCCCAGCAGTTTGACCCAGACTTCCTGACCCTCTTTGAGGACATCGGACGGATGGTTCAGGCGGCGGTTCTCGATCTGGGAGACGTGCACCAGACCGTCGCGCTTGCCAAAGAAGTTCACGAAGGCACCAAAGTCGACGAGCTTGACGACTGTGCCCTTGTAGATCTTGCCTTCTTCTGGCTCCGCCACGATCGAGTGGATCATGTCGTAGGCTTTCTGGATCGACTCGCCGTTCGGGCTTGCGATCTTGATGATGCCGTCGTCGTTGATGTCGACCTTCGCGCCCGACACTTCAACGATTTCGCGGATCACTTTACCGCCCGAGCCGATGACTTCGCGGATTTTATCCGTTGGCACCTGCATGGTTTCAATGCGGGGTGCGTGGACTGAGAATTCCGAAGCACCGGTCAGCGCTTTGTTCATCTCGCCCAGGATGTGCATCCGGCCGTCTTTGGCCTGTGCCATGGCTTTTTCCATGATCTCAGGCGTGATGCCCGCGACCTTGATGTCCATCTGCAGCGATGTGATGCCGTTTTCGGTGCCAGCCACTTTGAAATCCATGTCACCAAGGTGGTCTTCGTCACCCAGGATGTCGGTCAGAACCGCGTAAGAGCCATCGTCCTCGAGGATCAGGCCCATGGCCACACCGGCCACCGCCGATTTCAGCGGAACGCCCGCGTCCATCATCGACAGCGAGCCGCCGCAGACGGAGGCCATCGACGACGAGCCGTTGGATTCCGTGATCTCAGACACAACCCGCACGGTGTATGGGAAGTCCGTGGCTGCAGGCAGAACCGCCTGAAGCGCGCGCCATGCAAGCTTACCATGGCCGATCTCACGCCGTCCGGGAGGGCCCACGCGCCCAGCTTCGCCCACCGAGTAGGGGGGGAAGTTGTAGTGCAGCAGGAAGTTCGATTTGAAGTTGCCGTGCAGCGCGTCAATGAACTGCTCATCGTCGCCGGTGCCCAGCGTGGTTACGACCAGACCTTGTGTCTCACCGCGTGTGAACAGCGCCGAGCCGTGTGTCCGTGGCAGCATGCCCGTTTCGCAGACAATCGGACGCACGGTGTCGAGGGCACGCCCGTCGATCCGCTTGCCCTCTTTCACAACGGCTGAGCGCAGGATCGAGCTTTCCAAGCCTTTGAGCGCGGAGCCGAGGTTTGCATCCTCAAGCTGCTCTTCGCTCAGCTTGCCCTTGATCGCCTCTTTCGCGGCGGCAACAGCGGCTGTGCGCTCTTGCTTGTCAAGGATTGCATAGGCGGCCTTCATGTCCTTCTCACCGGCTTTGGCGACGGCTTTGGACAGGTCGCTGTAATCTGGCGGCTGGAAGTCAAACGGCTCTTTGGCGCAGTCTTCGGCCAGATCGATGATCAGGTCGATGACGGGCTGGATCTGCTCGTGGGCGAATGTGATCGCACCCAGCATTTCGGCCTCTGTCAGCTCATAAGCCTCAGATTCCACCATCATCACGGCGTCTTTGGTGCCGGCAACCACCAGATCAAGGCGCTGATCGGGGTTGTTGCGCAGATCGTGCATATCGTCGATCTCGGGGTTCAGGATGTAATCGCCATCCTCAAAGCCCACGCGGCAGGCCGCGATTGGGCCCATGAAAGGCGCGCCCGAAATGGTCAGCGCCGCGGATGTCGCGATCATCGCAACCATGTCCGGATCATTGACCAGATCGTGGCTCAGAACCGTACACATCACCAGCACTTCATGCTTGAAGCCGGGAACGAACAGCGGGCGGATCGGACGGTCGATCAGGCGGGCTGTGAGGGTTTCCTTCTCGGTGGGCCGGGCCTCACGCTTGAAGAAACCGCCGGGGACTTTACCCGCAGCGTAGTATTTTTCCTGATAGTGCACCGTCAGGGGGAAAAAGTCCTGACCGGGCTTGGGGGCTTTGGCGAATGTCACGTTGGCCATGACAGAGGTTTCGCCCAGCGTGGCAATGACCGAACCGTCTGCCTGACGGGCGACCTTGCCTGTTTCGAGTGTCAGCGTTTCTTCGCCCCACTCGATTGATTTCTTCACTTCATTAAACATGTGATTTTCCTATTTGGGCCGCAGCCCTTTCATCGTAGGGGGCGTATTCCCCCTGACCCCGATATCTTGTTTGGCGCTGGGTCCGGGCGCCGGTCGGTTCAAGATGAGCGGGGGGTAGCGGATTTTGCGGGGTTTGGGAAGAGGGTGGTGTTGAAGGGTGTGGAACG
>JAHDDU010000023.1:39707-43365 GCA_020629175.1 Flavimaricola sp. | reverse complement strand
GGGGTTCGAGTCCTCCACGGCTCGCCATTGTTCAAACATTGGGTACTCAGCTCGCCAGGAATGTGAGTTGACTACTGTCTGCTCCAAGCATCTACTCTGATCGTTGGTTGCGAGCCCGGTGCGGTCTCATCGCAAAAAGGATAAAAGATGCCAGAAGATACAGTCCCTCAACATGATGGTATGATGGAACGCGCCAAACGGGTTCGTGCCGGTCAATCCAAAGGCTCTTTGAAAGCCGAAGTGAATGGTGTGCATGATCTTGCCGTTGCTATGCTGGCTGATGGTGACAAACTCTTAGAGAGGGCGCATCTCATTGAACGATTCAAAGAATTTGGGCTCTGTCGCGATAATGGCCAGTCCATGGCGCATCTGCAGGATTGGTTTAACAGTTCAAGTGTGGGTCTATTGCAAATCCCCACTGAATTCGCCGATTTCCTGTTATATTGTGCGAAATATCGGCCAAGCAGCATGGTCGAGATTGGTGTCTACACAGGCGGGACATCCTTCATGGCGGCAGCTTTCTTCAAGGCACTGAACCCAGAGTTCAAGCTCACGGCGGTCGATATTGCCGACTACATTTTGCTGGAACAACGTACAATTGATCTGCTGGACATTCAGATTTGCACTCCCAAAACGTCTGGCGATTTCTATGCGCAGGAGTTCGATATCGTTTTTATTGATGGCGATCATAGCTACAAGTGGGCCAAAACCGACTATCTGAACCTCGGGCGATTTGCGAAGTACGTTTGTGGATTTCACGATATAAACGCGCATGAATGTAGCAAAACGGACGGTGGCATCGTTAAATTCTGGCGGCAGCTGCGTCACTCTCTGGCAGAAAAGTATGCAGTCCTTCAGATTTGTCATTCGGCGCTCGGGACCGGGATGAGGGAGGACGGCGACTGGATGGGCATCGGGGTCGTTGATCATGGCGGCCGTGCCGCAAGCTGATCACAGCGTCTGGTTCCTTTGAAAGTGGAGTTTTCGGTATGACCGATGTGGACCGCAAAGATGCGCTAGCCCTGTTTGTCCTGCGACTGGGGCTCATTTGGTTTTTGTTTCTGTGGGCGGCGCACAAGATCATTCTGCCGGGGCAGTATCGCAATCTGGCGAAGAATTTTGATGGCATCGAACCGTCCAACACTGCGATTTATATTGCAGCGGGCGTGCAGATTTTCATCCTGTTTTTCGCGCTGATCGGGGTTTTCCGCCTCTTCAGCTATGGCGCGATGCTAGTGATGCATTCGTTCACTGTCAGCCGACGGTGGGAGGGGTTTCTTGACCCTTTCGCCCTTAACGAGGCCGGGACGTTTCCGATCAACCGCAATCAGGTGATTGATCTGGCGGTTTGGGGAGGGATGGTGGCGCTTGTGTTGCTGATCCACCGCGATCACTTCTCGCTTGGGGCGTGGTTCCAGCGGCACTCGGGCGAGCGCCGCTGGTGGCAGTGATCAGGCCGTCGCTGGACGGCCTGTTGTGCGGGATAGAACAAAGAGCGCTGCTGCGCCGCCGATACCGATGAGGTCTGAGATCAGACCGCCCTCGATCATGAAAAGTGCCACGACGATCAGGGCGACCCGGATGTACGCAGGCGCACGGCTACCGACCCACCAGCCTTGCACGCCTGAGGACAGCAGGAAAACACCAAAGATCGCGGTGGCTGCGGCGCGGGTGACTTCGAACCATGTGCCGTCCATCAAGATCGCTGAGTTGTAGAAGAACATGAACGGCACGATGAAGGCCGAGATGCCGATCTTGAACGACGCGACGGACGTGGCCATCGGGTTGGAACCCGAGATGCCCGCGGCCGCGTAACTGGCCAGCGCTACGGGCGGTGTGATGGCCGAGACGACGGCGAAGTAGAACACAAAGAAATGCGCCGTCAGCATCGGAATGCCCAGTTGCACGAGGCCGGGTGCCACGACCGAAGCAGCCACAGCATAGGCTGCCGTCGTGGGCATGCCCATGCCCAGAAGGATTGCAATGCACATGGCAAAGAACAGCGCGAGCAGCTGGTTTGCATCCGCAATGTTGAGCAAGACGGACGAGAACCGTGCGCCGACGCCGGTGAGGCTGATCACGCCCACGATGATGCCCGCACAGGCGCAGACGGCGATGATCTGGATGGACATGTAGCCGGCCAGCTCAAATGCTTTGGACACGGATTTCAGCCCCATGCGATACGGGGTAAACCAGCTGACCACAGCGGCGGCGGCGGTGGCCAAGGTGCCCGCACGGATCACCGAATAGCCCATGAACAGCGCCGAGATCAGGATGATGATCGGCAGGAACAGGAACACCCGGCGGGCCATATCGCGGAATTTAGGCAGCTCATCCTCACGCATGCCGCGCATGCCCAGCTTGGCGGCCTCAAAATCCACCATGAAGTAGATCGACACGAAATAGAGGACGGCAGGGATGATCGCGGCGACCGCAATCTCGGTATAGGGAATGCCTGTGATCTCGGCCATAATGAAGGCACCGGCACCCATGATCGGCGGCATAATTTGCCCGCCGGTCGATGCCGCGGCCTCGACCGCGCCTGCGGTCTGGGGGCGATAACCGACCTTTTTCATCAAGGGGATGGTGAGCGAGCCTGTGGCGACCACGTTGCCTGCCGACGTGCCGTTGATCATGCCCATGAGGCCTGAGGCAAAGATCGCAACCTTGGCAGGCCCGCCGCGTGCGCGGCCTGCGGCGGCAAAGGCGAAGTTGACGAAGTAGTCGCCGACTTTGGAGGCCTGAAGGAATGCTGCGAAAATGATGAACAGAATGATATAGGTCGAGGAGACGGCCGTTGTTGGCCCAAGGATGCCCGCATCGGTGTAGACCTGGCTAAAGAAGCGGGTCCATTCGATGTTGGGCGCGTTGAGAAAGCCGGGAAGCATGTCGCCGGTGAAGACGTAGACCAGGAAGACCCCGGCGATGATGATGAGGGCGAGACCTGCGACGCGGCGGGTCAGCTCCATGATAAGTGCTGTGCCTGCAACGGCGGCTAGGCTCATGCCAACGGGCGCGAAAGGCGTGCCTGTCGAGGTGCGCATGGCGGTGCCGTAGATCGTGATCAGATAGATCGCGACAGCCATGCCGCAGACGGCGAGCACGACATCCGCGGGCGCAATCGTGCCCCGTACACGGGGGCGGAGCCAGCCAAGGACTATCCCCGCCGTTGTGGCGGCAAGAAGAGGTACGCCGTAGTGATATATTTCAGCCGACTTGATGCCTGCGTCGATGCCGTTCCACATCACACCGCCGGCGATCTGGTTGGCAAAGGTGATGGCTGTGTAACAAGCATAGAGTGCGGGGAGCAGGGCTATCCAAGAGAGTAGATCAAGAAAACTCGGGAATCTGCGATTGAGAATGGGTTGGGCGTTGAGCAATAGTAGGGCAACAAAGCCCGGTATGAATATCAAGCTAATCGTCAGGTAGGGGACATTATCATTTGAGTTGGAAAGTGCCGTTGAAAAGGCGGCCATAAAGCAGGCTGCTATAAAAACCCCAACGTACAATACGGTCCATTTCAGCGAAACGGCCGTTCCGTAGTCCTCTCGATCTTGCGGAAAAGCCCTCGCTGAAAACAGAAGGAAGCCGAGCGCAAGCGCGCCCGCGATATGGACGATGCGGAAATTCCACGTCTCCATCGGGAACACTGGCAGGC
>JAHDDU010000023.1:0-39607 GCA_020629175.1 Flavimaricola sp. | reverse complement strand
CCCGCGATATGGACGATGCGGAAATTCCACGTCTCCATCGGGAACACTGGCAGGCCGGGGATGTCGATGCCCGTCCAGCTGCGGATGGACCAGCCGTTGAGGGCAGCCATGTGGAAAATGGCATAAAAGCCAGACATTGCGGCGATAGCGAGATAGGTGCGGCCTTCGAACAGGCGGCGGTTGCTTTCCACCGGTTCGTCGTCAACGCCCTCTGCGATCACGGGGCCTTCGGTCTGGTCGGGTTGTGTGGTGTCAGTCGCCATTTTGGCCCCCTGCGGTTGCCGAGCGCGCCCGGACGGACGGGCGCATGCTCAAGGCACGAAAATTGAAAGAGGAAAGGCCGAGGGCCACGCGCAATGCGCAGCCCCCGACAGGGAGAAACCCTTAGTTGCCGTGGATTTCGTCGGCAGGGATGTCAGCGCCTGCGTTCTCGGTGAACCACTGGGCCGCACCGGGGTGCCATGCGATGACGCCGCCGTTTTTGGTCCAATTCTCGGGCAATGTGGACCGTGCGGCACGGTGGATGTTCACCATCCGCTCGTTGTCGGACATCACCACGTTGACGACTTCGTAGACAAAGCTGGCGGGCAGGTCGCAGTTGGCGATCGCAAAGTTCCACATGGACACAGACCGCGCGTCTTCGGTCAGCGTTGTGTATGTGTCGGCTGCGATATCGAAGGCTGCGACGGGGAAGGCTTCCATGATCTGGGCCTGCTCTTCTTCGGTGAACTCGATGATGTTCACGTCAGTTTGTACTTCGAGCTGGCTGACGGCGGGCACGGGTACACCGGCGGCAAAGGCAATCACGTCCAAGAGGCCGTCCTGCAGCTGACCGCCAAGGTCGGTCCAGCCGCCGTTGCGACGCTCATAGTTCACGCCAAGCTCGTCCATCATACGCGGGAAGTAAGTGTCGGATGTGGACCCGGCAGGGCCAAAGCCGATGCGGGCGCCATCAGGGATATCTGCGATGGATGTGATGCCCGAGGATGACAATGCAGTCACCGAGAAGGGTGTCTGATACATCGGGAACATCGCGCAAGCGTTGTCCATCTGCAGGCCCGGAGCAATCGGGTTGGTTCCGGCAATGGATTCCGCCGCTGGGCCCATTGTCGTCATGCCGAACTGCGCGTCGCCTGTGTGCACAAGTGCCATGTTCTGCATTGGGCCGCCGGTGACTTCACCACCGCCAGTCAGGCCCAGCTCTTCCGCGACCAAGTTGGCCCAGCCAGAGCCATAGGCGAAATATGTGCCGCCCTGAGATGCGGTTCCAACGGTAAAGCTTTCAGGCCAGTCGGCGCGGTGGCCGTCTGCGAAGACGGCAGTGCCGGTAAGCGCCGTTGTGGCGATGAGTGCAGCTAGTTTCATGGTTTTCCTCCACTGATAATCCATGCGGCCCCTCCCGGGCCGATCTGTAACCAGAGGGGCAGTGTGTGCCCCGTACCTGATCAGGTAGAGCGGTTAACGGGTATGGCGAGGGGTGGGCGCAAGGTGCCGCGTCCGATGTTTGCGCAAACGGAGTGCGTCAATCAGGTGTCATGGGTGGAATGGTTCCCAATCGTGGAGACCGGTGGGCGGATTTCGACCCATTATCCAGATGTGTCCTTGGACAAGCCATACTTCTGCATTTTCTCGTAGAGGGACTTGCGCGATAGTCCCAGCGCCTCATACGTGCTTTTGAGGCTGCCGCCATGCGCAGCAAGTGCAGCTGAAATGAGTGCACGTTCGTGGTGTGCCATTTGCGCGGCGAGAGTGGGCGCGTTGCTTTCGCCACCAGTATCCAGATCAAGCGGCAGTCCGAGCACAAAGCGGTCTGCTGCGTTGCGCAGCTCGCGCACGTTGCCTGGCCAGTTTTGTGTGGCGATGTAGGTCATGACGTCGCTTGGAACGTCCGGGATCGGTTTGGAGTACCTGGCTGCTGATTGGGCCGCCAATGTCAAAAAAAGTGCCGGGATATCGCTGCGCCGGTCGGCAAGAGGCGGCAAAGTGAGCGTTATAACGTTCAGACGGTACAAAAGGTCCGCCCTGAACGCGCCGCTTACCACTGCTGCGTCAAGGTCGGATTTTGCCGCTGCGATTATTCGGACGTCGAGTGTTATCGGATCATTCGCGCCAAGGCGGGTGATTTCCCGTGCCTGCAAGACGTGCAAAAGCTTGGCTTGGACGTCTGGGCTGAGGCTGTCAATCTCGTCAAGAAAGACTGTGCCCTTCCGGGCAAACTCAAACTTGCCAAAGCGCGGACGGAGTGCGCCGGGAAAAGCCCCTGCCTCGTGCCCAAACAACTCGGATTCCACCAGATGTTCTGGCAAGGCCGCGCAATTGATGTGGACAAAGGGGTGCTCTGCCCGCGCAGAGGTGTCATGGATTGCGCGTGCGGTGAGGTCTTTGCCGGTGCCCGTTTCACCCAATAGAAGGACATCGGCATCCGTAGCAGCGATGGCGCGAATGGATTTGCGAACGGCCACCATTGCGTCCGACCGTCCGATGAGGCGGGCTTCGATCTTGTCGCGCCCACCAACCTCACGTTTGAGTGCCCGGTTCTCTATTGTCAGACGCCGCTTTTCCAATGCGCGTTGGATCGTTTCCACCAGACGGGACGGCGCGTAAGGTTTTTCAATGAAATCATAAGCGCCTTCGCGCATGGACCGGACGGCAAGGTCAACGTCACCGTGGCCCGTGACCAGAATGACGGGGAAGGCGGGGTCAATCTCAAGGGCAGCGCGCATCAGTGCTGTGCCATCCATCCCGTCCATTCGAATGTCGGTGACGAGGATGCCGGGGAAGGCCCGCGTGATTTTGGGCAGGGCGCCGGCCGCATTTGCGTGGGTCTCTATTGAGAGATCGGCCAGCATCAGGGATTGCTCTGCCGCAAGCCGCAAGTCGGCCTCGTCATCAACAAAGAGGATGGTCTCGGTCATTGGGCCGCGATGCCTTGTTCCTGGGCAGGTTGCAATGTCAGGGTGAACTGGGCGCCACCTTCTTCATGGTTCTCGGCCGTCAGTGCGCCGCCAAAATCCGTCACGATATTGTAGGAGATCGAGAGCCCCAGCCCCATGCCCTTGCCCGCTGATTTGGTGGTGAAGAAAGGATCGAAGAGCTTTTCCTTTACGTCGTCTCCAATACCGGGCCCGCTGTCCCGCACCGTCAGAACCGTCCCATCGATCGTGAGAGTGACGCGCGGGAAAGGGCTTTCCTCGGCCGCATCCAAAGCGTTGGTGAGCAGGTTCACGATGACTTGCTGCAAGCGCACATGGCCCCCGATGACCCAAATGTTGCCCTTGGGCGTGTCGTACTCAAATGCTGCCGAGCTGGATTTGAGCCGGACGGCAATCACTGCGAGCGCGTCCTGCACAACGGTATTGAGCAGCAAAGGTCCAACTGCTTGCTGTGGGCGGCGGGCAAAGTTGCGCAGGTGCTTGGAAATCGTGGCCATTCTGTCGGCCATCTGACTTATGCGGGTGATGTTTTCTCGTGCCTCTTCTGGCCTGTCACGGTCCAGAAAGGCTGCTGCATTGTCAGCATAGGATTTCACGGCTGCGAGCGGCTGATTGAATTCGTGGCTGAGCGAGGCAGACATCTGACCCAACGCATTCAGCTTACCAGCCTGGATCAGGTCCGTTTGAGTTCGTTTAAGGTCGCCAAGGGCCGTTGAAAGATCAGCCGTGCGGGCGGCCACCGCCGTTTCCAACTCGCGCTTGGCTCTTTGCTCTGCTGCGAGACGAGCCTGTGTCTGCCGGTAGATGCCGAAACCGGCGAGCAAGAGCAGCGCTGTCAGCCCAAAAAGGGCGAGCGTTTGCAGCGCTTGATTGCGGGCCGGCGCGATGGGCATCAGCGATGCCATCGTCCAGTCTGTTTCCTCGAGCTGGACCGAGGCCATGACGAATGGTTCACTCGAGGTTTCGCCCTCAATCCGGATGAGCTGAACATCGTCGCCGATATCAGTCGCGGTGATCGGCAGGAGGTCGATCCGGTCGATAGGGTACTGCCGGTTCTGGGCAATAACGCGCAGCGTTTGTTCCGAAAGGGGCCGCAACGCGCGAAAATGCCAATCTGGGCGGGAAGACATGAAGACGAAGGCATTGCGGTCCGAGACAATGAAATCACTATCGGCGCCGCGCCAGATGCTTTCAAAGGCGTTAATGTTAAATTTCACAGCCAGAACGCCGACGATCCGGTCCCCGTCCTCCACAGGGGCTGCGTAGAAATAACCGCGTTCACCGGTCGTCGTGCCGTGGATCGAGAAACTCGACAGCCCGCCCCCAAGGGCCTGACTGAAATAGCTTTGATAGCTGAAATTGCGGCCCAGATAACTGCCGGGCTGGCGGTAGGTCGCGGCGGCAATTGTGCGTCCGGTAATGTCCATCAGAAACACGTCAGACGCATCAACCGTTGTCGCTGTCTGGCGCAATTGCTCGTTTACGTTGGCCTGAAGTACGGCATCATCGGGCGTGCTAAGCAGCTGACCGAGCGCCGGACGCTCGGCGATCAGCGCGGGCAAGGGGGCATAGCGGTCCAGTGCAGAGCGCAGGCTTTCGACGGCGAGATTCAGAGGCACTTGGTTTTGGGCAGCCATCTGACGCTGGTAGTAACGCTCCAACGGGCCAAAGGCCGCAACGCCGATCAGGAGGAGCGCCAATAGCCCACCAAACAGGAGGCCGCCGAGGCGGCGCGGTGCAGGAAAATGCGTCATCTAACGTCCGTGCCAGTTCAGAAGACAGTATCGCATGAAATGGGGTCTGAGGCGCAAGCATCGTTTGAGTTAGTCAAAATGACGTTTCACATCATAAAATGATTGTCGTACATCATTTTTGTCGTTAGGGCAGTCTTATGGACAAGCCGACGATCCAAGATGTGGCCCGATCCGCGCAAGTGAGCCTTGCGACGGTGGACCGTGTCTTGAACAATCGCGGTGGGGTTGCCGCGAAATCGGTGCTTAAGGTGGAAGCTGCTATTGCCCGACTAGGCTACGTCCGCGATGAAGCTGCCGCCGCGCTGTCACGCGGGCGCAGCTATCGATACGTCTTTATCTTGCCATCAGGGGATACGGGGTTCGCCGCATCTCTGCGACGCGAGGTTCTGAAAGAGCAAACCCGTCTTGCCGCCGAGCGGGTCGTGCTCGATCTCGTCACTGTGCCGCCTTTCGATGTAGCTGCGCAGGTTGCAGCGCTGGCCGGCCTGGGCGACGCGGACGGCGTGGCAGTGATGGCAACCGAGGCTTCGGAAATTCAGGACGAAGTTGCGCGGCTGCGGGATGCGGGCATGCATGTGGTGACACTGGTGGCCGACCTGCCGCGATCAGGCCGAGACGTTTACGTCGGGCCGGACAATGCGCGCGCAGGACGAACGGCGGCCGAATTTATGGGGCGCTTTGTGGGCCGCAGCCATGGGCGCATTCTGCTTGTGGCAGGTTCTCTGGCCGCACGTGACCACAGCGAACGGGTGATGGGGTTCCGTGCGGTTCTGCGGGATCGTTTTCCTGACCTGACACTGCTGCCCGTGGTCGAGAGTTTCGATGACAGCGCGCGTCTAAGTGCGCTTGTGAGCCATGAATTGGCCCAAGGGCCCTTGGCCGGTGTCTATGTCAGCGCCGCTGGCACGCGCGGATTGATTGACGCGGTCACGGATGCAGAGGTGCGCCCGATTTCGATTGTGCACGAGCTCACCCCGGCCTGCCGATCAGCGTTGCGCATGGGGTATCTCGACCTCGTGCTGGACCAAAACCCTGCTGCAGAAGTGGTGCAAGCGGTGCGATTGCTCCGCGATCTGAGTGCGCGGCGCGCGCTGCCACCCGAAGCAGGCGACATAACCATGAACATTTTCGTAAGGGAGAACGTATGATGAGCGGATACTTTGATGGCATTGAACCGGTCAAGTTTGAGGGACCAGAGAGCGACAACCCGCTCGCGTTTCGGCACTATGATCCAACGGCCAAACTGGGTGACAAAACCATGGCCGAGCATTTGCGGTTTGCGGTGTGCTACTGGCATAACTTTGTCTGGGAAGGGAACGATCCCTTCGGTGGCCAAACTTTTGAGCGGCCATGGTTCCCGGCAGACACGATGGAACTGGCCAAGCAAAAAGCAGATGCCGCCTTTGACATGTTCCGCATCCTCGGCGTCCCTTACTTCTGTTTTCACGATCATGATGTGCGTCCGGAAGGTGATAGTCTGGCCGAGAGCCATAGCCGTCTGAACGAGATGGCGGACTACTTTGAAGCGAAGATGGCCGCAGGCGGTCCCAAGCTTTTGTGGGGAACGGCCAACATGTTCTCAAACCGGCGTTACATGAGCGGGGCGAGCACCAACCCCGATCCTGACGTCTTTGCCTACTGTGCGTCGACAGTCAAAGCCTGCATGGATGTGACCCACAGACTAGGTGGTGAGAACTATGTCCTATGGGGTGGGCGCGAAGGCTATGAGACGCTGCTCAACACCAACCTTGAGCGCGAGCTTGAGCAGATGGGACGATTCCTGAGCATGGTCGTCGAGTACAAGCATAAGATTGGCTTCAAGGGGGCCATCCTGATTGAACCGAAGCCACAGGAACCCACCAAGCACCAGTATGATTTTGATGTGGCGACGGTGTACGGCTTTCTCAAGAAGTTCGGCCTTGAGGATGAGGTGAAGATGAATATCGAGCAAGGCCATGCCATTCTCGCGGGTCACTCGTTTGAGCATGAGTTGGCCATGGCCCGAACCTTGGGCATCTTTGGGTCCATCGATATGAACCGCAACGATTACCAGTCAGGCTGGGACACCGATCAATTCCCGAACTCTCCATCGGAAGCTGCCTTGGCCTACTACGAAGTGCTGATGGCTGGTGGGTTCAAAACCGGTGGCACAAACTTTGACGCCAAGTTGCGCCGGCAGTCATTGGATGCCGAAGACCTGATTGCTGCACATGTCGGCGGCATGGACATCTGTGCTCGTGGTCTTGCGTCCGCACATGCGATGATCGAGGCGGATGCGCTCGAGGGTCCGCGCCGGAGCCGGTATGCGGGTTGGGAGAGCGACAGCGCCCAAGCCATGCTCGCCCCGGACGCCACTCTTGAGGGTATAGCCGCGGATGCAGAGGCGCGGAACGTGAACCCACAGCCCGTCTCTGGTCAGCAGGAAAAGCTGGAGAATATCGTCAACCGCTTCGTCTGACGCTCTTCATTCGAGATTGGGCCTCGCTCCGGTTTTGTCGGAACGGGGCCTTTTGCTTTTGGCCGAAAAACTTGCGCGGGCGACGGTCAGACTCTGAACGCTCAATGTCGGGCAGGACCGATCAATTTTCATGAATTTTAATTGGCGCGTTGCGGCCTGCGGGAATTTATGTAATCGTTTACGTAAATCACCTGAGTGAATGTTGGCTAGGGAGAGTCGAATGAAAACGATCAAAGGTCCTGCGTTGTTTCTGGCGCAATTTGCGGGGGATGAAACTCCGTTCAACACGTGGGACGGGATCACCAAATGGGCGGCCGACTGTGGCTATAAGGGGGTTCAGGTGCCCAGTTGGGATGCGCGGTTGTTCGACCTTGAGACGGCTGCGACCTCCAAGACCTATTGTGATGAATGGGCGGGGCAGGCGAAAGCCAATGGCGTTGAGATCACAGAGCTGTCGACGCATCTGCAAGGGCAATTGGTGGCTGTGCACCCCGCCTATGATCTGGCCTTTGACGGGTTCGCTGCAGAGGCCGTGCGGGGTGATCCTGCGGCGCGCCAGTCATGGGCGGTGGATCAGGTGAAAAAGGCGCTGTCGGCCTCCAAGAACCTTGGGTTAACCGAGCAGGCGACGTTCTCTGGTGCGTTGGCCTGGCCTTATGTCTACCCGTGGCCGCAGCGTCCGGCTGGGTTGGTGGAGCAGGCCTTTGACGAGCTGGCCAAACGGTGGCGCCCGATTCTTGATCATGCCGAGGAATGCGGGGTGGATCTGTGCTATGAGATCCATCCAGGCGAAGACCTGCACGATGGGGTGACCTATGAGATGTTTTTGGAGCGTGTGGGCAACCATGCGCGAGCCAATATGCTCTATGATCCGTCGCATTACGTGTTGCAGTGCCTCGATTACCTCGACCACATCGACATCTACAAAGATCGGATCCGGATGTTTCATGTGAAGGATGCGGAGTTCAATCCGACGGGTCGTCAGGGCGTTTACGGCGGCTTCCAGTCCTGGGTTGATCGCGCCGGGCGTTTCCGGTCGCTTGGGGACGGGCAGGTGGATTTTGCAGCGATCTTTGCCAAAATGGCGGCCAATGACTTTGCTGGCTGGGCTGTGGTTGAATGGGAATGCGCGCTCAAGCATCCTGAGGATGGGGCTCGGGAGGGTGCGCAGTTTGTGAAAGATCACATCATTCGGGTCACCGAACGAGCATTTGATGATTTTGCCGATGGTGGCGCGGATGAGGCGATGAACAAGCAGATGCTTGGGCTGTGACCCCCGGGGGTTTTGCACCCCCGGACCCCCGCAGGATTATTTTGGCCAGAAGAAGTGAGGAGTGGTGGCATGGCGCGGATTAGGCTTGGCATGGTGGGCGGCGGCAATGATGCGTTCATTGGTGGTGTGCATCGGATCGCGGCGCGGATTGATGGGCGGTATGAGCTCGTCGCCGGGGCGTTGTCATCGACCGCGGAAAAGTCGAAGGCCTCGGGCGCGGCTTTAGGGCTCGCGTCAGATCGGTGCTACGGCGACTTTGCAGAGATGGCCAAGCGTGAGGCGCGGTTGAAGGATGGCATTCAGGCGGTGGCTATTGTGACACCGAACCACGTGCATTTTCCTGCAGCGCGGGAGTTCCTCAAGCGCGGCATTCATGTGATTTGCGACAAGCCGCTGACCTCGACCATGGCGGATGCCAAGAAGCTGGTGGCTGCCGCGGAGAAATCGGATGCTTTGTTTGTGCTGACGCATAATTACACGGGCTATCCGATGGTGCGTCAGGCGCGCCAGATGATTGCCGAGGGGGCGATTGGCCGCGTGCGGGTTGTCCAAGCCGAGTATCCGCAGGACTGGTTGACCAAGCCGCTGGAAGGTGAGGGGGTCAAACAGGCGGAGTGGCGGACGGATCCGGCGCGGTCTGGCGCAGGGGGATGTGTGGGAGACATTGGCACCCATGCGTTTAATCTGGCGGGCTTTGTAACGGGCCTCGAGCTTGAAAGCCTTGCCGCCGATCTGGACAGTTTTGTCGATGGGCGCCGGTTGGATGACAACGTCAACGTCATGCTGCGTTATGCAGGTGGAGCCAAGGGCATGTTGTGGTCCAGCCAAGTGGCGCCGGGCAATGAAAACGGGCTTAAGCTACGGGTCTACGGTGAGGATGGCGGGCTGGAATGGACGCAGGCTGATCCGAACTATCTTTGGTTCACGCCCTATGGTCAGCCCAAGCAACTGCTCACGCGTGGTGGGGCGGGGGCTACCTCCAGCAATCTTGAAGCCAGCCGAATTCCGCCCGGGCATCCCGAAGGGTACCTAGAGGGCTTTGCTAATATTTATAACGAAGCTGCAGATTTGATTGAGGCCGCGTCTGAGGGACGCAAACCGGAGCATCTGTTGCCGACTGTGCAAGACGGTCTGGCGGGGATGAAGTTTATCGACGCCTGCGTGCGGTCCAGCGCGCGCAACGCGGCCTGGGTCACGCTTTAGCGTTCAGCCAAGTGATCAGGCGGCGGCAGCGCAGAATTGCCGTCGCCGCCGTGCCGATGGTGATGAGTGTGATCGCCGCAAAAAGAAGCGTGGCGACGTAGTCAGGTGCCAGTAGGCTCGCGACGGCGGCGAGTACGGCGGCGAGGGTTGCGGCGGCCATGCGTTGTGGTTTGGCGAAAGGGCCAGAGAAATCGGCGGGCATCCCTTCGGCGCGGCCAAGCTCGCGGATGTAGGCGGTGCCGATGGCGCAGGCAGTGGCGGTCATCCCCATGAGGGTGCTGCCTGCCGCATAGCCGAGGCCCGTGAGGATCAGCAGATCGGCGAGCCTGTCGGGGGCTTCGTTCCAAAAGGGGCCGTCAGGGGCGGATTTGCCGCCTTCGACGGCCACGATGCCGTCGAGTAAATTGCAGAGAAGACGTAACTGGATGCAGATCGCGGCAGTGATGAACCACAGCGCATTGTGCGGCAGGCCGCTGAGATTTTCATGGGTTGTCGCACTAAAGGCGAGCCACGCCAGTGCCGCGAAGAGCATAGAGGCAATGCTGATCTGGTTGGGGGTGATACCAGAGGCATCAAGGCTGCGGGCCAATCCCTGCACCCAGGCGGCACCGCGGGTTTTGATCGGGCGGCGGGTCATGCGCGCGCTCCTTTGTGCAAGCCCAACGTGAAGAGGATGATGTAGGACACCCCGACGAGCCATGGCAGGATGATGGTCGCCAGTATTTCTGGCGTGCCTGAGAGCCAGTGGATGCCAGAGATCGTCACCAGAGAGAAACAGGCCGCAGCGCCGATGGTCGCCAGCGGGCTATGCGTCGCGCCGTAGGTGGCTGTGATCAAGCGCTGCAGAGCGATGGTGATCGTGGCCGAGATCAGGCCTTGCACCAGCCCTGCGATCAGAGGGGCAGGCATTGGGTGTGCCCGATTGGCCCAGACGGCCCAGCCTCCCAGCACACAAAACGCAAAGGCGATGTGCGTCAGCCGGTGGCGTGCGACGGCCCAGAGCACGTCCACGTCAAGCCGCCCACGCATAGCGTGTCAGGTGGAAGAAAATCGGCGCGGCAAAAACGACGCTATCAAGCCTGTCGATAAACCCACCATGGCCCGAGATCAGGTGGCCCCAGTCCTTGATCCCCCGATCCCGCTTGATGGCCGACATCACGAGGCCGCCGAAAAAACCCATGAGCGTGCAGGCCAGAGCCATTAGGAAAGCGTAGATTGGGCTGAACGGGGTGATCCAGAACAGCGCCGTGCCGATCAGCGTGGCGGAGAGGACGCCGCCAATAAACCCTTCCCATGTTTTGGACGGGCTGATGCGGGGTGCGATCTTGTGCTTGCCCAAGAGCTTGCCCCAGACGTATTGCAGCACGTCCGAGATTTGGACGACGATGACGAGCCAGGCGATCATCAGGATGTTGCGCCCTTCGAACCCCGGAATATCGAGCGTCAGGAGCGCAGGCACATGGCTGGCACAGAAGACGCAGATCATCAGGGCGTATTGCGTCTCGGATATGCGGATGAGGAAGTCTTTTTCCTCGCCCTTCAAGACGGTAAAAATCGGCAGAAGCAGGAACACGTAGACAGGGATAAAGATCGAATAGAGGCCGTACCAGTTGATCCAGATAAGGTAATACTGGCCAGGAAGGGCGACGAAGAAGGCGAGCAAGAGTGACCAATGATCGACCCGGTTCTTGGTGGTCAGCGTCATAAACTCGCGCAGGGCCGAGAAGGACAGAAAGGCAAAGAGGAAGATCACGGCCCCTTGGCCGATCAGGAACGCCGCGCCGAGGACGATGACCATCATCCACCATGCGTTTATGCGGGCGTTCAGGTTTTGGACCGTGGGGTTGGTGTCGTTGGGGTCAAAGCGCCAGGCGATGGCCTGCCCAATGCCTGTTGCGACGCCCAGAAAAATGAAGGTGCCGGTGAGCAGGTAGATCAGGTCTGAGATCATGCTGTGGCCCCTTCGCGCGGCAGCGACCGGGAAGGCCTGCGATAATCGGGGTCAGTTTCGAGGAGGGCTTGGGTCGCGCGGGCAAGGAACGTATCTTTGTCTTCACCCTCACCCACGTACATGGGCGCACCGAAGGTGACGGTACAGATGAGGGGCACAGGCACAACCTCGCCCTTGGGCATGATCTTGTTGAGGTTTTCGATCCAGACGGGGACGAGTTCAAGATCGGGCATAGCCGCACCCATGTTGTAGATGCCGGCCTTGAGCGGCATCAGTTTTTCCTCAGTCATGTTGCGCAGACCTTCGGGAAAGATAATGAGCGAGGCACCTTCGGACAGGGCGTCGAGAATATCTTGCATCGGGTTCTCGCCTTCGGCGCGGGCTTCGGGGCGGCGGTCGATCAGAACGGCGTTGAGCACGTCTTTCCCGATAAACGCGCGGAGCGGATTTTTCAGCCAATAGTCCGCGGCGGCAACGGGGCGCACCTTGCGGCGGATCTGTGGGGGCAGCACAGCCCAGATCATCGGCAGATCGGCGTTGGATGTGTGGTTGGCGAAATAGACCCGCTGATTGTCGATTGGTTCGCAGCCATGCCAATCGGCGCGAACGGCGGTGACGATGTGGGCGGCCATTTGGATGCCCCACCCAAAAGCGCGGGCAGCGAGGCGACGGTATAGTGGGCTTTGGTCAGTCATATCGCTACCTTGGCGAGAGAATTCGGCGTTGGGAAGCCCTGCCAGCGTGTCGCGGGCAGGGCTGAGGCCGTTAAGCCTCTTTGTCAGAGACATATTCGGTAAGCAGACGTTCGTTGCGCGCTTCTTCGAGCCGTTGGATACGGTCCTCGGAAAGCCGGTCATCAAAGCGATACTTGACGAAGTTCACGAGAGCCAATGTGAGGAGCAGGATGCCGATGCCCCAATAGCCCTTGGTGCTGAGGGGAACGTCGGGGGACATGTAGAGGGACAGCGCCAGCATGCCGTAGGCCACGAGCACGGCTGCCCCGTTAAAAAGCATGATCAGGGCGTTGTCGGAACGTGTTGTGTTAAGCATTTGTGTTTCCTTCGGTTTGTGAGGATTTCAGACGGTCGAGCACAGTTGAGGCGGTGGACCGCGTGGTGGGGCCAAGGCCCATATCGGCCATGCGGTCAGACAAAGCGTCGCCGTTTAGCTCCGCATCGATGTCACGCAGGATTTCGGATTGTTCAAACGGATCATCGCGGCCAAGCACGCGGTTGATTAGCTCTTCGGCCTCATCCCCGCTGGCCCGACGACCGATTGTCGTATTGAGGTTGGCCTGTATCTGCTGCTCGCGCCGAACGGCCCGGGCCTGAATGGCCCCTTGGCGCAGATCAATGATGCGGCGATGGCCAGCCTCAATCGTTGAGCGCAGCCGGAGCACCCGGGCGTCGAGCCGTGCTAGGGTCTCTTCACGGATCGTCCGCTCATTTTCCATGGTGGCGATGTGCTGGGCGGCCTCTGCGGCGATGCTGTCTTGGCCAGATGACAATGCTGCCTGTGCGCGGCGCGTCAGATCGTCAATCCGGGTGTCGAGGTTGGCTTTCATCCGCTCTTCGCTGCGTTGACGCTGGATCAAAGTGGCGAGCGTACCTTTGGCGGCTTTGAGCGAGGTGTCGGCTTCACGGATCTTCTGGTCGATCAATTCGATGGCGAAGGCGTCGCGTACGCGGTCTTCTGTCCGCGCGTTGGCCCCTGCGATCAGGGTGGAAAGGGTCTTGAACATTGCTTCATCCTCTTTGTGAACGTTGTTCATATTTAGGAGATAGAAGATTATTGAACGATGTTCAAGTCCTGTGCAGAACTTTTTAGCTGAGGCGCCGCAGAATGAGGTCAAGCATGCGGTCTGTCTCTTCGGGGGGGAGGCCAGCGCTGGCCTGATCAAGCGATAGCAGGACGATACCGTGGACGCCGGAAAACAATGCGCGGGTCAAAAGTGCCAACTCTTCAGGGCTTTGGTCAGGGTTCAACTCGGACAACGGCCCATGGATCAGCGCAAACAAGCCCTGCATTTCTGTCAGATACCAGGCGGGCGCGGCCTCGTCTGGGGCACGTTCAATATCAAACAGCGCGCGCCAGGCGTTGTGGTTTTCGGCGGCAAAGTGGTGATAGGCCCAGGCCATGGCCACGATTCTGTCGATAGGTGCGATGTCCGAAGGAGTGTGCTGCGTGACGTAAGCCCCCAGACGCTTGAACGTTCGGGCGTTCACTTCGAGCGTCAGCTCATTGAGGTCACCCACGGCGTTGTAGATCGCACCCAAGGCACAGCCCGCTTCTTTGGCCAGATCGCGGGCGCGGAGCGAGGACAGACCGTTCTGCGTGATATGCCGTTCGGCTATCTCGATTAGCGTTTCGCGCAGCGCGGCGCGGCGGGTTTGGGCGGCGGTGGCCATGCGGAACCTCTCATTGAACGCGGTTCAATTTAGGGCGTGTGGAGAAGAGGGGCAAGCCGTTAGGTTTTGACCGGCGCGCCACCTTCGAAAATGTTGGCGCGGTGGTAGCTGATCGGTGCTTCGCTCATCTGCAGGTGCAGCCCATCTCCGTCATAGGGATGGGCACGCGCAAGCTCTTCATCAACCTCAATCCCAAGGCCCGGTGCGGTGGGGACGGGGATATAACCATCCACCACCGTCAGGCAGTGTTTGACCAATGCAAAGTGGAACGGTGTCTCAATCGTTTCGGCCATCAGGCAATTGGGCAAGGATGCGGCCAACTGAATATTGGCGGCCCATTCGATGGGGCCGGCGTAGAGATGAGGGGCCACTTGCGCGTTATACGCCTCGGCTAACGTCGCGATTTTCTTGGCCTCCCAAAGCCCGCCCGCGCGGCCCAAGGCCGGTTGCAGTATTTGCGCCCCATGGGCGAGCGCTTGGGCAAACTCGGCCTTGGTTGTCAGCCGTTCGCCCGTCGCGATGGGGACTGCGCTGTGGTTGGCGACGTCGCGCAGGGCCGCGAAATTGTCCGGCGGGATCGGCTCTTCGAACCAGAGTGGCATCGAAGGAGCAATGGCCTGCGCCAAGCGGATAGCACCCGAGGTGCTGAACTGCCCGTGGGTGCCGAACAAAAGGTCGGCCTTATCGCCCACGGCGGTACGGATCGCTTCGCAAAAGGCCGCCGAACGGCTGATGTCTTCCATGGAGGGCTGGTGGCCTGCGCGAATGGTGTAAGGGCCGGCGGGATCGAATTTGACGGCCGTGTAGCCCGCCTCGACACAGGCCACGGCACTTTCAGCTGCCATGTCAGGATCGATCCAAAAGTCCGGTAACGGGTGGATTGTTGACGGATAAAGATAGGTGTAGGCGCGAATGCGCTCATTCACCATGCCGCCCAAAAGCGCGTGCACGGGCGCATCGCGATCTTTGCCAAGGATATCCCAGCAGGCGATTTCCAGCCCCGAAAAGGCCCCCATGACCGTCAAATCAGGACGCTGCGTGAAACCCGATGAATAAGCCCGGCGGAACATAAGCTCAATATTTGCGGGGTTTTCGCCCTCCATATGCCTCGAAAAGACATCGCGGATCACCGCCTCCATCGCCTGTGGCCCGATGGACGCAGCATAGCACTCACCCCAACCGATGATGCCTGTATCCGTGGTCAGTTTGACCAAAATCCAGTATCTGCCGCCCCAACCAGGGGCAGGAGGGGCCGTGACAATGATTTCGAGATCAGTCAGCTTCATTAGGCACTTACCTATTCAGAAAGGGCATTAACTTGAACGGGATCACGATTCTGCACTTGGGTCCAGAAGATCATGAGATCTTGTTACGAGTAGAAGAGGGGCTGTTCGACGGCCCGTTGCAACCGGCACAGGTCTTTCAGTTTCTGGCGCAAGGCACACATGAGATTGTTTTGGCCTTGGCCGAAGGAAAAGCCGTTGGCATGGCCACCGGTGTTGTCATGCTACACCCCGACAAAGAGCCGCAGTTTTTCATCAATGAGGTGGGCGTGCGCGATGCGTGGCAGCGGCGCGGCGTGGGCCGTGCGCTGGTGCGGCGGATGCGCGACGTTGCCGAAGCGCGGGGCTGCATGTCGGTCTGGGTCGCAACAGAGGGCGACAACGATGCCGCCCGCGCGATGTATCGCAAACTGGGCGCACAAGAGACCGAGGATGTTGTCATCTACGACTGGGCGCAGCGCGCCTAGCCTTTGATGACGGCCTTGCTCAGATCAGTGAGCTGGAAATCCTCGGTGTGCACAATGACGCCATGTTCGCCCAGCATCAGGATGCCATAGGCAGCCGGCTCGTTGCATTCCATGTGAAAGTCCATCACGTCAAAGAGCATAGGCATCTGCCCCACAAGGCTCTTGAAAATCGCAAAGGGCACGCCGCGATGGCTGCCTGAAATGGTGCGATGGACATGGCCGCAGATCAGCTGCTGCACGGTGCCGTGTCTTTCAAGCAGGTCATAAAATGCAGGGCCATTCCCCAACTTAATCGCATCCATCGCCACAAAGCCGGTGTCATGGGGCGGATGGTGCATGAAGATGATGCAAGGCTTGTCACTCTCGAGTTCCGCGTCAAGCCAGGCCATCCTATCGGCGCAAAGTACGCCGATATGGCTGAACGGATAGCTGTAAGGCGGGGCTTGCAAAGTATCGAGGAAAATAAGCTTGGCGCTGTCCGTCTCACGTGAAGTTTGAACGTGACCGCTGGCCGTCGTCGCCACATTGGTAAAGACACTCAGGAAATTTTCCCGATTGTCATGGTTGCCGATCATCAGTTGAACCGGGCGGGGCGCTGTGTCGATGATCTCCCGGAGGGCCTCATAATCCTCAACCCGGCCGTCATGTGACAGATCGCCAGTGATGACGATCAGCTCTGCATCGCTGTTGTAGCGCTCAAGGTGTTCAAACCCGGCACGCAGGCGCGCGGCGGGATCGGCCGTCGCGTCCTCTTGACCAAAATGGATGTCGGTGAAGACGATAATTTTTGTCATAAATTGGCCCCCTAAAATACGATCACATTGCGCCGGGCGCTGCCGCTTTTGGTATCGTCGATGGCTTCATTGATCTGATCGAACGCCCAGCGCTTTGAGATCAGTTCATCAAGCTTGAGGCGGTTCTGGCCATAGAGATCGACCATCCAGGGAATGTCACGTTTGATCACGGCGTCGCCCATCTTGGACCCGATCATCGCTTGGCCCGCGGCAGCAAAGTTCACCGGCTCATAGCTCGACGTCGCGCCTACGGCGGGCATGCCGACCATGATGACTTTCCCACCTTTTGCCAAATATCGCGGTGCGGCATCGAAGGCGGGGATGGCACCGACGGTGACGAACACGGCATCGGCCCCCCGGCCCAACGCTTGCTTGGCGGCTTTCCATGGGGCGTCGTCAGTTCCCAAAACCGTGTCTGTTGCGCCAAACTCCCGCGCGGCGGCGAGTTTGTCCTCGGTCATATCGACGGCGACGATCCGGCGCGCGCCCGCAATCAGGGCCCCTTGGATGGTGTTGAGACCAACGCCTCCGGCCCCTATGACCACAACGTCCTGTCCCGGTCGCAAATTCGCGGCATTGATTACAGCGCCAACGCCCGTGATCACGCCACAGGCCAGAAGGGAGGCAGCGTCAACTGGCATGTCATTGGGGACGACGACGATCTGGCTTTGATCCACCACCACTTTCTCGGCAAAGGCCCCGCAAGCCATGCCGTGGTGCAACTTGCCGCCATCCGCCGTCGTGATCGGACCGGAATCTCCGTCATACCCTGTGTCACAGGCTGTAGGCGCACCGCCTGAGCACGATGCGCACGATCCGCACGAACGGATCAGCGTGACGACGACCGTGTCGCCGACAGCGGCGCCTGTTGTGCCGGGGCCGATGGCTGTGACCATGCCTGCCGCCTCATGACCGTAGACCGCAGGCAAGCTGCCGCCCCAGATGCCGTCCGCGTAGGAAATGTCCGAATGGCAGATTGCAACCGCACCGAGTGTCACCTCCACCTCGCCGGTTTGCGGCGCGCGCAATTCGATATCTTCAATACGAAGCGGTTCGCCAAATGCGTGGCAGACGGCGGCTTTGATCTTGGGCATGGGGTGTCCTTATCTTTGGTGAATCCAAACTGGCGAAGCCGTCGCCCGCCGCTTGGCTGTCAGCGACATGTTAACGTCGCCCTACGCTCATGCCACTGGGTTGATCCGCGGCAGCCGCACAAAGACGATCATACAGGCCACCATGATGCAGGCTGAAAGAAGGAACGGCGCACCTGGTAATTGAGTGCCACTTTCAGGAGTGGCCAGCCAGAAGATTTGCGTCATCACAAGGGGAGAGAAGATCGCAGCAACAGACCGTGCCGAGGAGATGACGCCCTGAAGTTCACCCTGTTGGTCGGCTGAGGCAATCCGGCTCATCCGGCCCTGCAGCGCCGGGGTAACGACGGCCCCGAGTGCAGTGATTGGGGTGAATGCCAGTGCCACCCAGCCGTTCCACACGACCGACAGAAAGAGGAACGCTGCGAAGTTAAAGAGGATGCCGTAGATGATCGTCCCCCTCTCGCCCAAGCGCGCGAGCGCCACCCGGATCAAACCGCCCTGGACGATGGCGATGGCCACGCCAAAGGCCGCGAGCGAATAGCCAACCATAGAGGGTGACCAGCCAAAGCGCGCTTTGGTGAAATAGGCCCAGACCGCCGGATAGACGATGAAGGCGAATTCATAGAGAAAAAACAAAAGCAGCAAACGGGTGACATTCGGCAGTTCCGAGACTTTGCGAAAGGCACCGAAGGGGTTGGCCCGGCGGCGGTCAAATGGCCGCCTGATGTCATCCGTGACGGTTTCAGGGACGACGAAATAGCCGAACAGAAAGTTGGCCCCCGCCAGAAAAGCTGCGGCATAAAACGGCGCCCGAGTGCCCCATTCGGCAAGCAATCCGCCGATCACTGGCCCGAGCACAAAGCCCACACCAAACGCCGCGCCGACCAGTCCAAAGTTCGCTGATTTCTTCTCGGGCGGTGAGATGTCCGAGATGTAGGCCGTTGCTGTGGATTGCGTTGCCGCCGTGATGCCGCCGATAATCCTGGTGAGAAACAGCAGCCAGATCGTGCCCGCCACCGCCATCACCAGGTAGTCGACACACATGACGGCCAGGCTGGTCAGCAGGATAGGACGGCGGCCAAAGCGGTCCGACAGGCTGCCGAGCAGCGGGCTGAACAGGAATTGCATCACGGCAAAACTGGCGGCCAGAATACCGCCCCAGAGGGCCGCATTGCCCAAGGTGCCGCCGTTCACCTCGACAATCAAATCCGGCATAACAGGCAGGATCAGTCCGATCCCCATCGCGTCCAGAACCAGCGACACCATGATGAAGGCAAAGGCGTTTTTGCCAACTTTCGGAGGAGTTTGGCTCATCTGACTACCCCTTCACAGCTGCTGCAAAGGCGCGTGCTTCCGCAGGGCCGGCGCCAAGATTGGGGGTGAAAGCGCCGCCCACTTCGAACCCTGCTTCCCGGGCCTGTATGCTGAGCGGGTTTGCTCGGCTTGCCTTCGCGCACATCTCTTTCACGCGCTGGGCGGCCTCAGGGCGTGGCATGGTTTTCGACAGTTCAAACGTCAGCGCTTCGGCAAATATTAACTCGCGCCCATCGTCAATGTCTTGGGCCATGCCGTCCACGTTGATCTTTAGGTTTGTCAGCAGTGTGCCGGCAACGCACAATGCCTGTCCAAGCGCGCCGCACAGTTGCGGCAGGGTCAACCATTCGAGCATCCAAGCAGACCCATCGCGTTGATCGCGGTGGAGTGCGGCGGTTTGCAATGTCTGGTTTAGCCCTGCACCGTGTCGCGCGAGGGTTTGCAAAAGTGCAGCACCCACAGGGTTGCCCTTGTTCGGCATTGTGGAGGAGCCTCCTGAGGTTGCGAGGCGGACCTCTCCGACGCTGGAACTCGCCAGAACATCTAGCTGCGCGCCAAGGCGCCCCAACTGTCCCAGAACCTCTGTCATCCACGCAGCAAGGGTGGTTCTGGGCAGACGATCGGAATGCCAACTGATCCCCGGATCATGCAGACCAAGCCCCTGCGCCAATCCGCTCCGAATGTTTACGGCCTCTGGACCCAACGCAGCCGCACTTCCGGCTGCACCGCTCAGGCTTACCCAAAGACACTGTTCTGGCAGCGCTTCCATCCGTGTGCGCAAGGCCAGCAGCGGATGACCCCAGCCTGCAACGACGGCACCAAAGGAAACGGGTGTCGCCACTTGCCCCCATGTTCGGCCGGCCATCGGGGTATCCGCGTGGGCTTCGGCGAGTTGCCCTAAGGCCTCGATCACGCTCTTTAGTCGGGTGTCGAACACAGCCAGCACTTGCCGCAGGCGCAGTGAAAGGGAGGTGTCCATGATGTCCTGTGATGTCGCGCCAAAATGGACATGGGCCGCCACTTCGGGCGCGTTGAGTTCCGCGCGAAAGGCCGCCAGCAGCGCTGGGATTGGCACCGCGTTCTGCCCTGTCGCCTGTGCCAGGGCTCCGGGGTCAATCTGGATCTCCATCGCCGCGCGCTGGATCGCGTGGGCAGTGGTTTCGGGCACGGTGCCTGCAGCAGCCTGCGCCTTGGCCAAAGCACCCCAAACCAGCAAGCATGCCCGCAAATCAGCAGTATCCGAGAACAGCTTGGCGGTTTCGCCATCGTGGAAAAGATCGCGGTAAAGCGGGCTGTCAAAGGGGGTGAAGGTCATGTCAGGTGGCCGATGCTGGAGAGAAAAGAGGTCAGGAGCGAGGCATAGATTTGGGGCTGCTCGACACAGGGCAAATGGCCGCAACGCCGCATCACTTCAAACCGGGAGCCGGGGATGAGGTCGATGGTTTCTCGGACCAGATCGGCGGGCGTCGCCCCGTCCTCAGAGCCCGCAATCCCGAGCGTCGGAACACGCAAAGCGGCGGTTGGTGTGTAAAAATCTGTCCCCGAAATGGCGGCGCAGAGGGCCGTGTAGGCATCTTGGGGTGTGGCGCAAAGCATGTCCCGATAGGTTGCCGCTAGGGGCGTGTGCCGAAAATCGCGCCCAAACCAACGATCAAGGATGGCATCTGCATGCGCAGGCAGCCCGTCGCGGGTGATGGCATTGATCCGGTCCTGCCAGAGCTTGGCATTGCCGATCTTCGCAGCTGTGTTTGACAGGACTAAGCCGCGCACAAGATCGAGCCGCTTGGTGGCGAGCCCTTGCGCCACCATGCCACCGATAGACAGGCCAACAACGACGGCATCGGCAAGTTCGTAGTGATCGCAGATGGCTTCGGCATCGCTGACAAGCTGGCCCATCGAGACAGACCCCGCCGAAACGTCTGAGCGCCCATGGCCGCGCATGTCATATCGGATGATCCGAAGCCGCTCGGGCAGCAGTGCGATGACCGGGTCCCAAAGGCTCAGGTTGGTGCCCAGCGAGTTTGCAAAGAGGAGGGGTGGGGCGGCCTCTGGCCCTTGCACACGGGTAAAGAGCCGCGATCCCTTTGCTGTCACAAAATGATCTTGCATTTGCCCTCGTTCATTAAGGGAACATTAACCGAACTTTTGCAGGGTGTCTGCAAAGAGCGTCGGGTCGACATTCCCACCGGAAATGGTCGCGATGAGTGTGTCTTTGTTTAAGTGGTGTGCATGGTAAAGGGCGGCGGCCAAAGCGACGGCTCCGCCCGGTTCCGCCACCAGCCGGAGGTGGGTGTAGGCTGCCACCATGGCGCGTTGGGCGTCTTCCTCGCTTACAACGACGCCCGGGCCACAATATTTCTGCAGCAGGGGGAAGGTCATATCACCGGGTTGCGGCGTTATGATTGCATCGCAGAGGGAGCCCGCCAGCCGGGTGTTTCGTTCAATCCGGCCCGATGCAAGCGATCTGGTGACATCGTCGAACCCGTCTGGCTCCACTGGATGCACCACCATATCCGGCGCTGCGTCGGCCAAAGCCACGGCGATGCCGGACGTCAATCCCCCGCCGCCGCAGCAGACGAGCACATCAGCATCCGTCACGCCAAATTCAGCGGCCTGTTCTGCGATCTCAAGGCCTGTGGTGCCTTGTCCCGCGATAACATCGGCATTGTCGAAGGGTTTGATCAGGACCAGCCCGCGCTCTTTGGCCAAACGTGCCCCGATCGCGTCGCGGTCTTCGTGGGCTCGATCATAAAGGATGACTTCGGCCCCCAGGGTCCGGGTGTTGTTGATTTTGGCCTGCGGCGCGTCGGCGGGCATGATGATAACGCTTGGCACCCCGTGCGCGGCTGCTGCGCGCGCCACGCCTTGGGCGTGATTTCCCGATGAGAAGGCAATGATCCCTTTGACGCGTTCCGCTTCCGGCAAGGCCGAAATGGCGGCCCATGATCCCCGCGCTTTGAAGGACCCGGTGGTTTGGAGGCACTCCGCCTTGACCAACACCCGGCGCTCCGCAATGCGGTTGAGAGCGTCGGATTCCAGCAGCGGGGTGCGCCGCACATTCCCGTCGAGCCGCTTAGCGGCGGCTTTGATCATGTCGATGTTCATAGCAGAAAGGTTTGGGGTGGAACGTCCGGCGTGTCAAACGCCAAGCATCGCCTGCCACGCCGCCAGCACAGACAAAGACTGGGGCTCATCCAGAAACGGCACATGACCACGGCCCGGAACATCGGCAAAGAGCATGTCGGGGCGCCGCCGTTGCATCTCGGCCGCGGTGTCCAAAGACAGCAGGTCTGAATTCGCCCCTCGGATCAATGCGAGGGGGAGGCCGTCCAACGCGTCAAACAGTGGCCAAAGGTCCGGCGCAGGTTGCGCGCCTGCGGCGATCACCGCGTCGCGCAGTGCAGGATCATATCGCAAATCCAGGCCATCAGGCGTTTCGACATAGTGCGCCGAGACTTCGGCAAGCCAACGCTCTCGGGGCACACCTTCAAAGTGAGACCATGCCTTGGCCCGGCAAGTGGCGGCTTCGGTGTATGTTTTTTGTGCGGGGCGTCGCCCGACGTAGCCCATGATGACGTCAAGGCCCGTTTGCGCAATCTCAGGGCCGATATCATTCAGCGCGACACCGACGAGCCTGTCCTTGGCCGTCGCAGCGAGAACCATCGCGATGAGCCCGCCGCGAGAGGTGCCCAGAATGGCGGCCTTCTCAAGCCCGAGATGATCCATCAGCGCAAGGACATCCTGAGCCTCGGTCGGGATGGTATACGTTGCTGCGCCGGTCCATTCAGACCGTCCGCGCCCGCGATAGTCAGGCCGAATGATCCGTCCCTTCAGATGTGGAAGAACATGCTGAAAGTCTTGCGCGTTCCGCGTCAGCCCTGCCAGGCAAATAAGCGGCGCGCCTTCGCCGTCATCCTCGTAGTGCAGAGTTGCGCCATCGGTGGCGCGAAATATAGGCATCAGATCAACTCCGGCAGGGGACGAAGATCGCGCAGGATGTGATGCGGACGGGCGTATAGGCGATCAACGGGTTCGCCGGCACGATTGACCCAGACCGTCTCAAAACCGTAGCCAGCAGCCCCTGCCGCATCCCAGCCGTTGGAGGACACAAAAAGAACGTCCTCCCGCGCGCAGGCAAACCTTTCGCCCACCAGATCGTAGACCTTATCATGTGGTTTGAAGACTTGAACGTCCTCGACCGACAACACTGCATCCAGCACATCTGTCAAACCCGCAGAAGACACAGCGGCTTCGAGCATGTCCGGCGCTCCATTGGACAAGATTCCAAGTTTCATACCCTTGGCCCGCAGATCATCAAGCATTGGACGCACTTCAGGATAGGCGGCCAACTCTCGGTACAGGGCGAGAAGCCGTTCTCGCGTGGTCGCATCATCAATCCCGGCAGCCTCAAGCGCCCAGTCGAGGCCATCGCAGGTCACTTGCCAAAAATCGCAATGCCGTCCCGCCACCGCGCGGAGCCACGTGTATTGCAATTGTTTCAATCGCCAATCCCGTGCGATCTGCGGCCAAACGTCAGCCAGATGTGAAAACTCGGGCTCTGCTGCCGCGGTGCGCGCGGCTGCGTTCACATCGAAAAGTGTGCCGTAAGCGTCAAAGATACATGTCGTGATGGGCATTCCGGCTCCTTGCTGCGTCTTTGAAAGATGCTTGGTTTGTGCCTCGGACGCCAGCCTGATATGCGCGCCATGACCCGCGAAATGAAAGTGAGACGATCATGGCCAACATCAAAAAGGGCGACACCGTCCAAATCCACTACACCGGCACGCTGACTGACGGGACTGTATTTGACAGTTCAGCTGGCAAAGACCCGTTAGAGTTCCAAGTCGGTGTGGGCCATGTGATCCCAGGATTAGACGCGGCCCTTATCGGAATGGCCGTGGGCGAAAAGAAGATCGTCGATATTCCTTGCGCGCAGGCGTACGGCGACGTGATCGAAGGCGGGCGCAAAGAGTTGGCGCGCAGTATGATCCCCGATCACATTCCTTTGCAGCCCGGCGGACAGCTTCAAATGCAAACGCAGGATGGACAGGTTCTGCTGATGCAGGTGATTGATGTGACCGACGAGACTGTGTTGGTCGATGCTAATCACCCACTGGCGGGCAAGGACCTGCGATTCGATTTTGAGATCGTGAGCGTCAGGTCAAGCTGAGACAAAAGGAGCTTACGCGACGTCGGCTTCCCAATTGTGGCAAGACTTTGGCCTATTGTCTCTCTGTCAGAAACTGGGCCCTGTTGGTTGGGGGTTTGTTTATAAAAATGCGGGGGAACTTCTTCATAAAGTTTCCCTAATGATTGTTTAATACTGCTAATATATTGAGTGTGTGGAGGCGCTGTGAGTGTTTGAATGGCGCCCTGTTACCGAGTGTTTTGGTTGTGTGTTGAGTGTCTCGGTTTGTACCCGTCAGTATGTACCAAGTTGCCTGTCGCGACGCCTCCACAATGTATGGACGAGTGATTTGCCAAGGCGACAACCTGTTAAAGGTTGTCGCTTTGTGGCATTCCCAGAACATGGTAACCGCCATCAACACGGATGATTTCACCAGTCGTACAGGCTCCCGCGTCTGAGGCAAGATAGACCGCCGTGCCGCCAACAGCCTCCAGCGTCGCGTTGGACCTCAAGGGCGCATTTGCATCTGTATGCTTAAAGGTTTTGCGCGCCCCTCCAATGGCGGCCCCTGCCAGCGTTTTCATCGGACCGGGTGAGATGGCATTGACCCGTATACCGTCTGGGCCAAGATCGTTAGCCAGATAGCGCGTGGCGCTCTCCAAAGCCGCCTTGGCCACGCCCATCACGTTGTAGAACGGTGTCACGCGGTTTGACCCCTGATACGTCAGTGTCAGAATGGTGCCCCCATTGGGCATCAGCGCCGAGGCCCGCTTGGCCACATCAATCAAACTGTAGCACGAGATCGCCATTGAGTTCTTGAAGTTGTCGCGCGAGGTATCGCTGATCCGGCCTGTCAGCTCATTCTTGTCCGAGTAGGCGATGGCGTGGACAACGAAATCAATCGTGCCCCAGCGCTCCTTGAGCATGGCAAATGCGGCATCCATGCTCGCATCATCCGTGACGTCCACATCCACCATCATGTCAGACCCGACAGAGGCAGCCAATGGCTCCAGCCGCCTGCCAAAAGCCTCGCCTTGATAGCTGAATGCCAGTTCTGCACCGGCCTCATGCATCGCGCGGGCGATCCCCCAAGCAATCGAACGGTCGTTGGCAACGCCCATAATGAGGCCGCGTTTTCCTGTCATCGAAATGGTCATTGATCTGGCTCTCGTTTGATTTGAGGTTGAGTGGCGCGTTTCCAGAGGCACGTCAAGCGTTGGCCTCAGCGCGGCAACCGCCCGGTAAGGAGCGCGACAAGGGTGCCCCATGCTGTGAATGCTTTTTGACCGGTGTCTGCGAGCGCATAATGTGAAGGCTGATCATCGGCAAAAATTTCGCGGGTGAGGGTCCAGCCTTTTTGATCGTCGAACAGACCCTGACCAAAGGTGTATTTTGCGCTGTGCCGAGGCTTGTGCCAAATGGAGGAGCCGCAGTCACCGCAGTACCCGCGGCTACCGATCCGCGACGACGTCCATTCGCGGACTGTGCCGGACATCTCGGACACCTCATCACAGACGACACCCATCCAGATACCGCCCGTCCACCGACGGCACATCGTACAGTGACAGGCCCCATAGGTTTTGGGGGCACGCACGCTGAACGTGATCGCACCACAGGCGCATTGGCCAGTCTGCTGCGTCACTTCGGCCAAAAGGGGTTACCCTCGAAACTTGCTCAGCAGCATCGAGCCGTTCGTGCCGCCAAAGCCAAAGCTGTTGGTCATAACGGTGTCGAGACCCGCGTTTTCGACCAGAGATGTTACAATTTCAGCGGGGTTCAGGGCAGGGTCGAGCGTTTCGACGTTGATCGACGGGGCGATGAAATCATTCTCCAACATCAGCAGGCAGTAGATCGCCTCTTGTGCGCCGGTGGCCCCTTGGGAGTGACCGGTCATGGATTTGGTCGAGCTGATGGGCGGTGTGGACCCTTCGCCAAAGACGCGGCGGACGGCTTCGACTTCGCCGACGTCGCCCACGGGTGTCGAGGTGCCGTGCGCGTTGATGTAGCTGACCTTTCGGCCCTCTGGGATGGTTTGCAACGCCAGACGCATCGCTCGCTCGCCGCCTTCACCGGATGGGGCGACCATATCGGCACCATCGGATGTCGCCCCAAGGCCCGTAACCTCGGCGTAAATCTTTGCGCCACGCGCCTTGGCGTGTTCGAGATCTTCGAGCACGACCATGCCGCCGCCACCTGCGATGACAAAGCCGTCGCGGTCTGCGTCAAACGCGCGAGAGGCGCGGGTGGGTGTGTCGTTGTATTTGCTGCTCATGGCGCCCATTGCGTCAAAGAGGCAGGAAAGGGTCCAATCAAGCTCTTCACCGCCGCCGGCGAACATAACGTCCTGCTTGCCCATCATGATCTGCTCTGCCGCATTGCCGATACAATGTAGAGAGGTCGAACACGCTGAAGTAATCGAATAGTTGATGCCCTTGATCTGGAAGGCCGTCGAGAGATTGGCTGAGATCGTGGAGGACATGCACTTTGGCACTGCAAACGGTCCGATCCGCTTGGTGGCTTCGGTTTTCAGAACCGATTGATGAGCGGTCAGCATGGCGGAGGTCGATGGGCCACCTGAGCCCGCAACGAGGCCGGTGCGCTCGTTGATCACCTCGGCCTCTGTCAGGCCTGCGTCCGCGATGGCCTGTTCCATGGCGATGTGCGCATAGGCAGCACCCGGCCCCATAAATCGCAGGCGACGCTTGTCCACATGCTCGGTGATGTCGATCTTGAGCGTGCCCGCGATCTGGCTTCGAAACCCGTGCTCGGCCATTTCCTCGCTGGCGACAACGCCGGATGTGCCAGCTTTGAGCGCGGCAGTAACCTCAGCGGCGGAATTTCCGATGGGTGAGACAATGCCCAACCCGGTGACGACGACACGGCGCATTGGCGCACTCCTCTAACCTTGCGGCTCCTATGTAGGATGTGCTGCAACCGGGGTGCAAGGGCCTGCTAGTGAATGCCGTTTGTGAGCCCCCGCATGAGCCATCGTTGCAATACCAGCACGACGATGCAGGGCGGGATCAGAGCGAGGAGGGCGAGGCCAAGCCCACCGGGCCCGGCAAATCCAGCATTTGCCATGCCGCCCATGAGCGTTGTGTGTGCAGTGCTCGTCGTCGTGATCATGATTGGCCAAACGTACTGGTGCCAACCGAGCACAAAGAGGATTGCAAACAGGGCGGCCATCATTGGCGCCGACAAGGGGATCACGAAATCGAGCAAGACGCGCAGCGGACCCGCTCCGTCGATCCGGGCCGCTTCGATCACGTCTGGTGGCAATTGCAGCATATATTGCCGAAAGATCAAAACGCCCAAACCGCTCGCTGCAACGGGCAGGATCATTCCCGCGTGCGAATTGAGGAGGCTTAGCTGGCTGGTCACGAGGAATGTGGGGATCAATCGCGACTCGATGGGAAAGAACAATGTCAGCAAGATCGCGCTGTAAATGAACATGGCCCCGCGCAGTTGAAAAAACACCAGCGCATAAGCGGCGAGCAGAGAAACAGCGGTTTTGAAGAGTGCAAGGCCAAGCGCCAGGATCAGCGAGTTCCAGAACATGTCACCTGCACCGATGCTCATCCGGCCAAATCCGTCGGTCCAGAGCGTTTTCATTAACGCCATCAGATCTTCGGGTGTGCCGCTGGTCCCAAAACGCCACACCAGAAACGCAACAGGCAAGACCATGACCAAGACGCCAAAGCACAAGATCACGTGGTCCATGAGGCGTGGTTTGGGCAAGTTTTCCGTCCTTTGCGTTTTTCGACTAGCCGGGAGGAACTTGCCAGGTGTTGCCTTGGGCGATCCATGCCTCGAACTGCGCGCGATACTGCTCGATCCGGGGGCTGGGGAGAGGGCGCCTGGGATCATCGCTGAGCGCGTAAGCCATCCCTTCGACGTACCATTGCGGGAGGGTTTGGGAGGCGCGCCAAACGCCGAAGCGTTCATTTTGCACATGGTGGATCATTTCGTGGCGCACAATGAAGTTGATCCATCCCCGCGGCCCAACGACAATTCCAAAGGTGCCGAGGTTAACGGCTCGTGGTCCTTCGCCTGAAAACCGGGCAAAGCAGTCAGTTGTCCGGCAAAACAAG
Organism: Flavimaricola sp.; assembly: GCA_020629175.1. GTDB lineage: Bacteria > Pseudomonadota > Alphaproteobacteria > Rhodobacterales > Rhodobacteraceae > JALZWD01. The sequence continues at coordinate 11,456 of JAHDDU010000023.1, read as the reverse complement.
ACGCGCGGTGGCGTTTCAAATGGCGCGATGCGGCGGGTGACAAAGTCGGCCGCTTCGGAGTAGAGCGCCTCTGCCTCTGCGCGGTCGTTCAACCGCTCGAGGCATATTGTTTCGGACACGCAGGTTAGGCCATTGGCTTCTGGTTCAAGGATCGAAACATTTTGAAGGCCATCACAAGCGGCCAGACCTGTTGCCATTACCGCTACGGCGATGATGCGCCGAAGGAGGGCGCGTGCTGCCATCAGCTTTCGCTCAGGGCGACCTTCATGTCTTTGACCTGATAGATGACCTCCCCATCGGCCTCAACAATACCATCGGCGACACCCATCGTCAGGCGGCGGGTCTGCAGCGCTTTGGTAAAGTCGATCTTATAAGTCAGCATCTTGCGATCTGGCCGCACCATACCGGTCAGCTTCACCTCACCGACACCAAGCGCGTATCCACGCCCCTGCCAACCGCGCCAGCCAAGGTTGAATCCTGTCAGCTGCCAAAGGCCATCAAGGCCGAGGCATCCCGGCATGATCGGATTGCCCGGAAAGTGGCAGTCAAAGAACCAAAGGTCAGGCGTGATGTCGAACTCGGCGATCACATGTCCCTTACCGTGTGCACCGCCATCGCCCGAGATGTCCGTAATGCGGTCCATCATCAGCATCGGTGGCGCGGGCAATTGCGCATTCCCCGGCCCAAAAAGCTCGCCACGGGCGCATTTCAGGAGGTCGTCCTTGTCGAACGTTGTGGGAAATTGGGTCATTGGGGGCCTGTTTTTTCGTGTTTGGTCTGGAGTACGGTGTATCATCGGCCACAGAACAAGGGCAAGGCTGGGTATATTGGCGACGTTCATTACGCATTGCCCATTGAAATCAAGCCGATGAGCCGCCTATATTGATGAGGTCATGACTGAAGTTACGCAAACAGATCCCGCCGCCGAACGTGGCTGCGATTGGCTGGCGAGCGCTGATTTGCGCCCGACGCGTCAACGCGTGTGCTTGGCGCGGCTTTTGGTTGGGGACGGGCAGGATCGTCATGTGACCGCGGAAAGCCTCTTTGCAGCGGCGTCCAAGGCCGATGAGAAGGTGTCACTTGCCACCGTCTACAACACGCTCCGCGCGTTTTGTGATGCAGGTCTCATGCGCGAGATCACTGTCGATGGATCAAAGAGCTACTTTGACACCAACATGTCTGATCATCCGCACTTTTACTGGGAAGACACAGGCGCCCTTACTGACGCACCGGCGACAGATCTTGAAATCCGCAAGCTGCCGGCCGCGCCCGAGGGGGCCGAAGTGGCGAAGGTGGACGTTGTAATCCGGTTGCGGCGCACCTGACTGCTTAGAACCACTGCCCCGGTTCCATCAGCCCCAAATCCAGCAACTGCTGTGAGTGCCAGTCAAACGCTGTTGAATTGTGCCACATAAAGGTGTCGATATCGAAGGTGCTGCCAGGGTTACGCTTTAGCGCCTTGGCCGTTCGGAACGAGCAGATGGCCGCCGTCAGGCTATTGTGCCATGGGCAGGCGAATGTGTTATATTCGGCTTCGTTGAACGTGTGATCCTCTTGAAATACCAGCCCGGGCTTGGCCTTGAACAGCGCGACGCGATCAATCCGCCGTCGTGGCACAGGCACATGCTCCTCAAACCGCCACCTCAGACCGCCAAAGAAGTCTAGCTGACGTTCGGCTGCGCCATTGCCCTTGGTCCCCCGCGCCAGCGCGTAGTAGCCGGACCTGTCGAGATGGGCATTGTCTATGGAGACTGCGTTCTGATGGACGTGGAGATCGTTGGCATATAGATCGACCACGTAGGTCAACACAGCCTCTCTGCGCTCTTCGACGATAAACTGGACCATTTCCCCGACGGATCGGTGTTCGCAAAACGGGTAGAATAGATATTCGGCGTTAAAGCAGTAGTAGAACCACGTACCTGGCGCCATTTTGATGGCCGTGTTGATCGCATCAACAAGGGCATTGTCGGCCAACATGCTATGCGCCACTTGAACAATCTGTTTGGCGAGGGGCGGCGAGATTTGGAGGTCTGCGTCCCCAAAAACCACCACCTTGGCAAAGCCCGCATCGATGTGGTGGCGGATCGTGCTGTCCACTTCCACGTCATCTTCTGCCAGGATCAATGCGACCGGTCCCTTTGCGAGTGCCGATTTTCCGCCAGATGCAAAGGCTTGAAGAGTGTCAAATTTCATCAGCGGCCTGCCTTTATGCGCCGTTCGCCTGCGGCTTTGCTATTTGGGCCGAGAATCGTGTAAATCCCCTTCCATTGCAAGTCACCCCGCTGCGGCGTAGACCGCTGCGCGACGACGACACTCCGTTTGCCAAGGATCATGACATGACCGCCGCGCCTAAAAAGCTGTTTATCAAAACATACGGCTGCCAGATGAATGTCTATGACAGCGAGCGGATGGCCGAGACGCTGGGCCAGCAAGGCTATGTCACGACGGACAATCAGGCAGAGGCGGACATGGTGCTGCTCAACACCTGTCATATCCGCGAGAAGGCGGCGGAAAAGCTGTACTCGGACCTCGGGCGTTTGAAACCCCTCAAAGCCGAAAAGCCGGATCTGAAAATCGGAGTGGCTGGCTGTGTCGCGCAAGCCGAGGGCGAAGAGATCGTCCGGCGAATGCCTCTCGTTGATCTGGTGGTTGGCCCGCAAAGCTATCACCGATTGCCCCAAATGGAGGCGCAGGTTCAAACCGGCAAGCGTGCGCTCGACACCGAGTTTCCAGAGGATGACAAGTTTGACGTCATGGCCGCTCGGCCCAAAGCCAAGCGCGGGCCAACGGCCTTTCTGACGGTTCAGGAAGGATGCGATAAATTCTGTGCCTTTTGCGTTGTGCCCTACACCCGCGGGGCCGAAATCAGCCGACCTGCAGATAAGATCATCGCCGAGGCGCGCGGTTTGGTAGAGGCCGGCGTGCGCGAGATCACGCTCTTGGGCCAGAACGTCAATGCGTACCACGGTGGCGCAGGTGGCCTTGCCGGTCTGTGCGCCGAGCTGGCCAAAATCGACGGGCTGGACCGCATCCGCTATACTACCAGCCATCCAAATGACATGGACGATGCGTTGATCGCGGCGCATGGCGAAGAGCCAAAGATGATGCCGTATCTCCATTTGCCAGTGCAATCGGGCAGTGATCGCATTCTGAAGGCGATGAACCGCAAGCATACTGCCGAGGCTTATCTGCGGCTGATTGAGCGTATCCGGGCCGCACGCCCTGATATTTTGCTGACCAGCGACTTTATCGTCGGCTTTCCGGGCGAAACGGACGACGATTTTGAGCAGACCTTGCAGCTGATCGAGGCTGTGGGGTACGGGGCCGCATATTCGTTCAAGTATTCGGCCCGTCCGGGGACCCCTGCGGCAGAGAAGGAAGATGTCCCCTCTGACGTTGCCGATGAACGGCTCCAGCGTTTGCAAGCCTTGCTCACCCAACAACAACGCGCGGCGCAAAATGCCATGGTGGGCAAGACAACAACCGTGCTTTTTGAGAAGCCCGGCCGACTTGATCGGCAATGGGGCGGAAAGTCGGAGCATCTTCATGCTGTCCACGTAGAAAGCGAGGAAGATCTGCGCGGCCAAATTCGAGAGGTCCTGATCACAGCTTCAGCGCCAAATTCGCTTGCTGGCCAGCTGACATGATCAAACTCTGACCTAACGGCAACTTATGCGTGTCATCTAGGTCAGTTTAACGGTTTCGATACTACATCTGGTCAATTCCCCTTCCATTTGTGGGGTATTCGCCTTAGGCTACGGTCAATGAAAACAGGCGCCTCCGAGGGAGCGTTATGACCGAGCAAGGAGGTTGGCCGTGAGGCAGACTTTAGTTTCCAATATTAAGTGTGCGTTTGCAGGGCTTGCTGGTGCGGCTGCTCTGACAGTTGGGCTTGCGACGACTGCGGCTGCGCAGCAGACGGTGACAGTTCAGGGACAGGAATACACCCCGACGATCTGGATTGATCCAGATGGTTGTGAGCATTGGGTAATGGATGACGGCTTTGAAGGGTTCATGTCGCCGCATCGCCGCCGTGATGGCACACCCGTCTGCCATCGCAGCGAGATTTGCGGCATCATGCCAACGGATCAACTATTTGCGACGGATCGCGCCCACATCCACGCGCATGCACGGCAAACCCTCGTGAACTTCTTTCAGCAGGCCAACGCTTTTGGGTTCCTGATCTACGGCCACACAGACAGCCGCGCCTCTGATGAATACAACATGTCGCTATCCACCCGCCGGGCCAATGCGGTGGCTGAGATTGCGCAATCAGCTGGTGTACGCGTCGTGGACGTCCGCGGGTTTGGCGAGCGGATGCCGCGTGCCACGAATTCTACGGTGGCCGGTTTGCAGGAAAACCGCCGTGTTGAAATCTACTGCTTGCGCTAAGGAGTGATGTAATGAACGTTCTGAAAATTAGCGGTGCACTTCTCGCAACCTTTTCCCTTAGCGCCTGCCTTGAAGGCGGGGATCGCAGCGGGATTGAGCGGTCGTTTGACGCGGGCGACGATGGCAAACACCTCAGCCAGCTTGTGGCCGGCATTTGGGTGGACCCAAATGGCTGCGATCATTGGATCATTGATGACGGTATCGAAGGGTATCTGTCCGAGCGTCTGACGCCTGATGGCCGCCCTGTGTGTTCGGGCGTTGCGCCGCCCAATACGGTGGTTGGCCCGTTCCAGGGTGGTTCGGATATTCCCGATCCTTTGTAATACACAGTTTGAATCTGATGCTTTGGGCCGCAAGATTTCTTGCGGCCTTTTGCTTTGTGGGCCAAACGCCCCAAATCAAGATGTGAATCGCTTGTGTGTCGGTCCAGAACCCGACACGCTAGCGTAACGACTCGCAACACATAGGAGCAGTGAGACGCCTTGCCGACACAGTCCGCTACACATGAGACGACGCAGGATGAACTGGAATATGCCGACAACCGTCTGTTGATCGAGCTTTGTGGGGAATACGATGCCAATCTGACTGCGATTGAAAGCCGCCTTGGCGTTCAGATTGTGCGGCGTGGAAACGTGTTGACGGTGATTGGGCAGGACGAAGCCCGCGATACGGCTGTGCGGGTGCTCGACGCGTTGTATCAGCGACTTGAAAGTGGAAAGTCTGTTGAGGCCGCAGATATCGACCGTGAGCTTCGGATGTTCCCGGCAGATATGATTGTGTCTGAGGATCAAATCGAACTGTTCAAAGGCGATGCCGCGGCACGAGTCGAGATCAAGACCCGCAAAAAGCTGATAGAGCCGCGGACGGATGCGCAAAAGGCCTATGTCGAGAACCTGTTTGAGAATGAGCTGACTTTTGGGATCGGCCCGGCGGGTACCGGTAAAACCTACCTAGCCGTGGCTGTAGGCGTAAACATGTTCATTGGTGGCCATGTGGACAAGATCATCCTCAGCCGGCCCGCCGTCGAAGCGGGGGAGAAGCTGGGGTATTTGCCCGGCGACATGAAGGACAAGGTCGATCCTTACATGCAGCCGCTCTATGACGCGCTGAACGACTTTTTGCCCGGCAAACAATTGGCAAAGATGCTTGAAGAGAAAGTGATCGAGATTGCCCCGCTCGCCTTTATGCGCGGTCGGACATTGTCCAACGCATTTGTCGTGCTGGACGAGGCGCAGAATGCCACGTCCATGCAAATGAAGATGTTCCTGACCCGCTTGGGAGAGGGGAGCCGTATGGTCATCACCGGGGACCGGACGCAGATCGACCTGCCGCGCGGCGTATCCTCTGGCCTGCGCGATGCGGAACGTCTGTTGCGGCATATCAAATCTATTAGTTTCAATTACTTCACCGCCAAGGATGTCGTGCGGCACCACCTCGTCGCCAAGATCATCGAAGCTTATGAGGCTGAAGAGGCCAAAGGCGGCTGATGTGGGGACTGCCGCTTTCGAACTGGAATTAGACGTCTTGATTGAAGACGAGCGCTGGGCTGCTCTAGGCCTTGATGCGCTTGCTCAAAGGGCGGTGGAGGCAACGCTGCTTCGCGTGCTGGGCAGAGGTAAAGCCGAGGTTTCGCTGTTGGCCTGCGCAGATGATCGGATTGCTGAACTCAACGCTGATTTTCGCGGCAAGCCGCAGCCGACAAATGTGCTCAGCTGGCCAGCAGTGGAACGCGCGTCGGAAAAGGAAGGCGGGCAACCTGATCTGACCTTTGCGCCAGGGGAAGAGCTGGGCGATATTGCCATTGCTTATGACACGTGTATGCGAGAGGCGACCGAGGCGGGCCGCGCGATGGCGGATCATGTCACACATTTGACCGTTCACGGGACTCTTCATTTGTTGGGTTTTGATCATATGCGTGATGGTGATGCTAATTTGATGGAAGGTATTGAGACCGAAATACTTGGCAAATTGGGTATTTCGGACCCATATACTCTATAAGGTTTTTGCGGGATTGGCCCGCGCTGGAAAGGAACGATGTCTCAGACGAGTGACCCGGTCGGACGCACGACCGTAGATGTGCCGGATGACGCCGGTTTGGAGGGAAGTGCCAGGCCCGGCTTCTTTGGCAGATTATTTGGCGGTGGCGCCTCTGATGAGGGTGCCGCTGAAGTGCCACAGGTCAGCGCGGGACAGCCTGCCGCAAAGGCGCAAGGCCCCGGCCTTCTTAACCTGCGGCGCATGCGGGTTGAAGATGTGGCCATTCCCAAAGCGGATATCGTTGCCGTGCCGCTCACCTCAACGCAGGATGAACTCATCGCCGTGTTTCGAGACAGTGGCCTGACGCGCTTACCGGTGTTTGACGGTACTTTGGACACGCCCATCGGGGTCGCCAATCTCAAAGACTTTGCTCTGCGGCACGGTTTCTCAAATGGTTCAGCCACCTTTGATTTGGCGGGCATGCTGCGCAAGTTGCTCTATGTGCCGCCGTCCATGCCGCTGGGCGTGCTGCTGCAAAAGATGCAGGCCGAGCGCATTCACATGGCGCTCGTTATTGATGAATACGGCGGTACGGATGGCCTGGTGACGATTGAGGATCTCATCGAGCAGGTCGTGGGCGAGATCGAAGACGAACACGACGTCGATGAAGCGAGCTCCTGGACCGAGGAAAAGCCCGGCATCTGGCTTGCGCTTGCCAAAACGCCGTTGGACGAATTTGAGGCTGAGATCGCTCTGGATCTGCGCGCTCACGAGGAGATCGACAGTGAGGAAGTCGACACGCTGGGCGGTTTGGTCGCGATGATTGCGGGGAAGGTTCCGGCGCGAGGCGAGGTGATTTGCCATCCGGACGGACCAGAGTTTGAGGTGATCGACGCGGATCCTCGCCGGATCAAGCGGGTGCGGGTGCGGCTTGTTCCGCGCAGTGATGGATAGGCACCCAGATCTAGGCAGTATTTGGGATTGGGGGCGGGGCTATCCTGTTCTCATCGCTGCCGGTGGCATTGCGGCCTTGGGACAAGCACCTTGGGGGCTTTGGCCGCTCACTTTGTTGGCCTTGGGGTTTGGCGTCGCGCGTCTTGGGCTGACGAATGCCTCCCGCCGCGCGTTCTTTCAAAGCCTCGCGCTCGGTTTTGGCTATTTTGCCGTGGCGCTGCACTGGATATTCGAACCCTTCCTTGTGGACGTGGCCCGACATGGATGGATGGCCCCGTTCGCCGTGATCCTGATGGCTTTGGGCGGCGGCTTGTTTTGGGCCGTTGGTATCGCTCTGGTCCGTTGGCTCGGCCGCGATCAACTTCGCCTTTTTGCGATTTGCTGCGGTTTGATGCTGGGCGAAATGGCGCGGTCCTTTCTGTTCACCGGGTTTCCTTGGGCGCTTCTGGGCCACATCTGGATCGAGACGCTTGTTGCGCAAGCCGCGGCGTGGGGTGGGCCCCATGCGCTGACCGCGATAACGTTGCTGATAGTGCTGGGTCTGTCTGCCCGGTCGGTTCTGGGCGCGGCGCTCGCGGTCATATTGGGCTTTGCCATGGGGTTTGTGGCGGATGTGCAAGACGCGGAATTTGCGCAGGATGATGCGCCCATCGTCCGGCTCGTGCAGCCCAATGCGGAGCAACACCTGAAATGGGAACCGGGCTACGCAGAGGCGTTCTTTGACCGCGCTGTGGCTCTGACGGCCTCTGGTGCCGTGCCAGATCTTGTGATTTGGCCAGAAACGTCCTTGATGTACCCGTTGGAAAGTGAGGGGGCTCGCCAGCAAGTTGCCGCGGCTTCCCGTGGCGCCCCGACAATCGTAGGCGCCCTCAGGACTGAGGGTCAGACGTTCTACAACACGCTGGCCGTCATTGGGGCGGATGGCAGTGTGATGGACAGATATGACAAATCCCACCTTGTGCCGTTTGGCGAATACATCCCTTTCATTACGCTCCTTGGTCGTCTTGGGGTGTTCGATCTGACCCAAGGGTGGACCTATGGCTCGGGCACAGGCGCGCAAACCGTTGATATCCCAGGTTTTGGGCCCGCGCTTCCGGCGATTTGTTACGAATACATTTTTGCTGACGAAATGAATGCCGCAGCAGAGCGGGCGAACGTCATGATTTTCATCACCAATGACGCATGGTTTGGGAATTATGCAGGTCCGGAACAGCATTTGATGCAGGCCAGACTTCGCGCGATTGAGCAACGACTTCCTGCGTTACGCGCTGCAAATACAGGTATATCAGCGATCATTGATGCGCGCGGCGGGATACGTGCGTCGCTTGCGTTGAACCAAGAGGGCGTTGTCGATGCTCCGCTGCCCGCGGCCCTTGAGCCGTCGCTATACGTTCGGTTTGGGGATTGGCCGATTGGACTGTGTTTTTTGGTCGCGCTCGGCGCACTGACAGCGGCCCCAAGGTGGAAACGCATTGACCCGGGCAACACCCGCCAATAAGCCGGATCAGAAATCTTGTCACAACGGCTTCCTGACGTGGCAAGTTAAACCTAATGGAGCGTTCCCTATGTCCCGCGATACCTACATCTTTACCTCTGAGTCCGTCTCGGAAGGCCACCCTGACAAAGTCTGTGATCAGATTTCTGACGCCGTACTTGATGCCTTCCTCAGCGAGGAACCCGAAGCACGCGTCGCTTGTGAGACCTTTGCGACGACCAATCGCGTTGTGATCGGCGGGGAGGTTGGCTTGTCCGACCAGGCCAAGCTGAAGGATTACATGGGACGGATCGAAGCCATCGCGCGCGATTGCATCAAGGGGATTGGCTACGAGCAGGACAAGTTCCACCACGCCACAGCCGAGATCACAAACCTATTGCACGAGCAATCGGCCCATATCGCACAGGGCGTTGATGCGAGCGAAGGCAAGGATGAAGGCGCTGGTGATCAGGGCATCATGTTTGGTTATGCCACTACTGAGACCGAAGCCCTTATGCCGGCTCCTATTCAATACAGCCACGCGATCCTGCGGCGGCTTGCCGAAGTCCGCAAAGATGGCACCGAGCCAACGCTGCGCCCGGATGCAAAAAGCCAGGTGTCGCTGCGGTATGAGAACGGCGTCCCGGTTGAAGTTACGTCGATTGTTCTGTCAACGCAGCACGCTGATGAAGCTCAGAAGAGCGACGATATCCGCGCCATTGTCGAGCCCTATATCCGTGAGGTTTTGCCCTCTGGCCTGATCACGGATGCCACCAAATGGTGGGTAAATCCGACAGGGACCTTTGTGATTGGCGGTCCCGATGGTGACGCTGGCCTGACCGGTCGCAAGATTATCGTGGACACCTATGGTGGAGCAGCTCCCCACGGGGGCGGTGCGTTCTCGGGCAAAGATCCGACGAAGGTTGATCGCTCGGCGGCCTATGCCGCGCGCTACCTGGCCAAGAACGTCGTGGCCGCTGGCATGGCCGAGCGCTGCACTCTGCAGCTTAGCTACGCAATTGGTGTGGCACGCCCACTTTCGATCTACGTGGATACGCATGGCACTGGGCAGGTCGCCGACGAGGCGATTGAACGGGCGGTGGATCAGGCGATGGACCTCACGCCGCAGGGGATCCGCACGCAGCTCGGTCTGAACAAGCCCATTTATCAACGCACCGCAGCCTACGGTCATTTTGGCCGCGCACCAGACAGTGACGGCGGCTTCTCGTGGGAGAAAACCGATCTGGTCGAAACGCTTAAAAAGAGTGTCTGATGAAGATCGGGTATCTAGGCTACCTCTGGCGGTATGTGTTTTACGCCATCGTTGTCAACCTCGCCTTTTTTGCGTTCTTTTGGGCGTTTGAGACCTTTGCGCCAACATGGGCGGAATGGTTTTACGGGACGGGCGGACTTACCGGATTGAACGTGGCTGCGATTATGTTGCCGGGAATCTATCTGGGGCAAAAGTTCTTTCGCAGCGAAGGCAGGACAATGACCCGCAAAGAAGGCTGGAGCCTGGCCATTCTTTGCACCTGTATCGCAAGCGTCATCATCGTGGGGCTACTGATGTGGATGCAGGCAAACGACCCTTGGTTTGCGCTCGAATTGCAAAAGGCTCAGGACATGCCTGGGTTTGTGCCTACGATGCTGGCTGTCGGATTTTTGATCCTGCTGTTGATCACACGGTTGGCCATGTGGTCAGCTGGGCGCGGTGAGGCGCGTCGCGCAGCGCGCACTGCACCCAAAGACTGACAGGTCGCCCGGCACCTCACGGCACCGGGCGTTTCCCTCAAAAGACCAGACGGGCTTCGTGTGATTTTGCCGACAGGCGGGCGGCGACATAGGCCGCGCGACCTTCGGCATCTGCCAGCTCTGGGAACAGGGCCACAAGCTCGGCAAACACTGCATCTTCAGCATGATCGCCAACCATGTCGCCAGGCTGGAAGCTTTCACTCCAAGCGCCGTCAGCCAGAACCAACTGGTGCTCTTCGAACATCAGGTGGATGTAGGTGACGCTGTCAACATCGGCGGTATCAATTCCTGGACGATGGGTCATGTCCTTGGCCTTGACGAGGACTTCCTCCTCACCCAGCCACAACTGAACCGAGGCATTGTCGACGAGCATACGGTGCTGCGGCGAGACGAGCAGATCCCGCCGCGGCAGACCGTTGCCCATCGCGCCTTGGCGGATGAGAACCGGACGCAGATTGTCGTTCTGATCCAGAACCTCTGCAGAGATGTCGCGCGATCCGATCCACGCAATTGGTTGAAGACCGCCATCCTTGGTTTCGACCATATCGCCAATCTTCAATGTCTCAATCGCGCGGTCGCCGTCAGCAGTACGGATCATCGTGCCAGGTGTGAAGCAAGGCACGATGTTCTCGATGTCGCTAAACGTCAGGATGGAACCGTCAGCATATTGGACCGTACCGTTTTCGCCGGTAGCATCGGTGAAGGTGATCGTCGTGCCGAATTCACCCAGGAACAACGTATCGTTGTCATTCCCAGCCGAGCCACCGTCGACAGTGTCGCCACCGCCACCAAAGATCACGTCAGCGTCGGCGCCGCCAGCCAAAAGGTCAGCTCCGGCACCACCAGTCAGCGTATCCGCACCAGCCTCACCGGCCAGCGTTTGACTGACGGTCGAGGCACTGGCGTC
>JAHDDU010000022.1:29548-43867 GCA_020629175.1 Flavimaricola sp. | reverse complement strand
CGATGTTCACGTGCGGCTTATTACGTTCAAACTTTTCCTTTGCCATGGAACTGGCTCCTGTCATTCTGGTGGTGTGTGGGACGCACACACCCTACGGGTGGGATGTAGGGTGCACACATGCGCGTACACCACGTAGATATGGGCGGGCGTTTATTGAGTCTTGGACAGGAAATCAAGCCGCAGTTGCGGCAGGCGTCACAGCTTTTCCAACACGCCTAGGAGAAGCGGTTGTCCCGCGGGAAACCGCGTGGGGCCATTCGCCCTGCGCTCGCCCGTTTTGCCAGGTATTCGTCAAGCTCTTCACGGGTCACAGTCCGCGTCCGCCCAGCTGGGTCAAGCCAGCTGAGACCGTTTTCGAGAACGAAGGTCGTGACGTCAGACAGCCCTCCGTCCTTGTACTTTTGCAGCCGCACCCCTTTGCCCCGGCCCATCTCAGGCAGCTCGTCCAATGGGAACACCAGAACTTTGCGGTTCTCACCCACAACGGCGATGTGATCGCCCGCCACTGGTTGGCAGGCGACGGCGGAGACGTCGCCTTTGACATTCAGTACCTGTTTGCCCGCCCGCGTCTGGGCCACGACATCATCCTCGGCCACAACAAATCCGTCCCCGGCCGAGGAGGCCACAAGCAATCGCCCACCCGTGCGGTGGATGAAAAGCGCGACAATCTGCACGTCGTTGGGCATATCGACCATCAGGCGCAATGGTTCGCCCATGCCGCGCCCGCCGGGGAGGTTTGATCCAAGGATCGTATAAAACCTGCCGTTCGAGCCAAAGGCCAACAGCTTGTCCGTGGTTTCCGCGTGGAAGATAAAGCGGCCCTGGTCGCCGTCCTTGAACTTCAACTCTCGCGCCAAATCAATGTGGCCGGTCATCGCGCGAATCCAGCCCATCTCAGAGCAGACCACTGTGATCGGCTCCCGCTCGATCATCGCCTCAAGCGGGACGTCGGCAACCTCACCTGCTTCGGCGAATTGCGTGCGGCGGGCGCCACCTTCGCTGTCACGGCCAAAGGTTTTGCGCGTCTCGCGCAGTTGCTCAGCAATGGCTTTCCACTGGACATCTTCGCTTTCCAGCAGATCCTCAATGCCTGCGCGCTCCAGCATCAAAGCGTCACGTTCTTTGACGAGCTCCATCTCTTCGAGGCGTCGCAGAGACCGCAGGCGCATGTTCAGGATCGCGTCGGCCTGCACCTCGGTCAGCTCGGGCTCTTCGTCCTCGCCAATGGTGCGACCGCTTAGCGGTGAGACGTAGGAGGCCTCATCCATCGCCCGGACGTGATCGCGGCCCCAATCCTCGAACATCAGCGCACGCTTGGGGTCATCATCGTAGCGGATGATGTCAATCACGCGATCCAGGTTGAGGAAGGCGATGATAAAGCCTTCGAGCACTTCCAAGCGGTGATCGATCTTTTCCAAGCGGTGCTGACTGCGGCGGATCAACACCTCGCGCCGGTGATCAAGGAAAGCGCGGAGGACTTCTTTAAGGCTGCACACTTTCGGTGTCAGGCCGTCGATCAGCACATTCATGTTGAGGCTGAACCGCGTCTCAAGATCGGAATTCTTAAACAGCATCCCCATCATCAAGTCGGGATCTACCGTCTTGGCCCGCGGTTCGAGCACAATGCGGATATCATCGGCACTCTCATCGCGCACATCGGCCAGAAGTGGAATTTTCTTGGTCTGGATCACCTCGGCCAGGCGTTCGATCAGCTTGGACTTTTGCACCTGATAGGGGATTTCAGTGACGACAACCTGCCATTGACCGCGACCCAAGTCCTCAATCTCGTACTTGGCGCGGAGGCGGAAGGCCCCGCGCCCGGTCCGGTAGGCTTCGGCAATGTTTTCTGCAGGCTCGACAATCACGCCCCCGGTGGGGAAATCCGGCCCGGGAATGTACTCGAGCAGCGTGTCATCGCGCGCATTCGGCGCTTTGATCAGATGCAAACAGGCATCGATCAACTCGTGCAGATTGTGCGGCGGGATGTTCGTCGCCATGCCAACCGCGATGCCGCTCGAGCCATTGGCCAACAGGTTTGGAAAGGCGGCGGGCAAAACGACCGGTTCGGTCAGTGTGCCATCATAATTGTCGCGAAAGTCGACAGCGTTTTCGGCCAGCCCTTCCATCAAAGCCTCGGCCGCGGCGGTCAGCCGCGCCTCGGTGTAGCGGCTGGCGGCGGGATTGTCGCCGTCGATGTTGCCAAAGTTACCCTGCCCGTCCACCAGCGGGTAGCGCACGTTGAAATCCTGCGCCAGACGGGCCATCGCATCATAGATCGCCGCATCGCCGTGGGGATGATAGTTGCCCATCACATCGCCCGAAATTTTGGCCGATTTGCGGAAGCCACCGGTGGGCGCCAGCCGCAGCTCGCGCATGGCGTAAAGAATGCGGCGATGCACGGGCTTCAAGCCATCCCTTGCATCCGGCAGGGCCCGGTTCATGATCGTGGACAGCGCGTAGGTCAGATACCGCTCACCAATTGCCCGGCGCAGTGGCTCGGACGTATCACCGCCTGAGGGCTCTATGTTGGGGGTGTCCACCGCGTCGTTCATGTATGTTGTCTAGTCCCCCCGCGAGTCAGGGTAAAGTGCACAATTGGGGGTAACGCTGCCCAAGATTTCCCGTCTCTTTGCCGTCAAAAATGCGATATTTAGGTATGGAACCCAAAACAACGATTCTGGTTGGGTGCCTAAAGGAGATGCGTCGCGATGAAAAAGTTTATGTTGATCTGTTTTGGATTGCTGGCTTTTGCATTCTACGAACTGTCGGGTGGTGCCGACTTTGAACCTGAGGTCCGGGTCGCGGCGGCAGACGACGCGTCGCCAGAAATTGCGACACGTGCCAATACCGAAGTTGCATTGTCTGCCTCGCCTGCCTCCGGATCTGAGACAATTCAGGATCGGCTCACGACGGCGCTCATCACACCGGCGGTCAGCGAAACCACCCTTGTGACGACGAACGAGGTCATCGAGCCCGTCACCGCAACGATTGCGGACCCTGCTGTCGTAGAAGATCTCGTTGACGAACAAGTCGTCGCAGAAACCACTACCGCGCCAGATGTCGCCCCTGTCGACATTCGTGAAGTCGCGGGCAGCCGGGTCAACATGCGCGACGGCCCCGGCACGACCTATGCCGTTCTCGTCACGCTCAACAGCGGCACAACGGCGGAAGTGATCGGCCGCAATGACGACGGCTGGGTGCGTGTTCGTGTGCAGGACTCCGGTCTCGAAGGCTGGATGGCCGAACGTCTTTTGTCACCGGCAAACGGCTAACCTCTTGCGCCGCGCCGCCTCAAGCGGCACATCTGGCGCATGACAAAATCAGTATTGATCACCGGCTCCTCCTCGGGCCTTGGCATAGATGCAGCGCGCGGACTGCGTGAACGCGGGTGGCGGGTCTTTGCCTCTTGCCGCAAGCAAGAAGATTGCGATGCGCTCGCCGCCGAGGGGTTTGAGGCCCCACGCATCGACTACGCTGATCCTGCCAGCATCACAGCCGGGCTTGCAGAGGTTCTGCAGGCGACAGGTGGAACGCTCGACGCGCTCTACAACAACGGCGCCTTCGCCTGCCCCGGCCTTGTCGAGGATTTGCCGCGTGGCGCGCTCGAAGAGATTTACCAGACGAACGTATTTGGGGTGCATGATCTGACGCGGCAAGTGATCCCCGTGATGCGGGCGCAAGGGCATGGGCGGATCATCAATTGTTCATCCGTCCTGGGGCTTGTCCCGATGCAATGGCGAGGGGCCTATGTCTCCACGAAATACGCGCTCGAGGGGCTGACGGACGTTCTGCGCGTTGAAATGCGCCGCACGAACATTGACATCATCCTGCTTGAGCCCGGGCCGATCACCTCGAAGATCCGGGTAAATTCGATTCCGCATTTTGAGCGCTGGATCGATTGGGAAAACGCCCCGCGACGGGAGGACTACGTAAAGCTCAAAGGCCGCTTGTACGAAGATAACGGTCCCGACCCGTTTGAGCTTCCAGCGTCGGCCTGCACCAAGAAGATCATCCACGCACTTGAGAGCCGGCGCCCAAAACCGCGATATTATGTGACGACGCCCACCTATCTGATGGGGACACTGAAACGCATTTTGCCGACACGCGCTCTAGATTGGGTTGTCGCAAAGTTTTAAGGGCTGGCCAAAGCCTCCCCGCCCCCTACATCAGCCAAGACACCGCAAACTGGAGCCACCACATGGCAGACGATCCTCTCTTTATCCTCGTCGTGATCTCGGTCCTGATTGTTGTCGTGATCCTGATGATGGGGCTCGGCACGTTTGGCAAAGGCGGCGAGTTCAACCGCAAACACGCCAACCGGATCATGCGCTGGCGGATTGGGGCGCAGTTTGTCGCGGTGGTCCTCATCCTCACCTATGTGTGGCTGCGCGGACCGGCCTGAACTGACGTAAAGGACCTCAAATGGTAGTTCTCAACAAAATCTACACCCGCACCGGTGACGCGGGCGACACAGCGCTTGGCAATGGCAGCCGGGTGGCCAAACATTCTCTGCGGGTCACGGCATACGGCACGGTGGACGAGACCAACGCCACCGTTGGCATGGCACGCCTGCATGCAACAGGCACGATGTCGGATCAGCTGGCGATGATCCAAAACGATCTGTTCGATCTGGGTGCCGATCTGTGCCGCCCAGAAATGGCGAAGGACGCCGAAGCGGAGTATCCCGTTTTGCGGATGGTGCAGGCGCAGGTGGATCGACTTGAGGCCGAAATTGATGTGATGAATGACACGCTCGACCCGTTGCGCAGCTTTATCCTGCCAGGCGGGACGCCGCTTGCCACCCATCTGCATGTCTGCCGCACAGTCTCGCGCCGCGCGGAGCGGCTGGTTGTTGAGCTCGCCACGATGGAAGAGGTTAATGCACCAGCGGTGAAATACCTGAACCGTCTGTCAGACTGGTTCTTTGTTGCGGGTCGCGTTGCCAATAACGGCGGCAAGGACGATGTTCTTTGGGTTCCTGGCGCAAATCGCTAACCCGTTTCGCGCACGGATTGAGACGGCGGCCCCGATGCGGGCCGCCGTTTTGTTTTAGAGCCAGCGACTTTTGCCTGCGACATCTTTGTTCATGACGTAGTGATTTCGCGAATTATTATTGCGCTGCAAATGCACAATGATTATTGCTGCATTGGCGAAGAGACTGTGATGAGAGGATTCGGACGATGGCACATGACGGACAAGACATGATGGCGGCAAACAGCCCCCTGCTCGCAGACCTGCTGGGCCTGACCCGGGCTGCACTCGTTCCGATGGCATCCATTACAGCAAAAGCCACGGATAAACTGCGCGGAATGGTGACGGTAGATAGCCGGGTGTCAAATGCGAAGGTCGAGGCCGAGCAAACGGCCTCGCATGGCCTTGCATGGCTGGCAACCTACAACCAATCGCTGATCCAAATGCAGAACTGGGCCGAGCGCTTGGACGCGGAAGGCAAGTTTGGTGAAGTCGAACAGCTGATCCACCAGATCGCCTTTGGCGAGTACCTCTGGCAGGTCTATGGCGGCATCCCGATGAACCAGGGCGAAATCCTCCGCCTTCAGGATATCGGGCTGGACCAGGACGATATGCGCGAGCTGATGGCACCAGAGGTTATGGCGCTGACCCAATCGGGCAACAGCCAAGCGGCCCGCACCCGCCTTGTTGAGCTGATGCAGGAACGCGATGCCGAGATCACGGTGGGTAACGCCGGTCTTGACGATGAGATGGAAATGGTGCGCGAGCAGTTCCGCCGCTACTCGGTCGAGCGGGTGGAACCAGAGGCGCATGAATGGCACCTCAAGGACGAGTTGATCCCGATGGAGGTGATCAATGAGCTGGCCGAGATGGGTGTGTTTGGCCTGACGATCCCCGAGGAGTTCGGTGGCTTTGGCATGTCCAAAACCGCGATGGCGGTGGTCAGCGAAGAGCTGTCGCGCGGCTACATTGGCGTTGGGTCCCTGGGAACCCGGTCCGAGATTGCGGCCGAATTGATCATCTGTGGTGGGACGGACGAGCAAAAGGCAAAGTGGTTGCCAGGCCTTGCTTCCGGTGAAATTCTGCCAACGGCTGTGTTTACCGAACCGAATACCGGCTCTGACCTTGGATCGCTGCGCACCCGCGCCCGCAAGGAGGGCGACGACTGGTCGATCACCGGCAACAAAACATGGATCACCCATGCGGCCCGGACCCACGTGATGACGGTACTGGCCCGCACCATCCCAGACACTGATGATTACAAAGGTCTGTCGATGTTCTTGGCCGAAAAGACGCCCGGCACGGACGAGCAGCCATGGCAGGATCCCGGCATCTCGGGTGGCGAGATCGAAGTGCTCGGCTATCGTGGGATGAAGGAATACACCGTCAACTTTGATGATTTCAAAGTGAAGGGTGAAAACCTCCTGGGCGGAGAAGAGGGCAAAGGTTTCAAGCAGCTCATGCAGACGTTTGAGAGCGCGCGCATTCAGACAGCCGCCCGCGCTGTGGGTGTTGCACAATCTGCGTTGGATGAAGGCATGAAGTACGCCCGCGATCGCAAGCAGTTTGGCAAATCGCTGATCGAGTTCCCGCGCGTCTCGGGCAAGCTTGCGATGATGGCGGTAGAGATCATGGTCGCCCGTCAGCTCACCTATTTCTCTGCCAAAGAGAAAGACAGCGATCGCCGCTGTGATATCGAGGCGGGCATGGCCAAGCTGCACGGCGCACGGGTGGCCTGGGCGGCGGCAGACAACGCACTACAGATCCACGGCGGCAACGGCTTTGCGCTGGAGTACAAGATCAGCCGCATCCTGTGCGATGCACGAATCCTCAACATCTTTGAGGGCGCTGCAGAGATTCAGGCACAGGTTATCGCCCGTCGCCTGCTCGGCTGACCGAGTGGCAATGCTCAGAAAAATAAGGGGTGCGCCACGGCGTGCCCCTTTTTTCTGGCCAAACCCGGCCCGCTTCGCTATGCCACGGCCCATGTTGAACAAGATGACCACGATTACCATGACCAAAACGACCGCTGTTGCGGGGCGTTGGTTTGGGCGTGCGATCTAACAGCACCTGACAAACCACCAGCCCCGCAACGGTCGGGGCAAAGCATGGTTTGACACTCATCCTTTCCCCGGCACGCACCAGAAAGGATACACCATGAACGCCTCATCCCCCCTCTCCCGTCCCAACGTTGGCATTGTCGGTGCCACCGGCCTTGTTGGCACGCTCATGCGCGAACTGCTCGAAGAGCGTGGCTTTCCGCTCGGCACTCTGCGGCTGTTCGCCTCTGCCCGCTCCGCCGGGGTAAAAGTGCCGTTTGCGGGCCGGTCCATCACGGTAGAGGATGCGAGCCTTGCTGATTACGAAGGCCTCGATATCGTGTTCTTCTCAGCGGGTGGTGCAACGTCCAAGGCTCTGGCGCCAAAGGTCGCAGCGGCAGGTGCGACGGTCATCGACAATTCTTCAGCCTTCCGCGCCGATCCAGACGTGCCGCTCGTCGTCTCGGAGGTGAACCCCGGTGATCTGACTCATATCCCCAAGGGCATCATCGCCAACCCCAATTGCACAACCATGGCCGCCATGCCTGCGCTCAAGCCGCTGCATGACGCGGCCGGCCTGATCCGCGTGATCGCCAGCACCTATCAGGCAGCCTCGGGCGCAGGCGTGGCGGGCATTGATGAGCTGGTGGGGCAGTTGACCGCGCCCTCGGGCGCAGACGCCATTGCAGAACTGGCCTACGACAAAGGGGCCGTCTCGTTCCCGCCCTCGCAGAAATGGCAGGTGCCGCTCGCATTCAATGTCGTGCCGCTGAACTACACGGTGACCGAGGGGGGCTATACCGACGAAGAGCTGAAACTCCGTGCCGAGAGCCGCCGCATTCTGAACGTTCCAGACTTGCGCGTGTCGGGCACATGCGTGCGGGTTCCCGTCCTCACCGGACATGCGGTGTCGCTGAACCTCGAGTTTGAACGGCCCCTTAGCGCCGAGGAGGCGACATCGCTCCTCGCCGCGGCGCCAGGTGTCGCGCTCTGGGACGTGCCGAACCCGTTGGCTGCAACCGGGGCCGACGCCGTCCACGTGGGACGCATCCGGCAGGATCATGCGTTTGACAACGGCATAGCCCTGTTCCTAGCCGCCGACAATCTGCGCAAGGGGGCGGCGCTCAATGCGGTGCAGATCGCCGAATTGCTGGTCGCGGGCGTGCCTGCGGTTGCATGAGCCGCGTATTTGCGATGAGGTGAGGCCATGAAACTCTCGGTCATGGCCTTCCTCTCCTTTCTGCCCATCGCGGCGTGCCAGCAGGATGAAACGCTGTCGGGCTACGCGGAAACGGATCGCGTTTACGTTCTGCAGAGTTTGAATGGTGAGAGCTTTGGCCCGCGTGCCACGCTTGTTTTGCAGACGGGCGGTACCATTTCAGGCGATGGGCCGTGCAACAGTTGGCGGGCCACGCAATCGGCCCCCTACCCCTGGTGGAATGTCGGCCCAATTGCAGCAACACGGCGCGCTTGCCCCGAACTCGCGGCGGAGCAAGCCTACTTTGACGCTCTCGGTGCGATGACGCTGTCAGAAGTTTCGGGGGACGTTCTAATCCTGTCGACGACCGAGGGCGGCGAGATGGTGTTCAGGGCCGAGTGAGCACGTCAATCAGCCGCCCCCGCGCAGCCGGCAGCGGTTTGTCACCCAGACTTCGGATCAATTTGTGTTCAATGAAATGACCAAGCGTGCCGAGGGCTGTGGCGATTTCAGCGTCACTCCCCTCCCCCTCGCCGCGCATCACGTCTGGCAACGGCAACAGGCGGTTGACCCATTCGCCCGCCGCACTCTCAGCCACCGCACGGCCCGATTTGGGCGAGACATAGATCAAGCGGTCGTTCGCACCGCTGACCGCACAGGCCCCAAGCTCAAGGCCAAAGCCCATCTCTTCCAGCAGCGCCATCTCCCATTTCATATAGGCCAAGGGCCAGATGTCTGCGTGACCCAGCAGATCCAGCAACTGGATCGTTTGGGTATAGAACGCTGGATGCGGATCGCGCTCGGCTGTGGTGACGAGCAGCAGGGCGGTGACTGCATTCAGCCCGGCCAGCGCCAGCCTGTCACCCATCGCCGCGGCAGACCGGCTGCGAATAGGCTCAATCGTAAACGCGCCCAAGTGGCTATCGAGGCGGGCCTTCCACGTGACATCGACCTGCGCCCCCGGCTGCAGAATTGGCCGTAGCTTGCGCGAGACACCGCCCCGCACGATGCCCGCATGACGCCCGTGCTGCGCGGTAAAGATATCCGCAATCACGCTGGTTTCGCCATGTTGCCGGACCGCAAGCACGGCCCCTTCGTCCCGCCATTCAATCATGCGGATACCTTAGGTGGACAGACCGTCCTGGTCGAGCAAATGCCGCCCGGCCCGGTCTTCAACCTCGATCACCCAAAGATCGGGGTCAAAACTGCGCTGCTTGGCGATGCTTGCGTCCACGTCACCTTCTGCACCGCTGGCCAGAATTTGCCAGCCGCGCTCGCCAGTCATCAGGTTGTATTCCCGCTGAAAGGCCGTGGCCTTTCCATCAAGGGTGCTGAGTTTGACCAGAACCGCCCCAGCTGTAGCATCACCCTTAGACGTCACAAACGCCGGGATGCCCGCCTGATCAAGCCGGGCGCGGTAGGCCGCCACCCAGAATTCTGAAGTCAGCCTGCTCACGCATTACCATCGCTGAAATCAAGGCCCATTTCCGAGTAGCGCGCAGATTCCTCGAGCCAGTTTGGGCGGACTTTGACCTGCAGAAACAGGTGCACACGGCGCCCCATAAACTCCTGCAACTCCTCACGCGCGGCTTTGGAGACGGCTTTGACCGTTTCACCCTTTTTGCCCAGAACGATGCCCTTATGGCCGTCGCGCGCGACGTAGATCACCTGATCAATCCGGGCCGTACCATCATCCCGCTCTTCCCAGCTTTCGGTCTCAACCGTCAGCTCATAAGGCAGCTCTTGATGCAGGCGCAGGGTCAGCTTCTCTCGCGTCATCTCGGCCGCGATCATCCGCAAGGGCAGATCGGCGATCTGATCCTCGGGATAGAGCCACGGCCCCTCCGGCATTTGCCCGGCCAGCCAATCGCGCAGCGCGTCGCAGCCGTGGCCCTTCTCGGCCGAGATCAGGAACGTTTCTTCGAACGGATGCGCGTCGTTCATCTCCTTGGTCAGCGCCAAAAGGGCCTCGGTCTTGACCCTATCAATCTTGTTGATGGCGAGTGCGACTTTGCGGCCTTCGGCGATCTCAGTCAGCCGCGCGAGGATCGCTTTGACCCCTTCGGTGATGCCGCGCTGCGCTTCGATCATCAGGACGACCACATCGGCATCCGCAGCACCGCCCCAAGCGGCGGCGACCATCGCGCGATCCAACCGGCGGCGCGGCTTGAAAAGGCCCGGCGTGTCCACAAAGACCAGTTGGCTGCCGCCCTCAATCGCCACACCCCTGATGCGGGCCCGCGTGGTTTGCACCTTATGCGTGACAATGGACACTTTGGCCCCAACCATGCGGTTCAAGAGCGTTGATTTTCCGGCGTTTGGCTCGCCGATGAGGGCCACAAATCCGGCGCGGGTGTCTGTCATCTGCTGACTTTCTTCAAAAGGGCCATCGCGGCGGTTTGTTCGGCCTGACGTTTCGACCCAGCGGTCGCCTGCTCGGACGGGCCAGAGGCGAGGCGCGCTTCGATTGTGAAGACGGGCGCGTGATCGGGGCCGCTGCGGGCCACTTCTACATAGGTCGGCGGTGCTTCGCGGCGGGCCTGCGCCCATTCCTGCAACGCCGTTTTGGCATCCCTTGCATCCGCCTCAACGTTTGAAACGCGCGCGCCCCACAGCCGTGTGATGACGGATTGGGCGGCATCATAGCCCCCATCAAGCCAAACGGCTGCGATCACGGCCTCCAATGCATCGGCCAGTAGCGCTTCCTTGCGACGGCCACCGGATTTCATCTCAGACCGGCCAAGGCGAAGGACAACGCCGAGATCAATCTCGCGCGCCACATCGGCGCAGGTTTCTTTACGGACCAAGGCGTTGTAGCGCGGCGCGATCTGTCCTTCGCTCGCCTTCGTATCTGCCTGCAACAGCGCTTCGGCCATAACAAGGCCCAGCACCCTGTCTCCCAGAAACTCCAGCCGCTGATTGTCGCCCCGGTTCTGCGTGGCCACCGAGGAATGGGTCAGCGCTTGCACAAGCAGTTCGGTCCGCGCAAAGCTGTAGCCCAGACGGTTGCAAAACGCGGCCATGTCCGCTGAAAGTTTCATTCGATCGCCTCAAAGTAGCGCCCGGTGCGCCATGTCCAGACATAGAACATAGACGCACCTGCGCTGGAAAACACAACATATTCCGCGCGACCGCGGATCGCCTCTTCTGACACCATCGCAATCCCACCTGCCGCCCGCGCCAGCCGGCTGTCCTGAGAGTTGTCGCGGTTGTCACCCAGAACGAAGTAGTGCCCCGGCGGCACGCTATACGCGACCGTATCGTCCGACAGCTGCATCCCGATGTTCAGAACATCATAGCTGCGGCCGTCCGGCGTCGTTTCTTCAAACACCGACTTTGAGCACATGGCCCCCATCGCCACAGCGCCGTTTTCACAGCGTGGCAAAGCACCATAGGCCCCCTGACGCTCCATCACTTCGGTGAAGTCTCCTTGATCAGTCTGCGGCAGTGGGCTGTCGTTCAAATAGACGCGCCCGTCGATCATTTGCACACGATCCCCGGGAAGGCCGATCACACGTTTGACGTAGTCAACGCCGTGCTCAGGGTGGCGAAAGACGATGACGTCGCCGCGATCCGGCGCGTATCGACCGAGAGAGACGAGGATGTAATCGCCAACAAGCAGGTTGGGCTTCATCGAGCCGGACGGGATGAACATCGGCATCCAAAATATCCGCAGCACGAACAACAGTGTCATCAGGATGGTCAGAAAAAGGGCGACTGTGCGACTGAACCCGCCGGTAATTTTGTAGCGCTCGCCGTACCGGGTCACGAGGATGCCCAGCACGATAAGGTTCAGGAGCGGCACGAGTGTCAGCCACCACATCCAGCCAGACCAGCCAAGGTCATTCAGACGCCGGATTACGTGGCCATTGAACGGAATGTTGAGCACAGCAAGTCCCGCGAATGCCACAACGCTCACCCACCTGGGCCAATCCACAAACGGCAGAGCAAGCGAAAGGCCACTCAGCGCCAGAACCGGAAGCAGCACCAGAAAAAAGCCCAGCCGACCGGTGCGGCCGGTCCAATCGAAACCGTCTTGGAACAGGCTTATCGGATCAACCGACTGGCGCATCTCAGTCTATCGGCGCAAAGAAGCGGTCGCCGCGCCATGTCCAGAATGCAAGCATCGACCGTCCAGCAGAGGAGAACATGACCCGATCCGCACGGCCCACAATATCCTCATACGGCACAAATCCAAAGGCGCGGCTGTCGCCGGAGTTATCTCGGTTGTCGCCCATCATGAAGTAATGCCCCTCCGGCACCGTGAAGACGCCGGTGTCATCACTGCCCTGCGTGCCAATGTTGAGGATTGCATGGCTGGTGCCATTGGGCAGTGTCTCGATAAAGCGGGATTTTGTGCATTCTTCGCCTTGGCTAAGGTAGCCATCACGACGCAGGCTGTTCTCACACCGTGGCAAACCGCGCTGGGACCCTTGTGGCTCCCAGGTTTCGGTGAACGTCCCAGCAGGTTCCACCTGCACAGGCTCATCATTGATATGCAGCAGACCATCGATCATCCGGATGCGGTCCCCAGGACGCCCGATCAGGCGTTTGATAAAGTCCTGCCCGGTATCGGGATGGCGGAACACAACGACGTCGCCGACCTCTGGCTCAGACCCAAACAGACGATCGCCGCCGGGATTGTCGCCATCCTCATCGGCCATAAAGATCCCGCAGAAGTCCTCGGCCGTGATGCCAACCCAAGGGATAGAGGGGCACGAGGCGTAAGAGTAGCCATAGGCCATTTTGTTTACGAACAGAAAATCGCCGACCAGCAACGTGTCTTTCATCGACCCCGATGGAATGAAAAACGGCTGAAACAAAACCGTCCGGAATGCGCCAGCAATCAGCAGCGCATAAACAACGGTTTTGACCGTTTCGATGACGCTCGACATGATACCTGAATTCTCTGACATGGTTGCTCGATTTCTTTTGTTTACGGGTCTCGGGCCTTGGCGGCGGTGATGCGCGACCTACACCCCCGAGTCAATGCCATCGGCAAGGATCGGGCGGGCCTCAATGACCACAAAGGCCTGAGCCCAGGGGTGATCATCTGTGAGAGTGACATGAATGATGGCCTCATGCCCGGCGGGCGTCATTTTCGCCAACCGTTCCGCCGCCCATCCGGTAACCGCCATCACAGGTTGGCCGGTGCGCAGATTGCTTACGGCCATGTCCTTCCAGCTGATCCCCATCCGCAACCCAGTGCCGAGCGCCTTGGAACAGGCTTCTTTCGCAGCCCAACGTTTGGCGTAAGTGCCTGCTACATCCTTGCGGCTTTCGGACTTACGCTGCTCAACTTCGGTAAAGACGCGATTGCGAAATCTATCGCCAAACCGATCCAGCGTGCCTTGGATCCGTTCGATATTGGCAAGGTCCGTCCCGACGCCCAGAATCATTCGAGCGTTGCCGAAAGCGTGCCGTCGCGCTGATCCAAGTGCAGGCGCAACATAGCGGGGTCTGTGAGGCTGGTCTCGGGATTGTAGAGGCCGACAGGAATCGCAAAACCAAGGCCCGTCTGCGGGTCATAGTCTGCAGATAGCGCCTCAAATTCCATATCCGAGAAGCCGTACCCCGGCCCCCGCCCAACAACCTGGCATATCCGGCTGCCCATTTCATCGACAGGCGGCGACAGAACCATCAGCCAATAGGGCGAGGCTGCGGGCTCGATGGTATCCAAAAGCGCGAGCCTGACGGCGCCATCCGCAAAGACCCGCGTGTTTTCGGACCACGGCTCAACAATGGCGTCCGGATGGGCCTGCCAATCACAGGTCTCCACGGATTGCGCAAATGCGCTACTGGCCGCCAGCGCGAGAAAGGAAGCGATGCGGAGCATTACAGGTCACTCTCAATGTCGATGATCATCAAACCATCATACCCGTTTTCGGCCAAAGCAACCAATTGTGCCCCAAGCGCCTGATGCCGGGGGTCACTGGCATAGGCATCGAGTGCGCCACGGTCCGTAAAGGTGCAACTGAACGCATAGGCATAGGCCTGTGACTTGCCCTCCACATCAATGTTGCGGCCGTGCGAAAATGCTACGAACCCGTCAATCTGACCGATGAGCGCCGCCAAGCCTGCCATCACATCAGGCACCTGCGCCTCCTGCCC
>JAHDDU010000022.1:0-29448 GCA_020629175.1 Flavimaricola sp. | reverse complement strand
GACCGATGAGCGCCGCCAAGCCTGCCATCACATCAGGCACCTGCGCCTCCTGCCCGGGCTTGGGGCTGAACGCGACGATATGCTGGATCATCCGCGTGCCTCATCCATCAGACGGCGCATTTCGACGATGGCGCCCTCCATGCCACGGAATAGCGCTTCCCCCATGAGGAAATGCCCGATGTTGAGCTCTTTGACCTCAGGCAGTGCGGCGATCGGGGCCACGCTTTCATAGGAGAGGCCGTGGCCCACGTGCACTTCAAGCCCAATGGAATGGCCATAGGCGGCCATCTCGGTGATTTTGCGCAACTCTTCATCGCGGTCGTTCCAACGCTCCTCGGCCCAGGCGTCGGAATACGCACCTGCGTGAAGCTCGACGACGGGCGCGCCGATGCGGTGGCTGGCATCCAGTTGCGCCTGATCAGCGGCGATGAACATGGATACACGGCTGCCCGCAGCAGCCAAAGGCGCAATATAGGCTGCCAGCGCATTGTCATTTGCGGCGACATCCAAGCCGCCCTCTGTCGTCCGCTCCTCGCGCTTTTCCGGCACGAGGCATACGGCATGCGGCTTGTGGCGCAGCGCGATGGCCTGCATCTCTTCTGTCGCTGCCATTTCGAAATTTAACGGGATGTCGAGGGCCGCCATCAAGCCGTCAATGTCACTGTCGATAATATGCCGCCGGTCCTCGCGCAGATGCGCGGTGATCCCATCGGCCCCGGCCTTCTGCGCTAAGAGGGCTGCACGCACGGGGTCTGGCGTTGTGCCGCCTCGCGCATTCCGCACGGTTGCCACATGGTCAATGTTCACACCCAGCCGCAGGTCATTCTTACTCATGATCAGCCCTTTCCGCTCCGTCCCGTCTCAACTTAGGTCAGAGCACCATAAGTGTCAGGCACCTTCGGTCGGTTTTTTGCCCAGCGCCTGAAGTTTGGCCTGCAGCTTGGACCGTCTGCGGCGTTGGTACGCCCGGATCACCGGGACCGAGAGGTAGTAGGCGATGGCGCCCGAAATCACTCCGGGCACAATAGCGCCCACCATGAACGGGAAGAAGAAGTCATCATAAAATACCCGTAAACCCGCCCATTCCATGCGCTCAGGCGTAAAGATCGCTTTGAAATTGTGCCACAGATCGCTCCATGCGTCCGAAATTCGCCGCCCCATACCCCGGACATTCGCCCCATCGCCCGGCGGCGTCCCAAGGATCCGGTGGCCGAACCAAAGCGAGGTCGCTGCGATCGGCACATATGTCAGCGGATTACCAAAGAAGGTCGCCATGAGAGATGCAAGAACATTGCCGCGCACCAATCGGCTGAGCAGGAATGCGACCAGAAAGTGCAGGCCAAAGAACGGTGTATAGGTTGTAAAGACACCCACTGCGATCCCGCGCGAAATCTTTTCCGGCGTGTCGGGCAGCCTGCGGACACGGTGTTTCACATACTCAAACGCCCGCAGCCAACCGCCACGCGGATAGATGAAATCGAGCACGATCTGCCAGATCGGCCGTCTATCCCTGCGTTTAAATACCACGCGTTTTCAATCCTTTACTATGTTTACACTAGCGTTTCAGAAGCGCGTGACGCATCCCGGCGCCGCGACAGGGCTGAGACGTTGCTCTCTGCCTCCAGCGCAGTCATGACCCGGTGCAAATGTTCTACGTCGCGCACGTCCACTTCGATGTGCAAACGATAATAATCAGGTTTGCGGTCAATAAATGTCAGATCTGAGATGTTTGCTTTTTGCTCACCGATCAAGGTGCAAATGCGTCCCAGCACGCCAGCATCATTGGTGATCGACAGATCAAGCGAGATTGTGTTGACCGCGCCGTGCGTGCCGCCTTGCCAATGGAGATCGACCCAACGGTCCGGCTGCTCCTCGTAGTCGGCCAGTGCCTCACAATCGATGGAATGGACGACAACGCCTTTGCCGCGAAAGGTGATCCCTATGATCCGCTCGCCCGGCACCGGCTGGCAACAGAGTGCCCGCCTATGGCTCTGCTCTGGCCCGAGGCCAACAACAGCGCGGGCCTGATCCACCTCATCACCGGCGCGAAGGGCAAGGTCAGGGTAGATTGCGCGGACAACGGATTGGGCCGACATCTCAGCACTGCCCAGGAGCGCGAGCATTTCGTCTACAGTCTCTATCGCAAGCGTCTTGGCCGCTGTGCGCAAGGCCTTGTCCGTCGCCCTCTTCCCCGCATTTTCAAAGGCAACGCGGGCCAGCTCAGCGCCCAATCGAATGAACTTTTCGCGGTTTTCTTCGCGCAGGAACTTACGGATGGCGGTTTTGGCGCGACCTGTGACCGCGATGTCGATCCACGTGACCTGCGGCGTTTGGCCTTCGGCAGTGATGATCTCAATTGATTGACCGTTCTTGAGCCGGGTCCAAAGCGGAACCCGCATCCCATCCACCTTGGCCCCAAGGCAGGCGTTGCCGATGCGTGTGTGGATCGCATAGGCAAAATCGATCGGTGTCGCCCCACGCGGCAGCTTGATCACATCCCCTTTTGGGGAAAAGCAAAACACCTGATCGGTGTACATCTCAAGCTTCACCGCCTCGAGAAACTCATCATGATCGTGATCATCATCAAGCCTGTCGGTCAGCGATGAAATCCAGCGCACCGGATCAACAGCAAAGCGGTTTTCAACCCGCTCACCATTCTTGTAAGACCAATGCGCCGCCACTCCGGTTTCGGCCACTTCGTGCATCTCACGGGTACGGATTTGAACCTCGACACGCTTTCCGTCGCGGCCTGAAACCGTTGTGTGTATCGACCGGTAGCCGTTTGACTTTGGTTGGCTAATATAATCCTTAAACCGTCCGGGCACAGCCTTCCATCGCTGGTGGATCGCGCCGAGAGCGCGGTAGCAATCGGACTCCGTCTCCGTGATGATCCGAAAGCCGTAAATATCGGACAGGCGGCTAAAGCCTTGATCCTTCTCCTGCATCTTGCGCCAAATGGAGTACGGCTTCTTCGCGCGTCCCATAAGATCGGCGGGGATATTGGCGCGGGCCAGCTCGGATCGCATGTCGCCCGTGATCTTTTCGACCACATCGCCCGTCTCTTTTTGCAGGGTGATGAAACGCCGGATGATCGAGTTGCGCCCTTCGGGGTTGAGCACACGGAACGCAAGATCCTCTAGCTCATCGCGCATCCATTGCATGCCCATTCGCCCCGCAAGTGGCGCGTAGATGTCCATCGTCTCACGTGCTTTCTGGGCCTGTTTCTCGGGGCGCATTGATTTAATCGTGCGCATGTTGTGCAGGCGGTCGGCAAGCTTGACCAACGTCACCCGCAAGTCCCGGCTTGTTGCCATAAAGAGCTTGCGGAAGTTCTCGGCCTGCTTCGTCTCAGTCGAAGAAAGCTGCAGGTTGGTGAGTTTTGTGACACCATCCACCAGCTCCGCAATCTCGCGGCTGAAACGCGTTTCCACGTCCTTGAAGCTTGCTTTCGTGTCCTCGATCGTATCGTGCAAGAGCGCGGTGATCAGAGTGGCATCATCCATCTGTTGCTCGGCCAGCAGCGACGCAACGGCAACAGGATGCGTGAAATAGGGTTCGCCGGAATGCCGAAACTGCCCCTCGTGCATCTCTGCGCCGAACTCAAAGGCATCACGTATCATCCCCTCGTTGGTGCGAGGGTTGTAGCTGCGGACCAGATCAACAAGGTCGTCAGCGGCGTTCATGAGGTGACCTGTCGTTTGGGCCGGTCGTGCGCCCGGCGATTAGCGCTGACCCTGTGCTTCCATCAGCTCGCGCAGAAGACGCTCTTCCGGCATGTCGTCCTGAACCGGCTTGTCCTGCTCGGCCCCCATGAGGAGCGCCATGCTGTCGTCTTCGGGCTCGTCCACTTCGATCTGCGTCTGGTGCGCTTCGATCATCCGCTCGCGCAAATCATCGGCGCTCTGCGTCTCATCAGCGATCTCCCGCAGAGCAACAACCGGATTTTTGTCGTTGTCACGGGCCACTGTCAGGGGAGAGCCGGATGTGATCTCGCGTGCCCGGTGCGAGGCAAGCATCACGAGGTCGAACCGATTTGGAACCTTATCAACGCAATCTTCTACAGTTACGCGGGCCATGAGCGGTCTCCCTCTTTAGCAACAGGATTTGGCCGCTGCAGGGGCAACGGCGCGTGGAGACTCGGACCTAGGACCAACAGAGCCAAATAGCAAGAGCAAAGGCGCGCATTTGCCTATGGTTCTATTGCTTTAACCATTTCGATGTCGGCCTGAGGCAAGGCCTTCAAAAGCTGTTCCACCGTTTTGCCCAAGACCGGATGAACCCATTGCGGGTTCACGTCAGCAAAGGGAACAAGGACGAAGGCGCGGTCCTGCAGCCTTGGATGTGGTAGAATGAGGTCATCTGGTGCGCGCTCCACCTGCTCGTCCGGCGAAAGATTTTTCCAACTCTCATACACTTTCAGGTTTGGCAGAATCGTCTGCCCAAGCGCGATAAGATCAAGATCCAGCGTCCGTTGACCCCAACGTTGCACGCGTTCTCGGCCAAAATCCGCCTCAATACCGTGCAAACGCAGAAGAATTTCCGCCGGCGGCAACGTTGTCTCAACTTCTATGACTGCATTAACGTAATCGGGGCCCGTTCCGGCAGGAAAACAGGGGGTTTCATAGCACCGACTTTTCCCCGTGATCACGCCAAGCGCAGCCTCTACCCCTTCGATAGCTCGCAAAATACTGGGGTGCGGCGGGCCGAAGGATGACGTAAGGTTCGCGCCCAGCGCAATTGTTGCCAGTCTGGCTTGGTTTTGTTGCTCTGTACGCGGTTGCATGTCAGACTTCTCATATATTAGAAACGGGTGTCGCTGCCCATTACACCACTCACACTTCGCGGCGGCAAATTTTGGAAGGACATTTAAATGTTTTATCGGGATGAGCGTCTGGCGCTCTTCATCGATGGCTCAAACCTTTATGCGGCTGCCAAGTCGCTCGGGTTTGACATCGATTACAAGTTGCTGCGCCAAGAATTCATGCGCCGGGGTAAGTTATTGCGCGCCTTCTACTATACTGCGCTTCTCGAAAATGATGAATATTCGCCGATCCGTCCTCTTGTCGATTGGCTGCACTACAACGGCTTCACGATGGTGACCAAGCCCGCCAAGGAATACACCGACAGCCAAGGCCGCCGTAAGGTCAAGGGCAACATGGACATCGAACTGACCGTCGATGCGATGGAACTCGCACCGCACGTTGATCACGTAGTTCTGTTCTCGGGCGATGGAGACTTCCGCCCACTTGTCGCCGCGCTCCAGCGTAAAGGCGTCCGCGTCTCAGTCGTTTCGACGATCCGCAGTCAGCCACCAATGATTTCTGACGAGCTTCGCCGCCAGGCAGACAACTTCATTGAGCTTGAAGAGCTGCGCGATGTCGTCGGCCGCCCACCGCGTGAGCCACGCGAACAAGACTCGCCCGAAATGGCGCCCGCTGACGCCTAAACGCGCGGAGCAGAGTACTTAAGAAGGCCGGGCCATCGCCCGGCTTTTTCATTTTGTGCTCCACTGGACGCCCGCGGCAACTCGGCTTAGGTCTAGGGAACGCTACCGGAGGCCCTTTATGACCAAACCGCTGACGCTCTATCTCGCAGCCCCTCGCGGCTTTTGCGCAGGTGTGGACCGCGCCATCAAGATTGTCGAAATGGCAATCGAGAAATGGGGCGCGCCGGTCTATGTCCGCCATGAAATCGTGCACAACAAATACGTCGTCGATGATTTGCGAGAAAAGGGCGCAGTCTTTGTCGAAGAGCTTGATGAATGCCCCGAAGATCGCCCGGTGATCTTCTCGGCGCATGGCGTGCCGAAATCCGTCCCCGCCGCTGCTGTTGCGCGCGAGATGGTCTTTGTAGATGCCACCTGTCCTTTGGTGAGCAAAGTGCACATTGAGGCCGCGCGCCATGCGGAAAACGGTCTGCAGATGATCATGATCGGCCACGCCGGCCACCCCGAGACTATTGGCACAATGGGGCAATTGCCCGAGGGCGAAGTGCTGCTGGTCGAGACTGTCGAAGACGTGGCCACGATTGAGGTGCGCGATGCCGAGCGGCTGGCCTTTGTGACGCAGACGACCCTCTCGGTCGATGACACCGCAGATATTGTGGCAGCACTGCATACCCGCTTCCCCGCCATCGTAGGCCCGCACAAAGAAGACATCTGCTATGCCACCACTAACCGGCAAGAGGCGGTGAAGGCCATGGCTCCGAAATGTGAGGCGATGCTTGTGGTGGGGGCCCCCAATTCAAGCAACTCCAAACGGCTGGTTGAAGTTGGCAGCCGCGCAGGCTGTGCCTACTCGCAGCTGGTGCAACGGGCCGAGGATATCGATTGGCGTGCCTTGGGTGACATCACGACGGTCGGGATCACGGCAGGCGCCTCCGCCCCAGAAGTACTGATCAACGAAGTCGTCGACGCGTTCCGCGCGCGCTTTGACGTCACTGTCGAACAAGTCGTCACCGCCGAGGAAAATGTCGAGTTCAAAGTGCCTCGTGTCCTGCGCGAACCGGCCTGAGGTGGCCCAATGACCCAGATCCCCCGCGCAGCGCTCCTTCTGGGGCTCGCCGGACTTCTGCCGTTTGGCTGGGGCGTTATGACGATGTGGATGCCGCAGGTTGGCCAATGGGCTGCGCTGAATATCGGCCCCCGCTTTGTTGGCCCATATGTCAGCCTGTCCTACGGCACGGTCATCCTCGCATTCATGTCCGGCGTCTTGTGGGGGTTTGCCACACGGGCAGAGGGACGTGCGGCCAGCGCCTGTTACGCGCTTTCTGTCCTGCCAGCCCTTTGGGCGTTTTTCATGGTCGGCAACGGACCCGTCGCAGCCGCTACGAGCCTTGCCATCGGCTTCATCGCGCTCCTAGTGCTGGACTGGCAATTCTGGTCCCTCGGCCTCGCCCCAAAGTGGTGGTTGCAGCTGCGGAGCTTGCTGACCGCCGGGGTGTTGCTCTGCCTTGCACCGGTCATCTTCGGATGACAGATGATGTGACGATAGCGGTCTATGACGCCCGTGCCGAGGAGTACCGCCAGCTTGTGAGCACGACAGCAGCGTCACAGGATTTGATGGATTTTATCGCGCTTCTTCCTGGGGGCAGCCACGTTCTCGACCTCGGCTGCGGCCCTGCTGATGCCTCCGCCCATATGCAGGCGGCAGGTCTTGTGCCTGATCCGGTGGATGCCTCGCCACAAATGGTGGCCCTCGCGAATGAAGCGCACGCCATTGGCGCCCGCGTGGCTACCTTTGACGACATCACGGGTGAAGCGATTTATGACGGCATCTGGGCCAATTTCTCCCTGCTTCACGCAGAGGAAGCCGAACTGCCACGCCATATGGCCGCCCTGACCCGCGCCTTGAAACCCAGCGGCGCGTTTCATATCGGGATGAAAACCGGGCATGGGACCGCGCGGGACGCCATCGGGCGGCGCTATACATACGTGACAGTTGATGGCCTGCACCAACTCATGGCAGACGCTGGCCTAACGGTCACCTTCACCCGTGAAGGGCGCGAACGGGGCATGAGCGGAACGCTCGATCCATTTGTCATTTGCCGGGGTGTGAAAGATGCCTGATCTCTTTGCCTATACAGACGGCGCATGCTCGGGCAATCCCGGCCCCGGTGGCTGGGGTGTCCTGCTCCTCGCCAAAGACGGCGATGCTGTCCTCAAGGAACGGGAACTTTGCGATGGTGCGGCGCTCACCACCAACAACCAAATGGAGCTGACCGCCGCGATCGAGGCGCTCAACGCGCTCGACAAACCCTCGCGGATTACGGTGGTGACCGACAGCTCTTACGTCAAAGACGGGATTACCTCGTGGATCCACGGCTGGAAAAAGCGCGGATGGAAGACCGCAAACAAAAAACCGGTCAAAAACGAAGAGCTTTGGCGCGCCTTGGACAACGCTGTCGGGCGCCATCAGGTGACATGGGAATGGGTCAAAGGCCACGCCGGCCACCCGGAGAACGAACGCGCCGACGAACTGGCCCGCCGTGGTATGGAGCCGTTTAAGTCTTGATCGGCAAGGTCTGTCCTGTGGTCATACGGGAGACGGACATCCTTGTTTTCCGCCACCCATTGGCCGGTGTGCAACTGGTTAAAGGCACGATCGAGCCTGGCGAACGCCCTGAAGCGGCAGCCTTGCGTGAACTTCATGAAGAGAGCGGTATTCGAGGACGCATAAAACGCGCTTGGCCAAGCTCGACTGAAATTGTTGGTGAAGAAAACTGGCATTTCTTTGAAATAGAAACAGGTAGTCTACCGGATCGCTGGAGCCATCAGACACAGGACGGTGGCGGTCTGACGTTTGAGTTTTTCTGGCGGTCGCTTCGGGACAGGGCTGAGATGGATCGTCGGTTTGTGAACGCACTTGCATGGATAGAGGCGCACCGCAGTTAGTCCATCGCTACCGGCAGATCAAATCCACGCAACGCTTCTTTCGTGCTCATCGCTTGTCTGCCCGCCCGCTGCAGGCGGGTGATCTCAACTGCACCATCTCCGCAGGCGATCACAAGAGGACGCAAGATCGCACCCGCAGCACCGGCATCGTTCACGACCCGGGACCCGAGGAGTTTGACCCGCTCGCCCGCCATCTCACACCACGCGCCCGGAAACGGAGCGAGGCCCCTGATCTGGCGGTCAATCTCGGTGGCGGGGCGGGACCAGTCGATGCGCGCCTCGGCTTTGTCAATTTTATGCGCATAGGTCACGCCGTCGTCTGGCTGCGGTTCTGGCACGAGGCCCGGCAGGGCCTCGACTGCGTCACAAATCGCCTCTGCCCCCAAGGCCGAGAGCCTGTCGTGCAGGCTGCCTGTCGTTTCCTCAGGCCCGATGGCGAGTTCATGGCGGCTGAGCACAGGACCGGTATCGAGCCCAGCCTCCATCTGCATGATACAAACGCCCGTCGCCACATCGCCCGCCATAATGGCTCGGTGGATGGGTGCCGCGCCGCGCCAGCGCGGCAAGAGGGACGCGTGGATGTTCAGGCACCCGTGGATAGGCGCATCCAGCACGGCCTGCGGCAGGAGCAATCCATAAGCCACAACCACAGCCACCTCAGCTTTCAAGGCGGCAAACTCGGCCTGCGCCTCGTCTGACTTCAAAGACACCGGATGGCGCACCAATAGGCCCAGCTCTTCAGCCCTGGCGTGGACCGGTGTCGGACGCTCTTTCTTGCCCCGCCCCGCGGGGCGGGGAGGCTGGCAATAGACGGCTGCGATCTCATGTCCCGCCTCCACCAGCGCGTCAAGAATGGGAACCGAGAAGTCTGGCGTGCCCATGAAGACGATCCGCATGGCTACCCCTTTCGCGCCTTTTTGATCAGCATATCGCGCTTAAGCTTGCTGAGATTGTCGAAATACATCCGTCCCGCGAGGTGGTCGATCTGATGCTGCACGCTCGTCGCCCAAAGACCAACAAAGTCGCGCTCCTCCATCTCGCCGTCCGCGTTGAGAAAGCGCACCGTCACCGCCCTCGGGCGTTCAATCGCCGCTGAGACACCAGGCAAGTTCGGCGAGGCCTCGGTGTGGCGGCGCAGCTCAATGCTCGCGTGCAGGACCTCTGGGTTGGCCATGCGCACGGCCTGCCCCCGCGCGTCGCTCGCATCGACCACAGCGAGGCGCTGCATGATACCCAGTTGCACAGCCGCAAGGCCGACGCCCGGCATTGCTTCCATCACCTCGATCATCTCTTCCCAGATCGCGTGCACCTGATCCGTGACTGCCGTCACATCTTCGGCAGGGGTCCGCAGGCACTTGTTAGGCCAAGGGATAATAGGCCGGGTCATGCAGTATACTCCGCCAAAGCCTGCGCACGGGCCTCTGCCTCTATGCGATCGAAAGTGACCAGACCGTTGAGATGATCCAGCTCATGTTGAACGCAAGCAGCTGCGAACCCGTTGAAACGTTCTTCTTGGATCACTCCACTAAGGCTCTTCCAGCGCAGCGTCACAGCCGAAGGGCGCGTTACATCTACAAGGACACCGGGGATCGAAAGACATCCTTCCGGCTGCGTGACCGTGTCGTCGGATTGGGCAACGATCTCCGGGTTCACAAACACCATGGGCGCGGGCGTGCCCTCTTTCCACGTCTCATCCATCACGAATAGCCGCTGCATCACACCAACTTGTGGCGCGGCGAGGCCCCTGCCCGGTGCGGCATACATCGTCTCGAGCATATCCTCGGCCAACTGCCGCACATCCCCCGTCACTGGCGCGCAGGTGCTCTGCAACCTTTCGTCCGGCCAGCGCAGGATGGGCAGAATGCTCACCCCCGCCCTCGCGCGATCTCTTTCTTAAGTTTCACCATTTTGCGTGTGATCATTTGCCGTTTCAGCGGCTTGAGGTGGTCGATAAACAAAGTGCCGTTTAAGTGATCAATCTCGTGCTGCACGCACGTGGCCCAAAGCGCATCGAACTGTTCTTCGACCGGTTTACCGTCAAGGCCCATCCAGCGCACTTTGACCTCTGCCGGGCGTTCAACTTCGGCGTATTGATCAGGGATGGAAAGGCACCCCTCGTCATAGATGCTCCGGTCCTCGCTTTCCCAGATGACCTCCGGGTTGATCAGGACCATGGGGCGCGGCGTGTCGCCCTCTTCCTTCATGCAATCCATCACCAGCAGGCGCTGTGTCACACCGACCTGCGGCGCCGCCAACCCAATGCCCGGTGCGTCATACATCGTCTCGAGCATGTCATTTGCCAGACGCTCGATTTCTTTGTTCACCTCCGTCACCGGGGTGCACTGCTTTTTCAGGCGCGGATCAGGATGGATCAGGATATTACGTAATGCCATGCGCCGGATTTAGGCGGATGGCCCGACATATGCAACAGCGGCGCTTTGCCCCTTGCACTCGCCTCAGCGGGCCGTAGCTTAGTTTCAACAAGGGAGGGCGATCCATGAGCTTTGACACACCAATCGACCGGCGCGGCACACATTGCGTGAAATGGGACGCGATGGAGGCGCTCTATGGTGTGTCACCCGACACTGGCATTTCGATGTGGGTGGCGGACATGGAGTTCGAACCCCCCGCGTGCGTCACACAATCTCTGCACCGGATGACCGATCACAACGTCTACGGCTATTTCGGCAATGAGGGCCCCTACCTCGACAGCATCCGCTGGTGGATGGCCGAGCGGCATGGCTGGGCTGTCGAGCGGAAAGACATCTTTACCACCCACGGGTTGGTCAATGGCACCGGCATCTGCGTCGATGCATTCACCAAGCCCGGCGATGGTGTCATCCTCTTCACGCCCGTCTACCACGCGTTCGCCCGCGTCATCAAAGCTGCCGGGCGTGAGGTGGTGGAATGCGAGCTGGTCAATAACGCGGGCCGCTACGAGTACGACTTTGACGCCTATGATGCACAGATGACGGGCAATGAACGGATGATCATCCTCTGCTCTCCCCACAATCCCAGTGGCCGCGTCTGGACAAAGGCCGAGCTTCAGGCTGTTGCAGCCTTTGCCAAACGGCACGATCTGATCCTCGTCTCAGACGAGATTCACCATGATCTGACGATGCCCGGCCAAACCCATATCCCAATGACTTCGATTGAGGGGATTGAGGATCGGCTGGTGATGATGACGGCGGCGACCAAGACCTTTAACATCGCAGGCGCGCATGTGGGCAATGTGATCATCGCGGATCCAGACCTGCGAGCCGCCTTTGGCGCACGCATGGCGGCCCTGGGTCTGTCACCCAACAGCTTTGGCCTGCATATGGTGACCGCCGCCTACTCGGCCGATGGGGCCGCTTGGGTGGATGAGCTGCGCCTCTATCTGGACGGAAACCGCAAACTGCTGGACGAAGGCTTCAACGCCATCCCCGGCGTCAAATCGATGGAAATGGAGAGCACCTATCTGGCTTGGGTCGATTTCGCGGACACAGGCATGTCACCTGCGGAGTTCACCGAACGGGTTCAAAAAGGCGCCGGAATTGCCGCAAACCACGGTCCAACCTTCGGCAAAGGTGGTGAGACTTTCCTGCGCTTCAACTTTGCCGCACCCCGCGCGCAGGTGGCCGAAGCCGTTGAGCGGATGCAAAAGGCCTTTGCTGATCTTCAGTAGTCAGTCAGTAAGGCCACCGGTGCGTTCTCGGCACGGACGTAGTCTACGGCGGGGCGGTCTGCGACCTCGGTGTTCCACTTGAAGTCATAGACCCGTTCGGCCCCTTCCTCGCGCGAGGTCACGATAAGGCATTGGTAGACGTGCCGAGGGCCATTGTAGAGGTCCACATGGCCACGCAATTTCGGCGCGTCCTCTACGCTGATTGCAAACCCACCATCCCACAGCCGCTCAACCGGGTAGGCTGCATCGCCTACATGAACGGACAATCGGTTGGCCCGGCGCGTCTTGCGCGTTTGTGCCTCTCGCAGCGCGTGCTGCACGTCTTTTGGCAGAAATGACATTTCATGCGTCCCCAAATTCACCCGACGCTCAAAATGGAACACGTGCATGTAAAAACAAGATCACAAATCCGCCGCGGCGCAGCGAAAAAGCAGGAAACTCCTTGTTTTTCTATGTCTTTTTTAGCGTATTTTTTAGACGCGGTCGAAGAACATGCGGCTTTGCAGCGTCATAAAGCGCTGAATCCGGGAAGCCGTGCGAATCGGCAAGTGCAGGCCCAACGAGGATCAGGGCCGTGCGCGTGATCTTTGCCTCACGTACTTTGGCATGGATGTCAGACAAAGTGCCCCGAATAATCTGCTGATCCGGCCAGCCCACCCGATAGATCACCGCGAGCGGGCAATCGGCCCCGTAGAACGGCGTCAGTTGACGCTCAATCTCGCGCAGCGCCCGGATCCCCAGATGGATCGCCAAGGTGGTGCCAGAGCGCGCAAAATTCTCCAGCGTCTCACCGGCAGGCATCGACGTCGACTTCATGCTCATCCGCGTCAGCACGATGGACTGCGCCACCTCGGGGATCGTCAGCTCCTGCCCCAGGGCCGCCGCCGCAGCGGTGTAGGCGGGAACACCGGGGATGATCTCATAGTCGATGTCATCGGCCTTCAGCCGCCTGATCTGCTCGGCGATCGCGCCATAAAGCGATGGGTCGCCAGAATGAACTCGGGCGACATCCTGCCCCTTCTCATGCGCTTGCCGGATCTGGTCATGTGTCTCATCCAGCGTCATGGGGGCTGTGTCCATGACCAGCGCTCCTTCCGGCGCCCCAGCCACAACCTGTTCGGGCACCAGTGAGCCAGCATAAAGGCAGACCGAACATTCCCCAATCAAACGGGCCGCTTTGAGTGTCAGCAACTCCGGATCGCCCGGCCCGGCCCCAATGAAATAAACCGTCATGCCAGATCTCCATCAATCTTGCGGGCATAGCCACGCGGCGTGTACATCCGCGGCCCCTCGCCCAATTGCGCCAGTTTCGAGTGTGAGGAGCCCACCAAAACCACGGTCAGCATATCCACCTCATCCA
Organism: Flavimaricola sp.; assembly: GCA_020629175.1. Classification (GTDB taxonomy): domain Bacteria; phylum Pseudomonadota; class Alphaproteobacteria; order Rhodobacterales; family Rhodobacteraceae; genus JALZWD01. The sequence continues at coordinate 16,029 of JAHDDU010000022.1, read as the reverse complement.
CCTCCAGCTCACTAAGCTTGCGGTAGCGCACATGTTCTTCGGGCCTCCCAAGGGACGAGGCCAGCATGACAGGTGTATCCTCTGGCCGATGCTGCAATAGGATGTCCCGCGCCTCGGCCAGCAGAGTTCGGCGTCGCATCGACACCGGGTTGTAGAACGCGATGACAAAGTCCCCTTCCGCCGCCGCATGCAAGCGTTTGACGATATCCTCGCGCGGGGTGAGGAGGTCACTCAACGAAATCGCGCAGAAGTCATGCCCCAGTGGCGCGCCGGCCCGGGCCGCCGCCCCTTGCAGCGCCGAAACGCCGGGCGAGCAGACGACATCGACGCGCCGAGCCGCGTCGCTCACGCCCATCTGGTCTGGCCCGCGGTCCATCAGTTCAAACACCAGCGCGCCCATCGCATAGATGCCCGCATCTCCCGAGCAGACGAGGGCCACGTTCTTGCCCTTCGCTGCCTGCTCCAACGCATAGCGGCACCGATCCTCCTCGCCACCAAGCGGGAAGTCAGAGCGCATTTTTCCAACAGCAAGTGGTCCAAGAAGATCAATATACAATCCATAACCGACCAATTCTTCGGCCTGGGACACAAGATGGGACACTTCTGGCGTCCGCCAGCTCGCCTGCCCCGGACCAATCCCCACGATGGACAGCTGCCCGCGTGCGCGGCCCTTCATCTCTACAACCGGGTCAGCGGACCGGGCGACGGCACAGGTCGTCTCAGCAGTTTTACTTTTCTCGGCTACCAGAATGGCATTCTCGCCAGCCGCCAATGCCGCCCCTTCGGAGACCCCGTGGCAGCCCACTTCTGCGAAGACCACGTCTGACGGGTTCGCCAACTGATCCGCATGAGCCTCCAACTCCGCCGCCGAGAACACACGCAGCGGCACGCCCAGCCGCTCGGCCACGCTCAGGATTGCAGGCTCATCCGCCTTAAGATCAATCGACGCCACGCAAGCCACCGCTCCGGGGGCGATTTCATGGTGGTGCAACACCTCCTGAACATGCGCCCACATCCCTTCCGGGTCCGCATTGCGGGCGCAGCCAAGGCCGAGCGTGAAACGCTGCGGATGATAGACAAGGCGCGTCTCGGAGCCTGCCTCATCCGTCTCTGTCACGCACAACTCTACGTCTGTGCCTTGCGGCAGATCGACGTCAAAGATCGGCGTGCCGTTCCATCCGACACCAGCCCCGTTCAACAGTGCGGCCATCACCGGCTGCGCATCTCCGGGATTGCGAAGGCGATACCCTAGCGGAGGCTCATCCAGCGCAACACCGATGGCGATATCACCCGCCGTCGTCACAGCGGCAGCGGCATCCAACGCGCCTGCGATCTGGCGCGCCAAACGGTTTGCGCCCCGATGCCCCCCCAACAGCGGCACAACCACGGCGCCATCATCCGAGACCGACAAGACCGGCGGTTCACTTTTCTTATCTGCAAGCAGGGGGGCCACCGCGCGGATCAGTATGCCGCTGGCGCACACCCCGATGATCGGCGTCCCAGAGGCGAACAAATCCCGCGCATGATCAAGCGCGTTGGCAAACCACGCATCGGCCCGATCCACGCGTCCCTCACGCCCATGCACCGCACAGCCTAGCGCCTGCGCCACACGATGCGCCACAGGCTCGCCCGAGCGGGTCAGCGCCAAAACAACAGGGTTCACAGCCATGGATCGGCCCCTTTGGTCAGTAGTATCATTGAAAAATACGGTGCCTTTTCAGGGGCCTGCGCAAGAGGCAGCACCACTTCCGCCGCGAGTGTCGCGCGCTCCACATAAACGGCTTGTTCCAACAGCCCGAGGTCTTCGATCACTGCGCGCAGTTTGGGCAAATGCCGTCCAACCTTCATAATCGCGACACTTTCCGCCCCCTCAATCCGGGCGCGCAACTCGGCCTCTGGCAATGGGCCGGGCAGCACTGTCAGCCGCTCATTCCGCGCAACCAAGGGCATGCCGGCAGTCGCCGCGCACGCGGTGATAGAGGTCACACCGGGGACGACCTCAACGTTGAAGTCGCCGTTGAGGCGGGCAAAGAGATACATAAACGAGCCGTAAAAGAACGGATCCCCCTCGCACAGGCAGACCACATCGTCGCCATTCAGGAGTGCAGCAGCGATGGTGTCCGCTCCGGTGTCATAGGCCGCTTGTGCAGGCGCACGCTCGACCGTCATGGGCACATCCATCACGATCTCTCTTGCGTCTGGCCTGATCAAATCAGCGGCAATCGCGCGGGCAAAACTGTCGCCACCCGCCAACGTTGGGTAGGCGACGACGGTCGCGTTTTCGATCAACCGCGCAGCCCGCAAAGTGATCAGATCTGGCGCGCCGGGGCCAACGCCGACGCCGTACAGCGTTCCCTTGCTCATCTCTTCACAAGGCTCCACTGTGTGACGGGCATCGCAGGCCGCCAGCCTGTCATACGGCCAACCGGCTCGGCCCGCGCGACCGAGAGCTTGATCAACTGCCCGCCCCGCTCGGCGTGCATCTGCATTAACAGCGCTTCGCTCTCCAGTGTCACGGCATTGGCCACGAGCCGCCCCAGCGGACGCAACGCTTCATAGGCCTGCGCAACGGTGCCAGCGCTCAACCCCCCACCGATGAAAATCGCGTCCGGTGCGGGCAACCCCTCCAAAGCAGCAGGCGTTTCACCGTCACGGATATCAAACCGTGGCACGCCCAGCGCAAGCGCATTGGCCGCAGCCATGGCCCGCCTGTCAGCGCGCGGCTCGATCCCGATGGCGCGGGCATAGCGGGCCGCGCGCATCCATTCGATCGCGACCGAGCCACATCCTGTGCCAATGTCCCACAGCAACGCCCCCCGCATCGGCATCAGCTTGGCCACGGTGACAGCGCGTACTTCTTGTTTGGTCATCGTGCCGTCAGATTGAAATAGCACATCATCAAGTCCCGGCACGCGCGGAAGAAGTGCTGCATCCGGCGCTGCGATACATTCTACGGCGAGCGTATTAAACGCGGGCACGCTGTGGGACCAGCTCTCAGCCACACCGTCAAAGCGCTGCTCCTGCTCGCCGCCCATCGCGGAGAGAACTGCCATTTTGCTTTTTCCAAATCCTCTGGCCGTTAAAAACGTGGCAATTTGATCTGGCGTCTGCTCGCCGGTCGTCAGGATCAACAGCCGCGCGTCCGGCTGGATAAAGGCGATCATCTGCTCAACCGGGCGCCCATGCACCGTCAGCGTTTCAACATCCGCAAGGCTCCACCCCATCCGCACAGCAGCGAGCTGAAACGCGGAAAGCTGCGGGTGAAACGCAATCTCTGCCGGATCCATCGCGCGGCCAATCCGCGCCCCTGCCGAAAACCAAAGCGGATCACCGGTAACGAGGATCACGACGCGCTTGCCTCGCAGCCCGTTGATCGTCTCCATCATCGTGTCAAATGGCGATGGCCAGGCGATCCGCTCGGCTGTGACGGATGCGGCGAGTTGATGGTGCCTGTCGCCGCCCATAATGACCTCTGCTGCCTCAACCACCGTGCGCGTGGCAGGCAGCAAACCGTCGAGCCCATCCTCGCCGATCCCGACGATATGCAACCAAGGCTGGGTCACTGCACGGTTCCCTCCGGAATGCCCACGGCGAGCGCGTTCACTGCCGCAGATGCCATGGCCGAGCCCCCCTTGCGACCACGGAGCGCGATGAACTCTGCCCCTTGCGGACGCGCGGCCAACTCGGCTTTGCTTTCTGCCGCGCCCACAAAGCCCACGGGAAACCCAAGGATAACAGCCGGTTTGGGCCAGCCAGCCTCTAAATGCTCCAAGAGCCGGAACAACGCCGTTGGCGCATTGCCAATCGCAACAACCGCACCTTCAATCCGGCCTTCCCACTTATCAACGGCGGCTGCTGACCGCGTGTTCCCAATGCGCTGCGCCCGGTCTGGCACGTCAGCGTCGTTCAGCGTGACGATCACCTCATTGCCAGCTGGCAGATATCGCCGGATGATCCCCGCACCAACCATCTCGCAATCGCACAGCACCGGCGCGCCCGCATGCAATGCGGCAGACCCCGCCTCCGCCGCGGCATCGGAAAAGGCGAGCCGGTCCGCGATTTCGACCATACCACAGGCATGGATCAACCGCGTGATCACAGGCCGCATCGCGGGTGCAAACCGTTCGATCCGCGCTTCCTTTTGCACGGTGGCAAAGCTCTGTGCGTAGATCGCCTGAGGGTCAGTTTCATAGGGGCGCATCGGGTCAGCGGGCTTTGCTCTTGCGCGCGCTCTCCGGCCCGTGCGGATGGTCAGCGTGGGGATAAACCGCATGCACGTGGTCATGGTCATGATGGTGATCATGGTCATGGTCATGGTCATGATGATGGTGGTGGTGATGATCCTGCGCTTCTAACCGGCACATGCCGGTGCAGAACGTGTCACACAGCGTGCAATCGGCCACGTTTGAGCCCGGTGCATGCGCCCCTTGCCCTTCAACGTGATGATGGTGGCTCTCTTGAACCGCACCCACTTCGGCCTCAAAGCCCAGAACAGCGGTGCGGTATTTGCACAAGACACATGTCGGTGGCGGGATTTGGCCAAACGCCGGGTGGCTTTCGCGGTCTTCGGCACTGATCGTCTGCGTCCCTTGGCCCTCAATCTCGAGGATTTGCGACCGGTAGCCACAGGTCCCACAATTGGGCGGCGGCGTGCCATAGGTCTGCTCGATAATCCGCTCGGCAAAGGTCTCCAGCACCTTTGGGTGATCCCCAAGGTATCCTGCTTTCACAAAGGTAATCCCCGGATGCTCGGCTGCAACCTGATCGGTAAAGCCATAAATCCGGTCAATCAGGATGCCGGAAAAGAGGAAATACGGAAACACGATGACGCGCTTGTACGGCAGCCGGGCCACATGTTGCAGGCAGGGCTCCACCAGCGGGAACGTGACGCCGGAATAGCCCACCTCGCACCAGCCGAAACCAAGGCCTTCCTGGATCATCCGCGCAATCTTGGCGACGTTGCCGTTTGCATCAGGATCAGAGGCCCCACGGCCAATGACGACAAGGCAAGTCTCGGTCAGGGGCAGTTCACCGTGCTCTGCATTCGCCCGCTCAACTGCCTCTTGCACACGGCCAGCCGCGGCGGCGATCATTTTGGGGTCCACCCCCAACTCGCGCCCGTAACTGACGCTCATCCCGTGTTTGGCGGCATAGGTGTTGAGCACGGTGGGAATGTCATTCTTGGCATGCATCGCGGCAAACAACATGCCCGGCACCGCCAAAATCCGTTCACAGCCCGCGTCGCGCAGATTGTCGAGGCCATCACGGATCACTGGGTTAGCAAACTCGAGGTAGCCGTAATCCGTCACCCAATCATCGGGCAGATACGCGGGGAGCTTTTCCGCCAGCGTCGCAAATTCATCCACTGCGGACTGGCTGCGCGACCCATGGCCGCAAATCATCACCCCGGTTTTCATGCGGGCTGCTCCTCTTCTGCAGCGGCTTCATCGGGCTCCGCTTCCTCTTCGGGGTCCTTCTTGGCCCCCAAAAGGCCGATCGCAATAGCGATACCGATCAGGCCTGCCCCAATCAAATGCCCATGGCCCGCAACCTCGCCCAAATGGCCGATGTGAGCCTGCGCTGGCAGGCCCCAGAGTATGATCAAAAGTGCTGTTGCGCGCATGGCATCCCCCTTGTCAAACATATCGGAGGACGCCCCAATTTGGGGGATCTGACGATGCAGCGTTCATCCCCGTCAGGGTCAATGTCGGTCTGCCACCTCTCCGGCCCTGTCGGGCGTCGTCTTGACGCTCGGTATAGGTCTGCCATCCACGAGTCGCAAACGGTTAAGCGGCCAGACGCAGCCTGGAAGCGACCCTGCCACTGTGCGCTGATGCAGACATCTCGCGCCAAAACACGGAATATGTTCGCCGACGCATTGCGTTATGTGAGAGACCAAGCAATTCTAAGGAGCATCCCATGGGCCAACTTGTTGACGGTGTCTGGCATGACGTCTGGTACGACACAAAATCCACCGGCGGCGCGTTCAAGCGCTCTAACGCCAAGTTCCGCAATTGGATCACCGCGGACGGCAGCGCTGGCCCGAGCGGCGACGGCGGCTTCAAAGCCGAAAGTGGGCGCTATCATCTTTACATCAGTCACGCCTGCCCCTGGGCCAACCGCGCGCTGATCTTTCGTCGGCTGAAATCGCTCGAAGACCATATTAGCATTTCCGTCGTGCATCCGGATATGTTGTCAGACGGTTGGACGTTTGAGGACGACTATGAAGGGGCCACGGGCGATACGCTCTTTGGCCTGCCATTCATGCGCGACATCTACATTAAGAACGATCCAAAGGTGTCGGGCCGCGTCACCGTACCTGTGCTATGGGACAAACAGACAAACCAGATCGTCTCGAACGAAAGCTCTGAGATCATTCGGATGTTCAACTCCGCCTTTGACGATGTAACAGGCAATAGGGATGACTACTGGCCCGAGGCTTTGCGTGCCGAGATTGAGCCAATTAACGACCGGATCTACGACACCTTTAACAACGGTGTCTACAAATCCGGCTTTGCCACGACGCAACAGGCCTACGACGCCGCAATCGGTCCGCTCTTTGACACCCTCGACTGGCTTGAGGAGCATCTGAGCAGCAATCGCTACCTCATGGGTGAGACGATCACCGAGGCCGACTGGCGGCTGTTCACAACGCTCATCCGTTTCGATCTGGTCTACCACGGCCACTTCAAATGCAACCGCGCGCGGATCATCGATTATCCCAATCTCTGGGCCTACACGCGTGAGCTGTACCAGTGGAACACCCCTAGCGGGCCAATCTCAGACACGGTGAACTTTGACCACATCGTCCGGCACTACCACTACAGCCACGAGACGATTAACCCGCACCGCATCGTGCCAACGGGGCCGGTGATCAACTTTGATGAACCGCATCAGCGCGGGTAGAGGCATCCACCTGGCCGTAATGCTCAACCATGGCGGCCAGGTCCTCCGGCGGTGTTGTCGATTGCACGAGCGCACGCGCGTTAGGTGTGACCGCAAAGATCGAACCGTCAGAGAAGAACGTCGTGTCAGTGACAAAGATCACGTTCGTCTGAGGCTGCCGGTATTGCGCAAAGTCCGCCACGGCAAGCGCAGACCCTTCCTGCAGCACCAGATCAAGCACGATCACATCGAAGTGCTGCTCGGAAATCAGGCTCACCGCCATATCCGATGTTGTCGCAACCGTGACGTCTGCCCCCTGCCGAGCCAGATGCCGCTGCCAAACGGTTGCAAGGGCTGCAACACTTTCCACGATGAGAACTTGCATGGCGCTCCAGTCTGTCACGGCTCGCCCCCATTTCCGCTGACACAAATCATTAACATTTAGATGCGGGCACATTAGTTAACGGATGGTTAACGTTTCGCATGTCTGAGAAACAATCTGTTCAATACCTGACATCTCTTGTGAAACTGGCAGTTTTCCGCTTGAGATGCGGCACATAAAACAGAAGGACAGGCAAGAAATGGCCACTTGGATCACCGTTTGCGATACCTGCAAACGCGACGGATGGGAAACCTCCGGCGCAGACACCACTGACGGTGAAAAGCTGGCCGCGCTTGTCGAAGCCGCGGGTGCAACTGTGCCCGACGTAAAGATCCGCAGGGTCTCGTGCCTCATGGGGTGCACCGGTGCCTGCAATGTTGCGGTACAAGGCGTGGGCAAGCTGAACTACACGCTGGGCCGATTTGATCCGACAGAAGAAGCAGCCCAAGGTATCGTGGAATGGGCCAGCCTGCACGCCGCCAGCGAGACAGGGCAAGTGCCCTACAGAACGTGGCCAGCTGCCGTCAAAGGTCACTTTGTGACCCGCCATCCCCCGCTGCCGGAGGGGGAATGACCGCGCGCGCCAAACGGGATCACGGGGGCGGTTTGGACGCGGCCGCGGCCGCGTATGGCGGCTCGCGCGACAGCTGGATTGATCTCTCCACCGGCATCAACCCAGAGCCGTATCCCACCGGCATCATCTCTCAAGACGCATGGACAGCCCTCCCAGATCAAGCCGCGGTCGACAGGCTTCTCACCGCCGCGCGCCGCTTTTGGAACGTCCCGGAGGCGGCGGATATCATCGCCGCCCCGGGCGCCTCTTCCTTGATCGCAAGCTTGCCCCTCCTGGCACCAAATGGTCCGGTCTCCATCCCCGGACCTACCTATAACGAACACGCCGCGGCCTTTCGGTTTCATGGCGCGGAGGTTGTTGAGGAACCAAGCAAAGCTGTCCAAGTATGGGTTCATCCCAACAACCCCGACGGCCGCCTAAAGCCAAAGGCAGAGCCCGAACCAGCTCTCACGATCATTGACGAGAGCTTTTGCGATGTCATGCCGGAAGCGAGCCTCATCGCCCTGACATCTGAACCCGGCACAATCATTCTCAAAAGCTTTGGCAAATTCTGGGGCCTCGCGGGACTGCGCCTGGGCTTTGCCATCGGCCATCCCGATACGCTCGCGGGCCTCTCTGATCACCTCGGTCCTTGGGCCGTGGCCGGCCCCGCACTGGAGATCGGCGCACAGGCATTGAACGATGAAGTATGGGCCGCTGAAACACGCGTGCGGCTTGCAAAAGACAGCGACCGCCTCGACGCGCTCATGCGGCTCGCCGGGGCACAGGAGGTCTGCGGCACCACACTCTTTCGCACCTACACCGTTGCCAATGCCCGCGAGATGCAGGACAGGCTTGCCCGTCATCACATCTGGTCGCGCATCTTTCCGTATTCTGAGACTTGGATCCGCCTCGGCCTTCCACCCACTGCGGCGTGGGACAGACTGGAAAAGGCGCTCGCCGCGTGATGGCCACGGCTCTCATCGCCGCAATGATCCTTGATGCGATCTTTGGCGAACCCCGGCTGCTGTGGGATCGCGTTCCCCACCCCGCCGTCCTGATGGGGCGGCCCATCTCTTGGGCGGATAAGACGTTCAACACCGGCCAAACCCGACGGATGAAGGGCACATTTACGCTCATCCTGCTTTTAGCCAGTGCCTACTTCATAGGCCGACTGATCACTGCCGTCCCCGGCCAAATCCTCGATGTCCTGATCGCCGCCATGCTGCTGGCACAGCGTTCCTTGGTCGATCATGTCCGTGCCGTGACAAATGGCCTTGGCCTCTCCCTTGGTGAAGGACGCCGGGCCGTGGGCAACATCGTCAGCCGCGATACCTCCTCCATGACCGCATCAGATGTCAGCCGCTCTGCCATCGAAAGCGCTGCTGAAAACCTCTCGGACGGCGTCGTAGCACCCGCCTTTTGGTTTCTCATCGGTGGTCTCCCCGGCCTGCTGATCTACAAGGTCACCAACACTGCCGACAGCATGATCGGCTACCTCACGCCGCGTTACGCAGAATTTGGATGGGCCGCCGCCCGGTTCGACGATCTTCTGAACTGGCTGCCAGCCCGCATTACAGCTGCGATCCTGTGGCTTCTCACTCCAAACCGCGCGCCTTGGGCGGAGGTCACCGCGGACGCCCGCCTGCACAAATCCCCCAACGCAGGCTGGCCCGAAGCCGCCATGTCCCGCGCCCTTGGGATCGCCCTTGCCGGACCGCGCAGCTACGACGGCAGGCTTCAAAACTTTCCCTTCGTGAATCCCCAAGGACGCAAGGCCCTGACCGCGTCAGACATAGAAAGGGCCACGGGCTGGCTTTGGCGCGTTTGGGCCGTGATCCTGATCTGCCTCTTGCCCCTGAGCCTGTTCTGACGGACCCTGCCTACGATAACCAAAGGACCACATCCATGCGTGCCATCGCCCCCTTGCTCCTCTGCCTCGCCCCGCTCGCAGCCCATGCACAGTCCTGCGGCGGATCGATCGCTGACTTCAAAGCAGGCCTCGTGGCCGAGGCGTCACAGCACGGGATTGATGTGGCCACCGCCCAGTCCTTCGTCGCAGGCCTGCGCCTCGACGATAGCGTCCTCGCCGCGGATCGCCGCCAAGGCGTCTTCCAACGGGATTTTGTCGACTTCTCCCGCCGTCTGATCAGCTCAAACCGCCTGAGCACAGCCCGCGCCAACCGCGACCGCTATGCCAGCATCTGGAACCGGGTTGAGGCGACCTACGGCATCCCGTCAGAAGTCCTTCTCGCCTTTTGGGCGTTCGAGACGGACTTCGGCGCCTTTCAGGGCGATTTCAACACCGCCAACGCGCTATTCACCCTCGCCCACGATTGCCGCAGGCCCGAGCTGTTCCGCCCTCAAGTCTTTGCCGCAATGGAGCTTTTCGCCCGCGGCGACTTTGACCCCAATACCACGACGGGCGCTTGGGCCGGCGAAGTTGGCATGGTCCAGATGCTGCCCGGCGACATCATTGAAAACGGTGTGGATGGCGACGGCGACGGCCAGGTCTCTCTCAAAACCAGCGTCGCGGATGCGCTGATGTCCGGCGGATCAATGCTGCAATCGTTCGGCTGGGCCGCAGGCCAGCCATGGCTGCAGGAGGTCACAGTGCCCGACAGCTTGGATTGGTCCCTGACCGGACTTGGCAAACATCAGCCTGTCTCTACATGGGCGGCCTTGGGCGTTCAGGCCCGCAACGGCAGTTTGACCACGGGGCTAGAGGCGTCGATCCTTTTACCTATGGGGCGCAACGGCCCTGCCTTCATCGCCTACCCTAACTTTGAGATTTATCTCGAGTGGAACCAAAGCCTGACCTACGTCACAACCGCCGCCTATTTCGCGACACGTATCGCAGGCGCGCCGGTCTATGACGCAGGTACCCCGCCCGCCGCCCTCACGGGCGAGCAGATGCAAGAGCTGCAACGCCGCCTCGCCGCACGTGGCCACGATGTCGGCGGGATTGACGGCATCCTTGGCGCGGGCACCCGTGCCGCGGTGCAGGCCGAACAACAACGCCTCGGTCTGCCCGCTGATGCCTGGCCCACGGTAGAACTTCTGGGCGCGCTATAAGGCAAAAAAAGCCCCGCACGTCTGACATGCAGACGGCGGGGTAAGGTAGTATCGGAACAGGCGAACGTCCCCGATACTGGCGGTAAACTTTGAAAACGTGTGATTAATTCTCGCGCATCTCCGCGCGGATTTGCTGGCGCAACAGGTCGATCGAGACTGTCTTGCCGTCACGTTTGAAATTCCAATAGGTCCAGCCGTTGCAGCTCGGCGCGCCTTCGTAACTGGCACCCACCTGATGGATCGACCCTTTGCAATCATCGCCGATCAGCGTGCCATCGGCCCGGACACGTGCTGTCTTGCCGCGCGGCGAAATCAGGCTCTCACCAGGGCGCAGCATGCCGCGCTCGACCAGCACCCCAAAGGCGACCCGCGGCTCGGCGCGTTTCGACTGCGTGACTTCCAGCGCTTCTTTGTCCAAACGGCGCGTGTTGGCGAGCCGCTTCTCGGCGACCTTGCGGTATGCGGCCTCACGCTCAATCCCGATGAAATCCCGACCCAGCATTTTCGCCACCGCTCCCGTCGTCCCGGTGCCAAAAAACGGATCAAGGATTACATCACCAGGGTTCGTCGTACCCACAATCACACGGTGCAGCAGGGACAGCGGCTTTTGCGTCGGATGCGCCTTGTCGCCGTCTTCATTTTTGATGCGCTCATGCCCGGTGCAAATGGGGAGCACCCAGTCTGAGCGCATCTGAATACCTTCGTTCAAGGCCTTCAACGCCTCGTAATTAAAGGTATATTTCGATCCTTCGTCCTTCGACGCCCAAATCAGCGTCTCATGCGCGTTGGTCAACCTCTTGCCCTTGAAGTTCGGCATCGGATTAGACTTGCGCCAGACAACATCGTTCAAAATCCAGAACCCCTGGTTCTGCAGCTCGGCGCCCATGCGGAACACGTTGTGATAGCTGCCGATGACCCAGATCGCCCCATTGGGCTTTAGCAGGCGGCGCGCGGCAGCCAGCCAATCGCGGGTGAATGTGTCGTAGGCGGCAAAGCTGGAGAACTGGTCCCAGGCATCGTCGACGGCATCCACCTTGGAATTGTCGGGCCGGTGCAATTCACCCTTGAGCTGCAGGTTATAGGGCGGATCAGCAAAGATCAGATCGACCGAATTCGCAGGCAGGGCCCGCATCCGTTCGATGCAATCGCCGTCCAGAATTGTATTCAAAGGCAGCGCATCAGCGCCCCGCAAAGTCTTTGTCATATCTTGCCTCGTCCGTCGGCGGTTTGTCCGCTCGTTGGTTGAACCCAAGATGAGTCAAAGGCGATTCGCTGTCAAAAACTATAATGAATCAACGCGTTACGATTTTATCTTGATACAAGATATTGTGGACAGGCTTGAAAGTACGCCGATGATGTGGGGTGGGGCCAAATTTGTGCAACGCCAAAGTGTGACTTTTTGTTGGATAGCCCGCGTTCGTCTGCCAGCCATATTCGGGATAGTGTTGCGCCAATTCCACCATGATCTCATCGCGCCGTATTTTCGCCACAATTGAGGCTGCGGCAATCGACAAGCTCCGCGCGTCGCCCTTCACAATCGGCTCGGCGGAAAGGTTCAGCCCTTTGGGAATGCGATTGCCATCGATCAGCACATGGTCTGGCGTCACAGGCAGAGCAGACACCGCACGCACCATCGCCAAATGGCTGGCCTGCAGAATATTGACCTGTTCAATCTCTTCGACGCTTGCCTCCGCAATGGCAACAAAGGCGGTCGCGTGGATAGCCTCGGCCAGCGCAACCCGTCGTTTCAACGTCAGAACCTTGCTGTCATTCAGGCCCTCGGGAATGTTGTCAGGGTCGAGCACCACCGCCGCCGCCACCACCGGTCCGGCGAGCGGGCCGCGCCCCACTTCATCTGTGCCGGCAACAACCGGCAAACCCCGCGCATGGGCGGCGGCCTCAAACGAATAATCGGGCGCGGGTTTCTCCATTGCGCTTTTTTGCCCGATGCACACGCCATGCACAATCCATACACATTCAATGCACACGACCGTCACATCTTCTTCTGGCCAAAATAATCCCCGCCGGAGGCACAAAAAAGGGTGGATGGACATGTCCAACCACCCACCCTTTCCGTCAGATGCGGCGACCGGGGCATGGGCCGCATCCTCTGCTTGATCGGTCAGGACCCAAGGGACACTAAGGTCAATGACCGGCCAACCTGTAGCCCGCATCGCGCAGGCAGCGCGGGCGAAACCCACTTTCAAAACGTCCACCACTGCGGACCGTCAACGCGCAAGAGAGCGGCAGATGCGCGGCGCCGGAAAAACGTTGGTCAAGGCAGTCCCCATCAAACAATCGGGTCACGCCGGTTTGCGTGCGGTACCGGCGCAGACATTCCTGCGGCAGAGCATTGCGATGACGCGGCCGCTCAATCCAAACATGATCACCCAAGGGAGCGACATCCCGCGTCGCGGCCTCAGCCGCCCGGTCACGATCCCGTTCGCGGCTTGCATGAATGCCAAGACCCACAATCCCCAACATAATCGCGGCGCCAACCCATTGCTCTGTGCGCTCATCGGCGCGGACAGGACTGGCAGGCAGGCTCAGCGCAAGCGCTGCGGTAAGAGCGAGTGAAACGAGTGTTTTGGGCATCGGACCCTCCTGATCCAGGTTGCGGTGCCCTCAATCTGGGGTCTGACCATTCGGACAGACAATATCGCCCCGATGTTATCGCCTATCAGCGCCGCACACCCTCGCCAGCTATTGAATAACCACGCGTGCTCGGGGCAGAGTTGGCCCATGAAAACACGTACTCTCACATCCGCACTGGCGTTGATGGTCTTTGCCACCACCGCCTCTGCCGAATGCTACGCCGATTACAAGGCCAAGCAGGACGATCCATTGCGCCTGCATTACGGCGTGGTCGAAGTGCAAGGCAATTGCACCCCAGCCAATGCCGCCGCCTATCTCACCGAGCGCTTGGCCTCCGAAGGCTGGCAACTGCTCGAGGTTATGGGCACGTTTGATGAAACCGGTTTGGACGAAAGGAGAGACAGTGCAGGCGACTTCTTCCTCCGCTATTGAGGCCCGCCAAGCAGGCAGCCGCGTGGTCATCGCGGGTGTCTCGGCAATTGTCCTGATCCTCGCCATCGCGGCGGTGGTTCTGTTCCTGAACCTGCCCGATGCCAACGCATTCAACGCTCGCGTCGAACGGCTATTCGTTGAGAGCGATCTGACCTCGCAATCCGAGATCAAGCTTCTCGAAATCCTCGCGCAATCCGGCACCGCCTTTTCCGAGACGCTCGACAGCTACCGGTTTGTGATCTTCGTCCTGCTGGTCTTTGCGACCGCCCTTTTGATCGCCGCCGTCGCGTTCCTCGTGATGCTGATCGCAATGAACCGCCGGATGGGCCAGATTGAGCGGAAAGGGATTGAGGTCAACTCGCTGCTGATCAGCCGGGACCAAAACACCGTCTACCTCAATAACTTTGAGTTCAAGCTGACCGAGGCCGCCATCGAGACGCTTAGCGTTTTGGCCGAGGCGCGGATGGATGACGAGGTGCTCTCGGGCGCCGAGATCGAAGGCGTGATTTCGGGCCGCGATGCCTCGGATTGTGATGAGGCGGCAGGGGCCACTCGCATCAAGCGTTTGCGCGACACATTGGGCAATCAGATGATGAGCGAATTGCTGGTCAAAAACATCGCCCGGCGCGGCTATATGCTTGCCGTCGACAAGGACATCATTCAGATGGTCTGACGCGCAGCATAGGGCGCGATGATCTCTTGCAAAGGGATCCGCGCCCGCAACCGTTGCCCGAGCAAAAAGAGCCCACCGATTTTGCGCTGAATAAGCAGGGCCTGCACTGGCGGGACCGCATCAAAATCCCGATCCTCGGCAAAGGCCATGCCCTTGTCCCGCACGTCTTGAGCCAGCGTGGACGTGCCAAAGTCAAACGGCGCGGGATCACGTAGCACCGAAATCGCCATCTCAAAAATATCTAGGATCAGGCCACGATGATGCGGTTTGGTCTGCGGCGTCATAAATCCGATCTCGGTCAACAGGTGGTCCACCTCAGACCGCGTCCCCGCCAGCCCTGCATGCAACAGCGCTAGGTAGCGGGCCGAGACCTCGGCGCTGATATCGCCCGCCGCGCCAAAGTCCAGCAGCACGACCCGCCCACTCTGAGGCTGGTAGCGGTAGTTTGCGAAATTCGGGTCCGTCTGCATGGCCCCCAGATCAAAGAGTTCGTCCAGCATCAGCGTGATCAGCTGCGTCATAATCCGGTCCCGGACCTCTTGCGGAGCGCTCTGCAAGTCTTCGATGGGCTGGCTGTCCATATAATCCATCACCAGTATGTCTTCGCTCGACAAATCGGCATGGACCTGCGGAACCACAAAGTGCGGCCTGTCGCGAAGCGCGTCGTGGAACCGCTCCAAATACCCGGCCTCTCGCGCATAATCCGCTTCATGGTGCAGTTCGACTGTGACATCGCGCAAAAGCGGCTTGATGTCATACCCGCGCGGCAGCAGGCCCGGCAGCGCGAGCAAGCGCCCTATGTTGCGCACATCGCTATCGATGCTGTCCCGCACCCCAGGATATTGCACCTTGATCGCCAGATCGCGCCCGTCACGGGTTTGCGCGCGATGCACCTGCCCGATAGAGGCCGCCGCTATGGGGCGCACATCAAACCGGCGGAACTGCCGCAGAAAATCAGGCCCCCAGTGACGCGCCAGCACAGCCTTGAGGTCCTTGGGCGGCATTTGATAGGCGTCAGCGCGCAAACGCTCGAGGATTTTCGCAAGCTCGGGCGGCAAGATATCCTCGCCCTCCATCGACATCAGCTGGCCTACTTTCATCGCAGCGCCGCGCATCTGGGCCAGCTGCTCTGTCAGATTTCGGATGTTTTTGGGTGTCAGCAACAGTGCATCCATCTGCGGCGCCCGCCCGCGCAATGCTTGACCCGCAGCACCTATGGCCGCGCGCCCCACAATCCCCGCCGTCGTGCCGCCCAAGCGGGACATCCGCGTGAACGCCCCCCGCGGCACCGCGACACCCCGCCCATCCTCTCTCGCCAAAGCCACACTCCATCCTGATCACTTGAGCACATAGGACAGGCGCACTGAATGAACAGGTAGAATGGCGACCCCGGCAGGATTCGAACCTGCAACCTGCCCCTTAGGAGGGGGCTGC
>JAHDDU010000021.1:6139-43941 GCA_020629175.1 Flavimaricola sp. | reverse complement strand
ACATCGCAGTGGAGGAAGCCTTTGTCATAGACGTCTGGATCATCCTTGAGAGATAGGGAGCCGAGGCCTGCGGCGCGGCGGATGATTGGCTCGTAGAGCTTTTCCCAGAAGGCGGCAGGCCACATGAAGGTTTTGTAGTAGAAGCCCGCGGCAAAGAAGTTCGACAGCCGGTCGTTAATGGCGAGCGCGTCAAAGCGCAGGGAGCCGAGCCGGTTCTGTGATTTCGCAAGCAACCCGTCAAAGAGCTCTGCCGTCGTCGCACGGGTGTTCGGTTCCTGACGCGCGCCGCCGCGCAGTTCGACGATGGCGTTGGGCTCTTCTGAGCCAGAGGTCAGGGGGCCGCGAGGGCGGTGGTATTTGAACGACCGGCCCATGAGCCGCACGCCGTTTGCCAGAAGGGCCGAGGCCAGCGTATCACCCGGATGGCCGGTATAGGCTTTGCCGTCGAATGTGAATTTCAGCGTCGTTGCGCGATCAATCTGGCCGCCTGCGATCCGGTTTTTCTGGGTCATCCCTTGGCCCTCCGCTCACGGGCCACATCGCGGGCGAGGCGCACCTCGCGGATTTCATGGGTCAGCGTGTTGCGGGTGACGACGAGCCAAGAGCGATCGCCCGCCTCATGGAACCACAACTCCTCGTGCCAGCCTGCGGGGTTGTCGCGGATGTAGCCATAGTCGTGAAACTCGGCCGCGGCCGTTTCGGATTGTGGGTCGGGCCGGTCGAGGAGGCGCGCGTCGCCCAGATAGGTGAACTCGGCGCTGTCGCGCGGGCCCAAAAGAGGGTGGTCAATGATCATGGGGCACCTCTGCCTGAGAGCATGATTTTGAGTTTATTTGGTCAGATGAAGAGAGAGCGTGGCGCATCAGTGCAAATTGGGCTGATTGCCCATCCCTTTTTCATCAATCATCAGACCGCGTTCAAACCGGTCAAAGCGGTAGGCGGTTGCTGTGTCATGCGGCGTGTCGGTGGCGAGCAGATGGGCGAAGGCATAGCCGCTTGCGGGCGTGGCCTTGAAGCCGCCATAGCACCAGCCGCCGTTGAAATAGAGCCCGTCGATATGGGTGCGGTCGATGATGGGCGAGCCGTCCATCGACATGTCCATGATCCCACCCCACATGCGCAACAGACGGGCGCGGCCGAGCATCGGAAAGATGGCCATGCCGCCCTCGCAGACATCTTCAACCACCGGCAGGTTGCCGCGCTGGGCGTAGGTGTTGTAGCCATCAATGTCGCCGCCAAAGACGAGGCCGCCTTTGTCGGATTGGCTGACGTAGAAGTGGCCGGCGCCAAAGGTGATGACGCCGGGCAGGACAGGCTTGAGGCCTTCGGAGACAAAGGCTTGCAGCACGTGGCTTTCCATCGGCAGGCGCATGCCGGCATGGCTCATCAACCGCGATGAGGAGCCTGCGACGGCGCAACCGACCTTGCCTGCGCCGATGAAGCCTTTGGTGGTTTCCACGCCGAGGCATTTACCGTTTTCGATCCGGAACCCCGTGACCTCGCAGTTTTGGATGATATCGACGCCGCGGCTGTCAGCGCCACGAGCATAGCCCCAGGCGACGGCGTCATGACGGACTGTTCCGCCGCGGTGCTGGGCCAATCCGCCCTTGATCGGGAAGCGGGCGTTTTCGGTGTTGAGGAAGGGGTAACGCTCTTTAATCTGCGCCGTTGAGAGGAGCTCCGCATCCGCGCCATTGAGGATCATCGCATTGCCACGGCGGATGAAGGCATCGCGCTGTGCATCCGAGTGGATGAGGTTGAGAATGCCGCGCTGGCTGACCATTGCATTGTAGTTGAAGTCCTGCTCGAGCCCTTCCCAGAGTTTCAGCGAAAACTCGTAGAACGGCTCATTGCCGTCGAGCAGGTAGTTCGAACGGATGATCGTCGTGTTGCGGCCAACGTTGCCGCCCCCGATCCAGCCCTTTTCGATAACGGCGACACGATGTTGATTGTATTTGCTCGCCAGATAGTAGGCGGTGGCAAGCCCGTGACCGCCGCCGCCCACAATGACAATGTCGTATGCTGGCTGTGGATCAGGCTCGCGCCAGGCGGCGGTCCAGCCTTTGTGGCCGGTCAGGGCCTCTTTGATGACACGGAATCCAGAATAGCGCATAGCTCACCTCTCATGAAAAGGATGCGTCTGCGGGACTTGATTTCGCACCGCTATTTCGGACGTGGCCCGTCTGAAATGCGACATCCGGCAAGGGCGGCGCTGAAAACTCTGGTTTTTAATTTGTTCTTTGCCGTTAAGGATTCAGTAATCAAGAATCCTTACCTGGCATGTTGCGAGAGGAAATCACATGAAACGGGGCGATCAGGCCATTTTGACAGAAATTGCCGAATCCGGCTTGGGCGCCTGGGATGCGAAGCCGTTTTTGGAGAAAGTCGCAGCAATTGCGCCCAGCGTGATCTACATTTTCAACCAAAAGACACAGTCGAACGAGTACTCGAACCGCGGGCTTGCCGAAACCTTGGGGTATTCGTCCGCCGAAGTTCAGGAGATGGGTGCGACGCTCATGCCGCGATTGCTGCATCCGGACGACGGCATGGCCTTGATGCAGTATTTTGATCGGGTGCGGGCCCTGAATGACGGCGAAATGCTGCAATTCGAGTACCGAATGCGACATGCGGATGGGCATTGGGTGTGGCTGTTGTCCAATGATACCGTGTTTGAGCGGGATAGCGATGGAAGCGTTTTGCGCCACATCGGAACAGCGACCGATATTTCAATGCAAAAGCGGGCAGAGGCCGTCGCATTGGCGGAAA
This sequence comes from Flavimaricola sp., assembly GCA_020629175.1. Classification (GTDB taxonomy): domain Bacteria; phylum Pseudomonadota; class Alphaproteobacteria; order Rhodobacterales; family Rhodobacteraceae; genus JALZWD01. The sequence continues at coordinate 41,175 of JAHDDU010000021.1, read as the reverse complement.
AACAGGCCGCAGATACCGCGAATGAAGAGCTTCGGTCATTTGCTTATTCGATTTCGCATGACATGAAATCACCATCCAACACGATGAGCTTGATCCTCTCTGAATTACGCGAGACGCAAGGTGCGAAGCTGGACGCTGACGGGCAGGAACTGATCGAGCTTGGCCTGCAAACAGCAGCACGGATGCAGACCCTGATCGAAGATGTCCTTCATTACACCCGCGTTGTGGGCGATGAGGTCGCAAAAGAAGACGTGGATCTGGCGATGCTTTTGTCTGAGATACTTGTCGATATGCAAGGCGATATCAAAGACTTCTCTGCCGTAGTTGAGGTTGGGGAGCTCCCGATTGTTTTCGGCAGCCGGATGCAACTGCGCATTTTGTTCTCGAATTTGATTGCGAATGCGCTCAAGTATCATCGCCCGGGCGTGCCGCCGCATGTCAAAGTGTCAGATACGACCGATGCGACAAGCAGTGATCTGTCTATCAGCGTGGAGGATAACGGGATCGGTATTCCCGACGGCGCACATGAAAAGATATTTACTATTTTTAAGCGCTTACACCTGCAAGATGAAGTTCCTGGCAGTGGGCTGGGGCTTGCCATCTGCAAGCGCGTGATGATGTCACATGGTGGCCGCCTCAATCTGAGATCAAAGCAAGGGGAGGGCTCGGTGTTCACGGCGCATTTTCCGCGTAAGGGTACCACTTTATGATCAAGAACCTCATGCTTATTGATGACAACGTTGTCGATCAGAAAGTCTACTCTCGCATCTTTGAGCGGTCGGGTCTGATCGGGACAGTTTTGTCGTTTAGACGTGCGAGCGAGGCCATCGATTACCTCTCTAGCGATGCAGCTATGCCGGAGTTGGTTCTCCTCGACATCAATATGCCCGGGATGGATGGGTTTGAGTTTCTGGACGCTGCTGAACGCTTGCTGGGGCCGTCTTTCACCAGTGTCGTCGTCATGCTGACCACGTCGCTTGACCCAAAGGATGAGGCGCGGGCCGCCAGTCACGCACCAGTCAAAGATTTTCTGAACAAACCGCTTACAGCCGAGCACGTCCAACGTCTTGCCGATCTTGTTGCGGCCAAAGCCTGAGCGCCCCCCACAGTCGTCATCCTGCATCTAAAAGCGGCGAGACTCCCATAGCATTGACGCTAATGGCACGTTAATTGTCGCTTCCCACCGGGTGAATAACCGCTAGGATGTAATCCTGTGAGCAATCGCGGCAAGCTTTGCTGGGCTGCTGCGACAAAAAGAACATCAGGGAGAAAATTGATGAAAACCACTCTTTTCAGCGCAACCGCGCTGGTTGGTGCGATGGGCGCGTCAACTGCAATGGCTGATTGCGGCGAAGTATCCATCACACAAATGGACTGGGCCTCTGCTCAGGTTGTGACGGCTGTTGCCTCATTCTTGATGGAGCAGGGCTATGGCTGCGATGTGACACAAGTTCCATCCTCCACAGTTCCGGCGCTGACATCTTTGGCGGAAACGGGCGAGCCTGACATTCTCACCGAGGTATGGGCAAACTCCACGCCTGCTTACGAAGGCCTGCTCGAAGAGGGCAAGCTGGTAGAGCTGGCTGACGTTCTGTCCGACGGCGGTGTTGAGGGCTGGTGGATCCCGGCTTATCTGGCCGAGAGCAACCCCGAGCTGACCACATGGGAAGGCATCATGGCCAACCCCGCTGCTGTTGGTGGCCGTTTCCACGATTGTCCGTCGGGCTGGGCCTGCGACATCATCAACAACAACAACCTGATCGCTCTGGGAGCTGAGGCCGGTGGTCTTGAGCGCTTCCAGCACGGTTCTGGTGAGACACTGCAGACGTCCATTGCTGCCGCTTATGACGAGCAGGCTCCATGGTTCGGCTACTACTGGGCGCCAACCGCCGTCTTGGGCAAATACCCAATGGTTCAGGTTGAGGTTGGTGACTACGACGCCGAAGCCCACACCTGCAACGGCTCTGCCGATTGTGCAGACCCGTCCTTCTCGGCATATCCTGCTGCAAAAGTGACCACTGCTGCGTCCGGCGCGTTCCTTGAGCGTGAACCAGAAGTAGCTGACATGCTGCGCAACCTGTCGTTCACCAACGCACAGATGGGCGAAGTTTTGGCATGGCGTCTGGACAACAACGCGTCCAACGAAGAAGCGGCCGTTTACTTCCTGACCAACTATCAGGACGTCTGGGCAAGCTGGCTGAGCGAAGAAGCTGCTGCAAACCTTTCGGCAATTCTGCAGTAATCAGCTTTAGCGACCAAGACCCTTCCGCCCGCGATTCGGTGCGGGAGGGTCATTTATTTCAGGGGACGAAGAATGGCGTTTTATGACGGACTTTTCCGGGTGTTGGGCCTGGAAGATTGGTGCGGAGGAGGGGATTCCGCGGCACCACTTTCGATGGCAGACTTGCTGTCGCAGAACTCGGGCGAAGATTCAGGTGGGCCAATATTTCCATTTCCGTCCCTCGACAATCTGAGCGAGAGCTGCAGCGGGATCAGCCAAACCCGCGATCTGACCAAAGGGATCGAGGACAGCTTTCTCGCGGCAAAACCGGCGCTCAAAACCGTGCTGGACCCGATCACACAGCCGCTGAGCTGGATGCTGGACGGGGCGCTGTGGCTCTTTGCGTCGATCCCTTGGTGGATCATGATCCCGCTTCTGGTGTTCATTTCGTGGAAAGCGTCGCGGTCCGTTGCGGTCACCATTTTTGTGGCCTTCTCGATCCTCTTGCTGGCATTCGTCGATCACTACGACGTGGCAATGCAGACCCTCTCGATTATCTTTGTTTGTACGGGCATATCCATCCTGCTCGGGGTGCCCATTGGCATCGCAATGTCGAAATCGAACAGGTTGCAAAAGGCCATCGTCCCGGTCCTTGACCTGCTGCAAACGCTGCCGACGTTTGTGTATCTGATCCCGTTGATTTTCCTGTTCTCGGTCACGGAATCCAAGCTCTACGGTATTGCGATCATTCTCTACGCCATCGTCCCGGTCATCCGACTGACCGATCTTGGCATTCGCCTCGTGGACAAGGACGTGATTGAAGCCGCGAATGCCTTTGGCATGAACTCAAACCAAAAGCTGGTGAAGGTTGAGCTGCCATTGGCGCTGCCCAACATCATGGCGGGTGTGAACCAGACGATCATGATGTCGCTGGCCATGGTCGTGATCGCATCGCTCGTGTCCGCACCTGGGTTGGGTGTGAACGTGCTGCGCGGCATCCGAAACCTCGAGTTGGGTGTGGGCATTGTCGCCGGTATCGGGATCGTGCTGTTGGCAGTCATCCTGGACCGCGTGTCCAAGGCCGCTTTGTCACGGGTCGATATGACCCACAAAACACATTAATTCGGGGCGGATAGAATGACTGATCAACCCAAAGTTCGCCTGCGCGGATTGTACAAAATCTTTGGCCCGAGGGACAAAGAGATGATGACCCATGTGACCGCAGGGATGGGCAAGCCTGAGCTGTTGGAAAAGCACAAGCATGTGCTGGGCCTGCAGGACATCAACGTCGACATGCAAGCCGGTGAAATCACCGTAGTGATGGGCTTGTCCGGCTCAGGCAAGTCCACCCTGATCCGGCACCTGAACCGTTTGATTGAGCCTACGGCGGGGGAAATCCTCGTTGATGGTGAGGACGTGATGAAGCTCAACGCGGTGGATCTGCGGCAGCGGCGTCAAAAGAAGATGTCGATGGTGTTCCAGAAATTCGCGCTGCTCCCGCATCGCACGGTTCTGGAAAATGCCGCGATGGCGTTGGAAGTTCAGGGGGTCGACAAGGCCGAGCGTGAGAAAGAGGGCATGAAATGGCTCGCGCGTGTCGGACTTGAAGGCTACGAGAACCACTATCCTGCACAGCTGTCTGGCGGGATGCAGCAGCGGGTGGGCATCGCCCGCGCGCTGACATCGAACTCTGACATCATGCTGATGGACGAGGCCTTCTCGGCGCTGGATCCGCTTATTCGGACCGATATGCAGAACCTGCTGCTCGAGCTTCAGACCGAGCTTCATAAGACCATCATCTTCATCACGCATGATTTGGACGAAGCACTGAAATTGGCCGACCATCTTGTCATTCTCAAAGACGGTGCTGTGGTGCAGCAGGGCGAGCCGCAGGGCATCCTTCTCAACCCGGCTGATCCCTACATCGAGGACTTTGTCAGCGACATCAACCGCGCGCGGGTTCTGCGGGTGCGTTCAGTGATGCAGCCGCTTGATGCGGGGCAGAGCTTTGCCGGCGATGTTCAGCTGAACGATAACCTTGAGAGCCTCATCGCCGTCTCAGGCGGTGATACGTCCAAGACCTACCGCGTAATGGAAGATGGTGAAGCAGTGGGCCAGCTTGACATGCGCGATCTGGTCAAGGCGCTGGTGCCGCGTGTGTCCAGCTCAGAGGCCAAGTAACCTGCGCCACGCGCTTGGAGGGGGAAGGGGCCTGCGTCCGTCCTCCTCCAAAACAAACACGTTTCCATTTTCGATCACCGCGGCGGTCAGTGCCTTGCCATAGGCGGCACCGGTATCAAGGTTCAGCCTGTTGCCGTAATGCGTTGGGGCGTCAACGGGCGTATGACCGTGGACGATCAGCGGGCCGTGGTCGGCTTTGCTGGCGTGAAAATCCTTGCGAATCCACATCATGTCCTCGGCGGTTTGCCTGGCGAGTGGCACGCCGGGGCGAATGCCCGCGTGGACGAACATGGCACCAGCAGCTTCGTAGTTCAGTGGGAGGCTTTCCAGAAACGCAACATGCTCGGCAGGCACCTTGTCCCGTGCTTCGGCATGTAGGTCTTCGGGGCTGCGGTCTGCGGCATGTTCGATGCCGTAACTGAGCAATGTGGTGTCGCCCCCCAAGCGCGGGTGTAGCCATGTCAGATCAGCCCGCAGACCGGGATCGGCGGCCAGAGGGTCACTGAGAAAGAGCGAAAACATATGATCATGGTTGCCCTTGATCGTGACCCAGGGCTCGCCCGATTTGGTGCCTTGGATCAGATGCTCGATCACGTCGCGCGAATGTGGCCCCCGGTCTGTCAGGTCGCCCAGATGGATGAGCGGGGCGTCAGCATCGCCAACCATCGCACGATCCGCCGCAACGCGCGCATGGGCCGCATGCAGCAGGTCAATCTGTCCGTGGATATCGCCGATGGCATAGGCTCGCATGATGGCTCCCTGTGTCGCTTGGCAGCGACATAGGCCTTTGGCGCGGGCGATCCTAGTGGAAATCGCGGCTTTTGGGGATGATCTGCACATTGCGCGGATGGCGCGAGGTGGGCGCAGGCAGCGGGCGGTTGACCTCATCCGCATGCGCCATGGAGGGCCGCAGATCATCCGGCGCCAGCCGTTGCAGCGCGTCCGAACGGTCCTCCAGATGCTGGGCCACCACGTGAATAATCTCGGCATCGCGCTGCACGTACCCTTCGACAGCCAAGAGCCGAGATTGCATGATCGTCTTGCGATATTGCTCAAACACCTTGGGCCAGATCACCAGATTGGCGACGCCCAGCTCATCCTCAATAGTGATGAAACACACGCCCTTGGCACTGCCGGGCTTTTGCCGGATGAGGACGAGGCCCGCCATTTTGATCCGCTGCCAATTGCGCGAGTGTTCCAGCTGCGCGGTGTTGGCGTAGCCCTGCTTGGCCATGCTCCGCCGCAAGAAGGAAATCGGATGCGCCTTGAGCGACAGGCGCAGGGTCTGGTAATCGGCCACCACCTGTTCGCACACGGGCATGACGGGCAGGGGGACCATGCGCTCCTCCCCCTCATCGCGGTTGTCCTGAAACAGCGGCAGATCGGGCGCGTCCTTCAGACCCTTCGCCTCCCACAAGGCCTGCCTGCGGTCGATGAACATGGATCCCATTGCATCCCCTTCCGCCAGCTTGCGAATATGCGCTGCACTCAGCTTACCGCGATGCTGCAAATCCTTAAAATCCGCGTAGGGCGCATCGCGATGGGCGACCAGCCGGTGCATCGCCTCCTCGCGCAGCCCGCTGATCTGGCGCAGGCCCAACCGCAGGGCAAAGCCGCCATACGTAGGCTCCAGCGTGCTGTCCCAGTTGGAGAAATTCACATCAGGCGGGCGCACCTCTACCCCATGCTCGCGCGCATCGCGCACCAATTGGGCCGGGGCGTAAAACCCCATCGGCTGTGAATTCAGCAAGGCCGCGCAAAACACATCGGGGTAAAAACACTTCAGCCAGCTCGAGACATAGACGAGATGCGCAAAACTCGCCGCATGGCTCTCGGGGAACCCATAATCGCCGAACCCCTTGATCTGGTTGAAGCAGCGGGTGGCGAAGTCCTCGTTATACCCCCGCGCCACCATGCGGCTGACCATCTTGGCCTCCAGCAACCCGATCGTCCCGCGCGAGCGGAAGGTCGCCATCGCCTTGCGCAGTTCATTCGCCTCTGCCGGGCTGAAATCAGCGGCATCAATGGCGATCTTCATCGCCTGCTCCTGAAAGATGGGCACACCCAGGGTGCGGCTGAGAATGTTCTTCAGCTCGGACGGATCATGCGGTGGCGCGGGCGAGGGGTATTCCACCACCTCCGTTCCGCCCCGGCGGCGCAAATAGGGGTGGACCATGTCGCCCTGAATGGGGCCGGGGCGGACGATGGCCACCTGAATGACCAGATCGTAAAATTCACGCGGACGCAGGCGCGGCAGCATGTTGATCTGCGCCCGGCTTTCCACCTGAAACACACCAATACTGTCGCCCTTGCAGAGCATATCATACACCTGCGGGTCCTCACGCGGGGTCGTATCCAGATCGTACCGCACACCATAATGCGCATCGATCAGGTCAAAGCATTTGCGAATGCAGGTCAGCATCCCAAGCGCCAGAATATCCACCTTGAGGATCCCCAGCGCGTCAATGTCATCCTTGTCCCACTCAATAAAACTGCGGTCTGGCATGGCGCCGTTGCCGATGGGCACGGTTTCGATCAGCGGCTTCTCCGTCAGGATAAAGCCGCCCACGTGCTGGCCCAAATGGCGCGGCATCCCGATCATCTGCTGTGCGACGATCATCGTCCGCCGCAACAGAGGATCAGACATATCAACGCCCGCCTCCTCGGCGTTGCGGTCTTTGATCTCCTTGCCCCAACTGCCCCAAACCGTTTTGGCGAGCGCCCCCGTCACATCCTCGGACAGGCCCATGACCTTGCCCACCTCGCGGATCGCAGACCGCGGGCGGTAATGGATCACCGTGGCGCATAGCCCCGCGCGGTCCCTCCCGTATTTGTCATAGATATGCTGGATCACCTCCTCGCGCCGCTCATGCTCAAAATCCACGTCGATGTCGGGCGGCTCTTTGCGCTCTTCGCTGATGAACCTCTCGAACAGCAGATCGTTCTGGGCGGGATCAACTGCGGTGATGCCCAGCACATAGCACACCGCAGAATTGGCCGCAGAGCCGCGCCCCTGACACAGAATGGGGGGCTGCGCCTCATCCCGGGCAAAGCGGATGATGTCCTGAATGGTCAGGAAATACTGGGCAATGTCGAGCTTCTCAATCATCGCCAGCTCCTTGAGGATCACAGCCCGCGTCTCCTCTGGCAGACCTTCCGGATAACGCTGAGCGCATCCCTCCCACGTCAGTTTCTCAAGATAGGCCTGCGCGCTCATGTCCTGCGGGATCACCTCGCTGGGATAGCCGTAGGACAGGTCAGACAGGTCAAAGCGAATGCTGTCAGCCACCTCGCGCGTGGCCTTGATCGCATGGGGCCAATCGGCGAATAGGCGCTGCATTTCCACAGGTGACTTGAGGTGCCGCTCGGCATTCTGATCCAACCTGAACCCTGCCGTCTGCAAGGTACATTTCTCGCGGATACAGGTCATCACATCCTGCAAAGGCCGCCTGTCAGGCGCATGATAGAGCACGTCATTCGTGGCCAAAATGGACACCCCATGATGCCGCGCCAGCCGATCCAGCCGGGTGATCCTCGCCACATCATCCGCCCTGTATCTGTAGCTTGCCGTGATATACCGCATTGACGGCAACCTGCGGATCAGATGCGGGAGCCGCGTGGCAAAGGCCTCTACATCTTCACCCGGGACCGCGATGATATGCTGCCCGTCAGAGGCCGCGACCAGATCGTTCAGCGTGATGTCACACAGCCCCTTGGCCTGCCAGGTTCCGTCAACATCATACATCTTGCCCTTGGACAGCATCCGACACAGCCGGCCATAGGCGTCACGATCCCTGGGATAGACAAGGAAGGTATCACCGGAAATCAACACCACCTTGCATCCCACCAGCGGACGCAATTTGGCTTTGCGCGCCTCAGACCAAATGCGCACGGCACCGGCAAAGGTGTTCAGGTCCGCAACGCACAGCGTGTCATAGCCCGCCTCCCAAGCGGTATAGGCCAGGTCCACAGCATCTGATGCACCGCGCAAGAAGGAAAAGCAGCTGTGCACCCCCAGCTCAACAAAGGCCGCTGGCGGATTGGGCGTGAATGCACACTCATCCTCTAAAGTGCGCCGCGGGTGCGCGTGATCATTCTCAGGCATTTGGGGGTTTCACCCCCGAGCTGCGCTCTCCCCCAGGATTATTTTGGCCAGAAGAAGATATGGCCGAGATCCAGCCCCCTGCCATTGGTGCAACGACAGAGGGCCTTCTCCTGGCGCGGTCATCGACATCCCTGCCTGTACCGCCCTCACACCATGGCGCGGCATGGTTAACAAAATGTTGCTTCTTCTGGCTATAATAATCCCGGGGTGAGGCGAAGCCGAGGGGCAGCGCCCCTAAATCTAAAACATATAAGGCGCGGCACGCGCTCCTTTGGATCACGCAAAGACACCGTGCACGCACCAGCGGGGATCAGGGCCTCGGTGATCATCCAGGATCCCTTCGCGGTATAGCCAGATGCGGTGAAAGAACTGGTTCTCAATGTTGTAATAATCCCGCAGCCGCGTGCCGGGGTTGTCTGCCCACCATTCCGGTGCAATCCGTTCCGGCCCGGAAAAGCGTGCGACCTTATGGGTGATGCGGCGCCAGACGAATTGGGCTGGTGGCCCCTCGGGGACAGCATAGATCACGCGGACTTCTTCAGGCGGATCGAGCAGCCTGATCGGCCGCGCGTCAGCGCTGCCGAAAGGCTGCCTTGGCAGGCCGCCCATCGCCGGGGCCCAAATCTCGCGCCGTTCGGGGATGTGGCTTTCGCGCAGAGCGGGGCTGCGCAGGTGCCCGGGCCCAAACCGCGCTGAAAGCCGGTCTATCAATTGTCCCAAGGCGTCCCCTGTTCCCTTGCGGCGGTCCAGATCGGGCTGAGACACGGTCAAATGTTCCGCGTGATGAGCGGCCAGTGTGATCAGGTCAAAGCCAAAGCCCGGATCAATCCGCTCCAGCTTCCCTTCAAAAAGACGGGCGAGATGGCTGGCGTTGCGCGAGGGTGTGCTGGTGGCGGCCTCCACATGGCTGATCTGCCCGTCACTGCGATACACCGTCAGCCGCAGCCGTCGCGCGCCAAAGCCGGGGCCTGCGAGCTTTTCGCTGAGGGCTGCACAGAGATCGGGGATGTGCGGGGTTGGGTCCTGCACCGGCTCGGGCAGGCGGGCGTCGACGATAAAGCGGGGCGGGTCTTCTGGTGGCGATATCGGCTCTGCCAGATCCCCCATCATCTGATCCAGTCGCAAAAGCGGGTTTGCAGGCAACTCGGCCTTTTGAAACCGACGGGCGAGGGAAAGGCGGGGGACTGCTGCCAGATCGCCCACGGATTTCAACCCCAGCCGTTTGAGCAGCAGCAGCGTGTCTGCCGTCAGCCGCAGCGCGCGGGTTGGCATGTTGGACATGCGCTGCTCCAACGCATCAGCGCTGCAGGTTTCGCGCACGGCGCCAAAACGTGCCAGCGCCCAAGCCGCCCCATGGGTCGGGGCGATGGCCAGCGTGCTGGACAGGCCAAGATGCGACAGCCGTTCTTCAATCTCGCGTAGCAGTGCTGCTTCGCCGCCCCACAAATGCGCCGAGCCGGTGGTGTCCATGATCAGCCCCGCGCCGGAAGACGACAGCCCGTCCGTCGCCGTCCAAGGGCACCACCGCCGCGCCCAGAGGGCCAATGCCTCGAGCGCGCGTGTGTCCCCACCGATGTCCGCATAGGCGAGCTTGAGATCAGGGCAGAGCGCGCGCATGTCCACCGCACGGGCGTTGATGTGCACGCCAGCGGCCTCAGCCGCGCGGTTGGTGGCGTAGATGATGCGCCCATGCGGCCCCTCTGTGGCCAGAGCCTGCGGCACATCCTCGGGCGGGGCATCGCCCTGCCGTGTGAGCGTGCGCTGCCAGCGTTCCATCGCAAAGTGCTGCATATGTACCGACAAAATACGCCGGGCCCGATACGGCGCTTTGATGCGGCTTTCTGACGGCGCGTCCTGAGGAGGGGCAGTGGCGGGGGAGAGGACGGGCAGCTTGTCCTCCCCCCTCATGCGATAAGGCCTCCGGGGCTGGGACGTCTAGCCCATGCGGTGTGCCAGAGGCGTGGGCTGTTTGGCCGGGGCTGCTGTGTCAAACTGCATCTGATGACTGGCGCGGTCATAGCTGGCGATCCAGCGGCCGGGCGTCTGTCCCCGGGCGCGAAACAGCTCCACCTCCCAGCGGGCGGCGCCGGGTGCGCGCGGGTTGAAGGGCGCAGGCGCTGAGGGAGCAGACCCCAGACGCCAGCGGGTGCGCGCCGCACTCAGGTTGGGCGCGGCGGCGCGGCGGAGCAGCCAGGCGGGTACGGCATGCGCCTCGGCCCGCAGGGCCAGCCGTTTGGTTGCGGTGAAATCCACGGCTGGTGCATCGCCCCAGACCTCGGCCACCACAGCGCCCAGATCGGTGCAGCCCAACCCCTGTTCCATTGCCCAGAGCACGTCGACCGCGCGGGTGACGGTCAGGCACAACAGCTGGGGCGGTTTGGCAAGACCCGCCAGATAGGGCCGCCCGCTTTCGCGTTGGGACATGCTGTCCTGTATCCACAGCACCGGCTTGTCCAGATCCTGCGGCAGATGCGCCATCACAAACCCCGGGCCGGCGGCATCCGTGGGCATGGTCACGAACACCTCGTTCAAGGTGGGTAAATGCGCCTCTGGCCGCTGTTTCGCGGGACCAGATCCTTCGATCTGCTGCAGTTTGGCGCGCAGCGTTTCGGTGACAGAGGGGCGGGGCGGGCACGACAAGAGGACTCCTACAGTTCAAATGTTCCTACTTTGTTCTACTCCGAGTCGCCCGCTTGCGTCAAACATTTTGCGCAGGCGCAGGTGAGGAAAGCCGTGCTTGTGGTGCAGGGCCTTGCTGATACACTTCAACTATCAAAAGGAGATCGCAATGATCGGACCTGCGCTGCGATCTCTTGGCAGCAGATACTTAGACGTTTCCCTGCGCTCTGGGCGGGACCTGCGGGTGCGGATTGTCGAACGTCCCGGCCGCTGGATGGAGGAGGGCGCATTGCACCAGCTGAGCGCTGACCTGCGCCAGATCGCGGGGCGGACGCTGGATGCGGGAAGCCTGACCTATGGCGTCTTCGCGGCGGATCGGGATCGGATGAGCGATAGCATCATCACCCTCGTGACCCGCAAGGACGGGACGCCCGTGGCCTTTAACGCTCTGGCTGTCATGACCATCGAAACCGAGCCTGATCCGACCGAAGTTCTACACCTGGGCCTTGTGATGGTGGATCCCGACGAACGCTCCAAATCACTGAGCTGGGTGCTGTATGGCCTGACGTGTTTCCTGATATTTTTTCGCAAGCAGTTCCGTCCGATCTGGATTTCCAATGTCACACAGGTGCCAGCGGTGGTGGGGATGGTCACGGGGATGTTCTCGGACGTCTGGCCCAGCCCCGATGCAGGCCGCCGGACATTACCGCATCTGATCCTTGCCCGGCGCATTATGGCGCATCATCGCTTTGTGTTTGGCGTGGGCAATGATGCGAGGTTTGATGAGGACCGGTTTGTCATCACCAACGCCTATACCGGTGGGTCCGACGACCTTAAGAAAACATGGGACGAGGCTCCCAAACACCGCGATGCCCGGTTCAATGACTATTGCGCCGAGGCGCTGGATTACGACCGCGGCGATGATGTGTTGCAGCTGGGGCAAATGGACATGGCTGCCGTCCGCCGCTACCTCACCCGCGACGTGCCAAAGACCGCTGTGTTGGGCCTGCTTATCACGGGGGGGATGGCGATGCTGGGCCGGGTGATCCTGCCGCTGGTCTATTGGCTTGATGCGTCAAAAGACTGGTCAATTTTGAGGCCGCAAAACAGCAAAAGATCAGAAGGTTAAGCGCTGATGTTCACCTATTCGGAAATGACGCGCCGCAACATTGGCTTTGTCACAGCAGACGAACAGGCCACCTTACGCGGGGCCACTGTTTTCGTCTGTGGTACCGGCGGAATGGGCGGCGCCTGTCTTCTGGCGCTTGCGCGGATAGGTGTGGGCCATCTGATCATCGCGGACATCGACAGCTTTGAAGTCTCAAACCTCAATCGGCAGGTGTTTTGCTTTGTTGATACTGTCGATCAGCACAAGGCTGACGCCAGCCGGGATGCACTCTTGCGGATTAACCCCGAGCTGCAAATCACTGTTTATCATGAAGATTGGCCTGATCACGTCGAGGCGTCCGTCGCCGTTTCTGCCGTGGTCGTAAATGGCACCGATGACCTCGGCGCATCGCTGCTTTTATACCGAACGGCGCGCGCCGCGGGCAAATCGGTAATTGACGCCTATGCCTCACCACTGCCCTCCGTATACGTCACAGCGCCGGGCGACACCCCGCATGAAGAGCGGCTAGGCTATCCAACACAAAACACCGCCTGGGATGCTTTGACACAAGAGCAAAGGGATCAGGCCTTCTTTTGCGAGGCAGAACATGTGGTTATCCACTCTTCTTCGCGTAAATACATCGATCTCGACATGGTTGGTGATGTCGTCACCGGTAAATCGAGCCGGATGTCTTTTGCGCCGATGGTGATCACCACAGGCCAGTTGATGGCCTATGAAGTGGTAAACGCGGTGCTGGGGCGGCCTCGTGGCGCCGACAATCGCGGCTGGTTTTTCAACCCCTATGCCGCGCGGGTCGAACGGCCCAAGCCTGCGTGGCTCGCGGCCCTCATCCGCCCCCTCGTGCGGCGATTTTTGCGAAAGATTGCCGGGTGATCAGCGCCGCTCCCCTTCTTGCGGAACTGTTCCTGTCTGCCGCCGCACTGGTTGGGCTCTGGGCGTTGTTTCGTGTGATTTCCAGCCGGGGCGCATGGGATCCGCTGAACCGGCGATTCCTCTTTGGCATTCGCGTGACCATGGCGCTCTTCGCCGCCCGTGCGCTCGCCACGATCACGGATATGGCGCTGTTCTCGGCTGTGGTGATCATCGCTGCCGCCTGGATCCCGCTTGCCGTTTTGATCCTGACCGAAGGGCTGCTGCGTCGCCACGCGCCGTGGCTGGCCAAGGTCTATGTGCTGGGTGGGGCCGCACTATTTACCCTTTGGGCCGTGCTCCCTATCGCGCCAGAGGCAGTGCGGGTCATTGCGCTGCTCATGTTTCAGGTGGGCGGCCTGATCATTTGTGGCGCGCTTGTTCTGCTGCGCGACCGTGACAGCCTGTCGACATCTGAAAACCGCACGGTGGAGCGGCTGGGCCTATCCCTTATCCTGTTGGTGCCCTTTGCAGTTGTTGATTTTCTGACCGTAAAGATGGGCGTTCCGGTACGTGCCTCGCCCGTTGCGGTGCTGTTTCTGTGTTGGCTTGGCATTGGCCTGGGTGGAACAGACGCGCGGCACCGGGCCAGTGTGCTGGGCTTTGGGGCCGTCGTGGTCGCGGCCATCGCAGCGTCCGGTTTTGTGGCGGTCGCGTGGAGCATGACCTGGGATGAGGCCATGGTGGCCGGAACGGTGATCATGGCGGCGATGCTCGCAGGCTCGGTCCTGAATGAGGCGCGTCATGTCCGGGCGGAACGGCAAAGCCATTCGCTGATGCAAAATCTCGCCCATGCAGAGGGCGACGCGCTCACATTTCTGCGCGGACTACAGCGGCACCCGATGGTCGAAGGGGCAGCGGTAATCGAGGCTGAGGCCTTGGCCGATCTAGATGCGGCGGTGCTCGCAGATATCTTTGCGCAAACGCCCGTTTTACGACGGAGTGACCTACGTCCCGAAGGCCTGCAACGCGATTATGCGACGCATTTGTTCAAGCGCTATGACGCGAGCCACATCCTGTGGATTTCTGCTGATCCCTTGCGGCTTGTTGCCGTTTCCATGCCCTCCGTCGCGGCATCTTCTGCGACAGAGTTGGAATTGGCAGCAGCACAGCGTATGGCGGCGCTGTTGGCACAAAAGGCACCGTAATGGACGACGTACAATTTGAGCGGATCGTGGCGGCTGCAAGCCTCGCGCCATCTGTCCACAACACGCAACCCGCCCGGTGGCGGCGCAACGACTGGACGGTGGAAGTGTGGTGCGACACGTCCAAAGCGCTTACCGTCGGTGACCCCGAGCAGCGCGATTTGCTCTTGTCCTGCGGGGCCGCGCTTGAGGCGACAGCGCTTGCGATGAGCGCGGAGGGAATCGGGGTTGAGATTTCGAGCCTGTGGGGGGAGGAGGGCGAAGGTCCGCTCCGGCCCATCGCCCGATTTGAAATGCGTGGTGCGGCGAAGGCGGACGCTCTCTATCCGGCATTGGACGCGCGGTTTACTCACCGCGGCCCTTTTGGTGCCAAGCGGCTGCGGGACTGGGCGCGGTCTGACATGACTTTGGTGTCAGACGCCGCGACGGTGCGGTGGCTCGCCAATCTGAACGACAAGGTCAGCCTCGACATCCTGCGCGATGATGCCTTTCGGGCCGAGCTTTTGGAGTGGATGCGGCTGAGCCCTGATGCAAAGGGCTATGGGACGGATGGAATGTCATACGAGGCACTGCGCCTGTCTCCGTTCATGGCTAAACTGGCCGACAAAACACTCGGGCCGTGGTGGCCTTGGCTCGAGCGCTTGCGTCTAAGCGGGTTGGTTACGGCTGAGGCGAAGGTGACCATGTCTGCCGCTGCCATCGCGTGTTTTCACCGTCCTTCTGACGAGCATCCATTGGACACCGGACGCGCCTATTTGCGGATGTGGCTGGAGGCTACGCAGCGCGGTATGGCCGGCTGGCCGATGGCCTCCCTCGCGGATGCAGAAGAGAGCAATCGGGCCATTTGTCAGCGGCTTGGTCTAGCAGATGATCGCCGTTTGGTTCAGGTGATCCGATTTGGCGCGCCAACGGCATCGCCTCCGCCTCGGGCGCGATTGCCGCTAGGCTCGCTTATGATCTGAGGAGATCAAAGCGGAGGCGTTCAAAACTGACCTTGCGTCATGTGTGGAACCATTCTCGGCAGCGACCGTTATTTTGTTGAATTTCAAGCAAGCATGTCGGTCCTCGACCGGCTGATAATGATGATATGTTCACCAAATTGACGCCTGATACCAAGTCCCCAAACCTCACATTGCCGCTGTGCGATGGGACCACATGGTCCTTGAGTAGCCAGATGCCGCTTAGCTTTACATGGCTTATGATTTACCGGGGCTACCACTGCGATCTGTGCGAAGAGTATTTGCGCCGGCTGACGGCGCTCCGCACAGATATCGAGGATGCGGGCCTGAACATTCTGTTGGCCTCAATGGACACAAAAGATGACGCGCTGCGGGCGCAAGAAGAATGGGGGTTGGCGGAATTTCCAGTTGCCTACGGGCTGTCGGTGCAAGACGCGGAAAGCTGGGGCCTCTACATCTCGAATGACATGCAGCGCAACCAGAAGGTCGCTTTCGCCGAGCCTGCAAGCTTTCTCATCCGTGGGGATCAGCGTCTTTATATGGCAGCCATCTCGAGCATTCCTTTTGCCCGGCCTGACCTAAAAATGTTCATCGCCGGAGCCAAGGCGGCAATAGAGACAATGTACCCGGCACAAGGTGTCGGATGTTAACGGGCAGCGGCGCGATGAACGTGACCACCGCGCCGCTCCACCGTATTTAAGCGTCTGCTTTTTCCAGATCTTCTGCGTATTCCGTGAGTGGTGGGCAGGTGCAGATCAGGTTGCGATCACCAAAGACATTGTCGACCCGGCCCACTGGGGGCCAGTATTTGTCCACTCGGAACGCACCGGGTGGGAAACATCCCTTTTCACGCGGATAGCTGCGGGTCCAATCCGCCACGAGGTCTTCGACCGTGTGGGGCGCATGGGCGAGGGGGGAGGCTTCGTGCGTGATATCGCCTGCTTCGATCTCGCGGATTTCATCCCGGATTGATTTGAGTGCTGTGATAAAGCGGTCAATCTCTGCCTTCGTCTCACTCTCGGTCGGTTCCACCATCAGCGTGCCAGACACCGGCCAGGACATTGTCGGCGCGTGAAAGCCATTGTCGATCAGTCGCTTGGCGATGTCATCAACGGTGACGCCCACTTCTGCAAAGGGCCGGGTGTCTAGAATGCACTCATGCGCCACACGCCCCTTGTTGCCCATGAACAGAATATCATAGCTGCCGCGAAGTTCGGCGGCGATGTAGTTCGCGTTGAGGATTGCCACACGCGTCGCTTGCGTCAAACCTTCGCCACCCATCATCAGACAATAGGCCCATGAGATCAGCAGGATCGAGGCCGAGCCATAGGGTGCCGCACTCACCGGACCTTCGTCGCCCGCGCCTTCGGGGTGGCCGGGCAGATACGGGGCGAGGTGGGCCTTTACACCGATGGGGCCCATGCCGGGGCCGCCGCCGCCATGGGGGATGGCAAAGGTCTTGTGCAAGTTCAAGTGGCTGACATCCGAGCCGATCTCGCCCGGTTTTACGAGGCCGACCATCGCATTGAGGTTCGCCCCGTCGAGGTAGACCTGACCACCGTGCTCATGCGTGATGTCGCAAATCTCGCGCACTGTCTCCTCAAACACGCCGTGGGTGGAGGGGTAGGTGATCATGCAGGCCGCGAGGTTGTCGCCCGCCTCGGCAGCCTTGGATCGGAAGTCATCAAGGTCTACGTCGCCGTTAGATGCGGATTTGACGACAACAACCTTCATCCCCGCCATCTGCGCAGAGGCCGGGTTGGTACCGTGGGCGGACATCGGAATGAGGCAGATGTTCCGCTCCAGATCGCCGCGCGCACGATGGTAGGCCGCGATGGTCAGCAGGCCAGCATATTCGCCCTGCGCGCCAGAGTTTGGCTGCATCGACATCGCATCATAGCCGGTAATTTCGCAGAGCTTGTCATGCAGGTCGTTGATGGCATGGGTGTAGCCTGCTGCCTGATCGGGCGGGCAGAAGGGGTGCAGCGCGCCGAACTCGGGCCAGGTGATCGGCATCATTTCGGCGGCGGCGTTCAGCTTCATCGTGCAGGACCCCAGTGGGATCATCGCCCGGTCCAGCGCCAGATCGCGGTCTGACAGGCGGCGCATGTAGCGCATCATCTCACTCTCGGCCCGGTTCATGTGGAACACGGGGTGGGTGAGGTAATCTGTCGTGCGGACCATCTCCTTGGCAAACCCGAGCGTTCCGCGATGGGGGGGGGCGATGTGGATACCAAAGGCGCGGAGGACCCGCATCAGCACCTGCTCGTCCGAGGTTTCGTCCAGGCTAATGCCAATCCGGTCGCTGCCGATCTTGCGCAGATTAACGCCCTCGGCACGCGCAGCGGCCAGAATGCCTGCTTGTCCCACGCCGACCTCGACGGTGATTGTGTCAAAGTAATCCTTCGGCCCGATCTTGGCCCCCGCGGCCTTCAGCGCGCGATAGAGCCGCCCGGTCAAGAAATGCACGCGCTCTGCAATGGCGCGCAGACCCTCGGGGCCGTGGAACACTGTGTAAAAACTCGCCATTACAGCCAGCAGAGCCTGAGCGGTGCAAACGTTGGACGTGGCTTTTTCGCGCCGGATGTGCTGCTCGCGGGTTTGGAGCGACAGGCGGTACGCCTTGTTGCCGCGCGCATCGACGCTAACGCCAACAATCCGCCCGGGCATAGACCGTTTGAGCGCATCCGAGCAGGACATAAAGGCCGCGTGCGGGCCGCCGTAGCCCATCGGCACGCCGAACCGTTGCGAGGACCCGATAGCAATGTCAGCCCCCATCTGGCCCGGTTCTTTGAGCATCGTCAGGGCCAGAAGGTCCGTGGCCACAACTGCGATGGCCTTGGCCTCGTGCAATGCGGCGATCTCACTGGTGTAGTCGATGACGTCACCATAGGTGCCCGGATATTGGAACAGCGCGCCGAACACCTCGCTGGGTTGCATTTGCGCAGCGGGGCCGACGATGACCTCGATCCCCAAAGGCAGGGCGCGGGTCTCAACCACGGCGATGGTCTGGGGGTGGCAGTTTTCGTCCACGAAGAATGCCTTGGCTTTGGATTTGGCGCCGCGCTGGGCCATGGTCATCGCCTCGGCCGCAGCTGTCGCTTCGTCGAGCAGGGACGCATTTGCCACGGGCAGGCCGGTCAGATCCGCCACCATCGTCTGGTAGTTCAACAGCGCCTCAAGACGGCCCTGCGCAATCTCGGGCTGATAAGGCGTGTAGGCCGTGTACCACGCAGGGTTTTCAAGGATGTTGCGCTGGATCGCGGGGGGCGTGACCGTCCCGTAATACCCCTGGCCGATCAGGCTGATCATGACTGTGTTCTTGGCCGCAACCCCGCGCATCATGTCGAGCAACTCATGCTCTGCCAGCGGCGTCCAGGTGAGTGGGTCTTTTTGGCGGATACTCTCTGGCACCGTCTGGGCGATCAGAGCGTCAAGGTCCGGCGCGCCCACGGCCTGCAACATCTGCGCCATTTCGGACGGCGATGGGCCGATGTGGCGGCGATTGGCGAAATCGTAGGTGTCGTAGGTCGTGGGGCTGTAGGACATGTCAGTCTCCAATGTCGGATCGAATTTCGCGAAACTCGAGGCGCTTAGTCGATGAGGGCTTTGTACTCGTCTTCGTCCATGAAATCGTTGACCACAGAGGTGTCGTCGACCTTGAGCTTGAAGAACCACGCCTCACCCGTCGGATCCTCGTTCACGAGAGCGGGGTTGTCGGTGAGCGCTTCATTGACTTCGACAATCTCACCATCAATCGGCGCGAGGATGTCAGAGGCGGCCTTGACGCTTTCGATCACGACGACTTCGTCGCCTTTGGCGGTCTGTGTCTCAATCTCGGGCAATTCGACAAAGACGATATCGCCCAGCTGCGTTGCGGCGTGTTCGGTGATGCCGACAACGATCAGGTCATCTTCGATGCGGAGCCATTCGTGGTCTTCGGTGTATTTCATGGGGTCGTCCTGTTGGTTAGCGTTTGTAGGTCTGTTGGATAAAAGGCATCGGGCTCACCGTCAGCGGCAGGCGTTTGCCGCGTACCTCTCCGGTGATCTGAGTGTTTGGTTCAGCGTAGGCGGCATCAACGTAGCCCATCGCAATTGGGGCACCGACCGTTGGTCCAAAGCCGCCAGAAGTTACCGTGCCAATGGGAGTGTCGCCTGCGAAGAGGGCCGTGCCTTCGCGCATTGGTGCGCGGCCTTCGGGGCGCAGGCCAACGCGTTTGCGGGCAGGGCCTTGGGTGAGTTCCTGCAGAATGCGTTTTGCACCGGGAAAGCCGCCTGCGCGATCGCCGCCGCTGCGGCGCGCCTTCTGAATGGCCCAAGTGAGGCCCGCCTCAATGGGCGAGGTCTCTTGCGTGATGTCGTGTCCGTAGAGGCAAAGCCCCGCCTCAAGGCGCAAGGCATCCCGCGCGCCAAGGCCGATGGGGGCCACATCTTCCGCAGACAATAAAGCGCGGGCAAAGGCCTCTGCCTGCGTGTTCGCCACGCTGATCTCAAACCCGTCTTCACCGGTGTAGCCGGATCGCGAAATCCAGAGATCACCGTAGTCTGAGGCCATGTTGACGCTGTCCATAAAGCGCATCCCGCTCACATCCACGATGGCAGACAGGGCGGCCTCAGCAGCAGGTCCTTGCAGGGCAAGGAGGGCGCGATCCGTCACGGGGACGACATCGCATGTCGCGCTCAGGTGCGCTTGCATGTGGGCGATATCATCCGCTTTGCAGCCTGCGTTGACGACCACATAGAAATGATCACCCCGGTTGGCGAACATCAGGTCATCGAGAATGCCGCCTGCGTCGTTGGTCAGCAATCCATAGCGTTGCCGCCCCTCGGCGAGGCCCAGGACGTCCACCGGCATCAGCGCTTCAAAGGCGCGGGCGGTGTCCTCTATCGACCCTTTGGGCTGCAGCAGAACCTGACCCATATGGCTGACGTCAAACAGCCCGGCTTTGGTGCGCGTGTGTTGATGCTCACCCATCACGCCCATCGGGTATTGCACGGGCATATTGTAGCCCGCGAAAGGCACCATGCGTGCGCCCAGCTCGAGGTGCAGATTGGCGAGGGCCAATTCGGTCAGGTCAGACAAGGCAGGGCCCCTTCGGATATGAGCGGCCAAAGCCGCGGGCGTCAGGTCACGACCGTCGGTCGCGTCAAATGCCCCATCTGTCCTTGCCGTGCGGCGCCTGAGATCATTATCCCTTCGGCGGGCCCGTTTGGGCCACTCTCCAGATGTCAAAATCAGGTCGGTCCTTTTGCCTGAGAGTTTACCGGGGCGGTTGCTCCTTCGGCACCCGTGGATTGTATACCATGGGATTCTCCCGAACCTGATGCCCTAGGGGTAACGGCAGAGCCGCGAAATTGGCAAGAGGTTTTTTCAGCTGCTGCCTAACATTTCTGCCATCACGTCATAGACGGCGCGGACCCGGCGGCTGGTCTTTAACTCGCGGTGGGTGACGAGCCAGACGGGAAAGACCATGGGGGCCGTTTCGGGGTGGACGCGCACCACCGAGGGCTCTGCATCGCCTGCGGTTTGCGGTACGACGCCGATCCCGCAGCCCAGCTTTGTCAGCTCCCAATGGACCATATGATTGCCTGCGTTGATCGAAAAGTTGTCAGCTGTCAACGTGAGCCCATAGACCGCCATGCCAGTGATCATCTCTTGCATCGTGTCATGGTTAAACCCAATAAATTCAGCCTGTTGCAGTGCTTCGATCGTTGTCGGATTGCCGATGCTGTCGAGATAGCCGGGGGTCGCATAAAGGTAAGCGCGGTCGTCGGGGAGCTTGCGCGCGATCAAGTCATTTTGCGTGGGGCGAAAATTGCGAATGGCGATGTCGGCCTCGCGCCGCTGCAGATCGACGGCGTGATTGGCGGGGACGATAGTGAGCTTTAGCTTGGGGTAATCGCGCCGCAACCGGGCGATGATGGGGGGTAGGATCGTGGCGCTGTAAATCTCGCTCGCGGTGATCGAGACGGTGCCTTCAAGGGTTTGGGATTGGCCTGTCGCTGCAAGGGACATCCGGCTGGCTGCCTCGGCCATGGCGCGGACGTGATCGACCAATTCGTGCCCGCCGGGGGTGAGGACGAGGCCGCGGCCGACGCGCTCAAAAAGCGCGATCCCAAGCTCTTGTTCCAATGCGTCGACCTGTCGGCCCAACGTAGGCTGTGTTGTCCCGAGCGCCTTGGCAGCTGCGGAAAAGGAGCCTTGCTCTGCAGTGACAAGGAAGGCGCGGGCGCGGTTCCAGTCAAAGGTTATGCTGCGATAATCCATGCATTAATGCATATATTGCTTGCGTATTCTGTCAATTCAAATGGAAAGGATGTTGGGGTAGGTTTCTTGCAAAAGCCAATGAAATAAAGAGGTTTGAAATGGTTGGGAGTGCTGCGTTCTGGGATAAGGTTGCAGATAAGTATGCAAAAGATCCCATCAAAGATATGGATGCCTATGAGCGAACGCTCGACCGGGCGGTGAGCTACCTCAAGGCGGATGATCATGTTTTGGAACTCGCCTGCGGCACGTCGACGACGGCGCTGCGGATTGCGCCACATGTAGGGCGTTTGCGGGCGACGGATGTGTCGCGCCGGATGGTTGAGATCGGAGCCGAGAAGGTACGGGCTGCGGGTGCAGGCAACATCGAGAACGCGCAGGCGACAGCTGAAAGCGAACTATCGGATGGTGCAAAGTATGATGCCGTTTTAGCGTTTAATTACTTGCATTTGTCGGACGATCCTCAGGCAGAGATCGGGCGAATTTTGCAACTGGTCAAGCCTGGCGGTTATTTCATCTCTAAGTCCGCCTGCATGAGGGGCTGGAAGCGTTTTGTCATCCCGCCGGTGATCTGGGTGATGCAAAAGATCGGTAAGGCGCCGCATCTGTCGTATTTCACCACTGGCGAGTTGGATCAGATGATGCGTGAGGCAGGGTTTGAAGTGGTGGAGACGCATGATTTTTCCATGTCGCCACCGAGCCATTTCATCGTCGCGCGGCGGCCCTGACAGCCAAAATTGCGGATGCAGAATTGATGCACATTCGATGCACAACGCATGCGCATCACTCGTCACATCGGTTTGAACACCTCTGCCAGACGACCGACCGTGCAGCAGCGGCGGTGTCGTAGTAGCGGCGGTTCAACAGCTCGAACGCGCGTTGGCCAGGAGGCTTGCCGTCGGCGCGTGAGGCCATGGCGTTGCGGGCCTGTAGTGCTATGACCTGTTCAAGCGCGTCTGCGATGTCTTCGGATTGGGTGAACAAGCGAAAGAACAGCCGGTCGCTGTCCGTCTCGGCCCAATCGACCACCACATTGCTGATCCGCCAGGCCACACCGTGGGATGGGCCAAGCCGGGCGAGTTCGTCCCAAGCGATGAGGTGAGCTAGCTCCATGCCCTGGGCATCCGGGCTCTGCGGCGGAATTTGCGGGATGCGGCGGGGGGCGTTTGGCTGGACGCCGCGCCAATGCGCGCGGTCGATATAACCGAGCGACGCGCCGCGCATTCCGAAGTACGCGTCCCAGCGTGAGGGCAGTCGAAGCCAGACCTCCAGATCGCGTTGCAAGTAAGATGCCGACCTCAGCTCAAACGGCAGATCAAGGCCGCGTTTGGTGCGTATGCGTTGGGTCAGAGCGATGTCTGGTGACCAATCGTAAGGCCCCAAGTCGGCAGTGATCCATGTTGCGGGATCGGGCAGGGCCAAGAGGAAAAGTGCAATGCGCCGATCTTTCGGGTGCCGGGCGGATAGGATGGCGTCTAGCCCGTCGCTGTCTTCGGCCGAGAGGGCTGCAATCTCGGGCAAAAGCGCTGCTGCAGCGTCGTCCTGCCCAAGGGCGAAATATCGTGCCGCTGCGGCGCTCAGCAGGATGCGGCGGTCATCATCATGGCGGCCGTCGGCGTTTGCAAAGGCCACGATATTGTCGGCAGAGAGGATGTTGAGCAGTCGAAAACTGCGCGGATCGAGGGGCGCGCTCGCGTGGATGTCGATCAGCTCTTCGATGGTGGCCGCGCGAAAGCTGTGGCCCACGTTGGCCCAATGTCTTGCGGTGTCATCGGGCGCAAGCGTCGCCAGAGCCTCTGCGGAGCCAAAGGGTTGATGGTCGCGGTGGGCGTTCAGCAGGGCGCCCATCGATAGCTGTTCAAAGGCGAGACGGCGCATTTCGGATGGCAGGACGTCTGCATCGGCGCTGTGAATGCTGCCTTGAGCGCGGAGGATTTCGAACCGGGCGATGGCGTAGGCGGCGTATGTCGCGGCGTCGGCCCCGCAGTCCGTGACATCGTCAAACCAATCCTCGGAGAGGCTGATCATGGCGGGTGCATTATGGGACATCAGGCTGAGCCCTGCGACGGCCCAGGCTAGCCCATCGCCTGCGCGGTAGTCGTCAAAGGCACGGCTCGCGAGCGCTTGATAGGCCTGTGCCTCGCTGTTGGAGGCGCGGCCTGAGGACAGGTGCCAGCCATAGGCCCAAGGCGCATCCGAGGCGGCCATGATGTATTGCAGCCAGTTGACTAAAGGCTCCTCTCGGGCAAGGTCTCGTGTGGCTCGCTCGCGCTCTGTCAATTCCTGAAGAGGAGGATCGGTCAGCCACCAGCCGAAGGCGGGGCCAGAGGTCGTGATCATGTCAGCCGTGGTGGCGATGAGGTAGGCGTCATCGTCAGAGAGTTCCGTTGCGCGCTGGAAGGTCGGCAGCAGGCGGGTAAAGGCCGCGTGGACAGAGCTCTCCTCCAGCAGCGGGTCATCGGGGAATTCCTGATAGATAGTTTCTGCACGCCGCAGGTTCAGATCATCCAACCCCTGCAGGAGGCGGTAAATGTCGAGCGTGACGCCGATGTTGTCACGGCGGTGCCAATAATTGCCGCCGGCATGCAGCGTGCCGTTCTGGCTGTAGGCCGCGTCAAGCAGGGCACCGGCCTGTGCGTATTGGCCGTCACAGATTGACTGGGCGGTCGCAGTGCTCGCACAGAGACACAGCAGGCAGGGGATCAGGTGTTTCATAGTTGTTAAGACGTGGCAGGTTGGGGAAGACTTGGTCCATCGGATGCTGAGGCGTAGGAAAACACAAGAGAGGTGTTCACGCGTCTTTTACCAAATGAGATCAGCCTTTGCGTTGTGCGCGAAGGGCCCTACATTATCTCTTAGAGCAGTTTGTGGGGCGCGGCCCCGCGGAAACGATTGGAAGGGATCCGCCTTATGACGAAAACCCAACGAGAGGTGCGCGCTGTTGCTGTGGCGCGCAGTGAGACCATTACATGGCCCGCGAAGATGGCCGGTGCTTTGGCCATTGGTGCCGCGATTGCGCTGGCTCCTTTGCCTGCTCCGGCGCAGGATTTGACCGATAATGGACGGCCTGTGACCTTTGCCGATCTGGCCCAGCAGGTGAGCCCATCTGTTGTGAACATCACCACGTCGACCGTCGTTGCAGGCAACACCGGGCCACGTGGGATCGTGCCGGAGGGCTCTCCCTTTGAGGATTTTTTCAACGAGTTTGATGACCGCGGTGAAGACTCGCCGCGCCGGTCTGCCGCTCTGGGCTCTGGCTTTGTGATTTCCGAAGATGGCTACATCGTCACCAACAACCATGTCATCGAAGGCGCGGATGAGATTGAGATTGAGTTTTTTCCCGGTGAAGGCCAGCCGAGCGAGCTGTTGCCAGCCGAGCTGATCGGGACCGATCCGAACACGGATATTGCTGTTTTGAAAGTGGAATACGACAGCCCGCTGCAGTTCGTCGAGTTTGGCGATAGCGATGGTGTCGGTAGCCGTGTTGGCGATTGGGTCATGGCCATGGGCAATCCGCTGGGGCAGGGGTTCTCTGTCTCCGCCGGTATCGTCTCGGCCCGCAATCGTGAGCTTCAGGGCACCTACGACGACTACATCCAGACCGATGCCGCAATTAACCGCGGCAACTCGGGCGGGCCGCTTTTTAACATGGCGGGTGAGGTCATTGGCGTGAACACGGCGATCCTGTCACCCAATGGCGGCTCGATCGGCATCGGTTTTGCGATGTCTTCGAGTGTTGTGACCAATGTGGTGGATCAGTTGCTGGAGTTTGGTGAAACGCGGCGCGGCTGGCTCGGTGTGCGCATTCAGGATGTAACGCCAGATATGGTTGAGGCGATTGTCGGCCTGCCGTCGACGGATGGTGCGATGGTGACGGATGTGCCTCCGGGTCCTGCCGCCGATGGCGGTATGGAAGCGGGCGATGTGATCCTCGTCTTTGATGGCAAAGACATTGAAAACACACGCGAGCTTGTGCGGATCGTCGGCAATACGCCGGTGAATGCAACGGTGCCGGTAGAGGTGCTGCGCAATGGCCAGATGGTGACGCTCGACATTACCTTGGGCCGCCGCGAAGAGGCTGTGGACACATTCCCTGCCGCTGGCAGCGCCGAGCCGGAAGCGCCTGAAATGTCCGAGATTTTGGGCATGACGCTGTCTGAAATCACGCCAGAACTGTCCGAGCAATACGGGCTGGATATCGAAACAGAAGGTCTTGTGATCGTCTCAATCGGTGAAGGAACGGATGCGGAGGACAAAGGCCTTATCGCTGGTGATGTGATCACCGAAGCCGGACAGCAGCCTGTCACGCAGGTGAGTGATCTGGAAGACCGGATTGCCGAAGCTATCGACGGTGGGCGCAAGTCGTTGTTAATGCTTGTGCGGCGCGAGGGCGATCCACGGTTTGTGGCGCTCGTTGTCAGCGAGTAAGCGGCGATCAAACGTGATTGGCTGGGGCGCTCTTTGGAGCGCCCTTAGTCGTTTGTGGGGGTGGATAGTTCCTCGAGCTGTGCTGCGGACAGCGGAATCAGCCCCAGACGGCGGCCCGCCTCGATCGACAGGATAGGGCTATTGATGTCCTGAAAACTGCGAACCGCGGTGCCGGTGCGTTGATCGTAGACGCCTGTGATGGGGCCGTCATAGAGGCCGCGCACAGCGAGCGCACGCTGGAGGCTTGCGGTGAATTCTTCGGTCAGAACTTGCGGGCAAGGCGTTTCAAAGCGTGATTGCTGGGCGGGGGTGGCGACGCGGGCGCGGGGTTCCTCGCGGAAGACGCCAGGCGTTATGATGGTGCCGTTCGCATCCCGCACCGGGGGGACGACCTCTACTTGTTCTGTGACCGTCTCAAACACGGGGTCTGATGTGCGCTGGGCGGCAAAACAGCGGCCGTCTGCGCCAAGCTCGATGTTTGCGCTGGGCAGGATTGTGCGCGGGGGCAAGACATCCTCAACCACAGGCAAGCGGGCACAGGCCGAAAGGGCGAGGGCCGCAAAAATGGAGACGTTAACCTTCATGGACCCTGTGTTACGGCGAAATGTCGCGGCAAGCCAGACATCCCGCGACGGCTAATGCCGTAAAACAGACGAATTCGCGCTGGCAGGGCGAGATCACTTCTTCTAGGCTCGGCCCGAAAACGTAAGACGGGCAGGGAGTTTGCACCGAAAATGGCGAAGATCACATATATAGAGCATGGCGGCACAGAGCATGTTGTCGAGGTGGCCAACGGGCTGACAGTGATGGAAGGCGCGCGCGATAATGGCATTCCGGGCATCGAAGCGGATTGCGGCGGCGCCTGCGCCTGTTCAACCTGTCATGTCTATGTTGATCCGTCTTGGGTTGAAAAACTGCCCGCCAAAGACGGTATGGAAGAAGACATGCTCGACTTTGCCTACGAGCCTGATCCGGCCCGGTCCCGTCTGACGTGTCAGCTGAAGGTGACGGATGCGCTGGACGGACTGATTGTGCAAATGCCAGAGAAGCAGATTTGATCCGCTGGGCGGCGGTCTGCGCCGCTGTCTTTGCTTCATCGTCGATGGCGTGCACCGTCGCGCCGACGACGGACATGCCTGACACCATCCGCGGCAGCGAAACTTTTGGTGTGACGGTTTGGTATGAGGGGGCGACCACAGCCTACGGTCATGGCATTCTGGGCGACCAGATCGAGGCGGAGCGCATCCGACTGCTGACCCCTCGTGTGGATAGCGCGGCCTGCGGCTCCTATGTCATTGCGGCAGGCACTGGTCATGTGTTTGAGGATGTGGCCCCAAGGCTCGTTGATCTTGATGGGGACGGCCGGGCCGAGATTATTGCCGTACGCACTTCTGTCACGCGCGGTGCGCAGTTGGCCATTTATCGCGAAACCGATGACGGGCTCGTGCTAGATGCTGCGACGGACTACATCGGGCGGTCTAATCGCTGGCTATCGCCCATTGGGGCGGCGGATTTGGATGGTGATGGGGCGATTGAGATCGCTTTTGTTGACCGCCCGCATCTGGCGAAGGTGCTGCGAATATTTCGCTATGCGCCGGGGGCGTTGACCCTTGTGGCCGAGGCAGGCGGGGTGACAAACCACCGGATCGGCGAGCGGGATATTGCGGGCGGCATCCGAGATTGCGGGGCGGGGCCTGAGATGATTGTGGCCACGGCAGATTGGAGCCGGGTGTTGGCCGTGACCTTGGGCAATGAGCTCGTCGCGCGGGATATCGGCGCGCATCAGGGCCGCGAGAGCTTTGACGCAGCGCTTGACTGTCAGATGCCATAAGGACGGGAGGCCGGGGCCCTCCGGGGGGAGTTTATCTGGTCAGATGAAGCCGGGGGTCAGGCGAGAGAGGCGGCCAGCACCATAAGAGCAGTGACTTCTGTGAGTTGTTGTGTGGCGCCCAGGATGTCACCTGTTTGGCCGCCGATTTTGGCTTGGGCGATTTTGGCCCAGAGGATGGTGGTGGCGGTGACTGTCAGGATGAGCAGCAGCGCCGGAGTGTCTGGCATGATGAGGGCGAAGAGGGCAGCGAGCGCCGCGCCGATGAGCGCGGTGATGGGCAGCGGACGGCCCACGTGATGGCTGAGCCCGTTTGAGCGGGCGTGGGGCAGGACCGCCATCACGCATGGCATGGCCGCGCGGCTGAGGGCTGCGACGGCGAGGAGCGCCGCCCAAGCATCAGCGCTGAGGATCAAAGTGACGGCGGACCAGCGGGCAAGCATTGAGACGCCAAGTGAGAGAACACCATATGTGCCAATGTGGCTGTCCTTCATGATGTCGAGACGTTTGTCGCGGGTCCATCCGCCCCAAAGGCCGTCAAAGCTATCGGCGAGGCCGTCTTCGTGCATGGCCCCTGTCAGGGTGATCTGCGCCGCGAGGAACAGCGCGGCAGCCAGAGGGGCGGGTAGGCCGAACCACAGCGCAACCGAGGTGAGAGCCAGAGCGCAGAACGCGATGACGAGGCCTGCAAGCGGGTAGGCCCAGGCGCTGTGCGGGCCGCGGGCAGAGGCTGCAGCGATGTCGACGCGGATCGGCAGGCGCGACAGCAGGCCGAGGCTGGCAGGCACATCGATCCATGCAAAGAGCGGGGGGGTGTCGTGTTTTTGCGTGGTCATGTCTTTTGTGCTCTTTCGCTTGGCTGTCAGACCGGTATGAGGTTTTCAACACTTCTACAACGGGGGCTAGGATGCGCGCACCATTTACTTCGATTGACGGTTTTGTGGAGGCCTTGAAGGCCACTCCAGAGGCGGATGCCGCGGCGCGAGAGGAAGCTGAGGCGCGCAATATGCAGCTGACCAAGCCGCCTGCGGCCTTGGGGCGGTTGGAAGAGCTGGCCATCTGGTATGCCGCTTGGCGCGGCAATGCGCGGCCGCAAATTTCGGCGCCTCAAGTCATTGTATTTGCGGGAAACCATGGGGTGACGGCGAAGGGGGTTTCGGCCTTTCCTGCAGAAGTGACAGAGCAGATGGTGCTGAATTTTCAGCATGGTGGTGCCGCTATCAACCAGTTGTCCCAAGCGGCTGGTGCCAAGTTGGACGTTATAGCGCTGTCGCTCGAAACGCCGACGGCTGATTTCACCGAAGGCCCTGCGATGACAGAGGCAGAATTGGTTGAGGCGTTGCGCGCTGGCTGGGAGGCTGTCGACCCGCAAGCGGACGTTCTGGTCACGGGTGAGATGGGGATTGGCAACACCACTTCAGCCGCGGCCTTGGGTGCTGCCAATTTCGGCGGTGCGCCGGAGGATTGGACCGGGCGTGGCACGGGTGTGGACGATGCGGGTCTGGCCCGTAAGACCGAGGTCGTGGCCGCGGGTTTGGACCGGCACGCCGGTGCAAAGGGGCTAGAGGCGTTGCGGTGCCTTGGCGGACGGGAGTTG
The DNA here is from genome assembly GCA_020629175.1 of Flavimaricola sp. Lineage (GTDB taxonomy): Bacteria > Pseudomonadota > Alphaproteobacteria > Rhodobacterales > Rhodobacteraceae > JALZWD01. Next base: position 11,787 of record JAHDDU010000021.1, on the reverse strand, counting down.
GCCGGCATGGCAGGCGCCATTGCTGCGGCGCGGGCACACCGCATTCCGGTGATCCTTGATGGGTTCATTTGTTCGGCGGCGGCGGCCTGCTTGGACGTCGAAGTTCCGGGTGCGCTGGATCACGCGGTCGCGGGACATCTGAGTGCGGAAGGGGCCCACGCTCGTATGCTGGACGCCATGGGCAAGGTGCCGCTTTTATCACTGGGGCTGCGGCTTGGCGAAGGCTCGGGCGCGGCGCTCGCGATCAACATTCTGAAGTCAGCGGTGGCCTGTCATTCGGGCATGGCGACATTTGCCGAGGCCGGCGTCAGCGACGGGTGATGAATCCACCCTAGGGAGCGTCTTTGGTCTGAAAGCCGGGGCGCTCTTCATCTTCATCCCGCGCTTTGCGGGTTTCGGTGACGATGGCGGTCTCAAGCTCGCGGTTTAGCTCGCGGGCGCGGCTTACGTAGGCGTCGTTCTTCTCAACTGGCACACCCGGTTTCCACAGCGCTGCGAGCTCACGGACGGCGGCACGGTCGTTGTGGTAAAATGCCATTTCCGCCTGCGAGGCCTCAAACCCGGACAGGCCCAGATGTTCGAGCGCGTAGCGGCCTGCGCGCAGCGAACTGTCAAACATCTCGCGCACGATGTCGTTCGCTCCTGCCTGATAGAGCTGGTAGACATGCACCCGGTCATAGGCGCGTGCGATGATGTGGAGGTCCGGCCGCTGCCTGCGGGCGTAGCGGACCACGCGCAAGGCGGTGGCGCGATCATCGACGCAGACGATGAGGGTGGAAGCCTCCATCAATCCGGCGTTTGTCAGAACTTGAGGGCGTGACGGGTCCCCGAAGAAACCGGTTGTGCCAAAGCGGCGCATACGCTGAATGGTAGGCAGATCACTGTCGAGCACAACGGTTGAGAACCCGGCGCCCTGAACGAGCCGGTTTACCACCTGACCAAAGCGACCGATGCCTGCGATGATAACGGTGCCTTGTTCGGTGATGTCATCTTCTGGATCATCAGACGTGTCAGAGTAACGCTTGCTCAGCTGTTCGTAGAGGATGAAGAACAATGGTGTCAGCAGCATCGAGAGCGCCGTGATCAGAAGGAGCCGTTCCGAGAGGCCCGGTCCAAGGACGCCCTGTTGCAGCGAAAACGAGGTAAGGACAAAGCCGAATTCGCCCGCCTGCGCCAGACCAAGTGCAAAGAGCCAGCGATTGCGTCCGCGCAGTTTGAAGAGGGTGCCAAGGCCGTAGAGGATGAGGCCTTTGGTGATCATCAGCGCGACGGTCAGGGCCACGATGGTGATTGGATCACGCAGTAAGGTTTCAAAGTTAATGCCTGCGCCGACTGTGATGAAGAAGAGACCGAGCAGGAGGCCTTTGAACGGTTCAAGATCGCTTTCAATCTCGTGCCGGAATTCGGAGTTGGCGAGCACAACCCCGGCGAGGAACGTGCCAAGCGCGGGCGAAAGGCCGACCATTTGCATCAGGACAGCTGTGCCCACGACCATAAGCAGGGCGAGGGCCACGTACATCTCACGCAGGTTGGCCTGATGGATGTAGCGGAACACCGGACGCGTCAGGTAAGTGCCAACGAGGATCACGGCGATGACAGCGCCGATGGTGACGAGCGTGACGCCCCAACCGGGGAGTCCTTCAACCAGGCTCAGGGTGTGGTGGGCACCGTCGCCATGATCGTCTGTCGCCAAAGTGAGCGAGCCATCATCGCCCAGAATAACACCGCCCGAGCCGAGGGCCAGAAGTGGCAGAAGGGCAAGCATCGGGATGACGGCGATGTCCTGACTGAGCAAGACCGAGAAGGTCGACCGCCCACCTGCGGTTTGCATCAAGCCTTTCTCTGTCAGCGTTTGCAGAACGATTGCTGTAGAGGAGAGGGCGAAGATGAGGCCGACCGCCAACGCCGTTTGCCACGGCAGGCCAAGCGCCATCCCGCCGGCCATGACGGCGGCGGTGGTCAGCAGGATTTGTAGCCCGCCGAGCCCCATCAACCTGTGCCGCATATCCCAGAGTGCGCGTGGCTCAAGCTCCAGCCCGATCAGGAAAAGCATCATGACCACGCCGAATTCAGCGAAGTGCTGAATTTCTGTGTTGTCAGAGCCGATGGACGGGATGAAGCCGATGGCCACCCCGGCGACGAGGTACCCGAGCACCGAGCCAAGCCCAAGACGCGACGCGAGAGGCACCGCGAGGACCGCAGCGGTGAGGTATATTGAGGCTTGGAAAAGGAAGGACTCCATACCGTCTAAATGCAAGTTCAGCGGCAGAAACGCAATGAGGGCGGTCTCTCACCACCCTGACAATTCGTTGCAATGTGTGACGATCATTCTTCGAGTTTCACGATGAACTCATCGTATGTGTAGCTCTCTTGAATGATCCCGAGATCGCCGGGGACGAAATTTGGATCCGACGGAAGACATCCGAGACCGCAAATCTGGCTGACCGTTTCGTCCAGAGTATCAATGTACCACAGACGGCCGCCGGGTGTTGCGACGTAGCCGTCAATCCCTTCGGCTTCATCGCCTTCGTAGTCGTCGGCGCTGGGCAGTTCGCTGGCGTAATCCTCGGCGTAGCCGCCATGGGTGTGGTAGGAGGCGGTGATGACGGTGATCTCCACCGGATCGTCTGACAGGCAGGAAGCGTCGTCTCCCGGCGTGGGGTCAGAGGCGACGAGATTGCCTGCGTCATCCAGCCCGATATAGCCGCAATATTCCCGGTTTTCCGCGATGGAGAGGGGGTTCAACGTTTCAAAGATCGATTTGATGAGTGTGACTTCTGCGGTGTCTTGGGCCAAGGCGGGCGTCGCGCTGCAGAGTGCGATAAGTAGTGTGTGTTTCATGCAAAGATGCTGTTGTTTTGACTTTGGGATTGCAAGACCAAATCATTGGCCGCAGACCTATGCTCAGGGCTCTAGTCGAACGTAGGAGTGAAGCGCTGATGATGTCTGTGCAATTTATCTTTGAGACCAAGGATGCGACCGAAGAATTTCTCGCGCTTGATGCGTTGATCGCGACAGCTGCTGACGAAATTGAAGGGTTTGTTGGCAAAGAGAGCTGGCAATCTGCGGATGGTGTCCGGCGGAATTCGATCTATTACTGGCAGAACGCCGACGCGTTGCGACAGTTTTCAGCACACCCCAAGCACCTTGAGGCCAAGCGTCGCTATCAGGAATGGTACAGCGGCTTTCACGTGGTGATTTCGAACGTGCGGAAGAGCTACGGTGATGGCGCCTTCGCGCATCTGACGCCAAATTCGCGAGCGCGCGCCTAGCCCGGAACGCCAAGCGCAATGGTGCGGCCGCGTTTGACGTAGTTGATGACGTTATCGCTGATGGCGGTCACGCGGCCACCGTCGAGAGAGTCTCCCACACCCACGCGGACGAATTGCCCATTGGCCAGTCGGATCAAAGCGCGGCGATTATTGGGCCGACCGTAGACGCCGATTAGGTTGATTTCGCGCAGGTTGATGGCGCTTTCAATGGTTGCGGCGGCGGCAACGTTGCGCGGGATCGGCCCGGTGGGCTGTGCGGCGGCCGAAGAGACGACGGCGGGCTGGGACGAGGTGGTTGCAGCGGCCTGCTGAGTTGAGGCCAGAGAGGCCTGACGGGCCTGTGCGGCCGCGACCACACGGGCAAAGTTGCGCGGGCGTGTTTCGGGTGTCGTCGTCCGGTCAACCGCGCGGGCCGTGGCGGTGGCGAGCGGATCGGGCGCGGAGGCAACGATTGCTGCAAGCGTGGCGGCCACGGTGGTGTCGTCAATGACGGGTTGGGCTGCGGGGGCCAAGCCCGCCGGGCGGAGGACGGGACGCTGGCCGGTGTAGGCAGGCAGCGGGATCGCCGTGGCCGGAATATCAAGCGATGTGGGACGTGCCGATGGGCGGAACGCTGCGAGGGTCACACCCCCTGCTGTTGCAGTACCGGTTTCGATGGCCGGGGCCGTTGTACCGGGCCGCGTGGGTGGGACCACAGAAGGAGCGCCCGCGAAGATCAGGATGCCATCGGGCGACAGCGCGCCTTCGGCGGTGGCGATGGTCAAGCCTTGGTCATCAAGGGCCGGTGGGGTGGCTGCCTCGGCGACAACTGGTGTTTCAACCGGCGCCGGAGATGCAGCTTCGGCGATGAGCGCTTCGAGTGTTGCAGTCACGGCGTCTTCGTCCGTGACCTCGGGCGCTGCGACCGCTGCAACATCCTCAACCGATGGCGCGGCAGGATCCGTTGCGGGCGCTTCGGCGATTTCCGGCTCTGGAGCAACCGTGCCAGGGCGGGTCGGTGGGACGACGGCAGGCTGACCTGCGTAGATCAGCATCCCGTACGGCGTGAGTGTGCCTGCCTCTGTCGCGAGCAAGAGACCACGATCGTCGCGGGCAAATACGGTATCGGCAGAGGGTGGGTTGCGCTGTGTGGCCAAGACGACATCAGGGATCACGGTGCCTAACGTCGGCAGCTCGGCAGCCGTCCGATCGGTGGGGACTGCGTCCGCTGCCGTCACAGAGGCAAGGTCAAGCGTTTCGGCCTCTGGCAAAAGCGGCAGGCGCGGCGCGCGGAGCCAGACCCCGGTTGCGGCGTAGAATCTATCGGCTTCAGCAGGGCTGAGTACCGTACCGGGAGGCGTTGTAGGCGTGACGACCGGGTCCGTTTGGACCACCTCTTCCTGAGGGGCTGCGTCGGGCAGGGCGGTGATTGCATCATCCAGCGGAGCGTCAAAGTTTGGCTCGATACGGGACAATTGTTCAGGCTGGAGCACGTTCGGCGCGTCCGCCCCACTCTGATCCGTGGGCACGAGGAGGAGATCAGGGTTCGACTGGTCTGGAGCCTCGAGCGGCTCCAGCGGTGTGCTGTCGCTGGGCGCGCTGATCGTGATTGGGTCTGGCGATTGAGCGCCGCCGAAGACTCCAGCAATGCGGCCTTCGGGAAAAACGGTGGCCCATGCGTAGACGACTGCCATGAACAACAGCAAAACCGCGATCAGGATCAGCAGGAAAAAGCGCGGTTTGCCCGTCCCAGAGCGCGTCTGCGTTTCGCCAAATGGCACGGCTTTGGCAGCCGCCGCCGCGGGTTTGGCCGCCGGAGCCGAGCTTGGGGCAGGTGCCGCGGATGGTTTTCTGCGGCTGGCGAACCCGCCTGAGGTGGAACCGGCAGCAGCAGGCTTGAGAGAGGCCGCCAGCGCCTTGGGTTCGGCCGCAGTCTTGGGCTTGCCCGTAATGGGTGGCGCTGGTGCTGCAGCATTTTCGCCCATAGTTGCGGGCCGAATGGGCGGCGCGGGTGGCAGATCATCATCTGGCAAAGCGCGCGGCGTGCTGCGGGCGGCAATACGCGCAAGGCGCTCGGCCACAGCAGGCGGGGGCGTCCCAGGCGCGAGGCGGGGTGGCACCTGTTGCGGCACAGTGCGCGGGCGCGAAAGATCAGGCCCGGGCACATCAGGCAGCGTGTCGGGCGTATCAGTGGCCAATACGTCCTTTTCGCCGTCCGCCATCGGTGTGATCCGGCTCTTGGCGGTTGTCAGCGGAGTTGCAAGGTCTTTGGCGGGCTCTTGGGCAGCTGTCGGAGCATCATCGGCATTCTTTGCATCCCGTTGAGCGCGAACCCGGGAGGAGAAAACGGGCTCTTCCTCCGCTTCGGCGTTGTCTGGCGAATCGTCGGTGACGGTG